>JAABNQ010000033.1 GCA_009928435.1 Bacillus sp. HF117_J1_D
GTTGCCCCGCCATTGCCGCTGGCAATATAACCGACATCGGAGGTGGCTGCGGACACTATTTTCTTTTTGTTTAAAAGTTTTACTATGTTGTTTGTAATATTCATACAATTCTTCATTTAACCGTATTGCATTTTCCTGAATCCCTTTACCTTCGGTATCGACTTCTTTAAACTATTAGGCAACATTGGCAAAAGTGACAGTAATGCTTTTTTTATTAACCGATCATTATTAAGTTTCAATAAATCAGATTCAATAACTCTCCAACCTTCTTTATCGCTATTTCTATAAGCGTTTGGGAATTTACCTGACCGTATCCAACGTTTAATAGTTTCTTCGTGTTTACCTAAATTGCCTCCAAACAGAATGTACGCTTCGGGAATGTACGATCTATTTTACTGCAACGTTCAATTACCGGAAATATTTACATCTGTAGGGTTATTATGGTAGTCAACGAGGTCATTTAGAAGTCTAACAAACAAAAAAGTACACCACTATATATAAGTGATGTACTAATTATTTAATATAATGTGTGACATTAAAGACAACCTCTTGATATTACTGTTTTATAACACATTCAATTGCCTTTAATTTTACAGAGTAGGGCTGCTTTTTTCGGGAACATCACGGTCGTAATTCAGATCATATTTTTCCAATCTAAGAAGTCGTTGAGTAATAGAGCATACACGCTTAACTTCTGACCATACATCCCGGATCTTCGGACTGTGGCATTCCGCCCCAGATTAGAGCACTTCTACCTAAACAGTTCCTTTGGAACCGCCACTCTGACAGTAACAAGCTGGTTCACGATTTGGCTAATCTTCAGATCGCAAAGCATACTCAACAGACGGTATGCCTCCCCAAATTCCAGCGAAATCTCCCGCTGCAAATGATCGACCACGATTCTGGCCCCACGCCGGATAGCGGCCTCCAAGGTCTCAGCTGATGAAATAAACATAAAGGCATCTTTCGTTTCAACAACCGGGGCGATAAGCTGAGAATCTTCCTTTTTGGTCACCTTCAGCTTTATCTTTCCACCAATTTCAACTCCGGTCCCATCCATTTCCCCGTCCCCCATGGAGGCGTGCAGATCGCCTAAAGCGAACAATCCGCCATCTTGGAAAACTGGAAAATAGATTTTGCTTCCAATTCCGATGTCTTTTGTATCCATGTTTCCACCATGGTCGCCAGGCACCGCACAGTGAACAGAGCCCTCACTTGGAGCAACGCCAATGACTCCAATCATCGGTGTCGCCGGGAAAACCAGCCCATCGCCAAACAAAATCTGTCCGTCTTTTACCGGAATGATTTTTGTCGTAGATTTATCCACCAAATCACCCAACACGCCGAGCCCATCTGACATCACCATCACGCCGGACTGCTCCAGCTCAATATCCAAAATCTCAATGGCAAGAACATCCCCAGCTTTCAATTCATTCACATAAAACGGTCCCGTCGCCAGGTTCATAACAGACAAATCAATATCCGGCCGCAATACACTTTCATCCGTAATCTGTCCGCCGTAGCAATCATGGGTTTCGATTATCACCGTCTCACCAAGCTCAATCGTATGAACCGGTTTCATATTAGCTGAGAAGTGAGTGATTGTTTTTTCTTTGCGAAAAATGCGCATCCGCCTGTTTACCAGCCTTTCGGAAGTACGTTAAAGACGCCAAGTAGTGTGTAAACTCCCGCTCCTGTATATAACACAATAATCAATGTTTGAATGACAGGATGTGCCAATTTCCCACAGGTCCACTCCGGCTCCCTTTCATTAATTTTCCGGGATTTATTCAACATCATGACTGGCACAATCGCCATCATGATTCCTGCGAAAGCACCCGCGATTGACAAGGCGTCGACGAATCCGACAAATCCACTGTAAGCAAGAAGAAACGGAGGTACCGCTACAATTGCTAATGCAATAGCACGATATTTTTTATTTGTTTCTGAAGGAAATTTAAAACGGTCAATAATATTTGTAAAATAGCTTTGTCCCAAAGCCCAGAAGGATGTCAGCATGGCCAATAATGCAAATCCGTTTGCTGTAAAAAACGCCCAGCTTCCCAACGCATCTGCCCATGCGATTGTAACAACTTCCGTTACTTTTTCAGGTCCTGTTAATCCCAATGCCGCCATCGGAACCAGTGCCAATAAAACTCCGGTAATCAGCATGCCAATAGAAATTGCTCTTGGCAAGTTCTTAATATCTTCTTTTGAGTATCCGCGAGATAATTCAGGAACAATGTATTGAGCCAAAAAGGAAAATACAGTCAAACTAAATACCGGAATCGCAAACTTCGGATTATAAAAAGTAAGATAATCTACTTTCAATCCCGGTCCTATGATGGATGCCACAACTAATAGAACAACCAAAAACAGCATGCCGAACGTAATAAATTTTTCAGCTACTCCAGCAGCCTTCAATCCAAGCCAAATGACTCCAACCGCTGGGATAAAAAATAAAAAACTCCCCAGCATATTCGGTATACCGAATAACTCTGCCAAAATTTGACCGCTTCCAGAAGTATAAGCGACCAATGCCCCTAAAGCATTTACAGCCACCGACAAAAAGATAAGCCATGACCCTAAATTTCCAACGTATTTTTCAGCCAAACCACTTAGTTGAAGGGTTTTATTCGTCCTAAGCGTCGTTTCTGCTACATATAACATAGAAATCGTTGTAAGCACTCCGGCGACAACGACCCAGAATACCAATACAGGCCATCCGGCATTTTTGGCACCATAGGCCAAACTTAAAACTCCCGCTCCAATATTGGCCCCTACAATTAAGGCAATCCCTTCCAGCAGGGTCAATTTTGTTCGCGTTAAAGCCGAACTTCCATTAGAATCTGACACTAATAACCTCTCCTTGTTTCCATGATCAAAAAAAAATACATAAAAAAAAGTATAACAAAACACAAAAACAGAGACCGTTTTCAATGACTGAAAGAGAATTTTCCATGCCTTAACCAGCATTTTACCCTATGAACCACTATCTTATATTTCCTATGTCTATAAAAAATAATCAAATGCGCTTGGCGTATTTGCGCCCAGATTTTATCGAGCTCCGCTCGATAAATTTCCTCTGAAAATCTGTGGCATCCGCCGGAGGCTTTGACTTTATTCAGCCGGGGTTTGAACCCCCACTGAATGGAATATCAATATGTATTCATCTCACCACTTACAGAAGTGAGAGACTTCTGCTGAATGAAGTTAAATCTCTATATCCATTTACCCCCCTTGATTTTCGGTCAAAACTAATATATTCTTAACCTAACATTTGTTAGGTGGTGAATTTTTTGACAAAAGAAAAAATTTTGCAAGCCGCCATCAACCAGTATTCTCTTTATAGTTATCACGGAGCAACGATGCGGAATATTGCCCAAGAAGTCGGTATCAAGCCTGCTTCCATCTACTTTTTTTATAAAAATAAAGAGTCGCTGTTTCTGGACGCCTTCCAAAAGCTGCTGAAAGATCATCTCAACCAAATGAAGCAAATCCTGGAAGATGTTCATGATGAGCCGATTCTTTCTATATTTGAAGCCCTTCTGAAAGGAACAGTTGACTATCATAAAAAACATGAGGCAGAGACGAATGTCTATATCTCTTTAGTCACTTCACCACCTAAAGAGATTCATCAAACTTTACTGGAACACATTCAAACATTCGACAAATGGATGACCGACTCATTATTGGAATTAATCCGCCGCGACAAACCGGAGATTGATGAGGCCCATTCCCAAAAATTAATTAAACAATTTTCAGTAATATTAGATGGGGTTTTTTGGGAAATCAAACTATATAACGACCAGGAATTGAAGCAACAAATAGACGAGGCACTGTACATCATGAGAGTTTTAATGGGAGGAAATGAAAAATGACGAACGATTATGCAAGAGAAGTCGTCCCTATGAGCGAAAGAAAGGCCTGGTTTTCAATCAGCCTCGTCTGGATCGCGGTAGGAATAGATTTATCAGCCATGCTTTTCGGGGCTGAATTGGGAAAAGGTATGGCGTTTAATGATGCTTTATGGGCCGTCATCATCGGCTCTGCCATTTTGGGCGTACTGGCGGCATTCTGCGCCTATGTTGGTGCTGTAACAGGACTATCAACATCCATGATTTCAAGATTTACTTTCGGAATTTCGGGAGCGAAGCTCGTATCCCTTTTCATTGCCGTCTCTTTAATCGGTTGGTTCGGTGTTCAAGCGGGATTCTTTGCCGAAAATGCTTATGCCGCGATTGACGGAGCATTAGGTTTGCAGCTTCCCGTTCCTTTACTGGCCGCAATCGGCGGCATTCTGATGATGACAACTGCGGTCATCGGTTATAAAGCCATTGAAAAATTAAGTTCTTGGTCTGTTCCACTGCTTCTCATTCTTGTCATTTTAGCGGTTGGACTGGCGCTCAGCAAATATGGTACAAGCGCTTTGCATACACCAGTCGACAATGCCTTTACTTTCGGTATGGCTGTCTCCCTTGTTATTAGCATTTTCGTTGTGGGAGCAACGATTTCACCCGACATTTCCAGATGGGCGCGTACGAAAAAAGATGCCGTTCTTGCTTCTTTCTTCGGATTTTTCTTTGGAAACAGCTTCATGATTATCATTGCGATGATTTTATCCCGCCTAATGGATGAAAGCAGTCTGACAACAATCATGATCACAGTTGGATTGGGGATTCCAGGAATTTTAGTTCTCATTTTGGCCCAGTGGACAACAAACACAAGCAACGCATACTCTTCCGGGCTGAGTCTTTCTGTTATTTTTACGAAAAAAAGCAAAGTATTTCTAACTCTCGTTGCCGGGATTATCGGAACATTGCTTGCTGTACTCGGCATTTATGATTATTTCATCAATTTCTTAACAATCATGACAATGTTTATCGCGCCAATCGGCGGTGTATATACGGCTGCTTATTATGTAGGAGGCTTGAAGCTTTTTAACGAAGACAATGATCAAGCATTCAAATGGCTTGCACTGACAGCGTGGGCGCTCGGAACCTTCATGAGTTGGTTGACAATGGAAGGACCGATCGGTCTTGAGCTGTTTACATTGACCACCATTTCGTCTCTGGACAGCTTCCTCATTGCTTTCATATTCCAGGCATTATTCATTGCTTTATTCAAGAAAAGGAGCGTAATTCAATGAGATGGTTAACAGAAGAAGATATTGAACATATTGCGGTCGGGGCGACCGTTCTTGGAACGGGCGGCGGCGGCGATCCTTATATCGGAAAAATGATGGCACTCTCCGCCATTAAAAAATATGGGCCGGTCCAGGTAATTACGCTTGATGAACTCACCGACGACCAATGGGTACTCCCAGCATCAGGTATGGGTTCACCGAGCGTGCTTGTAGAAAAAATCCCTTCATTTGAGCAATTGGAGGCACCGCTGAAAGCTTTCGAAAATGCGTGCGGCAGGAAAACAGATGTCGTTATGCCGATTGAGATCGGAGGCGTGAACTCGCTCATCCCAGTGGCAGTCGCTGCTATGAATAACATTCCCATTTTGGACGGTGATGCAATGGGACGTGCATTCCCTGAAGCGCAGATGGTCACCTTCCATTTGGATGGCCTGAAACCGGAGCTCGTCACCATTGGCGATGAACAGGGAAATGTCGTGACAATCCAACCTGCTGACGGATACTGGAGTGAAAAATTGTCACGAAATGTAACCATTTCAATGGGGGGATCCTCCATTGTATGTGACTATGGAATCACCGGAAAACAAGCAAAGGAAAGTGTCATTCCAGGAACCCTGTCATTGGCTCAGGAAATTGGAGCTTTATTAAAAGAACAGCGGCAAGCTGAGGTTCATCCCATCACACAAATGGTCAAAAAACTGAACGGCTATCTTCTTTTTAAAGGAAAAGCGATGCTCATCCAAAGAAAGATCGAGGGCGGTTTTACAAGAGGAGAAGCAAACTTTGATGGAATCGACTTTTTCCAAGGAAAGGGCTGTAAGCTGCACTTCCAAAACGAGCACCTGCTCGCAGAAGTCGAAGGAAAACCTGTTGCCATGGCACCGGATCTAATTGCAGTATTGGATGAAGAAACAGGGATGCCGATTACAACAGAAGGTTTAAAATATGGAGCTAGAGTCGCGATTGTTGCCTTTCCTGCAAACGAAAAGTGGCGAACAGACATCGGCATCAAAACGGCGGGACCTCGCTATTTCAAATATCCATATGATTATATTCCGTTGGAAACATTAGTAAAGGAGCAGCGTGCAAATGATTAGACTTGGAATTGATGTAGGCGGAACAAATACAGACGGCGTTATTCTTGATCATGACAATCAAGTCATCGGAAGCACGAAATCGGCGACTACGAAAGATGTATTTACAGGGATCCAGCAAACAATTAAAAAATTGCTCGCAGAAACAAACGTTAATGTGGCAGATATTCAAGTTGCAACACTGGGTACGACGCACTGTACAAATGCGATCGTTGAGCGAAAATCATTGGACAAGGTTGGAATCGTCCGTATCTGCCTACCTTCAGGATCAACCGTGCCCCCCATGTTAGGCTGGCCAGAGGATCTTGTAGCAATAGTTCAAGCAGAGACCGTCTTGATCCACGGCGGTTATGAATATAACGGAGCTCCCATTGCCGATTTGGATTATACAGAATTGAAGGAAACTGCGGAACGGTTCCGTGGAAAAGTGGACTCTATCGCAATTTCAGGCGTCTTTTCTCCTGTTTTAAGCGATCAGGAAAAAGAAGTAGCGGCCTTCTTTGAAAAAGAACTTCCTGGAATTCCAGTGTCTCTATCAAGTGAAATTGGAACAATCGGCTTGATTGAACGTGAAAATGCGACCATTTTAAACGCTGCCTTAATGACCGTGATCAACCGGGTAGCCCAGGATTTCGAACGTGCCCTGAAAGATGAAGGAATCAACGCGCACATCTACCTCGGACAAAATGACGGAACCTTGATGACAAACAGCTACGCTCAGAAATATCCTATCTATACAATTGCATGCGGACCGACTAACTCTATCCGCGGAGCGGCGCACTTATCTCAAGAACCTGATGCCATTGTTGTAGATATCGGCGGAACGACGACAGATATCGGCGTGCTGGCCAACAGCTTCCCTAGACAGACATCTATCGCTGTTGAAGTCGGCGGCGTTCGTACAAACTACCGCATGCCAGACATCTACTCTATCGGTTTTGGTGGGGGAACGCGGGTATATTTAGATGAGGATTCATGGAAAATCGGTCCGGAAAGCGTTGGATACCAGCTCACAGAGAAGGCGATTGTTTTCGGAGGAGAAGAATTGACCGCTACAGACGTGGCCATTGGTGCGGGATTCATGGAAATCGAAAGCACTGATCCAACTAGATTGAATGAAATTCCATGTTCAGATATCTACCGCGCCTTCATTACAATGGTCGAAAATGCCATTGATCGCATGAAAACCAGTGCAGAAGATTTGCCCGTCGTCCTCGTCGGCGGAGGTGCTGCGTTAATGCCAGAATCACTGAAAGGCGCCAGCAGCGTTATCCGTCCGGAGCACGCTTCTGTGGCCAATGCCATTGGAGCTGCACTTGGAGACATAAGCGGAACCGTCGAACGAATTTATTCTTTAGAAGAGCATGACTACCAAAAAGTAATACAAGAAGCACGAAGCGAAGCCATCCAAGAGGCCATCGATGCAGGAGCCAATCCTGAAAAAGTGGATATTATCCAATTAGAAGACTTCCCATTGGCCTACATGCCAGGAAATGCCATTTTAGTAAGAGTCAAAGCTGCAGGACCATTAGCTTTATAAGGAAAGTGCCGGCGTGAGCCGGCACTTTTTTAGATGAGTGGACCAGGAATTTAGCTGTCTGGATATTATTTCTGGCCATGTGGATAGTATATTGCTTTTCCTGGACAGTAATTTGTTATTTTGGATAGTATTTCGGGTTGATGGACAGTAATTTCGCTATCCGGATAGTATTTGCTTTTCACGGACAGTATTCTGATTATCTGGACAGTATTTTCGTTTCCCGGATAGTATTCTTGATATCTGGATAGTATATTTCGTTCCACGGACAGTATTCGTGATATCTGGACAGTATTTTCGTTCCTCGGACAGTATTCATGATTATCTGGATAGTATTTTCGTTCCTCGGACAGTATTCTTGATTATGCGGACAGTATTCTTGATTATACGGACAGTATTTTTTCCCCGGACAGTATTCCGTCTTTCTTCGATCACAAATTTTCCATAATCTAGACACCATTTAAGGCAGGGTTCATCAAGCTGACCCCTGCCTCTTTTGAATGATCATTTAATATGAATTTCTCGTAACTGCGCTCATCGGATCGTCCGCTAAGAAAAAGCCTTTTAGCAAAAACAGCTCGTTAGCTAAAAGGCTTCTATTTCTTCATTTCAAACATCCGCCGGCCAGCGGCATTGGCAAGCTAATTCTGCAACAAAATACCTACAAGGCTATTCAGAACAGGAAACTATCCCCATTATCAAATGCGCCTTTGCGTATTTGCGCCCAGATATTATCGGAATTTCGCCCGTTACATTTCCTCTGAAAATCTGATGTCTCCACCGGAGGCTCCTTCTGAATGAAGTTAAAAAATCCAATGCGCAATGAGCACAACAATTGGCAACGTGATTGCTGTCCTCAACAAGAAGATCAACATCAAATCTTTCAGATTGACCGGCAGCTTGGAACCGAGCAACAATCCGCCCATTTCGGATAAATAGACAAGCTGCGTAACCGAAACACAGCCGATAACGAAACGTGTCATTTCACTTTCTATGCCACTTCCAATAATCGCGGGTAAAAACATATCCGCAAATCCGATGATCATAGTCTGTGAAGCAGCAGCCGCTTCCGGAACCTGCAGCACGGAGAGAATCGGGATAAACGGCATTCCTAAATATTTGAACACTGGCGTGTATTCTGCAATAACCACACCTACCGTTCCGATTGCCATGACCACAGGAATGACGCCAAGCCACATTTCAATTACGTTCCTACAACCTTCTTTAATAATGGATGACACATTTTTATTTTTATTCGCTTGTAAAACAGCTTCGCTGATTCCCCATTTGAGCGGGTTCGTGTTAGAAGGAATACCTTCTTCAACTTTTAAATGCGTGTGTTCATATCCTGTATCTGGTTTTCTCGATAAAGGTGGTATTCTTGGCATAATAATAGCAGCCACTAAGCCTGCGATAACAATCGTTGCATAATATTCAAGGAAATAATCTTCCAGATGCAAATATTGGTTTACTACAATAGTAAAAGTGATGGAGACGACTGAAAATGTTGTTGCAATGACAGCAGCTTCACGCTTTGTATAGTAGCCTCCTTCATATTGCTTAGAAGTGAGCAGCACTCCGATTGTACCGTCACCGACCCAAGAAGCGAGACAATCTAGCGAAGACCGACCGGGAATTTTAAATAATGGACGCATAACTTTAGCTAGCAAGGCACCAAACAATTCAAGCAGGCCGAAATTTAACAATAACGGCAAGAAAAATCCAGCCAACAGGAACGTCGTAAATAAAACTGGAATCAAATCATATGCGAGCAATCCACCCGTATTTTCATTGCCAATCCAATCAGGCCCAACTTTAAATACGGATATCACAGCAAAAATCGTTCCTAAAATTCGAGTCACAAGCCAACCATTAGACACATGAAAAACCGAGTAAAGAAAGGAATTTTCCATCATAACTGTCGGTTTAAACACCCGTGCAATAACGGACACCAAAACGGATAAAATCATTAGCCAAGTTGCTGCAACGGGAACATAATCAACGAATAAATTATTGATCTCACCTGCTAAAAATGCAACTGGAATCGTAATTCCATCTTCTTTTTTCACTGGAACCATAAACAAATATATACCTATAAGAGAGGGAATGATAAATTTCAAATATTGGACAAAAGAATAGGACCTCAATGATACAGGCCTATTCTGAGAAGAATCCCCTTTAGCTTGATAACCCATGTATCTCACCTTTCACATATAAATCTATACTAGAATAATTTTTAAAAATCCATACCAATGCATTATTATGCATGAATAACGACGGTTTGTCTAGTAGAAATTATTATTTTAGTATAAACAAAACTGAATAGGAAGAAGAACCTTTCATGCTGAAAGGAGATGTGCCCTACCTGATTATTGCTTTTCAATCTTCTGCCTCAGCTCATGCCTAGGGTATGATATTTCGATTTTCGGATTTCATCCCAAATCCATTGAAAAATGCCAGGACATCTCCTGGCATTCAAAAACAGTCGGCTTATCATTAGAAATGAAGAGGTTCAATAATGCTCCTCTATATTTCTTTATGAAGTAAAAAACTTATAAACTCTGAACTCTCTTATTTGTACCAGGCTGAACCGGTACTTCTGCAGTTTTTTCTTTCACAATCGTTATCCCAAGATATCCAAACAGAACCGCAATAATTGGGCATAATATATTAAGAAATGCGTATGGGGCATACTCGAAAGGATGCACGGCCAAAGTGGCCATCATAAAAGCACCACAAGTATTCCAAGGAAAAAATGACGAAGTCATTGTACCTGCATCTTCTAGAGTTCTAGATAGATTCTTCAGTGCAAGGTTCTTTTCTTTATACTTTTTGGCAAACATTCTTCCTGGGATTACATGAGACAAATATTGATCGGCAGTAATTGCATTGGAAACAATACAAGCAGCTACTGTTGTAGCAATTAGATTACCCGTAGAGTTAGTTAAAGCAATCAATTTTTTCATGATAGCCTGTAGCATCCCGGTCTTTTCCAGTATACCTCCAAAAGACATGGCGAGTATAATCAAGGAAACAGTGTACATCATACCCTCAAGCCCACCACGGGTTAGTAAGCTGTCTATCATTTCTACGCCAGTCTCTATTGAAAAACCTCCATACATGATGTTGATCGCATTCCCTAAATCTCCGCCTTGGACAAAGACATGGCACAAAACACCCAATATTCCACCTATTGTCATTCCTGGAAGAGCAGGCATTCTCAGCACGACTAAAGTAATGACAATCAGTGGAGGAATGAATAACCAGGGACTAATAACAAAATATTCAGACATTATTGTTTTTATTAGTTGAATTTGTTCTATATCTACTGACTGATCAGCAAATCTAATACCAATAATTCCGTATAAAATCAAGGCAATGATCAAGGCAGGTCCTGTTGTGTAGATCATGTGCCCGATATGTTGATATAAATTTACGCCAACAACAGCTGGAGCCAAGTTGGTAGAGTCTGAAAGCGGTGACATTTTATCGCCAAAATAAGCTCCAGAAATAATTGCCCCTGCAATCATCGCCACTGGAATTCCCAATCCCTGGCCGATACCCAATACGGCTATACCTACTGTTCCAGCAGTTGTCCAAGAACTTCCAGTTGCAAAGGAAACAATGGAGCAAAGAATACAAGTGGTCACAAGGAAGAACGTCGGCGAGAGTAGTTCTAATCCATAGTAAATCATAGTAGGAACTATGCCACCGGCAATCCAAGTTCCAATAATAACACCAATTACCATCAATATCAGAATCGCCTGCATAGCAACCGAAATAGACTGAATCATCGATTTCTCTAGAAATTCCCACTTATACCCAAGCTTTAAAGCAACAATAGCAGCAACTGCGGTACTCAATAAAAGCGGGATGTGAGCCTCCCCTTCAAATTGAATAAGTGTCACTGAAAGGCTCACAACAAGAAAAACAATCGGAATGAGCGCCATCCATATACTTATCTTTTTTTCGTTGTTCTCAGTTGATTTCACTAGTAATACCCCCATTTCATGAAGCGTCTTTTTACATCATCTTGTTTCCTCTTCCGACAAGTCCTTAGTCCAAACACTCATATCCTCAAAGTTCCCAAATATATCACAATTTTTGATAAATCTCCCAGTATATGTGTAGCCAAGCTGATGGAAAGATGCATTCATCCCAAACGAAAGGGATCTTGCAATTGAATAAGAACAGAAGATATGTCTGCGGAATAACTCTTTTTCCAAAGCAGCTATTAATATTTTCATCAAACCATGTTTGCGAAATCCCGGAAGCGTAGCACAGTCTGTTATCTCCGCATTGCTGTACTTGTCATTGATTTCTGCAGAAGCTGCACTGATGATCCTTCCTGCTTTTTTGATGATGAAAAAAATGGTTCCTTCACTCATCACTTTTTCTATGTACTCCTTTTGGTTCATAGGGGTAGGATACGTCTCAAACACGTGCGCATATAATTCAGCCAGTTGTCCGGCATCCTCCACTTTTCCCATCTGGATGTTGAAGTCCTCCTCCAGTTTTTTAGACACAAAGGATTTTGGAAGTTTCAAAACATCATTCAATATGTTATCTTCCTTAATCCAATCCTCGCTTGCCCGGCGTGCAGGGTCATAATAAAGAACCATCCCATACGCATCGTCCCCTCTGAAATACCGTTTAAATATTGCCTCCAACATATATCCCCTAGAGAGGAGCAACTCCATATCATTACTTTTAGCCTTCACAATCACTTTTGTAACAGCATACTTCTTTGCCAATTCATGAAGCCGATCGATCATTGAATCGACATTCCCCACATATTCGTCCACTCTTAATCGTTTATTCGGCGGATCTATACAAACATCCATATTGAAGTTTTTTCCTTTTACTGTTTCATTCGTTGCGAGCATTGCTTAGCCTCCTAATCATAAGACACTACCCTTTCCATACACTAAACGAGTAGGCGCTTTCATTACAATTCATAAATGAGCTTTGCATTCTATGCAAGTGCCAGAAGGTAGTCCCAGCACCTGCATATATGAAAAGCGTTAACCTTCATTCAACTCACACCAATCCACAATCGTCGCCGCTATGATTTTCGCCGCTTCAAATATCTTTTCTACCTCAATGGCTTCGTTTGGAAAATGCGCGAGATTCGTGATTCCGGGACCGAAAACTACGCTCGGTGTGTCTCCGACCTGTGATAGAAGCCCGCCGTCTGTACCCCAAGGTGCTGCCTCAATCACAGGCTTTTCCCCAGCCACTTCTTTAAAATTGTTGATCAATGAGTTCATCAATGGATGGTCTGTTTTGATTTCTCCAGGGACCCACCTCGCCCCGAACCACTCGACTTCAACAGGATGGTCTTTAAACCATTCATCCTTCTCCGCCAGCCTTATCAGCCATATTTCCATTTCCGCTTGAACGTCTTCCATTGTCTCGTTAGGCGCAATTCCGATGCGCCCTTCCAGTTCGACGATGTCTGGAACGGAAGATGGCCAGTCCCCGCCTTTGATAGCACCGATATTAATAGGGACAGGAATCGGAATATTGTCGTATAACGGGTCCGTAATTCGATCGTTTCTTATTTTTTCTAATTCCTTCATATGTTCAGTGACGATAAACGTTTTATCAATCGCGCTGACACCGTGGTATCTTGTGCCGCCATGTGCTGTTCTTCCTGTCACAATGAGCCGGAACCACTTGGACCCCTGCTGTTTCGGAAAAATCTTCATATTGGTCGGTTCTGGAATGATTGCTGCATCCGCTTTGTACCCTTTCAAAATAGCATCCAAAGTTCCGGCGCCACCACTCTCTTCTTCCACTACACTTTGGAAGATAACGTCGCCTTTTAAACGGATTCCCAAGGATTTGATCGCATCAAGGGCAATCATCAAGGAAGCATTGCCTCCTTTCATGTCAGTCGCGCCCCGACCGTATATTTTTCCGTTCACGATTTCCCCGCTGAATGGTCCATTATCCCATTGTTCGTGGTCACCTTCAGGCACTACGTCCACATGTCCATTTAGTATGATCGACTTTCCTCCGCCGCTTCCTTTTAAAACGCCCACCACATTCGGGCTGTTCTCAAACGTTACACGATTCGAATAGAAATAAGGATGCTTCTGCAATCTTTCACCATCCAATTCCCAAATGTCAACATCTACATTAAGATTGGTTAAAAATTGGGCGACGTTTTCCTGAACTTCTTTTTCATTTCCTTGAGTGCTCGCAAGTTGAACCAATTTTTGCAAAAATTCTATATGTGCTTGTCTATTGTCATCAATCCATCGATTAATCCTCTCTTTAACTATCATGATTTACCACCTTCACAAAGTCATATTTTCATAGATTACCGAAATTCCCATACCTCCGGCCATGCACATAGTCACCAATCCATATTTCGTTTTCGAGCGCATCATCTCATGGATAAGTGTGACGCTCAATTTGGCACCAGTTGCACCAACAGGGTGACCTAGCGCGATCGCTCCTCCATTAACATTCACGCGGCTTTCATTCAAACCAAGCTCCTTAATCACAGCGAGCGCCTGAGCTGCAAAAGCTTCATTCAATTCAATCAAGCCAATATCATCGAGGGTTAGCCCCGCTTTTTCCAACGCTTTTTTTGTCGCTGGAACTGGTCCAATCCCCATAATCGAATGATTCACACCGGCACTTGCATATGCTTTTACTTTGACGAGCGGCTGAAGACCCTCTTGTTCAGCGCGTTTAATGGACATCATCAACAATGCCGCAGCCCCATCATTCATCGGACACGCATTTCCTGCCGTTACGAAACCATCCTTTTTAAAGACCGGTTTTAAGGTCGCCAGTTTTTCCTTGTCGATGGATGCCCTTACATTTTCATCTGCTGTAAAAAATTGTCTTCCTTCCCTTGTCAGCAGCTCAACGGGAACAATCTCATCCGAAAATTTATTTTCCTTGACCGCCTTCGCTGCCTTCATATGGCTGTCATAAGCGAATTGATCCTGTTCTTCTCGTGAAATTTGATACTGTTCAGCTAATCGTTCAGCTGTCATACCCATATGTTCGTTCCCTAGCGAACAAACTAGACCATCCGCCATTAGGGCATCTGCCATGACAATATGACCAAACTTGGAACCCCAGCGGTTCTTGACAATGTAAGGAACATTACTCATGCTCTCCGTTCCGCCGACAACAATCACTTCGTTCTGCTCTGTTTGAATAGCGGCAGTCGCATTTGTGATGGCTTTCAAGCTTGAACCACATGCTTTGATGACAACATATGCCGGTGTATCCTTAGGGAATCCCGCCTTCTGTGACGCAATTCTAGCTGAATTTAGCCCTCCACCATGCACATACCCGTGTCCGAAAATCACTTCCTCTACACTGCTTTTAGGTAAATTTGTTTTTTCCATTAATCGTTCTAAAACTTGTTTCCCCAGCTCTGCTGCCTCTACATTCTTTAATGATTTGCCAAAGGCGCCAACCGCCGTTCTAACACCGGTCACGATTACAGCATCCTGCATCGTAAAACCCCCTTTTTTATTCACCGAACAACTTTTGATCTGCTCTATTTCATTTGTTGATCATTTTTTTATGGAGAGAGTGCCATTTTTCCAATTCAGGCTGCCGGCCCCATGGGAAGCTGCCGTTTTTATTTTCATGATGACTCAAGCGGCTACTCTCTCTACCATAGTCTGCTATTTTACATGATCAGGAACATGGAGTTTTGCTCCTGTAGCATTGATTACATCTTCAACTGTGAACGGGCCTTTCACTTCTATTAAGCTTAATCCTAGTTCAGTAACCTCAATGACAGCCATGTCTGTAATAATCAGATTGACACATTTCTCTGCAGTAAGAGGCAATGTGCATTTTTGTACAATCTTTGGATTGCCATGTTTGTCCGTATGATTCATCAGCACGATCACCTTTTTGGCTTTTTGCGCCAAGTCAACCGCGCCGCCCATTCCTGATACGATTTTTCCTGGAACAATCCAATTTGCTAAATCGCCGCTTTCACTAACCTCAAACGCTCCTAAAATTGTCACGTCCAACAACCCGCGGCGGATGATTCCAAATGCAAGGGTACTGTCAAAATAGGAAGCACCCGGCACAACAGTTATCGGAATTCCGCCTGCATTGCATAAATTAGCATCTTCCGCACCTTTTAACGGAGACGGACCCGTACCCAGAACTCCATTTTCAGCATGGAACATAACATTAACATTCGGAGAAATATAGTTGGCAACCAAAGTAGGAATGCCGATTCCGAGATTGACAACCATTCCATCTTTAATTTCTTCCGCAGCCCTTTTTGCAATGGCTTCGCGCACACTTACTCCCATGCCCATGTCCAGTTCACCCCTTCACTTTTTACAACAATATCTACAAACGCACCCGGTGTAACGACTTCTTCAGGATCCAGCTCGCCAACCGGTACAATTTCATCCGCTTCCGCTATAGTGATTTTTCCAGCCATCGCTACCAATGGATTTGTATTCCTAGCACTCTTATCAAAAATTAAATTTCCAAACTCGTCCGCTTTTTTCGCATATACAATGGAAACATCAGCTGTAAGCGGCTTTTCAATCAGAAAAGTTTTCCCGTCAACAACAACTGTTTCCTTGCCTTCTGCAACAAGCCCATCCACGCCAATATCGGTTAAAATGCCGCCTAACCCCACACCGCCAGCCCTGATCCGTTCGACTAACGTTCCCTGAGGCGAAAACTCGATATCCAATTTTTCTTCATGCATGAATTTGCCAGCATTCGGATTAGAGCCAATATGAGATGCGACAAGCTTCGCCGCCCTTCCCTCCGTAACGAGCTGGCCGATCCCAATATGAGGAAAACCTGCGTCATTACAAATCAAAGTCAATTCGTCGATGTCGTGTTCCAAAATGGCTTTGATCAAGGTCGGCGGGTTCCCGATCCCTCCGAAACCGCCGACCATCAAAGTGGAACCGCTATTTACATATTTAACTGCTTCTTGAACGGATCTTACCTTTGTCATTACCAACGCTCCTCATATCTATGCTTTTGGAAAACTATTTGCTCTCCTGGACTTGGCTCCTTTTTTTAAAAAATTAGGGAGTTCCAGGATTGTCCTCTATTTACTAAAAATGCCATTCATTTTTTGAATCTACTCTGTACATTCCTGAAACACTCTTAACTTTCCTAATTTACTGGCCAGATTTCTAGGAATACTATCTACTTTTTCGCTTTACTGTCCAATTTTCAAAGAATACTAGCCGATTCCCCGGTTTACTGTCCAGATTTCAAAGAATACTAGCCAGGTTTTCGATTTACTATCCGATTTCAAGATATACTTTCCGATTCACTAGATTTACTAGCCGAATTTCGAAAATACTTGCCAATTTCTCGGTTTACTGGCCAGATTTCAAAAATACTAGCCGATTCCATGATTTACTGGCCAGATTTCTAATTTACTATCCGTTTTTCAGATATACTGGCCGATTTCCTAATTTACTGTCCGATTCATTAGATTTACTAGCCAATGTTCGAAAATACTGGCCGCTTCTAACGTGATTTCCCTCATCCGTTCTTCGAAAGTTCTCTCTCAACTTTTCTAAGTGCCACCGCAAATCTTCTGACTAGTTCATTTATTTCTTCTTTTGTAATAGTAAGTGGCGGTGACAAGATAACAGCATCTCCGGTTAGCCCACCCGCTCCCGCGTTCGCTGGATAGACAAGCAGACCTTCTTCGAAACTCGCCTGGACAATTCTATTCACGACATCCAGAGCCCGACCGAATGATTTTTTCGACAGCTTGTCTTTGACAAACTCGACACCTACGAATAAGCCTTTTCCTCGGACATCGCCAATGATCTCACTTGCTTCAGCGAGTTCGCGAATTTTTTGTTTTAAATAAGCCCCGTTCACCGCCGAATTTTCGACAATGTTATTTTTCTCGATATAATTCAATACAGCCAAGCATGTGGCGGCAGATTGTGGGTTCGCACTGAAAGTATGGCCGCTCATGACAATCTTGGATCCTTTCAAAATCGGCTCCATCACTTTTTCGCTTATAATTGCTGCCGCCATTGGTGTATAGCCCGCACTCATTCCTTTTCCTGTAGCTATAATGTCAGGCATCACATTGAAATGCTCCATAGCGAACATTTTTCCGGTTCTTCCCAATCCCGTCATAACCTCATCCGCAATGAATAGAATGTCATATTGATCACAGACGGCTTTCATTTTCTGGAAGTACCCATCTGAAGGAGTCAATGCCCCTCCCGCTGCCCCGACTATCGGCTCTGCGATGAATGCAGCAATATGATCCTGTCCTATTCTCAAAATCTCTTTCTCCAATTCTTGAGCATAAAAATCATCGCATTCCTCGATCGATCTCTGTTCTGCATCACGGTAATAGTAAGGTGCTGAAATAGAAGGATAGTTTTCAAGCATGGGTTCAAAAAGCTCCCGTCGCTGGATATGCCCGGACATTGATAAAGCCCCCATTGTAATTCCGTGATAGCTCATCCACCTGGAGATAATTTTATTTTTTGTTTTCATTCCCTTTTCCTGCCAGTACTGGATGGCAATTTTCATAGCCGTTTCTGTCGCCTCGGATCCACTGTTCACAAAGAAAGACCAGTTTAGATCTCCGGGGGATATTTCACTGATTTTTTTTGCCAGCTGCTCTGCTGCCTCAGTTGTAAACTGCGAGCGATAAACGAAGGAAACTTTTTTGGACTGCTCTGCCATCGCATCAACGATTTCTTGTACGCCATGTCCAATACTGGCCGTTACGGCTCCGGAAGAGCCATCAATATACTGCTTTCCTTTTTCGTCATACAGATAGATCCCTTCACCATGTGTAATAGCGGGATATTTACCATCCAAAACAGGTTTAATAAGATAGGTTCTTGTCATGATATCCACCTCAATTTTCGTAAGCGTTTACTCGATAAAGATGTTATGATGTGTATAAGAAAATTATAGCCGACACAAAGAAGCCGTTCTATTCGACCAAAATGCAAAAAACAACGGCATTCATTGTACTTCGTGTATAAAAGGGGGTTGCTTAAAATAGCTATCAGCATTCATAACGCACTTCAATTACCAGTCATGAAAAAGACAAGATTGGTAGCAGGCCATCAAGGGATCGAAAACAGTATAAAATGGGTGACCATTGTCGAAGTTCTGGAAGATATCGGCCGATTGCAGCCTGGGGAATTTTTGATTACGACAGGATTTGGATTAGCGGAAAACGAGGATCAGCTTGAGGTATTCCATCAGCTACTAAAATCCAAACTGCTGTCGGGAATTGCCATCTATACAAGCTTTTATATGAAGGAAATCCCGGCAAGCTTTATCGAATTAGCCAACGAAAATAATCTCCCATTGATTGAAATTCCAACAGACATCAATTTTTCCGAAATCACCAAAGCAATACTGGAACAAATTGTAAACAACCAGATGCATCTGCTTGAGCAGGCAGAAAACATTCATCGTGAATTGACAAATCTTATATTGAATGACCAAAGCTTAACAGAGGTGACTGAGCGGTTGGCTCAACTGACGAGCTCACATATTGTCATCTTTAATGAGTTTTACGACACCATTTATTCAAGCGATAACGACAATTTGACATGGAACCCAGTCAATGGAGACGACATTGACATCTCGAAACACCTTATAGCTAGCTTAAAAAGAGAATCCAAAGTGAATTTTACGTTTAAAAATCACATTTCCACTGTTTATCCAATCATCGCGAAGCAATCGTGTTATGGCTGGATTGTCATGACGAAACCGGAGTCCGATTGGCAGGAGCTTGACGATATCGCCATAGAGCAGGCTGCCCCCATCTATGCTATGGAATTTTTGAAAAAACAGGCGATCGAAGAAACCCAATTACGGATTCAAAGCAATTTTATCGAGGACATCTTCAATAAAAATTATATAAATGAAAGAATCATCATTGACCACGGCTTGAAGCTTGGTTATGACCTCACTTTAAATCAATCCGTTTTTCATCTGGCATTTAAACATCCTGAAAAAATTGACGTCAACTTGACTGACAGGCTATACCATTTGACCGATCAAATTCTTGGTCAGAAAAAAAAGCAGCATTTGATTCAAACAAAATTAAATTCCATTATCTTTTTGACAAATGTCACAGGGGAAACCAAAGAAGAGACATATAAACATTCCATTAGTCTCGCAAAGGATTTATTGAAAAATTGGACGTACTATTTCCCAAACGTGGATTTAATTATAGGGATTGGAAAAGATTACAAACAGGTGGATGAATTGGGAAAAAGTGCGCAGGAAGCTCATTACGCAGTAAAATTGAGTGATTTAGTCAGCAAAAATGTAAATATTGTACATTACGATGATCTGGGAATGTACGACTTGCTGTTAGAAATGGAACGCTCGGGGATTCCTTTAATGTCCATTTATGAGCAACATATGAGCGGATTGCTCAGTAATAAAGAAATTGATTTAATCGAAACGCTGGACAGTTATTTCAAAAATAACCAAAGCATCCAAAAAGCTGCGGAAGAATTGTATATTCATCGACATACATTAAGATATAGACTGAATCAAATTGAAATCCGTACAGGTCTGGATATCAAATCTACAGAAGATCTGTTAAAACTTCAGCTCGGTGTTATGGCATATAAATTAGTGAACATATTGAAAAAAGAGCCGTGATGGCTCTTTTCCAGTGGTAAGTTCTCTGCCTCAATTCAAGATTTTATGTTAGCGCAAAGCTCCGTGAAGTTTACTTGAGAAAAATTCACAAAACATTGATTAAATGAAGCTACCATCCTACAATAAGCAACCGTTGACTCCGACGGGCGCAAGTTGTCACGTCCCCAACCATAAGTTATGCAAGGGAGATGGCCAGACTATACTTACCAAGCGACCTCTCTTACTTTGAAATATCTTCTCCAAAGTATTTCTTGCTGATTTCACTGTATTTTCCATTTTCTTTAAGTGTTTTCAAAGCTTTATTCACATCTTCTAGCAGTTTTTCATCTTCTTTCCTGATAGCAATTCCCATTTGGTCCAAGTAAATTGGTTCGCCGACTTTTTTGATCTTCAAGTTGTTTTCTTTGATAGCGTACATTCCGACGAGTTGGTCAGTAAGGACAGCATCCAAGCGGCCTTTCACCATCAAATCTTGTAGTGCGGTCACGTCACTGTCGTATGTTTTTACATCGTCTGTATATTCTTTGGCATTCTCCTCGAACGTACTGGAAACAACAACGCCAATTGTTTTGCCTTTCAAGTCATCCGCACTTTTAATAGAATCATTGTCTTCATTTACGAAAATTTGCGCACCCGATTCATAGTAAGGATCAGTAAAATTGACTTCCTTCAATCTTTCATCCGTTATGGCCATACTTCCAATGATGGCATCAAACTTGTCCGCCTGCAAAGCAGCGATGATCGTTTGCCATGGATTCTTTACAGGTTGAGGATTCATTCCTAATTCTTCTGCAATCGCAGTACCAATTTCCACATCAAAACCGACTAATTTATTATTATCAGAATAGTTGAACGGGGGATAGAGGCCGCTTGATGCGAAGACAAAGTCCTCTCCTTTTTTCCCTTCCCCTGACGATGTTTCTTTGCCCTTTGATCCACACGCAACTAAAAGAGTCATGAACATTAGCCCCATCAACATTACATAAATTGATTTTTTCAACTTGATTCCCCCTCATATTTTTATAAAACTTTTCCTAAGAATTGTCTGGCTTTCTCGCTTTGTGGGTTTGTAAAAAATTGCTCAGGAGTGCTTTCTTCGGCGATGACTCCGTTATCCAGAAAGACAATTCGATCGGCCACCTCGCGTGCAAAGCCCATTTCATGCGTCACAACTACCATCGTCATGCCTTCCTGAGCAAGTTCCTTCATAACATTCAATACTTCCCCAACCAATTCAGGATCTAATGCAGATGTCGGTTCATCAAATAATAGGACCCGTGGATTCATAGCCAATGAGCGAGCAATGGCCACTCTTTGTTTCTGTCCCCCGGATAGCTTTTCTGGATACACATGGGCCTTGTCGCCCAATCCTACTTTTTTCAACAGCTCCAGCCCTTGCTGAATCGCCTTTTCCCTTTCCATCTTTCGAACAATGATCGGAGCTTCGATGATATTTTCAATCACTGTTTTATGAGGAAACAGATTGAAATGCTGAAACACCATACCAATGTCCTCTCTTACTTTGTTCAGCTTGATGTTTGTGGGATCTACCTTTGTATCCTCAAACCAGATTTCTCCTTCGTCTTTTACCTCCAAATAATTCAAACACCGAAGAAGAGTGCTTTTTCCTGACCCGCTCGCCCCAAGAATAACAACAACCTCTTTGTTTTTAATCTCTAAATCTATCCCTTTTAGCACATGCAAATCCATGAAATATTTATGCAAATTTTTTACTTTTATCATCTTATACTCTCCCTGTGTCCAACCGTTTTTCAATTTTGTTTGTAATGAGTGTGAAAATGACGATCAGAACCAAATAATAAATCCCTGCAATTGTATAAAATTCCAACTGTCTGAAGGTGGCAGCGGCTTGGCTCATAGAAAGGTTGAAAATCTCTGTAATTCCAATGAAAGCGACAAGTGAAGAATCTTTCAAACCGATAATAAACTGATTCCCAAGAGATGGAATGGAGCGCTTGAATGCCTGTGGAAAAATAATCCTTCTCATCGCCTGCTTCCTCGTCATACCGAGCGATTCTGCTGCTTCCATTTGTCCTTTGTCAATTGATTGTATAGCTCCTCTGAAAATTTCCGCAATATATGCCCCACTATGAATAGCGAGCGCGATGGCTCCAGCCCAAAATGCAGATAATACAACAACTTGCGTAATTCCGAAATACAGCCACATGATTTGAACAATCAGCGGCGTTCCGCGAATAACCCCTATATAAAGATTCGCAATCCAGGAAAGGATTTTCTTATTGGACAGTTTCATCAATGCAACAAACAACCCAATAATACTCGCTAAGATTAAAGAAACAATCGTGATTTGCAGAGTAACCAAAGCGGCTTGCATAAAACCGCTGAACGTCGAAACCACACTATCCATAAATTGACCCATTAGTACAACACCCTTTGCTTTTTTTAAAAAACTTCAGAAAGCCCTTACACTAGAACCTACTATCCGTACCAAAAACACATTTATATAGTAACAATAAGTTGACAGCGATTTCATTATCCAATTTATCATAATGTAGGAAACGTTTTTATACATGTTGTATAAAAGAGAAGTGAGATCGGGGATGGTGCCGAGAATAGAAGAGAAATTTGGAAGAAGTGAAGAGTATTTCATAAATTTGAAGAGTACTTCCACGAAAAAATGGATTCAGCAAAGCTGAACCCATCCGTCTAATACAAGAAGAAAATTAACACGCTCGTGACAATTCCTACTACTGTACTTAATAGAATACAATATCCCATAATATCACGGATGTGCAGACCAACCACTGATAGTATTGGCAATGCCCAAAATGGTTGTATTAAATTAGTCCATCCATCTCCCCATGCAACAGCCATTGCGGTTTTAGATGGGTCAACCCCCAATTCCATTGCTGCAGGTATTTGCAACGGACCTTGCAATGCCCATTGCCCACCACCTGATGGAGCAAAAATGTTAACAAATCCGGCAACCCAATAAGTGAATACATTGAATGTTTCGGGTGTGGCTACAGAAATCATCCCGTCGATAATAAGCTGTCCTAAACCTGAACCGGATAATACCGCAATGATCCCAGCATAAAAGGGAAATTGTAGAATAACGGGCGAAATAGATTTAGAAGCTTCCATAAAGGACTTTGCATATTGACCCAAAGAACGATGTAAAAATATTCCCAACGACAAGAAGAAAAGATTGATAATATCCAAATCTAAGTCCCTTCCGCCCCCAATCGATATAACCGTGTAAACGATGCCAATTGTTCCAATTAACATTCCTAAAATAGGGGTATATTCTAATTTTAAGGCAGGACTGAGTGAATCTTTTGCGACTGCAGTTTCGGTTTCCGGTTGCTGATCCAATTCCGTAGTATGATAACTGATAATGTTTTTCTTAGGTGCCATTAAAACAATGAAGATGGACATGATCACAACTAAAGTTAGGAAAATTATAATCGTTGAAGAGTGAAATAATGTTTCTGAAGTTGGAATCACTCCCATTACTTCTTCTAAAAAGTGCCCTTCTGTAGCAATTGTCAATCCAATCGAACTTGAGATTCCTCCAGGAAACAGCACCGTCGCGGAATATGCACATGCCACTAAAAGTGGAAAATGCGCATCTTTATTTCTTTTTCCAATTTCCCTAGCAATGATGGCTCCGACAACAACTGCCAAGCCCCAATTTATGTAGTAGGCCGCCGCGGAAACTAGGAAAGTAAGCAAATAAGCTTTCCACGGTTTGTTCGCTAGCTTTGCTAAACTCACCAGCCCTCTACTCACAAAGGGAACTGCTGCCAATGTCATACCCGTCATCAATAACAGAACCATCTGCATTGTAAATGCCAAATATGCCCAGAATCCATCACCCCATGCTGAAAAAATAGTACCGGGTTCCGTTGGATTCATTGCTAATGCGATGGCGAACACAAATATTGTCATAAGCACTGCTATGACAAAAGCGTCTGGCAAATAACGCTGGACAACTCGCGAAAAACGAGTTGCGATACCTGCTAACATAGCTTTACCTCCCCCATTTTAAGTTACATTTAATGTTAAGGGAGGATGCAACATTTTAAAATTATCAAAAAGTATGAAAGAAAGGAAGATTTTTATACATACAGGATAAGAATCTTAAGAAGAACAACTCTAGAACACAATTGTCCTTCACAAAGTTGATTTGAACCATTGTATGGGTCCATTTTCGTCTTTCCCCAATAGTACCTTTTATTAAAACCCTCAAGACTCCTTACCAAACTGTTGAATGATAAAATCGATGAAATACCTGCTTGCGATTGGCAATGTCTTTTTGTTCTTATAAGCGATGCCGATTGTTCGGACGATAGATGGTGTAATTTTCTTCTTTACAAGGCGGTAACTGACTTTATTAAGGATGAGCTGCGGCAATATAGAAATTCCTAGGTCATTTTCAACCATAGCCATAATGGTGTAGTCGTCATGCACACAGTATTGAATGTTTGGTTGTAAATCATTTTCTTTAAAAATTTCCAATGGCTCGCTAAGTTCGCCTTCCTCCAAAAGGATAAAAGGTTCTTTTGACAGATCCTCCAATGTAACTGTTGGATGATCGGCTAGCGGGTGATGAACAGGAAGGACTGCCAGCATTTCATCTTCTTTTAAAGGAACAGTTTGCAATCCTCCCGCTGCTTTTGGATTGACAAAACCAAAATCCGCACTTCCATCTTTAATGTACTGAACGATGCTTGTATATTCGCCCTGCTGTAATTCAAAATGAACTGACGGATAGATTTGTTTAAAATCCTTCATTAAGCTCGGAAGCCAATGACAAGAAACGCTGGAAAAAGCCCCGATCCGGATATTTCCGCTTTCCAGTCCTTGCATTTCCTTACTTCTCTCCATTAATTCTCTGTATGAATTATAAACGTTGGTCAAATACGGAAGAAATTCTTCTCCATCAGGAGTCAATTTGATCCCTTTACGGGATCTGGAAATCAACACTGTAGAAAGTTCATTCTCTAAAGTTTTGACCATCTGACTGACAGCCGACTGCGTATATCCTAGATCTTCGGCTGCTTTTGTAAAACTTCCTTTTTCAATGACCTTCATAAAGACTTCATAACGGTTCATTACGCTACTCCTTACATCAGAAATACTAATAGATTAATCATATATATTAATTTTATTAATGTAAAATTGTATGGTAACCTTTTTCAATGATCCCAAAATGGTAGTGTCATTGGAGGAGATATAGATGAAAACAAATTGGAAGGCCTGGAGAAGCGGGATAAAGGATGGCCTCCCTGTTGGACTTGGTTATTTTGCGGTATCCTTCACTTTTGGAATTATGGCGAAACAATCAGGGCTCAACCCATTTGAAGCAGGTTTTATGTCTGTGACTAACTTAACGTCAGCCGGTCAATTTGCAGGACTCACATTAATTGCAAGTGTTGCGACTGTACTGGAAATTGTACTGACACAATTAATCATCAACTCCAGATACTTTCTTATGTCATTTGCCTTATCACAAAAAATTGATCCAAATACACCCTTTTTCCATCGACTCATTATGGCATTTGGAATAACAGACGAAGTATTCGGGGTATCGGCGGCTGCTCCAGGGAGGCTAAGCCCTTTTTTTATATATGGAGTAATGAGTGTAGCAATTCCGGGGTGGGTGCTTGGTACCCTGTTAGGTGTCATTTCTGGAAACATCCTGCCTGAAAGACTGATGAGTGCATTAAGTATTGCCTTGTACGGAATGCTGTTGGCAGTAATTATTCCTCCTGCCAAGGGAAATAAAATCTTGACAGTGCTGATTGTGATCTCGATGGTACTAAGCCTTTTATTTGCTGTGTTGCCACTTCTTCACACCATTTCATCTGGAGTGAAAATTATCGTATTAACGGTATTGATTGCTGGCATTGCAGCATATCTATTTCCTGTAAAGGAGCATGCTCATGAATAACGTGTATGTATATATATTGGTGATGGCAGCAGTAACCTATCTCATCAGAGTGCTGCCACTCACCCTTGTCCGAAAAGAAATGACCAATGAATATATCAGATCGTTTTTATTCTATGTCCCATATGTCACATTGGCCGTCATGATTTTCCCAGCTATATTAGATGCAACGGCTACGCCCTGGTCCGCATTGGCAGGCTTTGCTGTAGCCATTCTCTTTGCCTATCGTGGGGCCAGCTTGATTTCAGTTTCACTTTTAGCATGTTTGGCTGTTTTCGTGGTAGAGATGGTATTGCTTTAATTTAAGAAAAGCGCAAGGCGAATGTTGATGAGGAGGAGGCGTGAAGTCTGCTAGTCGATAGGCGCTGGAGCTGGACGCAGCATAATCTGATAAACAAGTTATACATAAGCATAGATTTTTATCAATTCCTATACAATCAAAAAAGAGTCGATAGATCGACTCTTTTTTGATTGTATAGCTAACACCGCAACCGTTGATTCCTCACTTTTTCCTATATCTCACTTTAGTCATCTTACTATTATTAATCTCCCGGCCTCCTACTCCACTATCTTTATCACAGAAGTACTCGACACTATGAATCCGTTTTCAACACATGTTACTTTTGACTACGGCGTCTGTCGCAGATTATTCTTCAACTGATCCTTGCTCCAAAGATCCTTTTGCACTTGTTGAGTCATCCATTTCTCGTCTTGTAAGAGCTTATGTTTAAGGCTCTCTAGCTGATTGTTCACCTCTTGGGAGATTGATCCGCTATGAACGTTTTTGGCTTCTGCTTTAGTAACAGAGCGCAGGGCATTTTCAATTTTCTCTTGAGGAATAGAAATTCTCTTTCCAAACATTTCGATAGACAATTGTTCAATCAGCTCAGCATCCAATTGTTTGAATGACATTTGGTGTTGAAAAATATGATTGATCAGATGGCCGATCAACTGGTGTGCCCGCCGTATCGAAATTCTAGCTTCTCCAACAAGCAGATTTGTTAATTCTGTTACAATTGAAGAGTGATCAGAAGCCCTTTCTAACATTTCTAGCTCTTTAAATTCCATCGTCTGCACGGCTTCTAACAATAATTCTACAGCAGCTTCCACTTCATTTAATGCCGCCCAGAAATACTTGGTACTTTCCCTCGCCAAACCTCGGTAATGTCCGTAAGGTATATGAGTTGCCGAAACAACTGCAGCCAATACATGAGATGATTTTGCTTTGATATGCTCAGCAGTCATCAGACTTTTTTTCTTGTGCATCATTCCGTCGATCACAGTATCTGCGGCTCCAAATTCAACAATTCCATACTCTTCCCTCGACAACATGTACAAATCATAGCTTAAGCGATTGATGTGACTCATAAAAATGTTCATCGCAGATAAAGACTCCAGAATATAATCACATGAAGCAATGCCGTCTAATGAGTTTTTCATCGTATCCGAGAATCCTAGTAATCTGGCAACCTTGTCTCGATTGATGGAAAAAGCTGTGCCCGCCATTCCCCTTAATCCCAAAGGTGAAACATTGGACTGCTGCAATGCCTTTTGAATACGAGTAAAATCCCGCTCCAATGCATGAAGAGTCGCTGAAAAATAATTCCCTAGGGTAACCGGCTCCAATGACTGCATATGTATATAACCGTTTAAGTCTAAATCACAATAATCGTCAGCCAGTTCTATAAGGATAGTTCGCAGCTTTAATACAAGCTTACAAACCTTCTGTAATCCGTCACGGCTATTCATCCTTATAACCACAGCATCAAAATCATCCCTGCTTCTACCTATGGATAATTGTCCGGCAACCTCTATGCCGACTCTATCAATCAGTCCCTGTTCAATATTGAAATACAAGTCCTCCAGATGATGGCCAATCTTCAACTGCTCAACTCCAGCAGCTTGTATGTCTATCAGTGCTTGCATAATGGTGTGACCTGCTGTTTCTGACACAAGGCCTTCAGACATCAACATGCTTAAATGCGCTTTGTTCACATCCATCATATTCTGAAAGGAACGCTCCATCTCATTCTCAATCGCAGGTTCGAATAAATAGCGAATGACTTTTTCCGGCAAATCTGAAAAAAGTCTTTCTCTCACTTCATTCAACTCCTTCTGAAAAATACAATCATTTGGTTATATGGATGCTCAAACAATTACATTCATGAAAGGAGAGTCACTTAGACTTTGTAATCAAATGCGTCCTAGCGTATTTGAGCCCATTAAATTGTGGAATCCACCAGAGGCTTTAACTTATTCAGCTATGGTTTGGAACCCACTGGATGGAATACCTAGATGGGCGACTTCTACTGAATGAAGTTAAGCCGGTCAATGCTAAAATTTAACCATTCGCTGCTGCGAAAACTGCAAATCAGGATGTATCGCTGCGTTCAAAATTAGAGAAGGATACAGTTAACACCATTCTAAATTTTAACTTTTCGTTTATTATTTATCCTCTCGAAAAAATAATGATACTGGTACATCCAGCACAGCAGCAATCAATTCTAACTCAACTGTCGTTATCGGGCGTCTCCCTCTTTCTTTCATACTGTAGGCCTGTACAGTAATACCAAGAGCATTGGCTATCACGGCTTGTTTTACATTTTTGGATCTTCTTACCTCTCTAATTCTCTCATGTAACAAGAATAGATCACCACCGTAATTAAACGAAAAGTTTAATATATAGCTTCATTATATATACAAAAAGTTTAAAGTCAAGTAATTGTCTAAACTTTTTGTTTAAAATACTTAACATAGCGTTTATTTGATGTAAACTATCTGTATCATGATGAAACGGTGATGTATGATGAGTTTAGGCTCTCGCTTGAAAAAAGAAAGAGAAAGAAGAAGCTGGTCGCAAATTTATGTAGCCGAAAAAATCGGAATAACCAATGCGGTCTTATCCAACTACGAACGGAACTATCGGGATCCTGACACCGAAACCCTAAAAAAATTAGCTCTATTATATGAAGTGACAACAGATTATCTACTAGGCATTACTGATAACCCTGCAACAACTAAAGAAAACAATGAATTTCCAACCATCATTAAGGACCCCGAACTTGAGCGCTGGCATAAGGAATTACCGAAATCCGATGAAGAGGACTTGCGTAAACTGAGGCAGAT
Source organism: Bacillus sp. HF117_J1_D (assembly GCA_009928435.1). Taxonomy (GTDB): domain Bacteria; phylum Bacillota; class Bacilli; order Bacillales; family Bacillaceae_C; genus Siminovitchia. The sequence goes on from JAABNQ010000033.1 coordinate 29,487, forward strand.
GTGGGAGATTATTAAAAGTAAGGGAGACAATGACTAACCGATTTTATCCAAAACAATAAATCCCTTACGATCGGGGAACAGACGGATCCCTGCCCCAATCCAACGTAAAGGGATCCCCTGTTCCACCTTTTAACACAAGCTGTTTGTATACTAAACCATGCTGATTTCGTCATTCTCTTGATAACTTTTATCTGATCATTTTTATCCCATCAACTATTTTTCAATGAGCATTCTCTGGCGAAGCTTTTTTGGCTTTCATCCGCTCTCTCAAAAACATTATACATATTCCCTAAGGTAGTAAACCATGCACCATTAGACTCCATATATTGAATAAAACGTTCTAATTCTTTTATAAAATGTGCCCGACCGCTTGTTTGGGGGTGTAATGTTAAGATAAAGCAAGCACCGTCTAGCTTACAGGCATAATCATAAGTTGATTTCCATCTTTCAAAAACTTCGTGAACAGATCTTAATCCATCTTCTCCTTGATCGCCTACAAACTCTTGTGTAGGAAAATCATCCAAATACCATGACACTGGTATTTCTAATATTTTACTAGGAGGGCCGTATACATTTCCTTTATCTGCATGTACCTGAACTGGACGAATCCAATAAGGGTGAAAATCATTCCCCATCAGACTACTATCATAGTTAAATCCATATTCCTCCAATATGCTGAGTGTATTCTCACTAAAATCCCATGCAGGGGACCGATAACCTCTTGGTGTAACACCGATTCTTTGTAGTGCTTCTAAGCCTTTTTCCATAATAGTTTTTTCTTCATCATAAGTTAATTCCGTTACATTCTCATGAGCGTACCCGTGGTGACAAATCTCGTGGCCTTGAGTAACTACCTCTTTACAAATATCGGTATATGTATCGATCGTATGGCCAGGAATACACCAAGACGTTTGTATATGATACTTTTCAAATAATCTAAGCAATCGTGGAGCCCCCACTGCCGCTCCAAACTCCCCCCTCGACATATAAGCAGGAGAATAAAGCTTATAGGTTCCCAACCAAACAGAGGCCGCATCGAAATCACACCCAATATTAACGGCTACACGCTTTCCTTCAGGCAATCTTAATTTACCGGAAATCTGCATGAAACATCCTCCCTCAAGTAGTTTTAGTCTTCTTTCTGCTGAGACAAGCTTTTTGCCTTCACGTCCGGACAAACACCTCAAAAATGAATTGACGGTTTTTAATTTTTGTATGATCAAGCAGTCACCAAAGTACTATAGCCATCAATACAATTGATTTACTTTTTACAGCTTTAAAGGGAATTTAGCAGTAACTATATAAGTATTTGATACGAAAAAAATGATGCTCATTTCTTATGTCAAATTTGTACAGAACTCAGATACTAATGTTAAAAACGCTTTCAAGATGGATGTCTAAATCAATAAAGCAGCCCCTTTTTGGAACCGAGTCCTGTTAAAGCCTCATATTTCCTAAAAAGAGGCGCCTTACGGATGACAATATTCTCATTCAACAGAAAAACCTAACATACCTCTTACAATCCACTTATATTTTTTGTGTCCCGAGACGCACTTGAAGGATCACCCGCGATTTTTGTAAGCTCCAGACCAGTGGTCTTCATCCCTCCAATGAGAATAATCAGACCCGAACTTAAAACAATCGCTGCCAATACGTATAAGGTGCCGATTCCACCTATCGCATTTAATAAAGCCACTGTCAAGAAAGGAGCAATAATTCCACCTATTTGACCGCCTCCCTCAGTGACCGCCACTCCGGTTGTTCTAACACGAGTTGGGAATATCTCTGCCATATAAACATAGCCTGCCGAATTCGCGGCAATCATCATAGAGCACATAAAAGCGCCTAATATGACCATGAAGTTGCTTGACACCATAGTCATCATACATAGTGCTCCCGCGAACACTACTGTCACAAAGAACATAAAATACTTTCTTTCTACCTTATCAATTAGAAGTAAAGCGATCAGAGCACCAACTGGGGTACCCAAATAACCTAAGGCAGTAAACAGAAGTCCAGAAGAGGCAGTATTACCAGATTCAATTAATATTGTAGGTGCATAACTCAGATAAGCATAAGTAGTGATAAGCCAAACTAGCCAAAATGCTAACGTAACAACGGTCCGTTTCAAATATGGAGGTGAAAATAAAGTTTTGGTTACGCTCCCACCGCTTTCTTCTTCCGGAGGAACGACAGGTACAGGCGGTAATTCTTTACCCGTTTTCTGTCTGACTCTTCTTTCCATATCAGCTACTAATTGCTCTGCTTCCTCTGCCCTTCCATTTATGACTAACCATCTTGCTGATTCAGGAAGAAAACGCGCTCTCATAAATATCAGAACAATGGCCACTAGAGCTCCCAGGCCAAAAATGATTCGCCACCCATTCTCCAAATTTATCAACGCTATTGAAATGAAGGGCGTAACGGTTAAACCAGCAGCTCCCCAAAAATACATCAACTGAAGATATTTTCCTCTACTTTTAGATGGGGAAAATTCCGTAATGATTGTGGATGCTATAGCTATTTCAGCTCCTGTTCCAACTCCTGTTATAAACCGGAATATAGATAGCGACCACAAATCCCAGGCAAACGCCGAAAGAAACCCACCTATGGCTACAATTAATACAGTATATAAGAGGGCTTTTCTACGCCCAACACGATCTGCAACCAATGATAACAGGTAATCCCCTATCACATATCCAATTAAATATAAGGTAACTGGATAAGCAGCTTCGGTTGCAGTTAATTGAAACACTTCAGTTATTTTCGGTAACGTGAAACCGATTACACTAATATCAAAGTATACGAAAAAATACGATAATCCTATGACTAAAAAGGTAATATTACTAAAACCCAATGTAGGTAATCTATCAATTCTTGCATTCAAATCGGCAACCTTTTGACCATAAGTAGCACTCATACCTTTGCCCCCTTGTTGAAATCAATAATTATGTTTTTTCAGAATATTGATAGTGATATTTTTTCCTCTATCCACCCTACACTTTAAACATTTTTAACTTTACGTTTATTAAATCCCCAGAGATTTACACAATACAACTAGCTCTGTAAAGAGCTACTCAAATTGAGAGATCATAGAGAGCCCACTGTACCTCCTTCACAACTTTATTTTTCAGAATAACCTCCAGCATATTTTACATGCGTAGCTATTCTTAGCTTTTCATATTCCAAATATCATCACCTCTCATAAATAAACGTAAAGTTTAAATTCATAATTCAATTATATATACAAAGAGTTTAATGTCAAGCCAACAATAAACTTTTTGTTTAAAATACTTAACATAGCGTTTATTTGATGTAAACTATCTGTATCATGATGAAACGGTGATGTATGATGAGTTTAGGCTCTCGCTTGAAAAAAGAAAGAGAAAGAAGAAGCTGGTCGCAGATTTATGTAGCCGAAAAAATCGGAATAACCAATGCGGTCTTATCCAACTACGAACGGAACTATCGGGATCCTGATACCGAAACCCTAAAGAAATTAGCTCTATTATATGAAGTGACAACAGATTATCTACTAGGCATTACTGATAACCCTGCAACGACTAAAGAAGACAATGAATTTCCAACCATCATCAAGGACCCCGAACTTGAGCGCTGGCATAAGGAATTACCGAAATCCGATGAAGAGGATTTGCGTAAACTGAGGAAAGTGTGGGAAATTCTCAACGGAAATGAGAATAACAAATAGCCGATCATATAGAAAGCATCAGGACAAAAATAAATATATGTAAGTCAAAACGATACAGAATATAAAAATACTATCCGGGAAACGAAAATACTGTCCGAAATTCGGGTATACTGTCCGAAATTCGAAAATACTAGCCTAAATTCGGGTATACTGTCCGAAATCCAGGAATACTAGCCTAAATTCGAGAATACTATCCGAATTTAGGCATATACTGTCCGAAGGTTAGATAATACTATCCGTTTTTTCGAAATACTATCCAGTATTTTAAAATACTGGCCAGGATTCAAAGATACTGTCCGAAATTCGAGAATACTAGCCGAAATCTAGGAATACTGTCCAAAATTCGAAAATACTAGCCTAAATTCGGGAATACTATCCGAATTCAGACATGTACTGTCCGAAGGTTAGATAATACTATCCGTTTTTTGAAATACTGGCCAGAAATCCAAAATACTGGCCGGGATTCTAAAATACTATCCGCAATCCGGTAATACTGTCCAAAATCCGCAGAATACTATCTTTAATACGAAAATACTGTTCGAAACCTGGAAAAGCTGATGCACTTGTTTCAAATTTAACTTATATTGCTATCCTATTTGCCATCAGCCTCTTCCAAAAACATTCATTCTTCTACCGAAGGCCTTCGTGGCAACACCTTATTACCTTGAAAAACTAGGTTCGCTCAGTGCCGAACCTAGTTTTTTAAATTTTATTTAAGAGCTTGTAAAGTTTGTGTAAAAATACTTTTTATCAAATTATCATGAGGTATGCTATAAGTAACCTTTCCTAGGTTACCAAACACTCCCCTGGATATTTCCCCTAATTCCGGGGGCTTTTTCTATTTTAATTAATGATTGCCTTCAATCCTATCGGCGTTACCAGCTTCGATTAAAGTGGCCGTCGAAAAATTCAGTGGAAAATGATTTTCTCGGCGGTCATAGTTAATTTTGGGGTACGGGGGGCTCTGCTTTCATATTTGAAGCTGATGCGAAAAAAACATAAACCTATGAATAAATGACGATGTCCTCATTGGAATGACTTCCGCGGTAACTATTCATCAGTATCGTGACATGGGCCGTAAATCACCCAAAAAGGCATTGAATCAATGGCGAATACTTATATCGCAATTCGTGTGATCAAGTATGGGGCTTTCCATTGAATCCAGGTATGACACGGCCTGTTTAAAATGCTTCAAAAACATATGAGCCAAGCTCATGGAAAATCCGTTCCGAACGACAACGCGCATAATCGTTACATTTTCCATGTCAGGGGGTAAAGGATATGCTGGCACTTGCCAGCCAAATGTTAGCAATTGATTGGACAAGTTGTAAAGATTCCAGTTTGATGTATAACCTTCCTTCAGTCGCCATGTTAATACTGGAATATGCGAACCGTCAGTCAAAACTTCAAAAGGTCCCATTGTCTGAATAGCATCGCTGAGAAAACGCGCCACTAATTGAGCATTTCGTTGTACCTTATAGTATCCGGTTTTACCTAAACGGAGAAATTTATAGTATTGCAGGAGCACTTGTGCACCGGGACGCGAGAAACTCAAGGTAAAGGTCGGGAAACTCCCGCCTAAATAAGACACATGGAAGATTAGATCCTCGGGAAGATCTTCAGCCTCGCGCCAAATAATCCATCCAATACCCGGGTACACTAGACCGTATTTATGTCCCGAAACATTGATGGATTTTACTCTGGGCAACCGAAAATCCCAGACTAAGTCCGGCTGGAGGAACGGTGCAATAAATCCTCCTGAAGCAGCGTCTACATGTATCGGAATATCGAGACCTGTTCTGGACTGAAGTTCGTCCAATGCCTTTGCGATTGCCTCAACCGGTTCATAAACGCCTGTATAAGTCACCCCAAAAGTAGATACCACACCAATTGTGTTTTCATCTACAGCTGCGAGCACACCTTCGGGGTCCATAAAAGGATGACTCGGGGTAATGTTCACATAACGCGGTTCAATTTCCCAATAGTTCGCGAATTTTTTCCAAACAATCTGTACGGCAGAACTAAAAACGATATTGGGCCGATCGATCGGCTTCCCTTGTTTCTTACGAACCTTTTGCCAGCGCCGCTTTAATGCAAGCCCCCCGAGCATGCAGGCTTCCGACGATCCCGTTGTCGAAGCACCCATTGTATTATGCGGACGGGGTGAATGCCAAAGATCGGCGATCATCCGTATACACCGTTCCTCTATCGCTGTTGTCTGCTGGTATTCATACTTATCAATCAAATTCTTGTTAATTGCTTCGGCATATATGCGATCCGCGGAAGTTTCCATCCATGTGGTAACGAATGTTGCAAGATTAAGTTTAGGTTTGCCATCAAAAGTAATCTCATCGTGAACAATTTGATACGCGGTTTCAGGTAACATGCCTTCATCAGGTATACGAAAACGTGGACCATGCCCTTTATCATGGTGGAAAAATAAAGGATTTCTAGAAATTTTGTGAGGAGTTATCGTTTGCGTATGATGAAGCGGACGCCATTGAGAGCTGCCTCTTTTTGTCGGCCTGGGAAGATTGGGATTCCATACGGTTCTCGCCCTAAGTGTCTTTTTAGGGGTTACCTGTAGTGGGCTTGGTAGCTGATACCCCATATATAAATGAGATGGGGTGGAGTATGTTTGGTTTATGGATGGGTAAGGACCAAATGGAATGAAAAAGGGAGTATACGTTTTATAATGCCTATTCATTGAGGTCCTCCTATTTCAGCAATTAGTTATAAGTATGAAGAACATCAATAATCTAGAATGATTTTGAGAATGGGTGAAAAATTTTGTTTTACTTGCTCTCGAATAGTGCTCGCTTACATAATCGTATAGAAGAAGTACATCGCTTCAGATGATTTTCTTGGTTTTTATCACCTTTACTATGGATAAGGATGCTGGAGTTAGACTAAAAATTTGAGGTTAAAATAGGTTAGCATGAGACTCCTGCCTACAACAACACAAAATCCGGCAAAGAAGAACGAATTGTTCTCTCTGCCGGATCCATATAAAAGGGGGTAATTGATATATGGCTTTTTCAACTTTGATTGATTTCATTCAGCCTTGGCATGCCGAACAAAACAGTTTGGATTAAAGCGCTTCTTCAACGCTTTTAATCATTGTTTTAATCGATTGCAGTCCTCCACCAGAAAGGTACCAGTAGTCCGCATCCAAGTAGAAAATTTTTCCGTCTTTATACGCTGTTGTCTTTTTCACTAGATCATTTTCAACTGCGTCTTTTGCTGGTGGAGCATCTTTTTCAACTGCTGCGCCCCGATCAATAACGAACAGAACGTCAGGGTTTGTTTCTAAAATGTATTCAAAAGAAATTCCTTGTCCGTGTGTGGACACTTCGATATTTTCATCAGCTTCTTTAAATCCAAGAACATCATGGATCCAACCGAATCTTGATTTAGATCCATAAGCGCTCACTTTACCTTCATTGGCCAAAACGATCAGCGTTTTTTTATCCATAGACCCTGCCTTTTCATTTACATCTGAAATTTGCTTTTCAACATCTTCCAACTCAGCTTTAACTTGGTCTTCCTTGCCGAAAATGTCACCAATTGTATTCATGTTTTTCTCAAAGGATTCCATATAGTTATTAGTATCGACTCCCATATAGACAGTAGGAGCAATTTCTGCAAATTGGTCATACAAATCAGCTTGACGTCCTGAAATGAAGATGACATCTGGCTTTATTTCATTGATTGCCTCAAAATCCGGTTCTTTCAAGCTTCCAACGTTTGTGTAGTCATCACCTGCATATTTTTCAAGATAAGCAGGAACGGTCGCCTGTGGTAACCCAGTTACATTGATTCCCAACTCATCCAATGTATCTAGTACACCAAAATCGAACACAACAACCTTTTCAGGGTTTTTCTTAACTGTTGCATCTCCATATTCATGAGTGATAGTTACCTCTTCCGCCTGCTTCCCCGGCTCGTTCTTCTCTTTCCCTCCGGATTGATTTGTTTCTTTGGATCCACAAGCGGCAAAAACAACTGCCATCACGAAAAGCATAATAAATAAAGTCCACTTTTTCATAGATTGACTCTCCTTTAATCCGTTGAACTATGTAAAATGAAATCCGTATAAGGATTGGCAACAGACAATATATCTGCCGTCAAACCACGTATCTAATCATAACTAGCAGCCCACAACCAAACTTAACAGAATAACATTTCCCAGATTCACCTGCCCCATCTTTAACGAAAATGATAATCGTTATCACTTGAGCTCGTATCCTATTATAGCACCACACGAGAAAGAGTCAACAGATAAATGAGAATTTTTCTCACTTAAACATTGTGAAACATCGCAGGATGCTCATCGTCAAACCTGCCGCTAGTTATGATGGATTATTGGAAAACAGAAGAAAGTTGGTCAAAAGAAGTTTATCTTCATCATCTTAGTGGACATTCACCGCCATCCATTTTGACCAAATAGGATGACCCTAAAGATCATTTACTCATCAGATTGACATCCTCCCCGCCCATTCATGAACGAGGATTCCTAAAAGGAACTTACGA
>JAABNQ010000151.1 GCA_009928435.1 Bacillus sp. HF117_J1_D
TCTAAACCCAGACCGGGCATGAATTTAGGTGAGCTTTTTTACTCAGAAACTTGAGATAGTTATCTTATCTAGAGCCATATTCACTATAATTTGGGCTCAAAAGAACAGAAATATCTTTAAAAAATTGAACTTTCAGGGCAATGAAATTGAGATTTTTGAAGAAAATGATGATTCATATTTTGATAAGTACCTTAATGAAGTGTTGTATCTTTTTGAAAACTCTGATGCAGATGTAATAATATTTGAAGATATGGATAGGTATCATGTACACCAAATATTTGAGAAACTAAGGGAAATCAATACGCTAATTAATAATAAAAGAACTTTAGAAAGGAATACTCCACTTCGTTTCTTTTATCTATTAAGAGATGATATGTTTGTTTCAAAAGATCGAACAAAATTTTTTGATTTTATTATACCAACTGTTCCAGTCGTTGATGGTTCAAATTCATATGATCAGTTTATAAAACATTTCAAACAGGGAGGGATTTTTGAGCTATTTGACAGGGATTTTCTGCAAGGACTTTCACTATATATTGATGATATGCGTATTCTAAAAAATATTTACAATGAATTTGTTATCTACCATAATCGTATACAATCAATCGAACTAAGCAATAATAAGCTCCTCGCGATTATTACTTATAAAAATATTTTTCCAAAAGATTTTGGTGATTTGCAGCTTAGTTTAGGTTTTGTGCATACTTTGTTTGAAAACAAAACTGAGCATGTTTTAAAAGAGCTAAAGAATATTGATAATCAAATGAATCAATTTCATAAGTACTCTTTTTAAAAAAATGTAGAGTAGCCCCTTAA
>JAABNQ010000152.1 GCA_009928435.1 Bacillus sp. HF117_J1_D
ATGTACAACTGGATGTCAAAGAGCTGATGCATGATGTCATAGAGCCGGCCCTGCCATCTACTTTAATTCTGGACTTTGATTCGACCATCGAAACCGTTTATGGGCATCAAGAATGGGCGAAAGTAGGGCCCAATCCTCATAAGCCAGGGCGAAAAAGCTACCATCCCTTGCTTGTTTATGAGGGACAAACCCGTCTATGCTTGAATGCAGCTCTTCGTCCCGGAAACCATCATACGGCCGACAATGCTATTGAACTAGCAGAAGAGACCTTGAACCTGCTCTCTGAGTCCCAGACTGTCTCCTATGCCCGGTTTGACAAAGGCTTTGCCGGGGAGGACTTTTACAGATATTGGGAAGGAAAGCAAATTGACTATGCCGGCAAACTGAGATGGACAGGCCGTCTAGCTAAGACTGTTTATACCGATCCGGAACCATGGACCCGGTTCGTCGATGAAGACATCGTCATTGAAGGCAAAACGATCAACTATCAAGCTACTTCCTGGGATAAGCCAAGAAGCGTTTCAGTCATCCGGAAAGCTGCCCGTTTCGAGATGGACCAAGTGCAATGGATCGATTTTATCTGGGAACATGAAGCCGTTGTCCATACCATGGATTGGTCTCCAATGGACATTTGGCGTTTTTACAACCAAAGGGCCTGCATGGAAAACTACATCAAAGAAGCCAAATACGGGTTTTCCATCAACCGGATCCCAACCGGCTCATTCAAGGCCAACGAACTGGACCTATTGATCAAGTTATTTGCGTATAACCTGTTTGAACT
>JAABNQ010000034.1 GCA_009928435.1 Bacillus sp. HF117_J1_D
GTTGACTTATCGTAGGAAGGAAGAGGAAGTCTGCTAGTCGATAGGCGCTGGAGCTAGACGCAGCATATTCTGATAAACAAGTTATACACAAGCATAGATTTTTATCACGGCCTATACTGATATAAAGGCTTGGCATTTCCTTTGAATGCCAGGCCTTACATTATGTAAATACTCGTTTATTCCGTTCGATCATCCGCTCATAGTGAACTAGATACAGATCCAGCTCTTCTCCTCGGAGCTGGCTTGTATATATTTCATCACTAACACTTTTCAGGACTTTCAAAAGTCGAAGCATCGTTTGATGAATCGTTAATTCCGTACCCAATAATTCGGACAGCGAAGCCATCACTTCAGGACGTACTTCTGGGAAGACAACCTTTTGGGATTCACGAAATCTGGCACGTTCATAAAACCTCCGAACTAATTCAGCCCGATCCTGTCCGCTTCCATTCACACAGAGATATACCTGAACGGCCACTCCTTTGCGTATCCGCCGCTGGGAAATCCCTGCAAATTTTTTCCCATCGATACTTAAGTCATAGCTTCCGGGACAATAAGACCCGACAATTTCACGTGCCTCTATGCGACAATTACCATCTTCGAACATGAGCCGAATGAGCTCCCACATCGTATCATAGCCCCGATTGATGTCAATTCCCTTTTCCGTATCCGGAAAAATCAAAGAGATATTAAGCACCCCTTCATCCAACATGACAGCCAGACCACCCGAATTTCGGACAATCCACTCTACATTATTTTCTTCCAAAAAAACCAGTCCATCCGCAAGTGCAGGCAGCTTTGTATCTTGAATTCCCAGAACTACTGTGCTCGGGTGAACCCATGTCCGTACCACAGCAGGAGAGCTACCACTTCCGACCGATTGGCAAAGCGTATCGTCAATCGCAAAGGATTGAAGTGCATGAAATTGCGGATGGAGGTTTGACTGATCAATGATCCGCCATTTCTTCTGGTGTAAAAGTGATTGATGTTCGCCCATCGGCTGATCCCCTTTTTCTTCCATTATTACCCTAATACGACTTCTTCACAATGAGTTACAAAACAGCTGTGGCGGCTAGTTTAAAACCGGAATATATCATCAGCACACAAACCGACACAGATTTTGATTTCGTGACTTTTTGAATTTCTTCTAGATGGATTGCATAGCTGTTATGAGAGCTAAATGGTACACGTCTTCTTCACTGCATCCCCGTGAAAGATCGTTCACAGGAGCATTCAATCCCTGAAGGATTGGACCTACTGCTTCATACCCCCCTAAACGCTGTGCAATTTTATAGCCAATATCCCCTGCCTCAAGACTTGGAAAAACAAAAATATTTGCATTCCCCTGTAAATCCGATTCCGGTGCCTTCTTTTGGGCCACAGCTGGTACAAAAGCAGCGTCAAATTGAAATTCGCCATCAAGGACAAGATCAGGATCAATTTCCTTTGCTATTTGTACAGAGTCGGAGACCCTTTCTGTTTCCTCTGAAACTGCCGAACCCTTTGTAGAGAAGCTGAGCATAGCTATTCTTGGTTCGATGTCAAACATTCGGGCAGTTTTGGCACTTTCTATGGCTATTTCAGCCAGATCCTGACTGTTCGGTGCAATATTGATTGCACAATCAGCAAAAATAAACTTATCTTCTCCTTTTGCCACTAGGAATGCGCCGGATGTTTTACCGACTCCTTCCTTCGTCTTAATAATTTGAAGTGCCGGGCGGACAGTGTCAGCCGTTGAATGTGCCGCTCCACTTACAAGACCGTGTGCTTTATCAAGGAAAACAAGCATAGTTCCAAAATAGTTTGGCTCCAGCAAAATCTCTGCAGCTTCTCCCACAGTCACCTTTCCTTTTCTACGCTCAATAAAAGCTTGAATCATTTCATCCATGCCCACATAAATGTTTGGGTCATATATGTCCATTTTTTCGAGTGATATTTCCATTGCCTGTGCACGATCTTGGATTTCATCCATATTACCAACCAGCACAGGGGTCAGAACATCATCGTTTGCCAGTCTGCCAGCAACAGACAGGATCCGAGAATCCGTGGCTTCCGGAAAAACTATTTTTCGATCCCATCCGGATACTTTCGTTCTTAGCTCATTGAATAAATCTTCAACCGGATCGACTTTTAATCGTTCTCGCCTGGATGCTCTTGTTTTCAAATCACTAAAAAGTTTATCCACACCAACCAGCCTCCATATTTATCGCTCTTTTCTTATATTAATATTGAAATTATCTCATATTTTATTCTCTGCGCCCAATGTTTGCCTTTCGTGTCATATTTTTTAACAATCGTCTTGAAAAAGGAGGTTATGGATAAACTGTGCTATAGTAATAAAAGAATGAATTTGTATAGGAGTGATTGTTGTGAGTGAACCAGCACAAACACTGGATGGTTGGTATGCACTGCATGATTTCCGGACAATCGATTGGGCGTCTTGGAAGTTGTTGTCAACTGATGAACGGCAAGCAGCCATTCATGAATTCAAGCAATACCTTGCAAAACTTGATGAAGCCCAAGATAAAAAAGAAGGAAGCCATGCTCTTTATACCGTCGTCGGACAAAAAGCTGATTTTATGCTAATGATCCTACGTCCTACGATGAAAGAGCTAAATGAACTCGAAAACGAATTCAATAAGCTGACAATTGCAGATTATACACTTCCTGCTTATTCGTATGTGTCGGTTGTCGAATTGAGCAGCTACCTTGCTGGCGATTCGGATGAAGATCCATACGAGAACCCATATGTACGTTCACGTCTTTATCCAATACTTCCTAAAACAGATTATGTCTGCTTCTACCCAATGGATAAGCGCCGTGAAGGTAATGATAACTGGTACATGCTTTCGATGGAAGAAAGGAAAGACCTTATGTACAGCCATGGCATGATCGGTCGGCAATATGCGGGGAAAGTTAAGCAGATCATCACTGGTTCTGTCGGGTTCGATGATTACGAGTGGGGTGTAACCCTCTTTGCAGATGACGTTCTCCAGTTCAAAAAGCTTGTCTACGAAATGCGATTTGATGAAGTAAGTGCCCGCTACGGTGAATTTGGCGAATTCTTCGTAGGTCACTTACTAGAAGACAGCGGTCTTGATCGATTTTTCTATGTGTAAAAAAGCAAAAATCTCTTTTAGCAACATATGAAAGCTGACAGCTCTTAACTGAATACAGAGCTTACAATCCTCCTCTGGAGGATTTTTTTATGATATCTTCAAGAATGAACCAACTTCTTCCCGCATAATATGAAAAGTAGAATGAACCTATTTTGGTCATATTCATTTAGATTCGTGAAGGAGGAAATGCTTTGGCTAAGCCAACTAATTCTCAACAGCCTGCTGGTTTTTATCCACAAGCCCAAATGCCATACGGGCAGCAAAACCTTTATTATGGAATGCAGCCGCCATATACCCCCCCACCAATTCAGCCACCAGTTCAACCACCTGCGGGAGTGGCCGGGGAAATAGGTGGAATAAATGTTCCCGGTATGCTACCAATCGAGGAATCATATATTGAAAACATTCTGCGGTTGAATAAAGGAAAGCTTGTTGAAGTTTTTACAACGTTTGAAAACAATAGAGAGTGGAATGCAAAGGTTTTTAAAGGGTTAATTGAGGCAGCAGGGCGAGACCATTTGATTCTGAGTGATCCGCAAACAGGGGACAGATATTTGATTCCGATGGTTTATGTAGACTACGTTACATTCAACGAACCCATAGATTATGAGTTTCAATTTCCTGGCGCTGTTGCAAGGTATGCACCACGTTAAAGATGCTCACGAATAGCGTCTCACAGTAATCCCACTCGAAAAAACCTCATCCCTATAGAATGAGGTTTTTTCGATTATAAATGTTTTGCCGCAAATACAATTAATAGTATCCAAGATATGAGGAAAGCAATCCCACCAAATGGTGTAACGGCCCCAAGCACTTTGATTCCGGATAATGTCAGTACATAGAGACTGCCGGAGAACAAGATGATTCCAATCAACATGAGCCAACCAGACCAGTTCAACAAGGAGCTTGGAGATACATTTCCAGAAATAATTCCAATAGCAATCAATCCCAACGCGTGGTACATCTGGTATTTGACCCCTGTTTCCCACGTTTCCAGATATTTGGGTTCCACTTTGCCTTCCAGCCCATGAGCTCCAAATGCACCCAATGCGACTGCAAGAAATGCGTTGATTGCCCCAATGATGATAAACAGTTTCATCTCAACACCCTCTTTTTCTGTTAAAAGTCAAAAATAGAATCGCCATCATCATGTTGATTATCATTATGGCCGATAGAAGGAGATACTTCTTTCGAGATCGGCACATTATGTTCCTTCATTATTTGCGGTTGCTCCGTCTGAATAACTTTTCTTGTATCCAATGCCAACTCTGTAAGGGCTTTGACTGCAAATAAATGACCGCGCACCTGTTCATCGTCCTTAGACGCTCTTGCCTTTTGGAGTTCGGATTCCATCTTCGTGATGAGAGCCTCATATGTAATATGCATAACGTGAGCTCCAGCCTTTCTTTTCCTTACTTCTACACATAAACATCGTACACTGTATTCTTTAAGATTTCCCCGTCCGTAAATATCATACCATCGTTAAGGTGAAATTACATTTCTGCTCTTCAGCAGCTGTCAAAAATGATTTTTGGTTTACCCCGACTTAATCAAATGTCTGAAATTTGCCAGTCAATTGGTTTTTCACCCAATTCCATAAGGCGCTCATTTGTTCTCGAGAATGGACGACTACCAAAGAAACCTCTGTTTGCCGAAAACGGGCTCGGATGTGGAGACTTGATAATTGTATGCTTCGTAGTATCTATTAAACGAATTTTTTCCTGAGCTGGTTTCCCCCACAAGATAAAAATGACAGGCGTTTCCCGTTCGTTGACCAAGGAAATCACTTTATCCGTAAAGATCTCCCAGCCTTTTCCCCTATGCGAATGTGCTTGACTTGCCCTAACTGTCAAAACTGTGTTTAACAGCAAGACTCCTTCATCAGCCCATTTCACAAGACAGCCATTGTTCGGAATTCGGCACCCTGCATCATCCTGCAATTCTTTGAAAATATTGTTAAGAGATGGCGGGGTTTTCACTCCAGGTTTTACCGAAAAGCTGAGACCGTGTGCCTGCCCATGTCCATGGTACGGGTCCTGTCCTAACAGCACAACTTTGACTTTGTGAAAGGGAGTGAGCTTTAACGAATTAAATATATCATGCATGGAGGGATAAACGGTCTCTTCCATATACTCTTTTTTCAAAAACTCCCTTAACTTCAAATAATACGGCTTCTGAAATTCTTCCTCCAAAAGAGGTGCCCAATCATTATCTAGTATTTTTCTTGCCACGTACATCACTCCTTCTCTCGAATTATATCACGTCTATTATGAATGTTTTCGCACAAATAAATGAATGAATAGAAGTGGCGAAGGAGTGTTCAAGCTGGCACTTGGTACAGAGAAGTCAGACTCACAAAGAATCCCCCGTAATCGCGGGGGATATTACATTTTATATCCAGAAAATAATGCTCTTGACTTAACAATCCAAGTGATAAAACCAATAGCAAGAAGAATGAGGTAGGCTTCCACAACAAAAATATTGATCATGCCCTTTTGATATAAGACTGCTGGAAAATCTATCACTGCATGAAGAAGGATGGCATAAAGCAGATAGATTCTTTTCCCTTTCTGTATCCCGTACAGGACAAGAATGGATAACCCCATATGAATCGCTAAAGCTCCCAGCCTTTCAACTCCTGCAAAGAGCTGGATGAAGGAGGTTGAACCAGTCAATTGCTCATAAACGGGTGCCAATGCTTCTGCAGCTGCCCCCGTGATAAGTGCATCATATGATCCATTGTTGATCATAAAGGCAAAGACGATCATGACCACACTGTTGATTCCTACAATGAGAATGGCTTCAATACCTCCGTGGCCAAGCCCAAAAGCCAGGCCATCCTTCCATTCTCTGTGCTTTTGCAAAGCATATTTCATCATGATATATCTGCCAGTTTCTTCGAAAATGCCTGCCATTAATCCACCATATAGCATGTAAAGCCATGGATTTTCCAAAAGAGTCTTAGTCGATTTGTTCCATTCCAGGAAAAAGGCGTGACAAAGTTGCTCCAAGATAAAGGCAAATGCGAAAAAAGTCAACACGCCGAAGAAAAACACTTTGATGGATATATTAAACTTCTTTTTAAAAATAATAAGTAAAACAATCGGTGTCACAACCGCAACAACCAGAGAGATAATGAAAGATGCGATGGTAAATGATGGAACCAGCTTAATCTCCCCTTTCTAATTAGCCCACAAGAGAATGGTAGATTTTCCGAGCTTCATTTAAATCTTTCGTACCATGAATCAATGCGCGACCATCCTTAAAGAACACAGCCTTAGCTCCATCCTTTTCCACAGAAATCAAAAATGGATTGCCGCCTACTGCAAGACCTGCGGAACGCCATTGATCAATCAACCGCTTTAATGGAAGATCTCCGTTATGAGCGGGCCGTATTTGAACCGTATCACGTCCGCACAGTACAGCCGCCTTCATTTCCTGTTCTGATTGCAAAAACGGATATTCTGGACTCTCCCCACATGATAGACAGCCGCTTTCTTTTAAAGCATCTGCTTTCAAGGATAAGTATTCATTTTCCCACAGATCAAAAGATATATATGTTTTTCTGATAGCGTTCATGTCCCCTGAAAGAATCTTCAGCGCCTCTGCCCCTTGATGAGCCGTGACCATTTGAACAGCGGGTGCAATAATACCGACTGTATCGCAAGTCTGTCCTTGCATAGGCAGCTTCTTAATCAAACATTGGAGGCACGGGGTCTGGCCAGGAACGATTGTAAAAGTCATCCCGAAACTTCCCACACAGGAGCCGAATACATACGGGATTTTGTATTTCTGAGCGATGTCATTCATTAAAAAGCGCGTTTCAAAATTATCAGTACCATCAACTAAAAGATCTACGTCTTCTATTAAACCTTCCAGTAGCACAGCATCTGCCTGTGCGACAATCGCCTCTACTTCCACCTGGCTGTTAATGTTTTCCAGTCTCTCTTTCGCGGCCTCCGCTTTCGGCCATTGTCCTTCGGCATCTTTTTCCGTAAAAAGATGCTGTCGCTGCAAATTGCTCCTATCAACATAATCCCTGTCAATAAGTGTCAGCTTTCTTACTCCTGCCCTAGCCAGCAATTCGGATGTATGGGTGCCAAGTGCTCCCACCCCTACGATGAGCACATGTTTTTTTCCAATCTCTTTCTGACCTTCAATACCGATCGGCTTAAAAAGCATCTGTCTAGAATAGCGCTTCATTTGAAAGTCCATTCGCCTCAACCTCCGCTGACCGGCGGAATTAGAGCGATGTTATCTTTATCTTCAATCATCCAATCGTCTTTTACAAATTCTTCGTTGACAGCAATCATAATACCATCCAAATTTCCCAATGGTGTTTCTTTTTCTAGGAAGCTGCGAAGTTCACCAACTGTTTTTCCTGAAGCTTCCAGTTCTATCGATCCTTTACCCATTTCCTCTTTCAACTGGGCAAAAAACATGATCTTATTCAAGTAAATCACCTTCCTCCGGCTTTCCTTCTTCATATTCTTTTGTTCCCTGCTGATTTCCGATCCATTTTTCTCCATCTTCCCAATGCTCTTTCTTCCAAATTGGGACCATCTCCTTCACTCTTTCAAGTGCATAACGATTCGCTTCGTACGCTTCCGGACGATGAGGAGAAGACACAGCAATCGCAATCGCAATATCGGTAATATCAAGACGCCCGACCCGGTGAACGATCGCCACTTCAAGCACTGGCCACTTTTCCTTCATTTCCTTTATGATCTGCCTCATTTTTTTCAGGGCCATCGATTCATATGCCTCATATTCAAGGTAAAGTGTTTTCTTGCCATGCGTTAATTCACGGACAGTACCGACAAATGTAGTGACGGCTCCCGCTTCTCTTCTGACAACTTTTTGATAGACCTCCTCAACCTTTATCGGCTCCCTTGTGATTTCACAAGTCATTTCCCTCTCTCCCTTCGGCCAGCTTTGCCGCATGCATATATTCCTCCATCGTATTCATATTCCAAACATCAACAATCTCTTCTTTTATTGTAAAATACTCCACATCCATTCGGTCAAGCAAAGCTCTTACCGATCTTTTTCCATCCTCCAGCGTTTCCTTGACTATATCCGAAACTCGAGCATCATACGCAGCCAGCAGCGGATGCATGCGCCCTTCATGAACAGGGACAACTGCATCCCTGTCACTCCTCTTTAAAATGGAAACCAACTCAAGCCCTAGCCTGGCGGATACAAATGGCATATCGCAGGCGATCATCAAACAAGGCCCCTCTTCCACTTTCTTTAACCCTGTATAAATCCCGGCAAGTGGTCCTTGCCCTTTAAAAGCAGGTTCATCTTCGAGAATAACAGCATCCATATGTTCATAAACAGCAGGGTCGTTGGCAACGACAATCATCTGATCGGAATCTGGGCCGAACTCAGCCACAATCCGGTCAATGACACGGATTCCTCCTACTTTCATCAGTGCTTTGTTTTGCCCCATTCGGCTTGACTTTCCGCCTGCTAAAATAATCGTATTCAACGTAGCGCCTCCTGGTCTATTTACGAAATGAACTGAATCTTGTAATCTAAACATACTATCCAACGAATCGAGTGGTTTTATGAGTTTGAAAAAAATAACCGTCTATGCTACAGGACTTTTCTTTGGCTTTTGCCTGTTTATATGGATCCTGACTGGAAAATGGATGGCCGAGGGCAACAAACCAAAAGCTGACGGAACATATGATTATGCACTTGTTTTGGGAGCAAAAGTCAATGGAGAGACTCCTTCACTTTCCTTGCAATACCGCTTAGAATCCGCACTTTACTATGCTGAACATCACCCTCATGTAACGTTGATTTTATCCGGCGGACAAGGTCCTGATGAGCTGATTTCAGAAGCTGAAGCAATGAAGCGTTATCTCGTCGCTCGCGGTATCCCCAAAAGCAGATTGATTGTAGAAAAAAATTCCTCGTCAACATATGAGAATATTCTTTATTCAAGAGATCTGCTCCCGTCATCAACCGAAGGCGTTACGATCATTACAAGCGACTATCATCTGGCAAGAGCCCGCAAAATTGCAGACAAACTGGGCTTGCAGACAGATTCTGTTGAAGCGGAAACACCAAAAGTTGTGAGACTGAAGTTAACAACTAGAGAGCGATTGGCCCTTATAAAAACAGTTTTTTCACACAAGTAAGTTTAAAAATAGTATAGCAGAAATTCCACTCCTCATGGAAAGCTGCGTTTTCATATTTAGTTTTAGTTTATAAGGAAAGCGGGTAGTCATGCCCAGATTGTATAGGCTGATCAAACCTTATGTGCTTCCTTCTCTAAGCAATGCAACATTTTTTCATACTATATAACAGAAGCACAAACGCTCTCATAAAATCCAATCTTTCGTAATTCAAGATATTTTTTAGTAAAATAATTTTATCTTCAAAGGCGAAGGAGGCCAATAGATTTGGAAGATATTAATGTTCAGCAGGTTCAGCATATGATTAATCAGTTTGCTAGAGAAACTGTCTTTATTCATTTGGAAACGACAAATGGCGCATACGCCTCACATAAGGATGAATCGTTTTTTTCATCTGGTGCATATATCCGCAACACAGAAATCTGTTACGAGCATGGAAAAATCAAAGGGGATGGCCCCTACAGGGTCGGATTGAAGATGCCAGTCGGATGGGTTTATGCAGAAGGACTAACTCATTTTGAAATGGACGACCAGGGCAGGCTTTTATTGGCAGGACACGATTTCGAGGGAAAGCTGGCAGTTGCCTTACAAATAAGCAAAACCCCTTTCGAATAATCGGACATATCGAGACTTTAAAAAGGAGCGAAAAGCCAATGGAAAAGGAACGGCAAGTTTTAGTGATTTTCCCTCACCCGGATGACGAGGCTTTCGGAGTCTCGGGAACAATCATGAAGCATATAAATAATGGAACACCAGTGACTTATGCATGTCTAACGCTTGGAGAAATGGCTAGAAATCTCGGAAACCCGCCTTTTGTAACAAGGGAATCATTGCCTAAAATCCGGAAAGCCGAGCTTGAAAAAGCGTCTGAGATCATGGGGATTACAGATTTGCGGATGATGGGCTACCGTGATAAAACGCTGGAGTTTGAAAATGATGAGGAGCTTGCAAATATGGTATTCAAGCTAATGGAAGAATTGGATCCTTCCCTTATCATTTCCTTCTACCCTGGTTATTCCGTACATCCTGATCATGAAGCTACAGCAAGAGCGGTCATTCGTACGGTCCGCAGACTGCCGAAGGACAAAAGGCCGAAGCTTCATCTCGTTGCCTTTTCCAATAATCATGAAGCGGAACTGGGGAAAGCTGACGTTATTCACGATATAAGTGATGTATGGGAGAAAAAAGTAGACGTTTTAAAAGCGCACATCTCCCAAACCGCCTGGATGATGGATGAAATGTTGGAAGGTGTTGCATCAGGAAATCCCGATTGGACGGAGCGGATGCTGAGAGAGCGTTTTTGGACATACGCTTGGGAAAATGATCAAGTTTTATAAGGATAAAACCGCATTAAATCAATCTCTTTAGATTCGATTTAATGCGGTTCACTTTATTTTACATATGTTACGATATCGCCATTTCCTCAAGAACTTTGTTGATTACTTCGGCTACCCCGTTTTCTGTGTTCAAACCTGCAACATAACGGCAAGTGTCTTTGATTTCTGTTTCAGCATTTCCCATGGCAACCGAATGTCCAACCAACTCTAACATAGACAAATCATTATAGTTATCACCAAAAGCCATTATCTCCTTGAGAGAGATTCCCCGCTTTTCCGCATAGCGCTTTAAGGCATTTCCTTTTTTCGCTTGCTTATGGGTAATTTCAATGTTCTGACGTCCTGAAGCAGTCACTGTAATCCCATTCATTTGTTCAAGTCGCTTGCTTACATCTACAAGCAGTGATTGATCTTTTGAAAAGCCGAAAAATTTATAGGTTGTAATGTCCTCCACTCCAAAAACACCATCGAAATCATTCACTATTTTAATCAGACGTTTTTCAAACCGCTTTTCAACCCTTCTTCTTAACTTCGAAACTTCTATAGAAGGATTGGCAGTAAGATAAATATCCATGACAGCCTGAATTCCTTTTTCATAATTAGTTGTATAGGTTCCGTTACTCGTATAAAGCTCATAGTACATGTCTGCATTATCGAGTACATAAGCGACTTTTTCCGCTGTCATTTCATCTAGCCCGATTCCAAATTCAATATTTCCTTCTTCATCCCTGATTTCTGCACCATTCAAACAGATAGCTGGACATTGAATGTCAACTTTATCCAATACATAACGCAGATCATGATAGGAGCGCCCTGTCGCAACAAGAAAATCAATCCCCTGTTCTCTGGCGGCATGGATTGCAAGCTTATTCTCTTCACTTACTTCCTGACTAGCATTGAGCAGTGTTCCATCCATATCGGTGGCGATACATTTAATCAATGTCATGTCCCCTTCTCTTTAGGCTTTTCCGTCCTCTGATATTGGCATGTATTCTAGCGAAAAAACGGAAAAAATGCAACGAAACCTACTTTGCATAGCCTTCATCTGGATATCAACTTTCATTCTATGCAAGCTGCGGAGAAAACATGTTGCTTATTCGATTTTTTACGTGCGAAATGGTTTAATCAAACAAATGATTAACACTACATAATTCTTGATACACTACTCAATCTAACTTTGGATGCTGAACCATCTTAATAAAAATATTTCCCCACTCATTCTCACCAATCAAACGTTTGATTAATTCTAAGAAAAAACCGCCAAAACGCTGAATAAGTGGTTTGGCGGGTTTTTTTTACGCTTTTTGTTTTTCTAAATAAGCTCTGATCATGAAAAAGCTGATTTCCTCCGGAAGAAGTTCTTTGATTGGCGTCAACCTCTCCCGTCCTGCTTGTTCAACTGCCCTCTGAATAGATGGCTCAAATTCAGCAGGAACAAAGCGAGACCAATCCACTTCCAACCCATCGCCTGGACATTTTAACAAATGCCCCTCAATGGTTCTTTCCGTTACGCCGCGCTCACTAGCAATTTCTGCGATGGAAAGACCCTCCTCCAACAAACGATGAGTGATATGATGACTGGGTTCCTTGTTTGAAGCCCTCCCTGATCGCTTTTTGGGTGCTTGTCCAATTGGAAAGCTCATTTCCGTCCTTTCTATCCCTTGCTCCTCACAATACTGATTGATTGCTTTTAGAAAGGTTGGTCCGTACGCCTCCAGCTTCCTCTCTCCGACACCTTTGATTTGCATTAGCTCCGCCTCGTTTTTTGGAAGCAATGCACTCATTTCTCTTAACGTCACATCTGAAAAAATGATATATGGCGGGACATTTTCACCATCAGCGACCTCTTTTCTAAGTTTGCGCAGCAACTCAAACAGCATGTTGTCTTCCACAATTTGTGTAATACGCATATTTTCTTTCTTCATCACTTTTTCTTTTCCACGCAAAACATCTCCAGCTATTTCGGTCAACATCAAAATGGGATAAGATCCATCGGTAGGACGCAAATATCCTTCTGCCGTTAAAAAGTCGATGAACTCCATTGTCTCCTTCTGGGTCTTATTATTCATAATTCCATAGGTAGACAGCTTGTCAAAGCCAAAGCTTCGTATTTTTTGGTCCGAGGAACCAGTTAGCACTTTGGCAATCATCGTTTTCCCAAATCTCTCATTCATTCGCCTAATACAAGACAAAACCATTTGGGCATCGACGGTCACATCGACTTGCGCCCTATCATCGGTACAGTTACCGCATTTTCCACAAATAGGAGCATTTTCTTCTCCAAAATAGTGCAGAATATACTGCTGTAGACAAGACTCTGTATGGCCATAGGCAATCATTTTTCTCAGCTTGCCGAACTCGTTTTCTTTACGCTGTTCATCCATTTCAGACTGGTCGATGAGAAATGATTGGATATGGCTGTCTTGGGGAGCAAAAAGCAAAATGCAATCACTTTCCTCGCCATCTCTCCCTGCCCTGCCTGCCTCTTGATAATAGGACTCCATGTTGCGCGGTATCTGATAATGGATCACAAACCGGACGTTTGATTTATTAATACCCATTCCAAAGGCATTTGTCGCAATCATCACATCAATATCATCATATAGGAACTTCTCTTGATAAATCCCGCGGCTTTTTTCTGATAATCCTGCGTGGTACTTCCCAACCGCAATTCCTTTAGCTTTCAGTAAATGATATAACCGCTCCACTTCTTTCCTTGTCGCCGCGTAGACAATTCCAGCCTGTCCTGAATTTTTTCGGATATAATCAATTAAAAATAGATCCCGATCCTGTCCTTTGACAACATGGAAATGGAGATTCTCCCTTTCAAACCCCGTGACTATCGTATGATCTGCGCTGATATCCAAAAGCTGGCGAATATCTTCGCGCACCTGTGGAGTAGCAGTTGCAGTCAATGCCAATACCGTCGGCTTTGGATTAATTCTGTTAATTAATTTTCGGATCAGCAAATAACTTGGGCGAAAGTCATGCCCCCACTGCGAGATACAATGCGCCTCATCTATTGCGACAAGCGAAATATGGACCTCCTTAAGGAGTCTTAAAAAATAATCAGTTTCCAGTCTCTCCGGTGCAATATACACCAGCTTATATTTACCATTATATAAGCCTGACATCCGCTCCCGCATTTCTGATCCTGTAATAGTGCTGTTAATAAAAGTAGAAGGAATACCAGCCTTGTCCAGTGCATCCACTTGATCCTTCATCAGCGAAATCAATGGAGAAATAACGATTGTGATTCCACGCAACGATAAGCCGGGAATCTGATAACATAGGGACTTTCCGCCTCCTGTCGGCATAATACCAAGGGTATCCTTGCCCTCCAGCACTTTTTGAATGATGGTACCCTGCCCTGGTCGAAATTCATCAAATCCAAAGTAAGACTGCAGAAAGCCTTTTGCCTTCGTCAACAATGCTACAGACCTCCTGATTTTTTAATAAAGTAGAAAATAGAACTTGCTATGGAAAGTTTATATATTAAGAAGTTTCTTTTACCGGCTGAGCCTGCCAACAGATAGGACATCCCACCGAAGGGATGTGGCGGCTTGAGGTGACCAGCGCCTAGCCCTCCAGTCACATGTGCCGCCTCCCCGGTCTATTCAGCAAGGCTCTGCACGTTTCCAGATAGTTTCAGTATATCAAAACGAAGAGCCTTCCTGCTATGGCACAGGAGGCTCAAATTATTTATCTTTGATTTTTTCTAGCATATCAGCTGTCATTTCTGTCAAACCAAATTCTGGCTTAAATCCCCAATCCTGTCTAGCAGCTGAGTCATCCAAAGAGTCTGGCCAACTGTCAGCTATCGCCTGCCGAATGGGGTCAATTTTATAATCAAGAACAAATGAAGGGATATGCTTTTTAATTTCATTGCCGATATCCTCAGGCGTAATATTCATAGCCGTTATATTATAGGAGTTTCGACATGTTAGATTGTTAAGGTCAGCCTCCATGAGGTGTATGATGGCATTCAGAGCATCTGGCATATACATCATGTCTAAACAAGTATTGGGACCGACAAAACAAGTATAGCTTTTATTCCGGGTCGCTTCATCATAGATTTCCACGGCATAATCTGTTGTACCACCTCCAGGAGGTGTCATATGTGAGACAAGCCCGGGAAATCGGACACCCCTTGTGTCTACTCCATATTTATGAAAATAATAATCACAAAGAAGTTCGCCTGCAACTTTATTGATTCCGTACATGGTAGATGGTCGCTGGATCGTGATCTGGGGCGTTTGCTGCTTTGGTGTTTCAGAACCGAAAGCGCCTATCGAACTGGGAACAAAAACTTTCACATCAAGCTCGCGCGCTGCTTCCAGCACATTGATAAGGCCACCCATGTTAAGCTTCCATGCCCAAAGTGGCTTCGTCTCCGCCGAGGCAGAAAGTAATGCAGCCAGGTGAATGATCGTATCCACCTCATATGTCTTAGCTGTTTTCCATACTTCATTGCCAGCTAGAACATCTAACACTTTAAAAGGGCCTGACTCAACCACTTCGTTGTCCAGGCGGCGGATATCCGTTGCAATCACATGGTTATCCCCATACTCGTGACGCAGTTTCATAACGAGCTCTGAACCAATCTGTCCCAAGGAACCAGTCACCAAGATCTTTTTCATTGTATTGCCTCCTGGCATCAACGATCTGCTGTTTGTGAACCTCCACTGTACTGAAATACCAATATGCTTTCATCTCACCACTTACAGAAGTAGGTGCTTCTGCTGAATGAGGTTAAATAACCCTCATTTCCTTTCCTACTTTCTCATAAGCCCAAACCGCCCTGTCCAGCATCTCCTTCGTATGAGCTGCTGTCGGCATATTTCGCACACGCCCAGTCCCCTTTGGAACAGTAGGAAACACAATCGCCTTTGCGTAAACTCCCTCCGCAAAAAGGAGCTTACTAAACATCTGGGTTGTTTTTTCATCACCGATGATGCAAGGCGTTATAGGCGTTTCACTATGACCAATATCAAACCCCAGCTTCTTCAAGCTGCTTTTTAAGTAATCTGCGTTTTTCCATAAGCGTTCGCAAAGCTCCGTACTTTCCATCATCAGCTCAATCGCTTTTGTTGCGGCTGCTGCGTCCGCAGGGGTAACGGCAGTGGAGAATAAAAATGGCCGGGATCTGACTTTGAGCCAATCCATTAGCGTTTTTTTGCCTGCAACATAACCGCCTAGCACGCCGATTGCTTTTGAAAGAGTACCCATTTGAAAATCTATTTTTTCCTGAAGACCAAAATGCTTTACCGTGCCCGCTCCGTGTCCAAGAACTCCCGAGCCATGCGCGTCATCAACATATGTGATTAAATGATATTTTCCAGCGATTTCAGCGATGTCCGGCAATTTGGCAATATCCCCGTCCATCGAAAAGACTCCGTCAGTTATCACCATAATTTTATTGTAGCTTCCCGACTCTTTTGCAGCCTTTGCCTGCTTGACCAAGTCATCCATATCTGAATGTTTGAAACGGATGATCTTTGCCCGTGAAAGACGGCAACCATCAATAATAGAAGCATGATTTAACTCATCGGATAATATGGCATCATTTTGATCCATGACTGCTGGAATCGCTGCCATATTACAATTGAACCCTGATTGATAGGAGATGGCAGCCTCCGTCCCTTTAAAAGCAGCAAGGGTTTCTTCCAGCTTCTCGTGGACTTCCAGTGTCCCATTAATGGGGCGAACTGCCCCCGCGCCCACTCCCCATTTCTCGATCGCCTCAATTGCGGCATCTTTCAATCTCTCATCCGTTGCGAGACCGAGATAATTATTGGATGAAAGATTGATTTGCTCTTTCCCACTAATTCTGATGATAGGCCCATTCGCCGTTTCAACCGTGTCTATTTCATTGTATAGACCCTGGTTTTGAAGCTCAGTCAAATTCTCCGTTAAAAAATGCTGCAGCACTTTCGTCATTTCGACTCCTCCGTCATGGAATTTCTAAGTTATTTGTACTTCCAAAAAGACACACACCAAAATGACTCAGATTCCCTGTAATATGCGCCCAGATTTTATCAAGCTCCACAATAAAATTCCCACTCAAAATCTGCGGCATCCGCCAGTGGCTTTACCTTGATTCAGCCAGGGTTTGAACCCCCACTGAATGAAGGCAAGTATAATGTATATTATGTTTATTTAGAGAGGACAGCATTTATGTCATCGAAAAATAAGGTCTTCCATGAGGATGAAGCAAAGACTGATGGCGAGTCAGGCAACCTAAAATATCCACCGCCTCATCTGAAATCGAAAAAACCTCTTCGGCTTTCGAAGAGGCCCTAGTCTTTTATAAGCAGCTTGATTTCCTTTTTAATATCGTAAAAGATCTCATCAATGAGTGAGTCATCTAAATTGTCCCGATAAATTAATTCTAATCGATCATTCATGCGTTTGGCTTCAGCGAGATAGTTCTTTCCAGCATCCATTTGTTCCCGATATTGCCCTTCAATTTCTGCAATGTCATTCGCAAACAATTCATCCGTTCCAGGGGCAACCGCCAATTCATACATATCAATCACTTCATCTCCACTGCGAGAAGGAAAATACTCATGCGGCTGGGTGCTGTCAAACACTGCCCACCCAAGCTCTCTGACAACAACCATATCCAGGCTGGCAGGATCAAATCCACAGTGATAGATTTCCAAATTGTAGCCTCTTTTCTCAGCTTCCATAACAAGCTTTTTCAAAACAGTGGATTTTCCAGTTCCTGCTCGCCCCTTTAAAAAATATCTCGCTTCCAAACCAAATGTAATATTATCTACAAAATCGATTGGACCTTTTGGGGTTGCCGCACCGAGAAACCGGCGTCTGGTTGTTCGATCTTGCCGAGGGGAGTCTTGTAAAAACAAGTTTGTAATAAGGCGATTTGTCACTTCATCCGCCTTTAAAAAGTCCATTCGGTCAATATAAAGCTTTTCCCATTTATCATGGATCTTCAACCCCGCCGCGTATGCTTGATAAGCATTGTCTAGAGCACGATCTCTTTCTGTCTCTAGTTGTGCGATATTCTTTTTTGCTGTCATTTCCAGAGAAGAGGGGGCCATTACGTCTAAATCTATCGTCTCCCACCTGTCACCAACAAATTCCTTACCGATCTCACGCGGGAAATCACCGTCCACCATTCCGAAACCAAGCTCCCGTATAATCATTCCCTCCAACGAATCAGGATCATTTGGGGAATGAAGAGCCTCGAGATGTACATTTTTTCCGATCCATTCATTCATCAGCTTGTGAATTAAAATTTTTTTCTCCAAACTAGACTTCCCTGACAGAATAAAGACACGGTTCAGTCCGCGCAAATTTGAATCATACAAATGACTGAAACCCTTTGCTGTATTACCACCGGCAAAATAACGCAAGACATTTCCGCTCACATTGTCACCCTCAATACTATTACTTTATTCTCGTATTCAGCCTATGCTTTGGGTGAATGGATGGTACTTATTTTTTTGGGAAAACTGGGCGGATATCTTTAATCACTTATCTCATCAAGCTTTTTATTTAAGATTTTCAGCTCGTCTTCAATTTCCATTAGCTGCTTTTCAAGGGGATGTAATATTCCTTTTACATATTCAAGCTTTTCCAAATCGTGCTGAAGCCTGACATAATCCGCTTTTAAATCCGCGATTTTATATTCGATTTCCGTTCTTTTCATTTTAGAACCTCCTCGTATTCACCTTCAAATACTATCCAAGCTCCCAGCTGCACACCTCAATCGCATAAATGCATGGTGAAGTTCCGCGCTTAGCTGGTGGCTTTTTGCCTCTTCTCCTCGAGCACATATTTGTTTCTTCCTGCCCCAAAGCCTGAAACAGTCATAAAAACAGCAACAAGCATAAGGGTCAAAATCGGCAGGAACCATGAATGGGTATGATCAAATTCGTAACCGATTAATGTAGGGCCTACAGCAGCCAGAAAATACCCTAGAGATTGGGCCATTCCCGACAAGCGGGAAGCATCCATCACATCTCTGGCCCTCAATACGAGAAACGTCAAAGCCAAGCTGAAACCGGCACCTTGAGCCATCCCGACCATAACTACCGATAAATAGATAAGGGGTCCACTCCCAAATAGTAATCCTGTAAAAGAAATGAGGTAGACAGCCCCCAATCCCAACACAAGTCCCCTTTGATTGTTCATTTTCCCTGCAATAACAGGAATGATGAAGGAAGCCGGCAGACCAGCAAACTGTACAACGGAAAGCAGCCAACCGGATAAAGATCGAGTAAACCCGTGACTATATAAAATTTCTGGCAGCCATGAGATCAAACAGTAAAAAATAAAAGACTGCAACCCCATAAAAAACGCAACTTGCCATGCTAGCGGAGATTTCAGAAGAGAATTTCCGTATTTAATTATCTTTACTCTACCTTCAGACACTTTGGATTTTCTGAGCTGTGGGGCCCAAATAAGAAATGCGGCTAAAGCCAGATAAGCCCACGTCATAAGGGAGTCTTCCCAACCCCATCCGAAGTTTTCAACTAGGGGAACGCTAATTCCTGATGCAATAGCAGCTGATACACCGAGCGACGTCGAGTATACTGCTGTCATTAGGGTTGCTCTATTAGGGAATTTCATCTTAACAATCCCCGGGAGTAGTACATTTCCTACAGCTATCCCCACTCCGGCCAGAACCGTTCCAATAAACAAAAGGGGAACACTTCCTAAGGAGCGGATGACAATGCCAATGCCAATCAAAGCGACTCCTAAAAGAATGGCCATTTCGTTTCCAATTCTCTGTCCAATTTTTGGAGCAAAAGGGGATAAAACCGCAAAAGCAATTAACGGAAGAGTCGTTAGAAAACCAACCATTCCATTGGAAAGCTCCAAATCATTTCGGATCAGACTGATGAGCGGACCGACCGAAGTGATGGCGGGACGCAAATTAAAAGCAATAAATACTATTCCAGCAATAAGAAAAAATTTTTGGGCCGTTGTCCAGTTTTTGGACGACACTTGGAATTCCATTCTAATCTATCCTATCTATTTTAAAATCCGTGAAAGTAAAATACTTATTACGACAGTAACGCACCAATTTTACATGAAAAATGGATGATATGAAAGAAAAGATAATAACTGGAAAGCGATTGTTGTCTATAAACATACCCTTAAGCTCAATAGGCCGACCGTTAAGGATTTAGCAAAGGCTTAGAAATAGATAATGGAGTGTGTTCACTTAGGCTTCTATATTTTTGAATAGAATCTGCCCTGGACAAAGTTAATGAAAGTGGCACTAACCATTGTCACTACGGTTGAAATTAATTTTAGTTATACGGGAATAATATAAAGTAAAATGCAGTCGCTTTAAGGGAGGATGGACATGAGGTTCATTTTAGAAATTTTTAAGCGTTTCTTTACAGAACGGTTCCACGACCAATCTGCTCAAATGGCTTACTTTTTTATGTTATCCATCTTCCCTTTCCTCATCTTTGTTCTTTCTTTGCTAAGCTTTTTTCCGATTCATTCCACAGATATACTATCCACCCTCGAGCAATTTGCGCCAAAAGGAAGCTTCGCACTCATTGAGAACAATGTCATCCTTATCTTTGATCGACAAAGGTCAAAGCTCGCCTCTTTCAGTTTGATTGCTTCTTTCTGGATTTCATCCATGGCTGTTCAATCACTTGTCCGAGCAATGAATGATGCCTATGGCATTATTAGAAAAGAAGGCTTTTTCCTGGCGTTGGGCAAAGATCTGTTTTTAACAGCCATCCTGACGAGTACTTTGAGTATCTCGCTTCTCGTTCCAATTGGAGAAGAGGTACAAAAGGTTTTTTTATCAACTCACTTAGACATGCCTTCTGTCTTTTATGAATCTTGGTTTTTGATCAAATGGGGAATTGGCACCATTTATTTATTTTTCTTCTTCCTTCTTGTGTATCGGCTGGTGCCTAGTGGAAAAATCCCATTTTCCTCCGTTCTCCCAGGAGCTGTCTTTGCAACAATCGGCTGGCAAGCCACTTCAATTGGATTCTCTTATTATCTGTCTTATATCAACTATTCCCAGCTCTATGGGCAACTTGGCAGCATCATTGTACTGATGATCTGGTTTTATTTAACTGCTGCCGTACTCCTCACTGGAGGATTGATCAATGCTTCTTCTTTCAATCCGAATCATAAATAACTTTCCAATTGCCATTCACGGTCGCCTTTACTGTCTTTTCCCTGAGGAAATAATTGGCAATCAACTCAGACATGTCCATTTGTATTTCTTTTATCACAGGTTTTCCTTGGTACATGAAATATTGCCCACCTCCTCCTGCCCGGTAATTGCTCATCACAACGTCATATGATTGATCAGACTGAACAGGTGCTCCTTGATGCATAAGTTTGACCACTCTTTCTCCCTCAGGCTTGGAAATATCGATAATATACTCGATTCCTTCCCACATATCATAATTATAATGCTGGGGCTTTGGCGTGGTGAATGCCGGGTTCACTTCTATTGCTTTTCCGTTATATAGCATGAAATAAGAAGCAGATCTCTCTAAAGCTTCTTTCATATCTTCACCCGAGATACGGACAACTTTCAATGTATTTGGATATATATAGTTAGAAACGACATCGCGCATCGTCACATTGGTTGGGAACCCTGGAGATTCGTTGTCAAACAAAGCTGTGGTTGAAATATCCACTCCTGCAGCGTCCATTTGTACCTTGTTAATAAATTCAATCAGAGCATTATCTTTCAACCTGATTTGCATGGCATCCTCCACCAGCATATTCCCTTCTATTTTGCCAATTGGCTGATCCAGCCATGCCTGTGTATGCCTTTCGTATATTTCTACCTTATCTAGCAGAGTCAGATCCTCCGGCACACCTTTAACAGATAACAGCTCAGAACTTCTGCTGATTACCTTCCATTTTCCTCCAGCCTTTTCAAGGTTCAAAACAGCTTTCCCAAGAAAGGATCCTGAACTGCCCGACTGTAGGACAATCACTTCATTCAACTCTTTCCCATAAATCTGTCGGTGTTGATGGCCGGTTAAAAGGACATCGATGCCCGGTACCTCCATACATAATCGATAGCCTTGATTTTCCCGAGTTATTTTTTCAATGGGCTCACCTGTGTCTAGATCCCTTTCAAAACCACCATGATATGACACAACGACAATATCAGCCTGTTCTTCTTCTTTTAAAAAAGGTACCCACATTTTTGCCGTTTTCACAGGATCAGCAAATTGCAATCCCACAATATTTTCTGGTTTTTCCCAGTACGGTATGTAGGGAGTCGTTAATCCTAATACCGCCACCTTCAGGTCATCAGCAAATCTTTTTATCATATAGGGATTTCCAAAATACGGTTTCCGATCAGACTCGTTTATGATATTAGCTGACAGCCAAGGGTATCTTGCTTGTTTTACGGCAGCCTTTAAATTTTCCAACCCATAATTAAATTCATGGTTTCCCAACACCCCTGCGTCATATTTCATTTCGTTTAATACCGCCACCATAGGGTTTGGAAGGTGTTTATACTCAGCTGACCGAACATAATTATAAGTCAGCGGCGTTCCCTGAATGAGGTCACCATTATCAATTAATAGCACATTATTATGCTGTCTCCGTTCCTCTTTCACAAGAGTCGAAATCTTCCCTAACCCAACGTCAGTATAAGCATTAGTTCCGTAATGAACAGGAAAAATATTTCCATGAACATCACTTGTCTGCAATATCACCAAGTTTGTTGTCATTGGTCCTGCCTGCTCCTAACCCATCAAAATATTAGTGAAAATTAAGAAATTATCCATATCTTATACTGGAAAATATCGTATGGCAAGAACTCTGCCTACTGTGTAATTCCCTCTTTAATGACAAACCCCTCCCTGTCAGTATCAATTTCAACAAAAGCACCTAATGGCAGGGAAACCATTGGATTGCAATGTCCTGCTCTTACATTGAATAATACCGGTTTTCCGAACGGTTCAAGGATTTCTTTGAATAAGTCTTTAATGAGAAAATGTGAATCAAATTGGCATCCAGTCCAAGTCCCTAAGACAATTCCTTCCGCTTCGGAAATTTTCCCTCCTAAAGCAAGCTGTGTTATCATCCTATCCAGCTTATAGGGCTCCTCATTTATTTCTTCGAGAAATAAAATCTTTCCTTTTGTAACGATTTCATAAGGAGTTCCCATTAATGCGGAGAGGATGCTCAAGTTCCCTCCTATGAGGATCCCGCCTGCCCTTCCAGGGATCACTTCTTCCATCGCTTCTCCGGAAGGATTACACACTCTCCCTAATGGATTATCACCTTGCAATAACCGATTTAGGTCTTCTTTGGTAAATGAATCTGCGTCAATTAAATCCGAAGCGGGCATCGGCCCGTGAACTGATGGGATTCCGCAGCATTGCTGAAGGAAAAGGTGCAAAGCCGTGATATCACTATAGCCGACCAACAGTTTCGGATTTCTTTTAATTAATTCCCGGTTAAGAAGAGGCAGGATCTGTGTTGACCCATAACCGCCCCGCAAACAAAAAATAGCCTTTATCTGCTGATTGGCAAACATGTTGTTTAGTTCTGAAGCTCGCTTTTGAGGCGCTCCTGCCAAATACCCCCTATAGTTCATACTGCACGTCTCCCCTACCACTACAATAAAACCCAGTTCTTCCAGTGCTGAGATTGCCTTTTTCAACTTTTCATGTTCGATAGGACCTGCGGGTGCTGTCAATCCGACGATATCATTTGGTCTTAGTCTCTTGACCTTTTGCATTTCCAATTTCCTCACCTCTATTGAGATATTGTAAATGTCGATTATTCCCGAGGAAATGCACATAGCATTGTCGATTATTCCCGAGGAAATAATATTAAGGTGTTTCTTTATCAAATTTTTACTTCTAATAAGGTAAAATGATAGAAACAATTATTTTGGAGCGGATAATAGTGAAATTGAATCAATCCAATCAATATATAAAGAGGGTCAAATTATTGAATGATGGCATACCAACAAAAAATGAATATCCCTTTTGCCTCCCAGCAATTGAATCACTCACAGAACTCCCCTTGCATCCTCAAGTAACTTATATTGTTGGTGAAAATGGAATGGGGAAGTCAACTTTAATTGAAGCCATCGCCATCTCTGCTGGGTTCAATCCTGAGGGCGGCTCCTTCAACTTCAACTTTTCAACCCACGATTCACACTCAGAATTAGAGCAGTATCTTCGGTTGATAAAAGGAGTGCTAAAACCGAAAGATGGGTTCTTTCTTCGGGCAGAATCGTTCTACAATGTAGCAACAAATATTGAAGAACTTGATCATGAACCTGGCGGCCCGCGTGTCATTGATCAGTTTGGGGGAGTTTCTCTTCATGAGCAATCACATGGAGAGTCATTCTTTGCTACTTTCACAAATCGCTTTAAAGGGAATGGACTTTATATTATGGATGAACCTGAGGCTGCACTATCGCCTCTAAGACAATTATCAATGCTGTCTCGAATCAATGAACTTGTTGATCAAGCTTCCCAGTTCATTATTGCCACGCATTCTCCCATTATCATGGCGTATCCTAATGCTTTATTGTATGAGTTTACAAGAGATGGGATTAGAAAAACGACACTTGAAGACACGGAACACTTTCGCATTATGAAACAGTTTTTCGATGATAAAGAACGTATGTTATTTCATTTATTTAAACATTGAGGATGTAGGATTCATATTTTTAACATCAATGGCCAAAGCTAACACTAACTTTTTCCTGCGGAGGATATTGATGAAAGCAACAGACGTATTGGTACAGTGTTTGAAAAACGATTGCTGGAAAGGAGACCCTTGATCTGGTTAAGTCCATATCCCGATCCCAACAAAGCCAATTTATTCCGGTTAGACATGAACAAGGAGCGGATTTTATGGCAAAAGACATGTTGCCGAAAGACGCTCCCAATAATTATTTTACGTTTGAATTCAATGAAAATG
Organism: Bacillus sp. HF117_J1_D; assembly: GCA_009928435.1. Lineage (GTDB taxonomy): Bacteria > Bacillota > Bacilli > Bacillales > Bacillaceae_C > Siminovitchia. Next base: position 24,532 of record JAABNQ010000034.1, read on the forward strand.
ATCTAGTCTTATCAGGAATTGATGGGGCTGACCTATTGATTGTCATAGGGTTTGATACAATAGAAGGACTCCCAAGAGAATGGAACCGCAGGCAGATTCCCATCTCACATATTGACTTGGGAGCACATTAAAACGATGTGTGAAGCCTAAGTAAATGACTATAATTACCATTCTCCCCTTGTTTTTCACTTCAAAAGACCTGATTTTATAATAGGACTATATCCACTTCCTGAATAATCTAAAAAGTTAATATAATTAGTATAGTAATATACTAACTTTTTAGGAGGCTTGAATCAAAATGGTACCTAGAAAAATAACATTTACAGCTCTTTTAATGGCCGCCGCTTTAGCAATCGGAGTCCCTGCCACTTTAGCCAATGAACCTTCTGCTCCTCCAGCCCAGGCACAAAAAGCTTTTGATAATAAAATTATCAAAAAAATCCGTGCTGATAACATGTATAATCATATTGCAAAACTGGCTGCAAAACCACGTGTAGCTGGCTCGGAGGCTGAGTGGAAAGCTGTCCAATACATTGAAGATAGATTCTCTTCTTATGGCTATGAAACAGAAATTCAACCGTTTACGTTTGAAAACTACTATGCTCCCAATGTATTTGTTACAGCAAATGAACAGACCCTGACATCCAACAGTTTCACGTATACACCGAACGGAGTTGTGACTGCGGATTTGGTATATGCGGGGTTTGGACAGGCTTCAGATGTGGAAGGCACGGATATGAGTGGTAAAGTCGCCTTAGTTCAAAGGGGAGAAATTTCTTTTGCAGAAAAGGTATTGAATGCTGCCAAAGCAGGAGCTTCCGCCGTGATCATTTTTAATAATGAATCAGGTGTAATAAATGGAACACTGGGAGAAGCAAATGATAACTACGTACCAGCTGTTGCACTTTCTCAGACGGACGGTGAAAAACTGAGATCTGCATTAACGGAAGGTCAAACCGTTTCTGTTACAGTCAGTGTTACTGATGGGCGGATCGTTGAGGAAACATCTCATAATGTAATCGCCATCAAAAAGCCGACACAGAAAAATAAAGCAACAGACAAAATCGTTGTTGTAGGTGCACATCACGACTCTGTCCCTGGAGCACCAGGTGCGAACGACGATGCTTCTGGGGTTGCAGCCTCCCTTGAATTGGCACGTGTGATAGCCAATATGCCGACTGACACGGAAATTCGCTTTGTCACCTTTGGTGCTGAAGAGCTTGGATTAATTGGCTCTTATGAGTATGTGGATTCCCTTTCACAGAATGAGCGAGACCGGATTGTTGGAATGTGGCAAATGGATATGGTCGGAAGCCGGGATGCAGGAGAGTTGGTCATGTTTACTGTGGACGGAGAGAAAAACATAGTTACCGACCTGTCAGCCTCTGCCGGAGTAAGAACTGGTACTCCTTTAACATACGGACAAGAAGGTCGGAGTGACCATGTTCCTTTCTATGAAGCAGGCATTCCAGCAGCATTGTTCATCCATAACCCTGTAGAGCCTTGGTACCATACGCCTGATGATTCGCTTGATAAGATCAGCAAGGAAAAGCTTCAAGAGACTGCTGAAATTGTTGGTGCAGCAGTCTATCATGTAGCGCGTCCTGATACACCGGCCCTTGAAAGAGCCAAAGTGGCGCCTAAACCCGTTGACTATGAAAAAATGGTGGGTGGACTACAATAGGAAAAGCGGAGGCACCTACCCTCCGCTTTTATATTCCTCAAAACATGATCACCTTCAAACTCATCCTTCCCACCCCCCTTCGTTAAAATTATCCTACTTTCTTCTTTATCTCCTTTCATATATAATAAGTAGTATTGAAATTATATAGAAAAGGATATGGGGTTATGATTCTTGGTTTAACTATTATATTAATTCTAGTTTTATTCTTGCCTTTTACTGTCGGTGCTGTAGAAAAGAATTTGGAAGCCTTTTTATTTATTATGGGTATCCTAGCTGCTTGGATCAGCCATGTGTTGGACGGGGAGCTTTTTGCAAAAGCGTTGGTGGACCCGATACATATTACATTAGCTGTTCTCATTGCCGGTTTGTTATTTAAATGGTTCCAGTCCTCTATTGAAAAAGGCATTCTGGGAATGAGCCGTGCAATTCCATCACGTTTGTTTATAGCGCTGGTTGTAATCGTTCTCGGTTTGATCTCCAGTGTTATTACAGCTATTATTGCGGCAATCGTCCTTGTTGTGATTGTAAGCGTATTGCGTTTGGAAAGGAAATCGGAAATCCGCTTTGTCATTCTTGCTTGCTTCTCTATCGGACTAGGTGCTGCCTTAACTCCGATTGGTGAACCTTTATCAACGATTGCTGTTAGTAAGCTGGATGAAGACTTCTTTTACTTGCTTGAATTAATTGGCCCGGACGTCATACCAGCAGTCACATTGTTTGGTATTCTAGCAGCGATCATTGTCAATCCTACTAGAAGAGAAGATGGACTCTCCGCTAGCCTTGAAGCGGAAAGCTATCCTGAGATTTTGATTCGTGCTTTTAAAGTGTATTTGTTCGTCATGGGGCTTACATTGCTCGGGGCTGGTTTTGAACCGTTCATTGAAAGATATTTGCTTGGACTCAGTCCGCAAATCTTATATTGGATTAACATGATTTCCGCTATCCTGGATAATGCTACATTAGCTGCGGCTGAAATAAGCCCACAAATGAGTGATACTACTCTTATTTCTATTTTACTTGGGCTGCTTATCAGTGGGGGGATGCTTATTCCAGGAAATATCCCGAACATTATTGCAGCGGGCAAATTAAACATCACAAGCCGGGAATGGGCTAGATTTGGTGTTCCTGTCGGCTTGATTGCAATGGTCATTTACTTTATCATCATTCTTATTTTCTATGTATGAAAAAAACTCCTGGATAAGCTCCAGGAGTTTTTCTCACTTTGATATTTCCACTGCAAAGTCTGCTAAGAGCCGGGCGCCGAACCCTGTCGCGGTTTTTGGATAATACCCAGTTGCACTACTGCTTTCCATCACACCAGCCATATCAACGTGCAGCCAGTTTACTGACTCAGATACAAAACGGCGCAGGAACAGTGCAGCTGTAATGGCTCCAGCCTCACCTTTCGAGCTGATGTTGCACAAATCCGCATAATCACTGTCAAGATACCGGTCATAGTCGTTCATTAATGGAAGCGGCCAGACTCGGTCCCCATTACTTTCGCCAATCTCCTTCAATCGGACAGAGAGCTCTTCATCCCCAAACACACCTGCAATCTTCGACCCAAGTGCATTGGCCACCGCCCCTGTTAATGTTGCAATATCAACGATATATTTAGCCCCTAAATCCTCCGCTCGAATGATACCATCTGCCAAAATGAGGCGTCCTTCTGCATCAGTATTTCCCACCTGAACAGTTAATCCGTTTTTATAGCGAATGACTTCAGATGGAAGGAGGGATTCTTTACCTGGCATATTCTCCACCATCGGGATCAGGGCTGTTACATTCACTTTTGCCCCTGACAAAGACAATAATTTCATTGCCCCGGCAACGGCTGCTGCTCCTCCCATGTCCATCCTCATATCACTTATATCCCGGCCACGCTTCAAACTAATTCCGCCCGTATCAAAAGTGACTCCCTTACCAACAAGCGCAATAAGCGGTTTACTTTCGTCTCCCCGATAAACCAATTCAACAAACGCCGGGTCGTATTTGCTCCCCCGGTTTACAGCCAGTACCCCATGCATCTCCATTTCTTCCAATTGCTGCTTCCGGAAAATGTTCACTTCCACTTTCTCGTTCGCAAATGCTTCCTGAAGCACCTCTGGAAATGTTTCAGGATTCAGGACATTCGGTACTTCGTTCATCAGATCTCTTGAAAAAGACACAGCTTCGGCCCTGATTTCCCCTTCACGAATAAAGGGCTCAACACTCTCGTAATCTCTCAATTCCAATTTGGTTTGAAATGGTGTTTGGCTTGATTTATATGTTAAAAATTGATAGGAACCGAGATGCCATCCTTCTACAAAGGCCCGTACAGCCTCCCCTTTTACTAGATCAGATACACCGTCTGACAGTTCGTTCACATTTAAATAAGCCTCATCCACTTTCCGAGAGCTCAAATTTCTTGCAATCGCCCCAGCCAAATGGCGAATGCCCTCATACATCTGTTGCTTTTTATTGAGCGGCTTGATTATCATATAGAACTTCCCATCAATCCATACAGGATTGAAGCCGGAACTGCCGTTTTCCATATATTCCGTGATATTCGCCGCATGTTGAACTGCTTTACTGTTGGAAAATATAATCTCCGCTTTCATTCCCATCCACTCCTCCTTCTGTAAAAATAAGCATTATTTAAACAAATTGCGAATGGAATCAAATAGTTTTTGGAAGAAGTTCGCTACACCGTCCCAAAATCCTTCATCGCCAACAACCTTTTCCAGCTTCCCTTTTATATCTTTAGAAATATCTTCAAGCTGCTGCTTCACTTGTCCAAAATCAATATCCAAATCACGCATTTTGTCAAAAAGATCAATCAACAGCTGACGATCCTTTTCACTAAGCTCAATATTCATTTTATCCAATTGCTCCTGAACGATTTGCTCTACGTCTTCTCTCGTTGCAGGGTTTTGCTCTGCAATCATTTTTTTAATTTCAGTCAGCAGCTCCGTTACTTGCTCATCGTTCATCCCCTCTTTGTCCGCCAACTCCGTTGCCAATTCCAACTCTTCATTAGCAACCTCCATGCGGTCCTGATCAAGGATTTCCCCCTTGCTTTCATAAGCCTTATAAATTCCAACCAAAGCAGAGTGTCCTGTCACTTTAACAGGTGACGCCACATCAACATTCGCATTTTCCACTCCAGCTGTTAATAGAGCGTTCGCATACATTTCAGTTGTAACCTCGGTAATATTGTCAGGGGTTACAATCTTTACAACCAAACCGTTTCCCCTATCTTTTAATGTGATTTTTGCTGACGAGAACATTCTGGAATTTGGATTCCCATTAATCAAGCGAGCCAAATCCTTGGCCGTGACTGTAATTTCATCAACATTTTGCGGATTATCCACTTTCAGAAGCCTTCTCACTTCTTCTTTCTGTTCAGCTGTAAGAGTTTCACCATAAACAACGATCGGTACGCCGAGCTTTTCATTAATCACATCATCATTTTCTGCAAATGCCTGCCCCTGTCCGAAAAAAATGAAGCCGATACTTAGGATGCCTGCCAAAAACAGATTGCTTGCTTTCTTTATCATGTTGAATGCCTCCTATGACTTTGGATGAAGCTGATCTAAATAATTCACTGCTTCATCCAATGTTTTAACCGGTACTATTTTAACGTCATATCCATATTTTTCAACTTCCGCTTTTACTTCTTTTTCATTTGTGTCCTCTGGAAGAATATCCATAGGGCAAAAGAATATGTCCATTCCTGCTTTATCAACCGCTGCAATCTTCTCAGCTATACCACCGATTTGCCCAACATTCCCATCCTTGTCAATTGTACCTGTCCCAGCTACTTCGTAGCCTTTGGTCATATCCTCACCTGTCGCTTGATTGTATATTTCAAGGGAGAACATTAGACCTGCGGAAGGTCCGCCTATATCTCCTGCCTGAATATTAACCTTCCGGCCTGTCTTGACTTCAACATATTCCTCAAAGCCAACCCCAATCCCAGGCTGAGACTTCCTTCCTGGAAGCAGGATCAGCTCCACCTGCTCTTCTTTCATTTCTCCATCACGATCAAAAGTAACAGTAACGCTTTCGCCTGCTTTCTTTCCTTTAAAATAAACAAGCAAATCTTCGGTTGCATGGATTGTTTTTCCGTCAACTTTCGTGATAATATCTCCCGTCTCAATGATTCCTTTCGCCTTTGAATTTTGGCTGAAATTCCTTACAATCATCCCTTTGGGAATCAGTTGTACTTCTTCACCCGCCGCTGTCAATCCAGCGATAATGGCATTTTCTTGGGAGGATTTCATCAAATAAGCAAGCCAACGGTTATATTCCTTTTCAGACATGTCCCCTTTCACTGCGTGTGACCGCTGAATATCTGTATGCGGTGCAAGAAGGCCATATGCTAAATAGTAAATATTACTTGCCTTCACTGACAGGACAGTAGTCAAATATAAGTGGCCCCGCTCTGCCTTTTCCCCTTTTTCAACCGTTACCTTTGAGCCCAGTTCCTCTACTGAACCCGGCTGAAATAAATAAAAAGGCGTAGGAACAAACAAGGTGACAGCGAATATTAAGCATATAATAATGATGATTCTTTTTCTTCTTGTCATCTGCACAGAATGTTTCATGGATTATGTCATGTTCCTTTCCGTTCCGGCTTTGATTTTGCTTAAATTCCATCCATTTATTGATATTGTACTTTTGAATTGCCATTTTTGTCCATGTATATAGATGGATACTGTCGAGACCGAATCGGGCGGCAGATGAATGCACAATACTCCTTGTTGAATCAGCTAGACTGCCATCAAGTCCTAACCTTGCGGTTCATAACAGCGAGGATAACTCTTTTTGAAAACATCAGAAAAGAGAAAAACCCTGTTTAGCGATTGCGAAGCTGAACAAGGGTCCAATATTTTTTACTGAATGAAGTTAAAACACTTTTTATTCGCTGAGAATTAATTCTCCAAGCTTTAATGGTTCAATGTAATCCCCGTTTTTGTAAGCTCTCATATTGCCGCCGGAAATCTCGTCAATCAAGGTAATTTCTTTATTATCTCCTGCTCTTCCAAATTCGAGCTTAATATCATATAAGTCAATGCCTCTTTTTTCAAGGTCCGCTTTGATAATTGAACCGATTTCCCGTGTCAGTTCCTTCAGCCTTTGATATTCATCATGACTCAAAATACCGAGCATAGCCAATGCATCTTCGCTAATTGGCGGATCCTGACGCACATCATCCTTCAAAGTCACTTCCACAAATCCATCTAGCTCCTGGCCTTCTTTCGCATACATGCCATACCTGCGCAAAAAGCTTCCTACTGCGCGATAACGGCAAATGACTTCCAGACCATTGCCAAACATCTGCGCCGGCTTTACTGTCATAGTTGTGTCTTCTATGCTTGCATTAACGAAATGGGTTGGAATTCCCTTTTGCTCTAAAAGTTCAAAGAAATATTTAGTAAGACGAAGACCTGTTTTGCCTGCCCCTTCGATTGTCAAACCAACTGTATTGGCACCTGGATCAAATACTCCGTCTTCTCCGGTTACATCATCTTTAAATTTTAATAGATAATTTCCATCTTCCAATTCAAATACGGTTTTTGTTTTACCTTCATAAACCAATTTCATTCGGCTGTCCCCCATGCGTTAATTTCGTTACGTTCATATCATACCACAGTATGTATAAATCCACTGAAAATAGATAAATTTGGCATGATGTTTCAATATGATGAGAGGTTTAATTTTGGCCCAAATCTTATTGAAAACCGCTCAGCGTAAGGAAGAACTCTTTTAAGAATTTATGAAAAAGAAGTTCTGTCGGCATGAGCTTCCGATTTTTCGGAATGATCATCCCTACCGTCCGCGTCACATTCTGTTCGGCAAGCGGGATCTTGACAGTTGTACGCGGCAAGCTGTCCACAAGCGTGATTTCCGGAAGCAAAGTGACCCCTAGACCTGCAGCCACAAGCCCCTTGATAGCATCGATGTCTTTTCCCTCAAAAGACACCTGAGGATCAAACCCATATTGCCGACAGGCATTTTCAACGATATTTTGCAATATATATCCCTTAGGAGATAAGATGAACGGATCATTTCGCAATTCATCCAACTGTAAAGACTTTCTGCTGGCAAGAGGATGTTTTGCATACACCAGGGCGACTAGCTTCTCCACAAATAAAATCTCACTCTTCACCCTTTGATCATTTTTAGGAACTGGACCAAGCAAGGCCAAATCAATATTGCCCAGTACGACCTGCTCCACTAGATAGCGGTATGAATCCTGATGAAGCTGGATATTAACAGTTGGGTGCTCTTTTCGAAAAGCCGAGATGACCGTTGGCAGCAACGATGCCGCAAGACTGCTGGGGAATCCGATACGAACCGTCCCGCGTTCAGGATCCAGCTGTTCCTCAATCTCTCTTTTTGCTTCATAAATCAAGTCCATAGCGGTTTCCATTTTTTCTAAAAACATTTTTCCAACATGAGTCAGGCGGATATTCCGTCCTTCTCGTATAAACAGGTCGACCCCCATCTCTGCTTCTAGGTTGACAATCTGTCGACTGACAGCAGACTGGGCAACATGCAAAACTTCTGCAGCTTCTGTCATATGTTCTCTGTGTGCCACTTCGATAAAATACTGGATTTGCCTTAATTCCATCAGCTGATTCTCCTTTTTACGAGTGTCTAGCTCCAACGAACAGGATGTCCTAAACCACCTAGCTACAATCTATCCCGGGCCTTTTGAAGTGGTGTTCTATGGCACTAGGGGGCCATCGGTGAGGATCAAACAAATGATTGTGCTGGCTAAAAATTTCCTCATCACTATTCGTTTTGTGCTTTTCTCATGATTAATCTCAAAAAAGCATCAAATTTATCTCAAATCCATATTGCCATAGATTAATTGTAAAGGATAGAATGAATTGTACCAAGTTTTAGGACGTGGAAATTTTAAAAAATCAAATACAGGTGAATGGGAGTGATAACAAATGGCAATGATTATGGAAATGGAAACTCATAAATTTCAAACTGCCAAAAAGTATATCGAAAGTGTGTATGATACAGTTAAAGAACGGAATGCTAACGAACCGGAATTCCTCCAAGCTGTCCAAGAAATCTTCCACTCTCTTCTTCCCGTATTAGTTAAAAATCCAAAGTATATGGAAAACGGAATATTAGAAAGAATTGTAGAACCGGAACGCATGATTTCATTCCGGGTACCTTGGGTTGACGATAAAGGGAAAGTAAGAGTTAATCGCGGATTCCGCGTACAATTCAATGGTACTCTTGGACCTTACAAGGGCGGACTTAGATTTCATCCTTCCGTTAATGCAAGTATTATCAAGTTTTTGGGTTTTGAACAAACGTTTAAAAATGCCTTGACAGGCCAAGCAATTGGCGGCGGTAAAGGTGGAGCAGACTTTGATCCGAAGGGGAAATCCGAAGGGGAAGTCATGAGGTTTACACAGAGCTTCATGACAGAGCTAAGCAAGTATATCGGATCTGGCATTGATGTCCCTGCTGGTGATATCGGGGTTGGCGCAAGGGAAATTGGCTATTTGTTTGGTCAATACAGAAAAGTAGCAGGCCATTACGATGCAGGGGTTCTTACCGGAAAAGGCATCGGCTATGGCGGAAGCCTTGGCAGAACCGAAGCAACAGGATATGGACTCGTTTATTTTGTAGACGAAATGTTAAAAGACAAAGGTATGAGCTTCGAAGATCAAACAGTCGTCGTATCTGGATCCGGAAATGTATCCATTTATGCGATTGAAAAAGCACAGGAATATGGCGCCAAAGTTGTTGCCTGCAGCGATTCCAATGGATACATCTATGATGAAAAAGGTATCTGTCTTGATACGCTGAAACACTTGAAAGAAGTGGAAAGAAGCCGGATTTCCGAATATGTCAACGAACATCCTCATGCAAAATACATTGAGGGAAGCGACGGTATTTGGACAATTCCATGTGATATTGCACTTCCTTGTGCAACACAAAATGAGCTTGATGAAAAAGCGGCAAAAACGCTTGTAGCTAACGGTGTAAAAGCAGTCGGAGAAGGTGCAAACATGCCAACAACACATAACGCGGCTGAAGTGTTTCTTCAAAACGATGTTCTCTATGCACCAGGAAAAGCTTCCAATGCTGGCGGTGTAGCTGTTTCAGCACTTGAAATGGCTCAAAATAGCTCCCGGATTGCATGGCCGCTTGAAAAAGTCGACGCGGAACTCAAGAAAATTATGGTGAATATTTATCGAAGCAGCGTAGAAGCCGCTGACAGCTATGACTTGAGCGGTAACTTTGTTGCTGGCGCGAATATTGCTGGGTTTACAAAAGTTGCTGACGCTATGATTGTCCAAGGGGTCATTTAATCCCCGTTAGAAAAGCGGTTCGATCAAATTTGATCGAACCGCTTTTTTTCTTTACTCTCGAGGAAAAATTTTTCCGGGGTTTAAAATGTGGTTGGGGTCCAATGTATGCTTTAATGCCCTCATGACATCCAGAGCTTCCCCATGCTCTTCTCGTTGAAAATCGATTTTACCCAAGCCTACACCATGCTCACCGGTGCATGTACCTCCTGATTTCAGAGCAAGTCTGACCATTTGATGATTCAAATCTACCGCTTTTTCAAACTCCCCTTCTACTTTTGGGTCATACAAAATCATTGTGTGGAAGTTGCCATCCCCTACATGTCCGACAACTCCTCCCTTGAATCCATATTCATCCAGCTTGTCACTTGCAAATTCAACATTTTCAGCCAATTTTGAGATAGGGACACATACGTCCGTTGCCATGCTGGCCAATTGCGGGTTTCCATGTCTATAAGCATAGTTCAGTTCATGACGTGCCTTCCACAGAGCCGCTCGTTTAAGCGAATCTGTTTCAAATAAAAATTCCAGACAGCCCGCTTCCTCTACAATAGCCTGGACAAACTCGATATCCTCTTTGTTTCCCCCTTTGTTGCCATGAAATTCAAAGAATAGCGATGGGGCTACTGGATAATCTGTATCAGAGTACTCGTTCGCCTGGCGTATGCTTCGCGCGTCGACCAATTCTATCCGCGCCATTGGGACTCCAGCAGTCAAAATAGCCGTAGCAGCCTCCACACAGCTGCTCACAGAAGGAAATGAACATCTAGCAGCAACAGTATCTTCCGGAATTCCGTGCAATTTTAAAGCTATTTCTGTAAACACACCCAACGTTCCTTCTGACCCCACAAACAAACCATTCAGGTGAAGTCCCGATGAAGACTTTTTCGCTAAACTGCCTGTTTCGATGATCCTGCCGTCCGCCAACACAACTTTTAAGTTCAAAACTTGATCACGCATTCCCCCATAACGGACCGTCATGGTTCCACTTGCATTGGTTGAAGCCATCCCACCAATTGTAGCATCCGCTCCAGGATCAACTGGAAAAAACAATCCATATTTCTTTAACTCTTCATTCAACTGGAGGCGTGTAATACCAGGCTGTACAACGACAACAAGATCATCGGGTCTCATTTCAATCACTTTATTCATTCTTTCAAAGTCAATGGAGATCCCCTTATTTATCGGGATTGCTTGGCCTTCCAAACCGGACCCAGCCCCAAAAGGAACGACTGGAATTTTATGTTCATTGGCATAACGTAAAACTTTTTGTACATCTTCACTGGATTCAGGAAATACCACGACATCAGGATCAACAGCTCCGTGGTCAGACTCGTCCTTACTATGATTCGTGATGATGGTTTCATTGACAGACGTTTTCTCTTTCCCGATCAAAGTGCTTAAATCTGCGTATATATCCATATCTATTCATCTCCCTAGGCTTTTCTATAAATAATATCACAATTTATTATATTCATATGAAGAACTCTTGTTGGCTCTAGTAAAAATGACCAAGGTAAGATCCCTGGTCATTTCGATTACTCTTATAATCACCAAACTGAAAATCCAGATAATGAGGATCGTCAGCGGTACAAACCATTCCGCAAAAGAGTCCTCTAAAAGAATCTCGATCATTAGCACACCTGATTTCTATTCGCTACTTCCAGTATAACGATAAATAGGCAAAAATAGAAATGGTATTTCAAGAAACAAAAGCGAAAGCGCCTGTTCATCGACGTACAGACTGGACGACTCCTGACGAG
>JAABNQ010000035.1 GCA_009928435.1 Bacillus sp. HF117_J1_D
TATAGGTGCATTTTTTATTTTATCGGAAATTGAGGGCTTTTTGAACACGCTCTTATAGTGTAAATGAATTATTTGAAAAAGTTGATATTCTTTTACCCCCCACATTGCCAACAACCCCCAAAGAAATTGGAGTAGAAGAAGTTTACTTTGATGGGGTACCAGAGGACATATTTAGTTGTATGGGTAGATTTACGTATTTATTCAATATTGTTGGTGCTCCTGCACTATCAATTCCATGCGGATTAACAAAGGAATATCTTCCCGTAGGTCTTCAAGCAGCTTCGGCCTGGAAAAGAGAAGACCTATTGATAAAATTTGGCTACGCTTTCGAACAAAGTACATTGATCGAGTTTTATACCATCAGAGATAACTTATGTTCCCATAACATAAGGTAGCGGGAATAGTAATTTTCAAATACTAGCGATTAAGGTACATTGTTTATTTATAACGAAGAAAATCTATCTAGATAACGAGGAGTAGAGGTATGATGAATTCACCTATTCAGGCTGATATTGTTCTTTCTAGTAATGCCGTTTTTACTGGGTTGGAAGATAAACCCGTAAAGGCAATGGTAGCAATTAAAGAGAATAAAATTATTGCTGTTGGGTCAGAAAATGAACTTGCTTCAGTTATTGGGGCTAATACGGTAAAACATGATTTCGGTGATGAACTTATTATGCCAGGCTTTAATGATTTTCACGTACACTTATCACTTGGAAGTTTATATGAGGATTTCGCAGATTTAGGTAGTGCAGGCTCTGAAGAAGAAGCAGTTCAGATTTTAAAAGAGTTTGAGGAAAAAGATAATGTAGGTCAAATTGATAATCATGAATGGATTTTGGGCTTTGGTTGGTACCATGTGTTTTGGGAAAATCCACAATTACCTACACGTCACTCATTAGATCAATATTTTCCGAACCAGCCTGTTTGCTTATTAAATTCGGATATACATGCTGTTTGGTTAAATAGTAAGGGACTTGAAGTTTTAGGGATCGACAGGGATACGCCAGATCCAGCCTATGGAAAAATTGTAAGAGATAAAAATGGAGAACCGACTGGAATACTAGATGAAACAGCGGTCGGTTTAGCTAAAAACGCTTTCTATATACCATTGGAACAAAGATCCAGGGTTATTAAGAATGTCTTGGATAAAGCTGCTAAATATGGTGTAACCACTGTTAATGACATATTATATCTTCCTGATTATGATATTGGCTATTTGGATACCTACGAAGAATTTGAAAGTGACGGAAAATTATCGGTTCGAATAAATTTAGTCACCGCTTTAAATGGGGAGTTAGAATATCCTAAAAAATTACGTCAAAAGTTTAAGGACGGTAAAATAAAGTTTTCTGGATTAAAACAATTTGTAGATGGTATTCCAGCTACATATACTGCGTATTTTATAGATCCATATTATGATGATCCATCTACAAATGGTGATACTTTGATACCATCTGAGATTCTTAAAAAGTGGGTTAAAGAGGCCGATAAAGAAGGATTTAGAGTAAGGCTTCATGCCTGTGGAGATGGAGCGATCCGATTAGCGCTAGATTGTTACGAAGCGGCAAGGGAAGAAAATGGGAGTAGAGATTCCAGACATACTATTGAACATGTTGAAACAGTTCCTTCAGAAGACCTAGAAAGATTTGCTGAATTGGGAGTAATTGCATCCATGCAGCCCGATCACATTGCATTGTTTGAAAAATTTGAAGAAAATACTTATCCGGCTAGATTGGGACCAGAACGGGAACCGTACTTTCCAATTAAAACTTTGATGGATAACAATGCACCTTTAGCTTTTGGAAGTGATTTCCCGGTTGTTAGCCTCAATCCTATGTACGGAGTGTATCGGGCAATTACAAGGGTGCATAATGATGGAGAACCTAATGGTGGATGGTTTCCGGAAGAAAAAATAACGTTAGCTGAAACTCTACGCGCCTATACTTTAGGCAGCTCGTATGCCTCTTTTCAAGAGGGGGAAACAGGAACTTTAGAAGTTGGAAAACTAGCGGACGTTGTTGTTTTAAATAAAAATCTATTTAATATAGAGCCCAAGGAAGTTTTAAATACTGAGGTAAGCATGACAATGGTGGACGGAGAGATTGTATATAAAAAAGCTTTCTCCGAGAAAATTTAATAAAGGTCTTGCCTAGAACCTACGCTATATAACTTAGCAACAAGAAGCTCCTTATTAATAAACCTAAAAATAGAAGGCTTTCACTTTGGTAAAAAGGAAGATTGCAAGCGCTTTATACTAAGTTGGTTTATTTTTATTTTCTGATTGATTAAGAGTTATTAAATAATATGCACAGTTTAAAAAATGGGCATAAATGAAGGAGGAAAACAAATGAGTACTAAAAAGGGGATAAAAGCCGAAAGACGTTTTATAGAATTCATACCAGAGGATGAAAGGCATGGAAGTGCACGTGGCCTCTTTCCAATGTGGTTTGCTGTCAATTTATTGCTTTTAACGGTTGTAACAGGCGGCCTGGGTGTGCATGCAGGATTGAATCTATTTTGGAGTGCAGTAGCTATTATTGCGGGGCATTTAATAGGCGGAATTTATATGGCTACACACTCGGTTCAAGGTCCCGAATTAGGTATTCCGCAAATGATCCAAAGTCGAGCGCAATTTGGCGTAATGGGAGCAATTTTACCTTTAATACTGGTTTTGATTATGTATGTAGGATACGGTGCAAGTAATGCAGTTCTTGCTGCACAAGCGCTAAGTAGTGAAGCTCCTATTTCTATGGAAATGGGGATTATAATTTTGAGCGTTGTCTCCTTTTTAGTTGCATTTTATGGCCATGACTTAATTCATAAGGTGCAACGTCTATTAACTGTTATCTTGGGTATAATCTTTGTTTTTGTTAGCATAGCAGTATTTAAAATTGACTTCCCAACAGGTAGCTGGTCAGTTAACGGTTTTCAACTATCTCCTTTTTTACTTATGATAGGTGTTTGCGCAACATGGCAATTAACCTATGCGCCATATATAGCTGATTATTCAAGATATTTACCAAAGGGTACAGATCCATGGAAGACGTTTTTTTATACCTATACTGGTTCGGTATTAAGTTCCATTTGGATGATGATGCTGGGAGCAATCCTGACAATGACATTGCCAGGGTTTTTAGATAATGCGAGTCTTCATCTAGCCAATTTAGTTGGGGCTAAGTGGGCGTTAATTGTTTTTGCTGCTATAATTTTAGGTTCTATGGGGGCTAATGTTCTAAATCTTTATGGTGCTTTTATGTCTATTACTACAGTTTTAGAGGCTTTTACAAAAATAAAATCTACTATTCAGGCTAGGTTTATTTTGATACTCGTTTGTTCAATAATTACGACAACTATTGGTGTTTTCGGACATGGCAATTTTTTGGATAATTTTTTAAATTTAATCCTGTTATTATCATATCTCCTGTTTCCATGGACAACAATCAACCTTGTTGACTTTTACTTACTACGTCGCGGGAAATATAATATTCAGGCATTGTTTGATCCAAACGGGCAATATGGAAAATACAACTGGAAGGCTCTTACCACCTACCTTATCACTGTAATATGCGAAGTTCCATTTATGGATACAACGTTTTTTCAAGGCTTTATTGCAAGAGAATATGGCATTGATTTAGCTTGGGTAGTTGCTTTAACACTGCCAGGATTTATCTACTATTATTTAATGAAGGAACAGGTTAAGATAGAGCTCGAAAAAGCATCTTAAACATTTTAATTATATTTAAAGTTTGAATATTATGAAATTTCAAGGAGAGAAAGAACAAACAGGAAACATCATTCAGTAAATACAGAAAGACCCATTGCCGTATGGAAAAACCACTGCTGTGGATGTACTGCTACGTTCGGCCATCAAAATAACAAACGAATAAATCTTACTTTAAAAAGGACTGTACGGAAAATCAGTTTTCACTGGCTCTCTGGACAGTCTTTTATTATTTGATGGCTCAGTTATACTTTGTTGTTCTTATTTTCCTGTTCGATGATTGTAGCAGAGGCGGGAATCCTACGGGAAAAGGAGGCTTGCCGGCCGCCCACCTGGAGCCGAAATCGACACTAAGAGCTTAATGGATTGGAAATATTTCCATTATATGTCCAGCGTCAAAAGAAGGAAAGGTTAATCGCTTCTGAAGACAAAACCCTTGTTTTGTCAACGCTCATTGCGTTAGGCAGGCACCATGCGTTTGTCTTAATCACGGAACGTAATGTTTATATCAAAATACGTAGTATCCTATGTGATTTTAGTGTAAAATAATAATCAGATTTACAAAATCCGAACATTAATAACTAAATTTGTTTAAATGTTCACTAAACAGCTAAAAAATGCTGATTTAAGTCACTTATTATCTTTTTTGCCATGCTATAATAAATTGCTTTTTGTTATTGATGTCTTCAACCTTGAAAAATGGTGGGGATTTGTCCATATAATGCAAGTTTACTATCCACATGCAGTTGAATAAAAAGGTTGGAAGAATGATAGTAAAGCTTCTCAAATCTAGGAGGTGTAATGAATGGATCTTTTTAATCTTAAAGAAAATA
Source organism: Bacillus sp. HF117_J1_D (assembly GCA_009928435.1). GTDB lineage: Bacteria > Bacillota > Bacilli > Bacillales > Bacillaceae_C > Siminovitchia. The sequence continues at coordinate 4,558 of JAABNQ010000035.1, forward strand.
ATACGAACGCTCGGACAGAATTGGTAGCCGGTGTAACCACGTTTTTCACAATGGCTTATATCATTGTGGTGAATCCGGCAATTCTTTCTGCAGCAGGGGTTCCATTTGATCAGGTGTTTATGGCTACAATCATATCGTCTATCATCGGGACTTTAATTATGGCGTTTTTCGCCAATTATCCAATAGCAATTGCACCTGGTATGGGCTTAAATGCTTATTTTGCCAGTGTTGCTGCATCCCAGGGGTTATCCTATCAAGTGATCTTGGGGGCGGTGTTTTTTGCAGGTGCTATATTTGCACTACTGAGCCTGACAAAATTAAGGGAAACATTAATTAGTGCCATTCCAGAAGCTTTAAAATACGCGATTACTGCCGGCATCGGCTTATTTATCGCCTTTTTGGGATTTACAATGTCTGGACTTGTTGTTTCTAACGAGGGAAGTATCATTGGATTGGGTGATATACGCGAACCGATGACGGCATTAACTATCGTGGGTCTTTTTATTACACTAATATTAATGGCTAGGAATATAAAAGGTGCTTTGTTTATAGGAATGGCTGCAACGGGTGTAATTGCATACTTTACAGGGCAGCTGGAGTTTACTGGCTGGGTTTCTGCACCACCTGCTCCAGTTTTTTTGACATGGATATTGGTGGAGTAATAAATCAGGGTATTTATTCTGTTCTGTTTGCTTTCTTATTGGTAAACATTTTCGAAACTACCGGGACTATCATAGGGGTTGCTGAACAGGGCGGCTTTATGAAAAATGGACATTTGCCAAGAGCAAAACCGGCATTATTTGCTGATGCAACTGCAACGATGGTCGGGTCTTTGTTAGGAACGAGCCCATCAAGTCCTTATATTGAATCCTCGGCTGGGGTAGCCGCCGGAGGAAAAACAGGATTGACCTCCTTTTTTGTTGCAGCCCTATTTGCAGTATCTATATTTTTTACTCCTATCATAGGGGCAATTTCGAATGTGGCTGCAATTACAGCGCCGGTTCTTATTATTGTTGGCTGTTTTATGATGGAGGGGCTGGCACATATTAATTGGAAAAAGTTTGATGAGGCTTTTCCCGCTTTTGCAGTAATAATGTCAATGCCTTTGACATCTAGCATCGCTACTGGTATTGCTGTTGGATTTATAACCTATCCATTATTAAAATTGGCTATAGGAAAAGGGAAGGGAGTCCATTGGATTATATATGTATTTGCTATTATTTTTGTTCTGCAAATGTTATATTTTCCGGCAAATTAATAAAAACAATAGGCTGCCAGAAGAATACTTCCTCAAAAGCCTATAAAAAAGAGAAGAGCCAGCTGTGAGGTTGTTAATCACAGCTGGCTCTTGTTTTTTCTCCGGAATTAGCGATTTGAGTCAAGAGAGTGAGGTGGAAAAGCGACTGCCCCTGCTGTATTCTGCCAAAAGCGGTGATCAAGGTCGATAAGTGTCCGTATTCCGCGGTTGCCTGGAAAACCGGTTATTAATAGGGTTTGGCACCCACCACATATGGTTTCCAGTAATTTCGGTGACCGATTGGGGGATGCTATCCCGGAAACTGTCATAATTGGCCAACCACTTCATGGCATCCTTTTTCAATTCATAAAAAATTATTCTGTTCCCAGTTTCACACCAAGCTTTTTCAAATACTGCCGATAGGCGATGCTCATGCGGTCGCATACTAGCGACAATTCGACTTGTAAATCAAGTGGCAGCTCTTCCGGTTTTTGGTTTTCGATGATTGGCTTGTCCTCTTCAAAGATTTCGTCTTGGAAGGAAACAATCTGTTCATCCGTCAATCCCGTATCATAATTAAATGATTCGATAGCGTATGCGACGGATGTCTCCTCATCGACGGGCCTGATGGTAAATGTAATGGACATAATTGAGTCATCTTCAGGATCTCTTTTGGAGAATTTCACCGTACAAGGGCGAAGGATTTCATACGTATAATACATAACCTTCGCTTTGCCGGTCCCATCCGCGTCAGGCTGGTAGACAGGGATTTCATCTGAATAGATCCGTCCATCTTTTTCGTGGACTTTATAGTCCTTGATTTCGCGGTGTTCTTCAGATCCCAGGGAACCTTCGTGGACAACGGCAAGATGGCCGACATCAAGGAAGTTTTCCGCAACGCGCGGCGGCTTCGCTTTTGCTTCTTGTGGTCCCCAAATGACATGATGGAAAGAGTCGTCTTCCGATTCGGCATGGCGGAACATCTCCGGCTCGTTTCCTGCAAAATTGACCCAGATCAGCCCATATTTTTCTATAGAGCTGTATTTGAAGGCCTTTGCCTGTGTTGGAATTTTCCGACCTTCCGGCAATTGGGGGATGTGGACGCATGCGCCGGTGTCATCGTATTCCCAGCCGTGGTAAGGGCAGACAATGCAATCATTTTTCACTTCGCCCAAAGATAAGGCCGCACCGCGGTGGCAGCACAGATCCTTGAAAGCATGCACGCCTTTGCTGTTTCTAAAAATAACCAACCTTTCACCCATCAATTTAATTTGGATGGGCTGTTCTTTCACATCAACGGAACGGCAAGCAACAAGCCAGTCCTCCAAAAGAACTTGATCATCCAGTAAGTTGCTTCGATTTAAAGTAGTTGCCATTTAATCCCCTCCACTTTGATTGCTCTATTATGTAATAATCACTTTCTGTTTCAAATGAACTTAACATGAACATCATTCCGCGGTCATTGGGCCGCGTAGCCAATGTCCGGTTTCGATGAACCAGCCCTTGTTCGGGCATTAGATACCGGGCCTGAATGTTAAGTTTTAAAGCTCATTTAATATTTATTATAACTTTTCCAGTGGTTTGTGGCTCCTGAAATTGTGTTAAAAGTATTACCAATCTGACATAAAAAAACCGCACCTTTTATTGTAGGCACAATAGAAGGTGCAGTTGTTTTTCTTACAACCGAAGTTCTTTTATTTCACAGCCGGCCCACCCAGTTCAGCGATGGATTTGTCGACATGGTCAAATTTCTTGAAGTTGTCTTTGAATTTCCCTGCAAGTTCTTTTGCTTTTGCTCTATAGGCATCTTCGTCGTCCCATGTTTTGATCGGCTGCAATACTTCGTCAGGTACCCCTGGTACGTGCAGAGGAATGGAAAGGCCGAATACTTCATCTTTCGTTGTTTCCACGTTATCAAGCTCGCCGTTTAAAGCAGCCTGAACCATGGCACGAGTGTAAGCAAGATTCATTCTCTTGCCAACGCCGTATGAGCCGCCGGTCCAGCCAGTGTTGACGAGGAAAACTTGAACGCCGTGCTCATCGATTTTCTTGCCGAGCATTTCAGCATAGCGTGCTGCAGGAAGAGGCAGGAACGGTGCACCGAAGCATGTAGAGAATGTTGCTTCAGGTGAAGTGACTCCACGCTCTGTTCCGGCAAGTTTGGATGTGAAACCGCTGAGGAAGTGGTACATTGCCTGTTCTTTTGTCAGCTTGCTGATTGGAGGCAATACTCCGAATGCGTCAGCTGTCAAGAATACGATGACAGATGGATGTCCCGCAATGCTTGGTTCCACGATATTGTCGATGGCTTGGATTGGGTATGCAGCCCTTGTATTTTCAGTCAGTGATGTGTCATCATAAAGAGGCTCGCGTGATTCCGGATCGACAATGACATTTTCCAAAACAGAGCCGAATGTGATGGCATTATAGATTTGCGGTTCTTTTTCGTAAGATAATCCTGCTGTTTTTGCATAGCATCCGCCTTCGACGTTAAACACGCCGTTTGGAGACCAGCCGTGCTCGTCATCGCCGATCAAGCGGCGGTTCGGATCAGCTGAAAGGGTTGTTTTACCTGTTCCGGACAGTCCGAAGAAGAGGGCGACATCGCCTTCAGCGCCAACGTTCGCGGAGCAGTGCATGGATAAAATATCCGCCTCCGGAAGTTCATAGTTCATAACGGAGAAAATGGATTTTTTCATTTCACCTGCATATTCTGTACCGCCGATTAGCACGATGCGGCGTTCGAATGAGACAATGATGAATGTTTCGGATTTTGTACCGTCAACTTTTGGATCTGCTTTGAAGCCAGGTGCAGAAATAACAGTGAATTTCGCATCATGTTTAGTTAGTTCCTCGCCAGTTGGGCGGATAAACAGTTGGTGGGCAAACAAGTTATGCCATGCATATTCGTTAATTACCTGAATAGGCAGGCGATATTTTTCATCGGCACCTGCAAATCCTTTAAATACAAAAATTTCTTCTTTTTCCTGTAGGTAAGAAACAACTTTTGAATACAATTTTTCAAATGATTCAGATGAAATCGGCTGGTTCACAGAACCCCAATCGATCTTGTCTGTGACAGACGGTTCATCAACAATGAATTTGTCTTTAGGAGAGCGGCCTGTATATTTCCCAGTTTCGGCACGAACAGCACCAGAAGTTGTCAGAACTCCTTCTTCACGGCTTAGGACCTTCTCAACAAGTTGTGGTACTGATAATTGCGTATGGACATTCTGTCCATTCAATAATTGCACTAATTCGCTTTTGATGCCTACTGAACTCATATGTTTACCCTTCCTTTGTTATATATTTGAGCTATAAAGTTTACTTGAGAAATAGTATAACACATTTAATTCATTAGTCTATACTAATTTTGGATTATTTCTTGAACAGGATTTGACGAAATGAAATTTGTTTAGAAGATGAGCAATTAAACTGGTAAAAGTGAAGTCAAGATGACTTTTTTACTTCATTATAATATAAAGAAAAACATAGAGAGCTTCATTCATCTTACTTTTCCCGGTTGACATTGATTTATAATTTGAGTTATGATTTTGAGTTGAACGGATACTCTTATCCTGAGATGGTGGAGGAAACAGGTCCTTTGAAGCCCGGCAACCTGCTGTTTGCATAAAAGCTACAAGCTTTACAGACAGAAAGGTGCTTACCTGTAGCAAGGCTATTAGCCTTGGGCGATAAGAGTGAAAGGCTCGGAACACATCGACTAAACCTTTCCTCAACTTCATGTCAAGGAAAGGTTTTTTATTTTAATCAGTCCGATTTCCAAGGTGTGCTTCTATAATAAAGGACAGAGTACCGTTGTTTGTATAAATATTTCATTTTATAAAAGGAGGAGCTTTGATGTCCCATAATCGGCATTTGTTTACATCGGAGTCTGTTACGGAAGGACATCCCGACAAAATTTGTGATCAAATATCAGATGCGATATTGGATGCGATTCTTGCAGAAGATCCCAATGCACGTGTTGCTTGCGAAACTTCTGTGACAACAGGTCTTGTGCTCGTTGCCGGAGAAATTACAACAACTACGTACGTGGATATTCCCAAAATTGTCCGTAACACAATTAAAGAGATCGGGTATACTCGTGCGAAATACGGATTTGATGCTGAAACGTGTGCGGTTCTCACATCCATTGATGAGCAGTCACCTGATATTGCAGCAGGGGTAGATACAGCATTAGAAGCTAGAGAGGGCAATATGAGCGAAGAGGAACTTGAAGCGATTGGCGCAGGGGATCAGGGACTTATGTTTGGTTTTGCGTGCAATGAGACAGAAGAACTCATGCCGCTTCCAATCTCGCTTTCTCACAAGCTGTCCAGAAGGCTGGCGCAAGTTCGCAAGGATTCTATTCTTCCTTATTTGAGACCAGATGGTAAAACTCAGGTGACGGTGGAATACGACGAAAATAATCAGCCTGTTAGAATCGATACCATTGTTTTGTCCACTCAGCATCATCCTGAAATCGAACTTGAGCAGATCAAAGCAGATATGAGAGAACATGTGATCAAACCTGTAGTTCCTGCTGAATTGCTGGATGATGAAACGAACTATTTCATTAATCCAACAGGACGCTTTGTGATTGGAGGTCCTCAAAGTGATGCAGGATTGACAGGCAGAAAAATCATTGTTGACACTTATGGCGGATATGCACGCCATGGCGGAGGAGCTTTCTCTGGAAAGGACGCTACTAAAGTTGACCGTTCAGCAGCTTATGCTGCTAGGTATGTTGCCAAAAACATTGTAGCAGCAGGACTTGCCAATAAATGTGAAGTGCAGCTGGCTTATGCAATTGGTGTGGCTCAGCCAGTATCCATCTCTGTCGACACATTTGGAACCGGAAAAATTTCGGAAGAAAAGCTGGTGAAGGCCATCAGGGAAAATTTCGATCTTCGTCCGGCAGGTATCATCCTCATGCTTAATCTGCGTAGACCAATTTATCGTCAGACAGCGGCATACGGACATTTTGGGCGGACAGATATCGACTTGCCTTGGGAAAGAACAGACAAAGCGGAGGCGCTTATTCGTTCTACTTCACTTTAATTTTATGATGAAATATAAAAGGGCGGGGGTGCGGATAGCATCACCGCCCTTTTAAAGGATTGTACTTTTATGTAGAAACTTAAGTAATAAACCTGCCAAACGATGTGAAATAATGATAATATAAAAAAGGTGTGCAGAATTCACTAAGAGCATTTGAATTTTATTAGAGTAGGTGACACTTACATGTGCGGTTTTATCGGGTGTATGCATAATCATGCAAGGGAAGAAGCAACGACTGATCAAAAGTTTAAGCAAATGAACAATATAATTACTCACCGCGGGCCTGATGATGAAGGATATTTTCAGGATGAGTTTATTCAATTTGGCTTCCGTAGGCTAAGCATCATTGATATTGAAAGTGGAAGTCAGCCGCTTTCTTATGAGAATGAGCATTATTGGATTATTTTTAATGGAGAAGTATACAATTTTGTCGAACTTCGTGAAGAATTGACAGAAAAAGGCTTCACATTTGAAACTGATTCCGATACGGAAGTGATTATTGCTTTGTTCAGCGATTTAAAAGAAAAAGCAGTTGAGAAACTTCGAGGAATGTTTGCCTTTTTGATATGGGATAAAGAAAAGCAGGAACTATTTGGAGCAAGAGATCCGTTTGGAATTAAGCCTTTCTTTTATATAGAGGAAGGAGACCGTTCATACTTTGCGTCAGAGAAGAAAAGTATTTTGCTTGCTATGGATCAAAAAGAGCTGAATACTGAGGCCCTTCAGCAATATATGACATATCAATTCGTTCCAGAGCCGGAAACGATGACGCGTCACATTAAGAAGCTTGAACCCGGACATTATTTTACAAAAAAACCAGGCGAATCAATGAACATTAAACGATACTGGAGAGCAAACTTTAGGCCAGTCCAGCATAAGTCTGAAGAAGATTTCATTAAGGAAATCAGGGACGTTTTATTCGACTCAGTCAATATCCATATGCGCAGTGATGTACCGGTTGGTTCATTTCTTTCTGGAGGAATTGATTCTTCTATCATCGTTTCAATCGCAAAGCAGTTCCATCCGAATATTAAAACCTTCTCAGTTGGATTTGAACGGGATGGATTCAGTGAAATTGATGTGGCAAAAGAGACAGCTGACAGACTTGGAGTTGAAAATATCAGCTACGTGATCAGCCCTGAAGAATATATGAAAGAGTTGCCTAAAATTATGTGGCATGCGGATGATCCGTTAGCTGATCCTGCTTGTGTACCGCTTTATTTTGTTGCAAGGGAAGCAAGAAAACATGTAACGGTTGTTCTTTCAGGTGAAGGGGCAGATGAACTGTTTGGCGGATACAATATTTACAGGGAGCCTCAGTCTCTCGAAATGTTCGATAAGATTCCGGAAGTGGGAAAATCCCTTTTAAGGGCGCTTGCTAAAACTCTGCCTGAAGGTGTTAAAGGCAAGAGCTTTATTGAACGTGGTGTAACACCGATGGAAGAGCGTTATATTGGGAACGCAAAAATGTTTTTAGAGGATGAGAAAAAAGAACTGTTAAATCATTATCATCCAGATATCAACTATCTTGATATTACAAAGCCGCTTTATGCAGAATCGGCAGGGTACGCTCCTGTCGAGCGCATGCAGTTTATCGATATCCATACTTGGATGAGAGGCGATATTTTACTGAAAGCGGATCGGATGACGATGGCCCACTCACTTGAACTCAGGGTGCCATTCCTCGATACGAAGGTATTTGATCTGGCTTCCACGATTCCGACAAGCCTCAAGACAGCAAATGGAACGACAAAATATGTTTTGAGAAAAGCAGCTGAAGGAATTGTTCCGGATCATGTATTAAACCGTAAAAAGCTAGGCTTTCCGGTGCCAATCCGCCATTGGCTGAAGGATGAAATGCATGATTGGGCCAAAGATGTCATAAAAAACAGCCAAACAGATCATTTGATCAATAAGCAGTATGTGTTGAAGCTGTTGGAAGATCATTGCCAGGGGAAAATGGATTATAGCCGTAAAATTTGGACGGTGCTTGTATTTATGGTTTGGCATGCAGTCTTTGTTGAAGAACGTTATAGTTTTGATAAAGAAATGGCAGCCGCTCACTCAACCTTATAGGTGAGAGCTTGGCTGCCCATTTGCACCCATGATTTCTCGAAATCTCGAATGGGTGCTTTTTTATTTTTCTTTCCAGTAAGGGGATCATTGAAATATATATTTTTTTGGTCGTATCCTGTGATCAGAACAGAATGTTCTTTCTTTGTGATTTTTACAGGTCCGGAATCTGTCTCCCATGTTTCAAAGTAAGAATCTGGAAGTTCACGATATTCGGCATTGATGATGACCCAAACAGGTCTGCCGTCAGAAAGCGGGATTTTTAATTCCTCGAAAGCTTCTCCTGTCAAATTCACTATTCTTCTAGGCAGATACTTTTCTCCTAGCTCCATGATGGGTTCGTGGTAAACCCCAAGCCCGGGTTTACCGAAGTCATACATATCTCCTACAAATCCTTTATGAGGATTTCCGAAATAGACTTTTCCGTTTTTGATTACATAAGGAGAGGGATCCCTTTTTATTTCTTTAGCAAGTGCCATTTTATCTGTACTTGTTCCTGCACTTTCAAGTAGCATGGCAAGCGAAGTGACTTCGCAACCGCGAGGAAGCTCCGGCAATTGCTCAATAACAGGGAAGTCCAATAAAACCTTGTCTTTTATTTTAATTAACTGAATATCATCGCTTTGCTGCATTTCCTGGGATGCCGTGGCTTTTTGCTGCTCAGAATCATCCATTATGTTAAAAAGGACAATAGTGAATGTGCACGCTGCTATAAAAAAGGAAAAAACTGCCTTATGTGAGCTGTGATTTCTCAAAAGAAGAATGAGCACAAAACCGATAATAGGAACTAAGAAAATAGGCCATGCATTCATATTGGATCTCCTTTTTTAAAGAGTGAAAAAGTGTAAATTGTGGTGACATATTTTCAATATCTATCCCTACGTATGGGAGGCATTTAGAATTTGCCATTTAAGGCACTGACACTACATAGTTGAATGGATGAGGAACGAACTCCTCACTCATTTAAAAAAACTCCGTTATGAATTACATCGACATAATTGTACAAAGTTCCACTGTATCATGTGAAAAGTATTTGAACTTTTATTTATTTTTTTGCATAGCTTGATAATAGTGGCTTTTTTCAACATACTCTCTCGAGATGCGGATCATGTCTGCACGGTCTTTTTCGTTCACTTCCCGGATTACTTTGGCAGGGCGTCCGAAAGCGACGGTATTTGGTGGGATAACCTTTCCTTGCGGCACAAGACTTCCCGCTCCAATGAACGCTCCTTCTCCGATTTCCGCATTGTCCAAAATGATGGACCCCATGCCAATCAAAGCATTTTTCCGTATGACACAGCTATGTAAAATCACCTGATGTCCAATCGTGACCTCATCTTCAATAATGAGTGGGTTTCCCGGACTTTGATGGAGGACAGAATTATCTTGGATATTAACTTTTTCTCCTATGATGGTTGGGGCCACATCTCCTCTGATTGAGCAGTTGAACCAAATGCTTGAATTTTCGCCAATGATGACATCTCCTGTGATGGTGGTATAATCGGCGATAAGTACTGACGAAGGGATTTGAGGAGACTTCCCCTTATATGGGTAAACAGCCATTAATGAACATCCTTTCAATCCTTTTAAACACTATCATAACGAAAAACTGTCCAGTGCTCTATAGGAAAAGAGATTCTTGAGTGGAAAAGGGGTAGAATACTTTTAGATACAATTGGAAGGAGTCTGGAAATGCGGAAATGGGAAGCGGAAGGAAAAGCCAAGGGAGTGATGGTCATAGTTCACGGAGCTATGGAGCATCACGGACGGTATAGCTGGCTGCGAAATATGTGGGTGCTGAATGGTTTTCATGTTGTAATGGGGGATCTTCCGGGCCAAGGGCTGACGACGAGAGCATATAGAGGTCATATTGATTCATTTGATGAGTACGTGGCTGAGGTGAAGAAATGGATGCTGGAAGCGGCAAAATACCGCCTGCCTATTTTTCTTCTTGGTCACAGCATGGGCGGATTGACTGTGATCAGGCTGCTTCAAGAAGGGGAGCAAGAAGTGGCAGGAGCTATTCTTTCATCTCCATGTCTGGGCTTGGCTCATTATCCACCGATGTCATTGAACGCCCTGTCAGTTGGCTTGAATTGGATTGCTCCAGAGTTAAAAATGGACAGTCATGTAGATGTCGATCTTGCTACACGGAGTTTGGATGCAAAAGATCGTGCGCTGAATGATAGTCTGTTTGTGACAAAGGTTTCGGTCCGTTGGTATAGGGAGTTATTAAAGGCGATGAAAGAAGCCTTCGCAAATATTTCGGATTTTCCCGATCTCCCTCTTTTGGTAATGCAGGGCGGAGATGATAAAATTGTGAATAAAGTCGATGTGCAAAATTGGTTTAATGAGCTGGGTATAACCGAAAAGCTTTATAAAGAATGGCCAAAGTGTTATCATGAAATATTCAACGAGCCTGAAAGGGAATTGATTTTTGACTATGCAAAAAGCTTCGCCGAGCTGCGGCTACGGCTTCTACAATATCAAATTTAGTAAGCTAGGTGATATCATTTATGCTGCCAACCCATCCAATTACCCTCATGAACAAAGTCTACCGAGAGATAATGCCGACAGTTCATATGGAGTTATCCTACTGGAAAGACCGGGCGGGCGCGATTCCAAACGAAGAGCTGAGACGGCAAGCTCTGGCAAGTATACAGTATAAAACTTTTCACTGCGAAGGCGGGTCAATTATGGCCCTTGCTGCTTTAGAACATAAGAAAGACGCGATCAAATTTATCGTGGCTTATCAAACAATCAGCGATTATTTGGATAATTTGTGCGACAGAAGCACTTCACTGGATCCAAAGGATTTTGCTGCTTTGCATGAGTCTATGGAAGATGCGTTGACGGTAGGCGCACCAGAGCGGGAATATTACCGTTTTCGTGAGGATCAAGATGATGGCGGCTATTTGGCTGACTTGATGAAAACATGTCAATCCGTCCTTAAAAGCGAGCCTCATTATAAGATGATAAAGCCTTATCTGCTTGAGCTTTGTAAGTATTATTGTGATTTGCAAATCCATAAACATGTTTGCAAAGAAGAGAGGGAAGAACGTCTTAAAAAATGGTTTGCTGAACATGAGCACCTCTTGCCAAAAATGAGTTGGCATGAATTCTCAGCTTGCTCTGGTTCAACACTTGGCATTTTTTGCCTCGTTTCTTATGCTTTGAGAGAGGAATTCGAAGAAGAACATGCAGAAATGATTCGGAAAGGATATTTTCCGTATATTCAAGGGCTCCATATTTTACTTGATTATTTTATTGATCAGGATGAGGACAGGAAAGGTGGAGACTTGAACTTCTGCTTTTATTACAAGAATGAAGAGGAGATGCTGGATCGTTTTATCCATTTCCTCGAGGAAGCTGACAGACAAACCAAAAGCTTGCCTGACAGGAAGTTCCATAAGCTGATCAACCGAGGTTTACTAGGGGTTTATCTTTCTGACCGCAAAGTGAATGAACAGGCTGACGTCAAGGCACTTGCAAAAAAAATGATGAAGCGCGGTGGTCTGATTAGCCATTTTTTCTATTGGAATGGCAGAGCGTACAGAGCATTCCAAAAGAAGTTTTCGGGAACAAGAAAATATTCATCGACTACAGTAAAACTTTAGATCATTCACAAAACGCTCTTTCCTAGAGAGGGGCGTTTTGTGTGTTGAAAAAGACAATCTGGAGAAAATTGAGAGAAGCTGTCTTGCCAGGATGAGATTGGAAATGAGAATTGAAGTGATCGAGGATGACGGCGTGCTGCTGTATTATGGAGAAATGTGAATAATAGGCGCTGTCCCCACTTTACAAGGATAATGAAGCATGTATAATAGAGGTATACCACATACTATAGTAAATGGGACACCAGCTGCAACTGGTATCCCGACATACGGCTACACTGCATGAAGTGCAGTGGCCCGATCAGAAGAAATGGCTCTCCTTACTGGCCATAGCAAGGGAGAGTTATTTCTTTTTATGTAGAGAAATAACTACGGCGATCACTGATACGATGAGGCTTGAGAACATTATCATCAAGACTATTGCTTCGTATAAGCTTACCATCAGCGTTACCTCCCCTCTATAGAGGAAGTGGCCGCTGCCCACCCTGCTTATGTAGCTGTATGCCTGTATTATAGCATAATCGACAGAATGTTTTTGAAAATCTTCATTTTATTGAACGAATTGTTCACTTAATGAATAACCTTTCGCCCATCGGTGAGAGGCCTCTTTTTTTCCTAATAGCGGTACGAAAAATTTCGGGGAGTGGCAGGCATGATCAGCCTGCCAAAATATTTGGCATATTTTTTATCATTTTTTCTCAAACGCCAGCAGAAAAGGCGGGTTGTTTTTCTGATTGATAAAGCCGTATTGAAGTACGTTCACCTTTGATTGGTCCAAATTTTCGGCATACTCCATAAGCTGATCACGTTCATAAGCTCCTTCATCATGCCCAGGGTAAATGACAAGTCCCAGAATGCCTCCTTTAGCGAGGATTCTAATCACCTGGTCAATGGCAGCAATCGTCGTATGCGGCTTCGTTACGATCGATTTATCTCCACCTGGCAAATATCCAAGGTTGAACATGGCTCCTTGGATGTTCCCATGATATTTGGCAGGTATTGATTCCTCAAGCTTCTCATGTCCCTTTTGAAATAGCGTTACCCTTTCTGCCACATTATTTTTTATTAAAAGCTCTTCTGTCTGTATAATGGCTTGGTGCTGGATGTCGAAACCAAAAACATGTCCTTTTTCACCGACAAGCTCGGCTAGATATAAAGTGTCATGCCCGTTGCCGATAGTCCCGTCAATTGCCATACCGCCGGGTCTGACTACTCTTTGCATAAGGGAACGGGAATATGAAAGAACACCCTCAATATTCATCCCAAAATACCTCCTCATAATCATACGGAAAATTGTATCATAACTGTCTTGAAATAAGTACAAACTAAGATTGCCTGGCTACAAAGCTGAGCCACTGGAGAAGGGGAGGATGACGTGACTACTCGGCAATCCATTGACAATTTCATTAATCGCTGTGAATCAGTGATTCTTTTTGCAGAGGAACAGTATGAAGAAGGCAACCGTCAGGAGCATTACCATGATGTGGATTATAGCGAAGCGATGATGGATCTAGAAACAATGCTTCAGCAGCTCCATAAAATGACCGCAAGTGCGAATGCGCAGCAACGCGAGCAGCTCCACCGGGTACGTCTAAAGATACAGCAGCTCCAAAATAAAATGATTCTCCTGAATCACGATAGGCCGCTATATAGCACATGGCACTGATAAGGGACAGGGAAAACCTGTCTCTTTTTTTGTAATCAGTGACCTCTAGATACTGATGGTTCGCGGGTCAGGGCTTCAATATAGACTTGAAAATATGTCTAAAATTGTCTACAATGGGGAATAAAGGACTTAATATACAAAACGGTTAAAAGGATCAGTAATGGTGCCATCCTGTTTCAGAGAGTCGGCGGGAGGTGGAAGCCGGCCAGGACCATCATGAACTCCCCTTTCATTCTGCAGGTGTGAAGGAATAGATCCGAAAGCAATGATCAATCTTGTAATACTTGCCGTATTCTGCGTTAAAGAATAATGAAGTGAGTGGTCTATGCACTAAATTGGGTGGTACCGCGGGAGAAAGCAACCTTCCGTCCCAGGAGTTTTCTCGGGGATGGGAGGTTTTTTAATTGAAAAAGTCAGGAGGTTTCTTCATGGGTTACAGCCATAAGGAATTGGAACAAAAATGGCAACAATATTGGGAAGAAAATAAAACATTCAAAACAAATACGGATGAAGCTAAAGAAAAATTTTATGCACTTGATATGTTTCCGTATCCTTCGGGATCCGGACTTCATGTTGGGCATCCAAAAGGATATACAGCATCTGATATTCTTGCGAGAATGAAACGAATGCAGGGTTACAACGTACTTCACCCTATGGGATGGGATGCTTTCGGCCTCCCGGCAGAGCAGTATGCTATCGATACAGGAAATGATCCGGCAGAGTTCACTCAGCACAATATCAATATATTCCGCCGCCAGATTAAATCTCTCGGATTTTCTTATGACTGGGACAGGGAGGTCAATACTACAGATCCGGACTATTACAAATGGACACAATGGATTTTTGTCAAGTTGTTTGAACATGGTCTCGCTTATGTGGACGAAGTGCCGGTCAACTGGTGTCCGGCTTTAGGAACCGTTCTTGCTAATGAAGAAGTCATTGATGGAAAAAGTGAACGCGGCGGACATCCCGTTGAACGCCGTCCGATGAAGCAATGGATTTTAAGGATTACGAAATATGCAGACCGTCTTCTTGAAGACTTGGAAGATTTAGATTGGCCTGAAAGCATCAAAGACATGCAAAGAAACTGGATTGGCCGTTCCGAAGGAGCGGAAGTCACTTTTGCCATTGACGGGCATCCTGAAACTTTTACTGTATTTACGACAAGACCTGATACGCTATTTGGAGCAACCTATGCTGTTCTTGCTCCTGAGCATCCATTTGTGGCAAAAATCACAACGTCTGAGCAACAGACTCATGTGAATGCTTATATTGACCAAGTTAAGTCAAAAAGCGATTTAGAAAGAACAGATCTTGCGAAAGATAAAACAGGTGTATTTACAGGCGCATATGCCATTAACCCGGTTAACGGTGATAAAATTCCAATCTGGATTGCCGATTACGTATTAATGAGCTATGGAACTGGAGCCATTATGGCTGTACCTGCACATGATGAGCGAGATTATGAATTTGCGAAAAAGTTTGGCTTAGAGATTAAAGAAGTTGTGTCCGGAGGAAATGTTGCGGAAGAAGCGTATGTTGGCGATGGTCCGCATGTAAACTCAGGATTTTTGGATGGAATGGATAAAGACGAGGCGATCACCAAAATGATCGACTGGCTTGAAAAAGAAGGCTGCGGCACGAAAAAGGTAACATACCGCTTGAGAGATTGGTTGTTCAGCCGCCAACGCTATTGGGGAGAGCCAATTCCGATTATTCATTGGGAAGACGGTACAATGACAGCAGTACCGGAAGACCAACTGCCGCTGATTTTGCCTGAAACAGACGAAGTGAAACCTTCAGGAACTGGTGAGTCACCACTTGCCAATATTACAGACTGGTTGCATGTAGAGGACCCCGAAACAGGCAAAAAAGGCCGTCGGGAAACAAACACGATGCCGCAATGGGCTGGAAGCTGCTGGTATTTCCTAAGATTTATCGATCCTCATAATTCCAAGGAACTTGCAGATAAAGAATTATTGAAAGAATGGCTTCCGATTGATATTTATATCGGCGGGGCAGAGCATGCGGTTCTTCATTTGCTTTACGCACGTTTCTGGCATAAGTTTCTATATGATATTGGGGTTGTGCCGACAAAAGAGCCATTCCAAAAGCTCTTTAACCAAGGGATGATCCTCGGAGAAAATCATGAAAAAATGAGTAAATCCAAAGGGAATGTAGTTAATCCGGATGATATCATTGAAAGTCATGGTGCAGATACATTGCGTCTCTATGAAATGTTCATGGGGCCGCCAGAAGCTTCAGCATCCTGGTCTACGACCGGATTGGACGGAGCGCGCCGCTTCTTGGATAGAATTTGGCGTTTGTTAGTAACAGATGATGACAGCTTGAGTGATAAAGTACAAGAGGTCACAGGCGGAGAACTTGAAAGAGTGTATCATCAAACAGTTAAGAAAGTAACGGAAGACTGTGAGGCAATGCATTTTAATACAGCTATTTCACAACTCATGGTCTTTATCAATGAAGCGTATAAAGCGGAAGTTCTTCCGAAGCAATATATTGAAGGCTTTGTCAAAATGCTTTCTCCGATTGCTCCACATATTGCTGAAGAGCTGTGGGCTAAACTTGGTTATGAGGGATCAGTGGCTTATGAAGCTTGGCCTCAATATGACAAAACCAAGCTCGTCTCAGATGAAGTGGAGATCGTCGTTCAGGTCAACGGCAAAGTTCGTACCAAACTTCTCGTTTCTCGTGAAGCAAGCAAAGAAGAGCTGGAAGAAATCGCCTTAAATGATGACAAAATCAAATCAGCTATCGACGGAAAAACAATCCGAAAAGTCATTGCGGTTCCAAGCAAACTTGTGAATGTTGTGGCAAATTAATAAGTGAGTGAAATCAGTCGCCTATCATTGATTTGGCGGCTGATTTGCTATGTTACTATCATAAAATTGCCGTTTATTTACAAAGCTCTCCCAAAGCCAACTTTTGAAAGTTTTTTTATAGAGACTGGAGATGCTTTGTTATAATGGAAATGTTAATTTCAACGAAAGGTGATAGTGATGGAAATTAAAACAATAACACCTGATGAGGTCAAATCAAAGCTGGAAAATGACGAAACTTTATATTTGGTAGACGTACGTGAAGATGAAGAAGTAGCCGAAGGGAAGATTCCAGAAGCGGTACATATTCGAATGGGCGAAATTCCGGAGTATCTGGATTTCTTTGACAAAGAAAATGAATATATTATGATATGCAGATCTGGTGGCCGCAGCTATAAAGTATGCAAATATCTAATGGCTAATGATTATAACAATGTCGTGAATATGACCGGTGGTATGCTTGCCTGGACAGGGGAAACAAAGCCAAAACACTCATAGTCCTTGTTGAAGGTTTTGAATTGTATTAAAAATGAGATAAAAGGCCATGCTAAATAGTAAAAACGGAGAGGTGTGGCCTATGGTGCAGGTCAAGTTGTTCGATTGCGAGCATGAACAGGACCTGGAGGAGGAAATCAACCAGTTTCTAAGCGATTTAGAGCACAAACAGGTAGTGGACATTAAATATAATATTGCCGTCCTGAGGGAAGCGGAAGATGAACAAATATACTGTTTCAGTGCTATGGTTCTGTATATTAGATAAGGGACTTCCGATTTTGGAAGCCCCTCTTTATTTTGAGTAAGGCAAGTCATGAATTAAAGTTTTTCTGTCAAAACATACCGCATATAAAAATACTGTCCGGGGTCTGGAGAATACTATTCAAAATTTAAAAATACTATCCCAACTCCGATCATACTATCCAGAATATCAAGAATACTGTCCGCATATGAAGAAATACTGTCCGAAGTGAGACATATCCTCTTATTGTTTACTGAATTCTGCACTATTACTTCCAGCCAGTCGTCCAGTGACAAGGGCGGCGGTGATATTATATCCGCCAGTGTAGCCATAAATATCCAGTATTTCCCCGCAGAAATAAAGTCCTGGCATCTTTTTGGATGCCAATGTTTTAGGCTCGATTTCCTTAACGGAGACGCCCCCTCCGGTCACAAATGCTTTATCCAGTGGCAATGTCCCATTAACATTGAAGCGGAATTGCTTGCATAGTTTTGAAAAATTCCTTAGTTTTTCAGTTGAGACAGTGGAACAAGGAGAGGAAGGGTCAATATGACTGCGTTCGAGCAGAAAAAGCAAATAGCGTTCAGGCAGTAGCCCTTTCAGCGAATTTTTGATTGCTTTCTTTGGCTCCTTTTTCATGTCTCCCTGTATTTTTTGAAAAAGCTCCTCCTGTCCTATTGTCGGCAAGGCATCAAGATTCATGACAACCTCTTTTGAATTCCACTTTTTCATTGCTTTTACAACAAATTGGCTGCAGCGCAACACTGCAGGGCCCGAAATGCCTAAATGTGTAAAAATCATATCCATTTGATGTGTGATGATTGGTCTTCCTTTTGGGTTCAGGACACTGAGTGCGATATCTCTTAAAGAGAGCCCCTGAAGGGTTTTTTCTTTGATAAAAGATTCATTGGAAGTGAGCGGTACTTCGGTCGGAAACAGTTCTGTAATTGTATGGCCGGCCTTTTGGGCCCATGGATAGCCGTCACCTGTAGAGCCGGTTTGTGGAACGGATTTTCCTCCAACAGCAACCACGACGGTGCGGCCTTCTATTGTTTCGCCATTTTCAAGCAAAACACCTACTGTGCGGCCTTGATCAAACAGAACGTCTTGAACAGGGCAGTTTGTTCGGACTTTAACGCCAAGGTCAGTCATATATGACAAAAGGGCATCAACAACAGATTGCGCCTTGTTTGAAACTGGAAACATCCGCCCGTGATCTTCTTCCTTGAGCTCAATTCCGAGATTTTCAAAGAAACGGATAATATCTTCATTGTTAAAGACAGAAAATGCACCATATAAAAAACGTCCATTTCCTGGAATATGGCGGATGATTTCATCTATCGGGAGACGGTTCGTTACATTACATCTCCCGCCTCCGGAGATCGCAAGCTTTCTGCCTAATTTATTTCCCTTATCGATCAGCAAGACGTTTGCTTTTTTCTCAGCCGCAGCAATAGCTGCCATCAATCCAGAGGGCCCCCCGCCGATGACAATGACATCATAAATCATTTCATTCAACACCTTAATTTGCTTTTAATCACTTCATTTTAAAATGCTGTTAATGTAAAAGCAAATGCGAACTGAAATCGAGGGATGGTTTATCTGAAAAAAGTGCCCATTATTACTGTTGTTTTTAAAAATATAGAAAGCTATTTTTCTCGCTTGAGAATAATCATAGAATGATCACAATTGGATAATTATACGAAAATAGAGCATAATCGTACATGGAAATGGAGTTAAATGGGAATTGTAGAACAAATCGGTGCATTGTCAAAAGCAGTCGTTAACTGTAAACTAGTACAGGGGAGTTTTATCGAGTGTGTTTTCGAATACATACGGAATCGGATATTCCTTTAAAAATAAACAACGGAGAGTCAGAAATTGAATGTCATCTAAATTAATTCGAGGAACCTTTATATTAACGCTTGGCACCATCTTATCCAAAGTTTTGGGACTTCTATATGTGATCCCGTTTTATAGAATCATTGGCGGGGCAGAACAAGCTGCTTTGTATCAGTTCGGATATGTACCGTATACAATTTTTATCAGTATTGCGACAGCAGGAATCCCGCTTGCCGTTTCGAAATATATCGCAAAATATAATACGCTCGAAGAATATGCGGTGGGGCGAAAGCTTTTTCGTTCCGGCATCTATGTCATGCTTGCTACAGGGGTTGTGTCTTTTCTAGCCATGTACGGGCTTGCTCCATGGCTAGCAGAGCTTGTGTTAAAAGGTGTAGACACAAAACACAGCTACACTGCTGCTGATGTTGCCACTGTCATCAGAGCTGTCAGCTTTGCGTTATTGATCATCCCGGTCATGAGTTTGATCAGGGGTTTTTTCCAAGGCCATCAATCAATGGGACCTTCGGCTGTTTCAACCGTTTTGGAACAGTTAGCCAGGATTATTTTTCTTCTGGCTGGTGCTTATATTGTGCTGTATGTCCTAGGTGGCAATATTGTCACGGCCATCAGTGTAGCGACTTTTGCGGCGTTTATCGGAGGTCTGGCGAGCCTGCTTGTTCTATTATGGTATTGGTATAAGCGGAAGCCGGGGCTTGACGAGCTTCTAATAAAAGATAAGGGGACACTGGATATCTCCTTGCCTGACATGTACAAGGAAATTATTGTATATGCATTTCCATTCGTAATGGTTGGTATCGCCAATCCGCTTTTTCAATTTATTGACCAAATCACTTTTACAAGGGCGATGGCGGAAGCTGGAAAGGCTGCAGGAGCGTTAGATGCATTGGGAATATTGAATATGACGACACATAAGCTTGTCATCATCCCAGTTTCGTTGGCAACGGCCTTTGCATTGACAATCGTACCACTTGTAACAGAGTCTTATGTTAAAAATGATAGAACTTTGATGTTTCGCCAATTGGATCAGACGTTCCAAGTATTATTGTTCATTACGATGCCGGCAGCAATCGGGCTTGCCCTTTTAGCGGAACCGATGTACACCATGTTTTATGAATTCGATGAATTTGGAGCCCATGTGCTCCGTGTATATGCGCCGGTGGCTATCCTATTTGCATTGTACTCCGTAACTGCGGCGATCTTGCAGGGGATTAATGAACAGCGGTTTACCGTTCTGAGCTTGTTGACCGGAATCCTTGTCAAATTGACATTTAATATCCCATTAATCAAGCTTTTTGCTACAGAGGGAGCTATTTATGCAACTGCACTCGGGTACGGTGTAGCCATTGTAATTAATATTATTGTCATTAAAAAATTCGCTTACTATCCATTCAAGCTCGTTTATAGAAGAACGTTGCTCATCGTTATTTTTAATGTGATGATGGCAATTCCGGTATATGTTATTTATAAAGGTTTGTTATTGTTCTTGACGCCAGAATCTACTTTCCAATCTATTGTCATTATTGCGATTTGTGCCGGGGCTGGTGGAATCATTTATGCTTATCTTGGCTTAAAATCAGGGCTGGCGGACAGACTGTTTGGAACGAGGCTTCAAAAGGTCAAGCAAAAGCTGCGAATCTCTTAACAAATATAAAAAAGAGGCTGCGGGGGAGCGCCTCTTTTTTTCATACTTTAACCATAGTATCCGGAGTGATCGGGAAGATCGTAATAATCAGGCCGGTTGTATCCTAATTGTCTTTCAATTCTAGATACACGCCGGTCTAATCTTTCCATTTGTCTTTCAAGTTGGCTAATTCTTCGGTCTATGCCACCACCTCCTCCGGGAAAACCTTGATATCCAGGAGAAAACGGTTGAGGTACTCCACCTTGTTGTTCGGCAAGCTGGGGATGAAACTCCATTGGCTGCTGCAAGGTTCCCATTGGCATAGGCATTTGCCGCATTCCCATCGGAGGCTGCTGCCGATAATCAATAAACATCTTTTTCACTCCAATCTTTTCATTCCTGCACAATAGCCTATGTCATTGTGGCAAAAGCGTGTAGACAAACGCCTATTGGATATTTCCTTAAAATCTGAATCCAAGTGGAGGTAAAGAAATGAGAATTGATAAATTACTGGCCAATATGGGCTATGGAAGCCGTAAGGATGTCAAGAAGTTTCTCAAAAGCGGTAAAGTCACTGTGAATGGTGAGTCTATAAAAGATGGAAAGCTTCATGTAAGTCCTAAAGAGGATACAATTGAAGTCCTCGGTGAAGAAATACATTACAAGGAATTTATCTATCTTATGATGAATAAACCTCCGGGAGTCATTTCTGCCACGGAAGATCTGCGAGATCAGACTGTGATTGATTTGCTGAATGAGGAAGATACTATTTTTGATCCTTTTCCAGTAGGGAGATTGGATAAGGATACAGAGGGGCTTCTGCTTCTGACAAATAACGGCCTATTGGCTCATCAGTTATTATCGCCTAAAAAAGATGTGCCCAAAACGTATTTTGCTGTTATTGATTCTGTCGTAACTTCAGAAGATGTGGAAGCTTTTATAAAAGGGGTTACCTTAGATGACGGTTATAGGACGAAACCAGGAAAGCTGAAAATTATCAAATCCGGAACGTATTCAGATATTGAGCTGACGATTACGGAAGGAAAATTTCATCAAGTAAAAAGGATGTTTGAAGCGGTCGGGAAGAAAGTGATTTATTTAAAACGCTTGTCTATGGGGCCGCTTAAGCTAGACGAACATTTGGAACTTGGAGAATATCGCGAATTGACGGATGAGGAAGTCAATATGATAAGGAATTATCTGGAGGAACAAAAATAAGGAAATGTAAAAAGCCGCTTGTTTTCCTAAATTGGAAAACAGGCGGCTTTAAACAATCTTGTTATAGACTTGTCTATTGTCGAAAAGGGCGTTTTCGGACTGTCTCCTCAAAACAGTTTCAATAGCTTCGGCGCTAGTCTTTATCTCGTCAGGATTCGTCCAGTCTATACGTCGCTAAGCGTCGCCCTCCGCTTTTCTATTAATGTCCAGCTCCGGCGCCAAGCCCCTCGAGGTCATAAGCGCCTTCCCTGTGGTGGCTGAGAAACTGCCTCCTCGGGAAGGCGCTTATGCTTGTCGGGGCTGACCAAGGCGCCTCCGCTTTTCTATTTACGATGTTATTTTGACTTTTTTCTCTGTTGTTGTCCACTTTCCGCGACGCGGGCTACTGATCAGGTCATTGTATTCTAACACATTCAAATCTCTTTGAATGGTGCGAGGTGTACTTCCGAATGCATCTGCGAGTTCCTTTGTTGAAACTGTACCGTTCTCTTTGATGTATAGGTATACATCTTTGATTCTGGTGAGCATTCTGTTCGTTGACGGCTTCAAAAAACCACTCCCTCATCTTAAAATTCCTTGGCAGAGGATGCGGACTGCATTATGCCTTTATCATAATAGGCTGTTGATAGCGCAATTCCAGAGGACAACTCCTTTTCAAAACTAGCTTTAAAATTTTCTACATTTCGAGACTGAAATGTCAGACACTTTTATTCTAACTCATTAGTTTATGTTTTTAAAGCATAATATCTAACTTGGAAGAAAAAGGTTAGATTATGTCGAATGTAAAAGTTCAAATGTCTTTATATTATTCCCATTCAAAGCAAGTTTGAAACTTCTGCGCAGTTAAATCGTATGCAGAAATAATGAGATAGAAAGGAATGAAGCTGTTTTGCCAATATTGACAGTGGATATTGATAAAGCTGGTTATAAAGCGCAGGAGCCAGTGATTTCTAAAGTGCAGTTTACATTGGAGCCCTCATCTCTTACAGGAATGATTGGGGCGAATGGAGCTGGAAAAAGCACGACTATTAAAGCGATTCTTCAGGACTTGCCTTACGTAGAAGGACATGTCGCTAGAAAGGATGGAACCTCCTATTCATATATACCCGAAAGACCTGTCTTCTACGATGAACTGACGCTTTGGGAGCACTTCGAATTTGTTGCTGCCGTTGAACAATTGGGTGAGGAACACTTCTCATATGCTAGATCTTTATTGAAAAAATTCCGCCTAGCAGATAGAATTCACGAGTTTCCATCCACTTTTTCAAAAGGGATGCAACAAAAAGGGATGATTTCACTAGCTTTATTTACAAAGCCTGATCTTTTAATTATTGATGAACCATTTATGGGGCTTGATCCAGGTTCAACTAAAATGTTGCTTGAAATGCTTGATGAAGAGAAAAAGAAAGGAACCGGGATACTGATGTGTACTCATATTCTTGATACAGCTCAGCGGATATGTGATTCGTTTATTGTCATTGAGCAAGGGACTGTAAAGGCTTGTGGTACGCTCAACGAAGTGCTTTCTAAGTGTGGAGCTGAAGATGGAAGCCTGTATTCCTGTATAGACATGGCGGATGATGAAAATGAATAGCAGCCAGCTTCTTTTTCATAGAATTAGGGAAAATTGGAAATATAAATATAAGATGATTAAAACCATTATCGATTGGACGATACTCATCTACATTGTTGTTCCAGCTGCTATCATTACCATTTTTGTATATCGTTCTTGGTGGATCGACCCTCCCTTCTGGATCGCTTCTGTGCCTTTCCCGCTTATATTTGCCGTTTATTTCTTCTTGTTATGGGGAGGCAATTTTAAAACGTACACGAGAGAGGCCGACATCATATTTTTGAGAAAAAATGAAAAACTGATGCTTGGAATGAAGCGCGGTGGCATCATTATTTCATATTTGACTGAGGTTCTTTTGGCTGTTTTCCTAGCCGTGCTTATTTCTCCACTTTGGATCATTCATTATGGGCTTAGTTTGAAAGAGCTTGTTTTATTTATCGGAATATGGGTTTCCTTAAGATGGCTCGTTATGGCCGTGAACGGCCAGTTGGATGTGCATTTAAAGGGATGGAGAAATCTTGTCAGAAGCATTCCAGTTGTAGTTGGTGCTGGGAGTATATGGTGGCTTAGTTATAAGGCTCTTCAATCGGGCAGTTTGCTGTTGGTTTTCATGATCATTATATTAAATGGAATTACCTCTATGCTCCTATTGAAAAAGCGTTTCACCACCATACATACATTTGAGCAGGATCTATTAATTGATGAGAAAGATAAAAGCAAATATACAGAAATGATTTTCGGATTGTCCATGGATATGGAAAAATTGCCGAAGCCAAAACCAGTCCGTAAAAGTCCAAGGCTTTATTCGGAGTCAAACAGGATATTTAAAAACCGCTCTCCAAGAAACGGCTTCCTAGAGTTGTTTATTAAAGCTACAACGCGCGATATGGAGTATGTTCGGGGATATTTTCAAATCCTTGGTACTACCGTTGCAGCAATCATTATTTTACCTCCCTTATGGTTGAAAATCACGATTGCAGCAGGTGGTGTTCTTTTCCTGACTGTTTGGATTGGCAGCGTTTGGCATAAATTGATTGGCAGTCATCCGTTCACTAAGAAATATTCTGGAGACGAGGGTTATATAAAAGGAAAACAGGTTGTTACAGCCGTGCTTCTGATTCCTTTTGTCACCATATGTTTATTAAATGTATGGATTCTCCCGTGGATTCACAGCTTCTTACCCTTTTTCTGATCGGACAAAAAGTTGTACAATGGAAGAAGAGACAATAGACCAAAGACGAGGAGTTATGTACATGGCAAACATTGACTGGAAAGACGAAGTAGATAAACGAAAAGATGAGCTGATCCGGGATTTGCAAGGACTGCTTCGGATAAAAAGCGTATTGAATGAATCTAAAAGCACCCCAGATGCTCCCCTTGGCTTGGAAGTTAAGCAAGCATTAGAGTATATGCTCGAGATGGGGAAAAGAGATGGTTTTACATCAAGGAATGTAGGAAACCTTGCCGGTCACTTGGAAATGGGAGCAGGAGATGGGCTTATTGCAGCTTTATGCCATGTAGATGTTGTTCCAGAAGGAGATGGCTGGTCTGTAGATCCGTTTGGCGGCGAAGTGAAAGATGGAAAAATTTTTGCCAGAGGTGCTATTGATGACAAAGGACCGACAATGGCAGCATATTATGGAATGAAGATTGTAAATGAGCTGGGCCTGTCTATTGATAAACGGATTCGCCTCATTATTGGGACAGATGAAGAAAGTAGGTGGCGCTGTGTTGATCACTACTTTAAACAGGAAGAAATGCCGGAAATGGGATTTGCGCCAGATGCTGATTTTCCCATTATCAATGCTGAAAAGGGGATTGCCGATTTTGATTTGAAACAAAAACGGAACTCTCCAAAAGAGCAAGGAGCCAAAATCACGCTCATTTCATTTTTTTCGGGGAGACGTTACAATATGGTTCCGGATCATGCACGAGCTGTTCTTGATATCCAATGGGATCAAACTGAGTTTCTCCAATTATTTAATGATTTTAAGTACAGACAGGGTTTGAATGGCAATTATTATGTAGAGAGTGGATATCTTGTACTGGAGCTGGAAGGCATGTCAGCTCACGGAATGGAGCCTGATAACGGGAAAAATGCGGGGCTGCATTTAGCTCATTTTCTTTCTACCATCAAGCTCGATAGAAAAGGGATGGGGTTTGTCAATGCGGCTGTTCATTTCTTCTATGAGGATTCTCGTGGCAGGGCGTTTGGAGTGCAGCATAACGATGAAATGATGGGAGATTTAACGATTAATGTCGGCAAAATGACCTTCAATGATGAGGATGGCGGGCGCTTTGGCCTGAATATGAGGTATCCTGCGTCTTTCTCAATGGAAGAAGGCATGCAGAAAATCATGAAAGAAGCGGAAAAATCCAATTTTAAAGTGGTTAATGTATCCAATCTAGAGCCGCATTATGTTCCAACTGATAATATTTTGATTCAAAAGCTCATAAAAGTGTATGAGGAGCAAACAAATGAGAAGGCCGAAATGCTTTCCATTAGTGGTGGTACGTATGCACGTTCATTGAAAACGGGGGTAGCCTTTGGCGCTTTGTTTCCGGGAAGACCTGATGTTGCACACCAGAAGGATGAATATATGGAGATTGAAGATCTTTTAAGAGCGACAGCCTTATATGCTCAGGCATTTTATGAACTTGCACAAGGTTAAGGAAAATGGGGGGAAGTAATAATGGGGAAAGTTATTTTTGACGATCAAATTCTTGAACGGTCTGATGTACATATTGATTTGGAGGACCGCGGTTACCAGTTTGGCGATGGAGTGTATGAAGTTATTCGAGTATATAGTGGAAAACTTTTCACCATGAAGGAGCATATTGAGCGGCTTTTTCAAAGTGCTCAAAAAATCAAATTGGATATTTCTATGAGTCCTGAACAAATTCAAGAGTTGGCCGAGGAGCTTGTGAAAGAAAATAAAGTCGACTTTGGCTCCATTTATATGCAGGTAACGAGGGGAGCGGCACCGAGAACCCATATGTTTCCTAAACCAGAAAGTAACACAAAAGCTGTTTTTACGGCTTATACGAATGAAGTACCAAGGCCTGTCAGCTTGTTTGAAAAAGGAGTGGCAGCCATTACGACGGAGGATATTCGGTGGCTCCGTTGTGATATTAAAAGCCTAAATCTGCTTCCGAATGTCCTTGCAAAACAGGAAGCAACGGATTCCGCTTGTTTTGAAGCGATCTTGCATCGAAACGGTATCGTGACGGAAGGGTCATCCTCAAATGCCTATATTGTAAAAAATGGAGAAGTGATCACTCATCCAGCAGATCGTTTGATCCTCAATGGTATTACGAGACAGGTGCTTGTAGAATTATGCAAAGCAAATGGCATTTTGTTCGTTGAAAAGGAATTTGATTTGAGAGACCTGAAGGATGCGGATGAGGTATTTATTTCAAGTACGACGTCGGAAGTTATGCCGGTGATCAAGCTGGACGGAGAAACAGTAGGTAGCGGTACACCTGGAAAAATCACGCGTAAATTGCAGGCGCTGTTTGAAGCGAGAATCAACTTAGATACAAAGGTGGAAATTTAACATTATTCAGCAGAAGACTTCCACTTCTGTAAGTGGTGAGATGAAAGCATATGGGTATTCCATTCAATGTGGGGAAAGCCTTGGCCGAATAAAGTTAAACCACAGATTTCAGAGGGATTAGCGGAATTTGATACATTCTGGAGCGAATAGGACAAGCTTTTTAAAAGAGGAGCAAAAAACATGTATCCAACCCACTATTTCTTTGCATTGACATTACCAGATAAAGTAAAAGTTCATTTATCTAACATCAGCGAACAGTTGAAAACGAGCTTACCTTTTAAAAGCTGGGTACATCCTGAGGATTACCATATTACCTTGGCTTTTCTGGGACATGCTGATCAACGCCGGCTTGCTGAAAGTGTCCTTAATGTGAAGGCAGCTTTGACAAATGTTCATTCCTTTCGGGTGGAGTTGAACCAGATGGGGACGTTTGGGCGTCCGAATCTTCCAAGAATATTATGGGTTAATACGACTGAAAGACCTTCGTTAGCAGAGGTTAGGAACCATGTCTATACATCATGTATAGAAGCAGGCTTCGAGCTTGAGACAAGGCCCTTCAAGCCCCATATCACCATTGCTAGAAAGTGGATGGGGCAGGGGGAGTTTCAAATGGCAGCAGTTGAAAAAATCTTGGGAACCTCGCTTCAAGGTCCTGCTTTTTCAATAGAAGAAGCAGTGTTGTACCGTACCCATCTTGATAAAGTACCGAAATACGAAATAGTCGAGTCTTTTAAGTTTACATAGGATGACCCAAAAGAGGCGAGATAGCGTTCCAAATAACCATGGGCATCCAATTGAACACGTTGATGTAGAAGAGGGGAAGCATGAAGTTAAATGGCTCAGCTTATAAAATTATATGATTATATATCTCGTTACGAATCTGATTTATCCAGGTATAATTCTCTGTTTATTCGGTTGAAAACGAGAAGGTGGAAGGCAATCCTTGAGGAGGAAAGCAATAGACAGGGCGCTACACTCTTGGAGAGTGAAAAAATAGAAGAGCTAAAGCAGGCATATCTTGATCGGCTTTTTTCTTCACAAATCAAATGGGCTAGTTCCACAATCAAGGAAAAGTCGAACCCCCTTGCCTCATTATTTACTGATTCCCGGTTGCGAAGCCTTGTTCAGCGTTTTCCTGATACCTTTTTTTTGATGTACAATCCAGTATTTCAGTTGAAAAAGGCAAAGGTACAGATGGAAGTGTTAATGGTCACCCCATCTAAATTAATGTGCATATCCTTTTTGGACGGAGAAGAAGACGCACTGTATATTGGCTCGAATGGACATTTTTGGCAGAAAAAACATAAAGACAAGGAAATGAAAGTTTTGAGCCCGGTTCTATCTGTCCGACGGATGAATCATGTGGCGAGACAAATATTTCAGACAACTGATACGAACCTGCCGATTGAAAAAGTGGTTGTTGCTGAAAAGGGATATATCACTCATTCAAATCCTCCTGATGATGTTCTGTTCATCGATAAGCAGGACTATGAGACTTGGTTAAATGAGCTGAAAGCCTTTATCTCACCTATGAAGATGATGCAGTTTCGCGCGACCAAAGCACTGCTTGACAGGTGTGCAAAAACAAAAGTGAGGCGGGCTAACGGCGGAGCTCTTTCGGAGACTAAAGGGCAATTTCATTAAACATTACCAAATTAGATAGTAGGTTAGGATGAAACAGTAAAAAAACTTTGTGAAAATAATGAATCCCATTGATTAGGTCTTGACGAAAAAAGTCGATTCGCGTTAAACTTTAAGGAAGGGATGGCTATTGTTGTATTTTCATAAATCCAATAGCCGTCTTTTTTCTTTCTGATGAGATGAACGGAGTGTCGCCTCCGGTATTTTAATTGAAGGTGAATGATGGTGAAACATTTATTAGAGCATGACTGGGAAATCATTCCTGCCGGCGGTGCGACAGGAAAGGCTTTTTTTGCGTCTAAAAATAATGAAAAGCTTTTTTTGAAACGTAATTCCTCACCTTTTTTGGCTGTATTATCAGCGGAGGGCATCGTTCCTAAGCTAATATGGACAAAAAGGATGGAAAATGGTGATGTAATCACAGCGCAGGAATGTTTGGATGGCCGGGAATTCAAGCCGGAAGAAATGGCCCAGGATGGCGTGGCAAAGCTTTTAAAGAAAATACATGAGTCCAGCCCGCTTTTATCCATGCTCGGACGTCTTGGAAAGACACCTTATAAACCGGAGATGATGCTGGAAGAAGTGATTTCAGCCCTGGATGAAGAACTGCTGTTGGATCCTTCGGTCCATAAATCGCTTCAGTTCCTGCAAACTGAGCTGACTCATGTAAGCAATGATAAATTTACAGTCTGCCATGGAGATATAAATCATAATAATTGGCTTCTTTCAGATAACAATGAAATTTTTCTAATTGACTGGGACGGTGCTACCATTGCAGATCCTGCTTTGGATATCGGGCCGCTCTTATATTGGTATATTCCAAGAGATGACTGGAAGCATTGGCTTGGTTTGTATGGCATGGAATATACAGAACATCTTCAGCTGCGAATGAAATGGTATGTTATTGCACAAACGATGCTCTCCATTGGATGGCACAAGAGTCAACAACGCTATCAGGAGATGAATTTTTGGGAAAACTATCTGAAAACAATCTATTAAGGACTGCCCATAACCGATCATAAGCGCTGAATTTCTCAGGAGAAAATTTCCGTTTGTCTAGATATTGTAGGAAAAACGGAAGGGGTCATCTCAAGTGAAAGCAACGCTGCTGCCTGGCTCTTCTCGCTTCTTATTCGCAAGTCCAATTTGATGCTGATAAGATAGAGACAATAGAAATCGCCCTTTCTCTAAGTAGTATTTTATTGTATGGAAAAATACTTTTCCTATTCGTTATAATCAAAATTGTATGGTACAATGATTCGAAAAGCTGGGAGATGAGAGTATTGGAGACGATGCAGATAGGAAATTTGCAGTTGACTTGGTTGAATGGGGGAGTCACTCATCTAGACGGTGGAGCTATGTTTGGTGTTGTACCAAAAGCACTTTGGTCAAAGAGATACCCTGTTAATGAGAAGAACCTTGTTGAGCTGCGATCAGATCCCATTTTCCTGCAAAAAAATGGAAAGAATATTTTAATAGAAGCCGGGCTTGGAAGCGGAAAATTATCAGATAAACAAATCCGTAACTTCGGTGTGACGGAAGAATCCAAAATTGAAGCATCACTGGCTGAATTAGGATTATCGCCTGCCGATATCGATGTAATTTGCATGACTCATATGCATTTTGATCATGCTGGAGGACTTACCAAGCGTGATGAAGATGGATATTCCTCTGTTTTTCCAAATGCTGTCATTTATACTTCTCAAATCGAGTGGGATGAAATGAGGGATCCGAATATTCGGTCAAGAAATACATATTGGAAGGAAAATTGGGAACCAATTGCCCATCAAGTGGAAACGTTTACAGACGAGTTGATTGTTGAAGACGGTATTAAAATGTTCCATACTGGCGGACATAGTGCCGGGCATAGTATCATTACGATTGAAAGCGATGGGCAAAAGGCTATTCACATGGCAGATATCATGCCGACACATGCCCATTCCAATGTTTTATGGGTATTGGCGTATGATGACTATCCGATGGACTCAATCCGTGCAAAACAAAGATGGATTCCTGCGGAAATTGAGGCAGGAAGTTGGTTTATCTTTTATCATGATGCTATTTATAGAGCGTTAAAGTGGGGAGCAGAAGGAAACATCACTGATACAGTTATAAGAAAATAGAAAAAAACAGGTGAAATTCAAATTCCACCTGTTTTTTCGTATGTAGCTGCATGAATCGTTCAGGACAGCCGAATAATAAGATTTACGCGTAAGTGACTGGATATACATCAATGACTGTACCAGTGTTGGCATCAGCGAGGAACTCATATTGTTTTGTTTCGCCATCTTCCTTAGTAGTAATGCCGCCACGGTACACTTTTGTTTTCACCGCGTATTTTTCATATTCTTCAGGTCTGAATTTAATCCAGGATCCTTCAATGCTACCAGCATCTTTGAATGCTGCTTTTACAGTTTGAAGAACTTTTTCACCAGATGCCAAAGAGTTCTTCTTTAATGCTTCATTTGCAAAATAGCCGGCAATCACACCAGCGCTAGCGCCAATTATAAAATTTTTCCAATTCACAATGAACACCTCCATAGTCAATTCATCTCTTCTAGTATATCGTAATTTCAGGAGCAGTTCGAATATTAAATGCTACCAAATTATGAAAGATTAAAGTTGGTAAAATATATAAAAGAAAAATAAAATGGAATTATACGTTAAAAGGGCAAGTGCAGCGGCGATGCGGGAGTTTGACACTTCGAATCCCAAAAAACACGCAAAAGCCTTGATATGGCTTT
>JAABNQ010000153.1 GCA_009928435.1 Bacillus sp. HF117_J1_D
GTTTTGACGGCTCTTTATTGACTGTTGGCTTACCAGCCTTAGGGGCACTTGATGATAAATATTGACTGCTTACATAGCCTGTTTTGCCATTTAGTGTAATCTTCGCCCAACCACCGGATTCCGATTGTACCGATACTTTGGAGCCAGCAGACAATTTCCCAATAATACTTCCGCTCGTTGACGATTTGCTTCGTACGTTCAAGGATGAGCTGGATTGTACGTTCACATATTTTGTGACAGCTTTATTCGTTGATGGGGCGGCTACCTTTGTTGAAACAGCTACCGTTGATGGGACAGCTGCCTTGAATGGAGTAGCTGTCGTTGGCGCCGCTGCTTGTTTAGTATTGGATTTTGGCTGATGAACAGGAACACTCACTGACAAGTATTGGGTACTTATATAGCCTGTCTTCCCATTAACAACAATCTTAGCCCAGCCATTAGATTCA
Organism: Bacillus sp. HF117_J1_D; assembly: GCA_009928435.1. GTDB lineage: Bacteria > Bacillota > Bacilli > Bacillales > Bacillaceae_C > Siminovitchia. The sequence continues at coordinate 447 of JAABNQ010000153.1, forward strand.
GATTGAACCGATACTTTCGTTCCTCGCTCCAATTGAGCAATTACATTTCCGCTTGTTGAAGCATTGCTTCGCATGTTCAATGAAGAACCTGAATCTACATTTATGTATTTTGTCACTACTTTAGCTGGCGTTGCTGCTAGTTCAGCTGTTGCTGATGGTGCAGGCGTTGCTGATGATTCAGGCGTCGCCGCTAGTTCAGGCGTTGCTGATGGTTCAGGCGTCGCCGCTGGTTCAGCTGTTGCTGATGATTCAGGCGTCGCCGCTGGTTCAGCTGTTGCTGATGGTTCAGGCGTCGCCGCTGGTT
>JAABNQ010000154.1 GCA_009928435.1 Bacillus sp. HF117_J1_D
TTTTCTTCGAAGCGATGTTGAAATTTTTATAAAGAGCAATTATGAAATCGATTCACCTATAAAATATTTTGGTTTTATGTACTGATATTCATCAGCGTCTATTATTGGGTTTCAATCATTAAGTCATGGTACAAGGAGAAAAAAGACAAGACCGGAAAAAGAAAACAGAAACGCTCATGAGTCGTGCTTCATAAAACACAAATTAGGTAGTAAATAACCAAAAAGCGTATTCTAAACAAGGTTCTTCCCCGCTTTGTCGAAATGATATGCAAGGAAGCAGGGCTTTCCCTGTCCGGCTGCTGGCGCTGGGCGCGCTAATGCGCCTGGGCCACAGTGATATGGAGACAGTGGAACAGACCACGGAGGACCCGTATCTGCAATAGCCTAATCACTATGCTTTTTTTCTCAAAAGATCTTATGAAGCTATATCGTAATCATCAACTTCTCTATTTAAGTGACCTTTAATAAGTTTCATATTATTTCGGAAACTCATTACTTTCGGAGCATAGAGGACAAAAGTTAAATTTAGGGTAACCAATATCATTACCACAATTCTCACAAATACCTTCTGATCTGTTTCCATGACGACAATAGAAAGCCCGTTTTGCTTGTTTATGAAGTTTCTTCAATGCAGTTTTTTATTTCAAACTTCAATTCGTTTATTCCTGCTTTCATTTTATACATGAATCAATTTCATAAATCTTAGCCCTAGAGCCTCAAGGCTTTTGAGGCGGAAAA
>JAABNQ010000155.1 GCA_009928435.1 Bacillus sp. HF117_J1_D
CTCCGCCCTTTATATTCCTTGAAGTGGGAGTCTTCTGTCAGGAAATGATAAAAAGCTGAATATTTATGCTAAAGTTATAGTTAAAGTAGGCATTCGTAAATGATTCATTTGGAGGAATGTATCATACTAAAGATTATGTTAGTCACTGTGATTTCTTATTGCCTTGGAAGCATAACGGGAGCTTATTATATAACCAAATGGATGATTGGAAAAGATATTCGCAAGCTTGGGAGCGGGAATGCTGGAGCAAGAAATGCTGGGAGACAGCTTGGGAAGAAAGGGTTCATGTATACACTTCTCATAGATATTACAAAGGTTATGATTGCTCTTTATCTAACGACTGTACTCTTTCCACAAAACGATTTAATGCTGTTGATTAGTGCTTTTTTTCTGTTGATTGGTCATAATTGGCCGATGCATCTCGGATTTAAAGGCGGGAAGGGAGTCGTCGTTTTTTTAGCTACCACTTTGTTTCTCGTGCCGCTTGCTATTGTTGTTTTAGGAATATGTGTAGGATTAATCTTCCTGTTTGTTCGAAACTTTACGATTGCCGGACTGATTTCGATGGCTTTCATTCCTATAACTGCTTGGATATTAGGAGAATATGATTTTGCCAAGGGTCTATTTATTTTATTGATTATTGTGATTATTCCGCATATAAAAAGAAAATAGATGATCCTGAATTACGAAAGTGAAATCTAGTTTCTAAATACAAAAAGGGCTCCAGCCT
>JAABNQ010000036.1 GCA_009928435.1 Bacillus sp. HF117_J1_D
CTCGGACAGTTTTCTGTTATCTTGGATAGTATTTCTGAATCTCGGACAGTATTCGTGAAGCCGCGGATAGTATTTTCGAACCCTAGACAGTATTTGCAGCTTAACGGACAGTAACTCCCATGAAGTTAAACCAATCATCATTAGCAAGCATGGTTTACTCTGAATTTTTTTATAAAAATCTCAAATAAATGCAGGATTTTGAAGAAGTATCGCGAATAAAGTCTATACAAATTTAAATGGGGTGATAAGTTGGTTAAAAAAGCTAGAGCTGTACCTTTGAAAATTTTAATTCTTGAAGCTTTATTAAGACGTTTGCCTGTTGGTCATCCAAGCAGAGGAACGATTGAAGGGGAGCTGATTAAACGAAAGGCGGGGTTCAAAGGTGAGCGATCACTAGATTATTATATGAGGCAACTTCCTTTTAACGGACATTACATTTTTCAAGACCTCCGACTTCCTCTTTCGAATAATGCTTTCTTCCAAATAGATTCCCTCCTCCTTTCAAACCGTTATTTTATCATCTATGATGCCAAGCATCATTCTGGAACTTTGACTTTTGAAGAGCAGCAGATGCTCCGAACGTACGAAAACCTACAAGAAGCTTTTCCCAATCCTATCGTACAAGTTGAAAATCAGCAATATCATTTGGAAAGCTTGATACGAAATCACTTCAATATTACACTTCCGAATACTTCGTTCGTCGTTGTTACCAATCCTTCAACTATCATCAGATTCGATCCCACATATGAACATGTAGCTTCTCAAAAAGTGATTAGGCCGACGGTTATTCGTCAGAAGTCGGAGCTGTTTTGGCGTGAACAGACTAATCCGTTATTATCGGATTATGACTTTCAACAATTATCTCGCTTGTTGCTGAAGCTGGATACTCCGCTGATAACAGATGTACTGGGAGAATTTAACGTTAGTAAAAACGACATTGTCCCAGGTATCCTATGTGAAATTTGTAGCACCTTTTCTATGAAAAGACATAACGGAGCGTGGGTATGCGTGAATTGCGGGCACTCAGATAGACGCGCTCACATCCAGGCATTGATTGACTATTTTCTTCTAGTGGAAAAAACTATAACTAATCGGCAACTCAGGCAATATTTGCGGATCCCCTCCATCTCGATAGCTTCGAAACTTCTCACCTCTTTGAACCTTCCTTATAAGGGAGCGTATAAAAATCGGGTATATATATTATCACTGGAAAAACTAGAAAAGTGCCTATAAGTCGGTTCAGAGGGGATAGTATTTTGGAAATTTGGATAGTAATTTAAATACCCGGACAGTATTTCAAATTTGCGGATAGTATTCCGAAATTGCGGACAGTAAATCGGAATGTCGGATCGTATTTCCAAATTTCGGACAGTAATTCGAAATCTCGGATCGTATTACGGAATTGCGGACAGTATTTCTAAATCTAGGATTGTATTCCGGAAACTCGGACAGTATTTCTAAATTTTGGATAGTATTCCGAAATTGCGGACAATAATTCGATATCTCGGATTGTATTTTCGAAATCCGGACAGTAAATCGGAATGTCGGATAGTATTCCCGAATTTCGGACAGTATTTCGAAATCTCGGATCGTATTACGGAATTGCGGACAGTATTTCTAAATCTAGGATTGTATTCCGGAAACTCGGACAGTATTTCTAAATTTTGGATAGTATTCCGAAATTGCGGACAATAATTCGATATCTCGGATTGTATTTTCGAAATCCGGACAGTAAATCGGAATGTCGGATAGTATTCCCGAATTTCGGACAGTATTTCGAAATCTCGGATAGTATTTCTGAATTGCGGACAGTAAATCAAAATCTCGGATAGTATCCCGGTAATTCCGACAGTAAATCTAAATTTCGGATAGTATTCCAGAAATCCGGACAGTATTTCAACATACCGGATAGTATCCCGGTAATTCCGACAGTAAATCTAAATTTCAGATAGTATTCCAGAAATCCGGACAGTATTTCAAAATCTCGGATAGTATCCCGGTAATTCCGACAGTAAATCTAAATTTCGGATAGTATTCCTGAATTTCGGACAGCATCCCGAATCCCAGACAGCATCCCTCGGAAAGAATCCATCTAAGGAATATGTTGGTTCATAAAAAGCGGCAAGGCCCCATAAATATAGAGCCTTGCCGCTGCTTTCACTCTATGTTTGCTTCTTCATCTGAAGATTCGTCGCTTGACTCAGCATTTTCTAACTTTGGATCGGATGTAGGTTGTTCATCTGCAGATGGAGCTTCCGGTTCCTCAAGCTCTTCATCGTTCGAGCCGTCCACATCTTGATTATCCGACTCGTCATCATTTTCCCAGTCGTAATAGTCATCTTCATTGTATTCCCAATCTGAGTCGTTCCACTCCCAATAATCATTATATTCATCGTAGAAATCGAACAAGTTGCTGATCTCTTCTGCACTCATCGGGTTCTGGGACCATGTGATAAATTGGTTATGTACACTGAACATAGGTATTGAGAAGCCGATGGATTCGTCTTCGATCAATACAGCAGAGTTGATGCCGATCACTTTTCCGGTTGTTGCATCCAATAGCGGGCCGCCGCTGCTTCCCGGCGCAATCCGAGCATCGATTTGATATACTTTTTCATAATTAAAATCACCCAGGATATCACGGTCAATTCCTGTCAAATATCCGATGGATGCCGTATTTTCCAATCCTCGCGGGCTGCCGAGCGCAATGACTTCTGTCCCCGCAGCAGTTTGCGCCGCCTCTATTGGCAGTGGATCTTTTCCAGACAATGAATCAACGCGGATGAGGGCAATGTCGACTACATCTGAAATACCGATGACCCGCCCTTGGTGCTCCGTTCCATCGCTGCTTTTCACCACTACATCTGTAAACCCTGCAACTACGTGAGCGTTGGTCACGACATCTCCTTTGTTGGAAAATAAAAATCCAGATCCCTGGCTTGTGTCGGTAAAAATAGTAAATACCTTATCTTGGGAATTTTTAATAATTTCTGTTTTGCTTTTTGTTTCTGGCGCTTCGGATGCCTTTACCTCTTTTGGCTTTTCCAGCTCTGGCTTCGTTTCAGGCTGTTGTTCTTGTTCTTTCTCTTGATCTTGTTCTTGTTCTTTCTCCTGCTCTTTTTCTTTTTCAATGACTTGTGCAGCTTGTTTAGGCTCATGGCCATCCTTTATGACTTGTACTGGTTCTTCTATTTTATTAAAAAAGAAAAAAATTCCCAAACCTGTACCAGCTAATGCAATGAGTAAAGCCAGCAAAGATATGATGAATGTTGAGCGTGACCCTTTAGCTGCTTTGATCGGCTTCCCACATTCGCTGCAATATTGACCCCTTTTTTGTTTTTCTGTACCGCAATTTGGACAGTACAATCTCCCCACCTCTTTCCTTTTAGGAAAAACTATCTGTTTTTGCCAATTATACTATAGGTGGAACGATATTTAATATGAACATTTTTCATAAATCATCCGCCCCTTGTTTCAAACATGGACTTTCGGGGAATATTCGCTATTAAAAAGTAAGTGATGAATTGTTATTTGTTTTTTTCTGTTTTTACGTGATATAATAATTATAATTGTTATTACAGTATTTACACAAAGAACTGTTATAAAAATACGTGCCAGTGACTATGCTAAAAGGAGGAATTTTATATGGCGGTGGCTAAAATGAAAAAATTCGAAAGAAAAATAACGCAGATGGGAAATAGCAATGGGGTAACTCTCCCAACTGAAGCATTAGAGCATATGGGCGTAAAAAGAGGGGATGATGTTTCCTTGTATTTAGAAAAGGACGGTAGAATCTATTTGAAAAAAAATGAGCACCTGGATTTTGAAGGGTTAGAAGGAATCGACCAAAAGTTTCTTGATGGCATGAAACAACTCTTTAATGATTATGATAATACTTTAAGAAATTTGGCGGATAAATGAATTGGACGAAGTTAGGTTTTTAACGGAAAAGGAAATCATATTCATCAATGCAATGGTCGTTAAACAATATACGCCAACAGAAGAAATCCGGGTTAAAGAGCCGAGTTTGTTAAATAGTGCGGTGAATCGGCTGAAACAAAGCGCGTTCGGTGAAGACGCTTATCCGACCATTTGGCTAAAGGCCGCCGCGTTGTTTGAAAGTATCGCCAAGAATCACGCATTCGCCGCCGGGAATAAACGCACAGGATTTGCCGCGTTGTATCAGTTTTTATGGGTGAATGGCTACCGCTTGAAGATCGATGAGGAAGGGGCGGAAGAATTTACCCTTGAAATGGTGCAGAAAAAGCCGCCTGTTCCATTGATAGAAATAGCGCAAACCATAGAGAAGTATGCAGAAAGGCTCCCTTAAAAGAAGGGGGCTTTTTTATGGCCTTTTACCAATGTAACAAAATGGCCCAGTACCCACAGGACAAAGCAAGTGTTTTTGCTCATGTCCTTGTCTAAAAGGCTTTTCATACGCGGCAGTGCTTTTACAGAAAAAGTACTAAGGCCAATCACTTCTAAGTTCCGCTGGCGGGGCCTCGATCCCTTCCAGCGGAACTTATCGCGGTAGTTAGAACTAGAGTGCTCAGCCTTGTCATAACTGGCTCATTTTCTTATCTTTGGTGACTCATCAAATTGGCAGAGATGGCTCCATCTCATGGCCATATTCAATTTGGAAGGATTTTTATCAGAGTACATCGCACGAAATTTTTAAGAACTCCCCCATCAACATTCTCCTTGTGCTTTTCTAGCCTTCTTTTACTACTGATAAAACTAGATTTGACTCACAAACTTCACGTATATTTCATACTTTTTTGCTATAAAAGACATGGGGAGGTAGGCTGCTAATGCGATTATGGCCATGTTATTTGTTCGTAATATTGTGTGTACTTTATGTACACCCGATGGATGTACGAGCTGCGAATGAGCTTCAACTTCAAATTGATAAAGCTCAACCAGGGCAAACCATTTTTTTGGAAAATCGAACGTATGCAGGACCTGTTTTCATTTCCAAACCGCTAACGATCATTGGCAAGCAGCATACTGTTATAGAAGGGGATAGCCAAGGGGATGTTCTCGTCATTCAAGCTGATGACGTTACGATTGAGTCGCTAACCATTCAAGCATCCGGAAAAGGAAAGCAGCAGGCAGGCATCATGATTGATAAAGTAGACCGAGCGACAATTGTTTCTAATTCCTTACAACAAGTCCAAAATGGTATCTTCGTTCGTGGTGGCAAAGGGCATCGGATCCAAGGCAATCACATTGTCAGCTATAATGCACATTTTTCCAAAAGGGGGAATGGCATCCATCTATTGGCAACGAACGATACGACCATTGATAAAAATCAAATCACCACCGTACAGGATGGCGTCTATTTGGATGATGCGACAGCCACACAGATTCAAGAAAATACGATCCAAGATTCTCGCTACGCTGTCCATTTTATGTTCTCGCAAAATGGACAGGTCAAACGGAATCATTTTTCAAACAATATTAACGGTATTATGGCGATGAATTCAGAACAAGTCGATTTAGTTGAAAATCGATTTGAACAACATTTAAATTACCGTGGCTATGGTGTACTAATTTATGAGATGAAAGATGTAAACGTCAAAGATAATGAATTATTTTATAACCAGAATGGCCTCGAAATTCAATCTTCTGAATACATTCAGGTGGAAGGGAACACATTTGGCGGCAATACGGTGGGTTTCGCAACGTCCGGGGCTAACAAAGAAGTGATCTTTCATCAAAATGAGATGGCAGGTAATATTGTCCAGACGCGGTTGAGTGGTAACCTAATCGAATTGGACGGAAACTACTGGGATGATTACCATTCGTATGATCTAGATGGAGATGGTATTGGCGAGATCCCTTATGAAACGTATTCAGCATCGAGTGAATGGATGCAACGTCATCCGCATTTGCAATTCTTTTTTGAGAGTCCAGCGATGACGATTTGGCAATCAATGGAGAAGATGTTTTCGATATCCGATCAATCGAAAAATCGAGATCATGAACCAATTGTGAAGTAAGGAGGAAACAACGTGCGACGCATGCTAGTATTTATCCTGTTTTTCCTGTTCATGCTTGCTGGCTGTAACCACCAAGGAAGTCATGAGCCTGTAGACATTAATCCGGATATTGATGTGTGTGATATATGTAATATGAGCATTACAGAAGTGGGCTATGCAACAGAAGCCATTATGAAAAACGGGGAAGTTGAAAAATTTGATGATATCGGTTGTATGGTTGAGTTTTTAAATGAACAAACAGAAGAGCCTGCAGTTATGTATGTGAAAGACACATTATCTGGAGAATGGATTTCTTCTGAGGAAGCCTTGTTTGTCTTTAATGAAAATTATTGGACACCGATGATGTATGGAGTTGTTTCGTTTAAGGATAAAACCTCTATGAATCAATATATGGAGGAAAATGGACAAGGTGACGAACTGACATTTGAAAAAGTTGTGGACCATTTCACTTCCCAAGGAGGAGCACACCATTGACAAGCTGGACAATTGCCAAACAAGAATTTAAGCTCGCCGTGCGCAGTCGATGGCTCCTATTATTGACACTTCTATTTACATTATTATCTGCCATTCTATTGTTCTTTAGCAATCAACCGGGGGCAGAAGGATTTACCGGTTTCACCCGGCAGACCGCCTCTTTGCTTAACTTAACCCTTTTTTTAATGCCTCTTTTAACATTGCTTGTGGGAGGCATGCTCATTGCTGGCGAAAAAGAAGACGGACAACTCGCACTCTACATGACCTATCCTATACGCAATCTATCCGTCATTATGGGTAAATATGTAGGCATTGCCTTGGCGCTCTTAACTGTATTTTCTGTCGGCTACGGAGTGTCCGTCGTGGCACTCCAATTCCTAGGGTCTGTCAAGTGGTCTACAGCTCTTCTATTTTTCGGAATATCAGCATTATTGTTGTTATTGTTTTTATCGTTGGCTCTAACAATCGGTTTTCTAGTGAAAGGAAGGCTGCAGGCACTTGGCGCGGGATTATTGCTATGGGCATTTTTTGTCTTATTTTATGAATTTATCATCATGGGGCTATCTCTTCTTCTGCCTCCATCTGCTGTGTTACCGTTATTGACCATTTCCGTATTTTTAAATCCTGTTGAACTGATCCGCGTTTTTACCATTATTTTCCTCAGGAGTGGCACATTGTTCGGTCCTTCTGTGTATGACTTTACCATTTGGGCAAGTGGAACCAGTGGCATTTTGCTCTTTGTTCTTGCGTGCCTAATGTGGTTGTTTGGTCCACTCGCTTTCATTACAGGTATGATGAGAAAGGGGTGGGGTGTTTGATCAAGGTCAATGGCATTGCAAAGTCTTTTTCAAAAAAGCACATTATTGACGAAGTGACTTTTTCCGTAGCAGCCGGAGAATGTCTTGCCCTATGTGGAGGCAATGGTGCAGGAAAAAGTACAATGGTTAAAATGCTCACCGGCATTTATACACCGGACAAAGGAACCATTGAAATGAACGGAATAGCGTCTAGCCGTTCGTCAACCGCCTACCGTGCACAATTTTCATATATGCCGGATGATTTAGCATTTCACCCTCTTGTTACAGGACAAGAAGCATTACAATATGCGGCAGATTTGCAAAAAATTCCAAGTCAGCGTGTACAAGAAGTGCTCGAATTAGCAGGCCTTGAAGCACATGCAAAGCAAAAAGTAAAAAACTATTCAAAAGGAATGTTGCAACGACTATCATTAGCACAAAGCTTGTTAGTGGCGACGCCAGTTCTTATTTTGGATGAACCCACAAATGGATTAGATCCTTATTGGGTGCATCGATTAAAAGAATTGATCCAGGAACAGAAAAGAAGCGGACAAACAATCGTTTTGACGACCCATATGCTATCTATTGTAGAGCAGCTCGCTGATACATTGGCTTTTCTTCAAGATGGCACATTACTTGTCAATGATTCAGTGGCAGCACTACTTCACCGTTATCCAACCTTAGATGATGCACTGTTTAATGAATATACTCACGAGTGAGCGCGCGGAGTACTTTCCGGGATTTGGAATTACTGTCCGGGATACGGAAATACTATCCGGGAGGCGCGGAGTACTTTCCAAAATACAGAAATACTATCCGGGAAGCGCGGGATACTTTCCGAATTTCTGAAATACTGTCCGAGATAGCGAGGGTACTATCCGAATTTCTGAATTACTATCCGGGAGGCGCGGAGTACTGTCCGGATTTCTGAATTACTGTCCGAGAGGCGCGGGATACTTTCTGAATTTCTGAATTACTGTCCGGGAGGCGCGGAGTACTGTCCAAATTTCTAAATTACTATCCGAGATTACAGATTACTGTCCAAAATACAGAAATACTATCCGGGATGGCGGAATACTTTCCGAATTTCTGAATTACTATCCGCGATCAAGGAATACTTTCCGGAATACGGATCCGATTAATGGTGATGTAGGATTTTAATTTTAGCAGAAGGTATCTTTTTTAATCCCTAAACAAAGAGTGGCATATTCACCAACTCATGTTGGTAGATGCCACTCTTTTTTATATACTAGGTTTTGTCCTAGCCTTTTTCATTTTTTTATTAATGGCCCTCATGTCCGCTTTCTTCATCTTCCGAATGGGAATGGTCATGATGATCGCCATCCTTCATCTCCATTTTCTTCATATATCGCTCTTTTGCAACATCATCAATTGATTGTACGGTCGTTTCTTTTGCATCCGGGAAATCGTTCATAAACGTTTCAAGACTTGCTGTATCTGCAAAAAATGCATTTCCATATTTCATTGGTGTTTCTATATCTGCGTGTACAATTTTAGCATCTTCAAGTGCGACCCAATCTAAAGAGTTGTAATCACGAACTAACTTTTCTTTAAGGACAACGTCTTCATGATCGCGATCATAGTTTAACAGACAGCCAACGTCATCAAAAAATAGCGTTTCTTCATCGTCTGTAATTGCTTTTGCCGTAAATGCCCCCATTTCTTCATCCTTCATATAGACTTTCATATTACAAAAAGCACATTCTGAATGCTCATTGGGTTCACCGTCATGATGTGATTGATCATCTGTTTTGTCAGGAGCATTTGCAACTTCTTCTCCTTGTGTAACTTTTTCCGCTTGTTCCTGCTCCTTATCATTCTTTTGTGCAGTGTCATTGTTACATGCAGCCAGTGTAAGAGCAGCCGCAACGAATAATAGTGCTAATTTTTTCATTTTTAAAGTCTCCTCTCCATTCACTACATGTAATTGTAAAATTCACATGTGAAACAATTGTGAACTTATGTTGTACAATTGATAAAATTTTAGTAAACTGTATCGCCATTGAAATGGTAAGCTTTCCAGTTCTACGCAACGAACTGTTTTCCATTGAATGTATAGTGTCCCAATCAGATGCTTCATCGCTCCATTTAAATTAGCGTTGATAACTAAATGACAATCACAACAGATGCATGTGATTACTCGTGACTGTCGCTTAGATTTTGGATAGTATTTCTGGTATTCGGATAGTATTCCGTGAATCTTAGATAGTATTTCTGGCATTCGGATAGTATTCCGTGAATCTTGGATAGTATTTCCACATTTCGGACAGTATCCCCGGATCACGGATAGTATTTCCACATTCCGGACAGTATCCCCGTAATCCCAGGTTATACCTCCAAATTTTGGCGTACTCCCTCCACTTCGGATAATATCTATGCATTTTGGAGCGCGCTCCCCTTCATAATTTTCTCTATAAAGAACATCCATTCTCTAAATAAGCAGACCCGAACAAAGAACAGCCTCACCTGATTGCTTATAGCGCGTCATCCTTAAAAAGAGGCGTCCTGTTTTAGGAACGCCCCTTTTTCTTACTATGCTTTTTTCACTGTCACTTTTGCCGCCTTGCCCGTATTCCCGGCTTTATCTTTTGCATATATGTTCAAAACTGTTCCGGCTTTTTGTTTTATTATTTTCACAGAGAAGCTGCCTTTACTGTTGACGACGGCAGTACCAAGCACTTTTTTTCCGCTTTTCACGTAGACAGTGGCTCCCTTCTCTGCCTTGCCCTTAACCGTCGTTGTTTTATTTGTTACTTTATTTACTTCAGGTACTTTGGGAGGGATTTTATCCACCACTATGACTTTCCGCTCTTTGCTGGCGTTGCCGGCTTTGTCAGTAGCTTTCACATATAGAGCGGTCCCGGCTTTTCGCTTCGCTTTCAGAGTCACCACATATTTCCCCGCTTTATCAGCCGTTGCTGAGCCAATGACCTTGCCACCGGCTTTAACGGTGACTTTGGAGCCTGCCTCCGCTTTCCCGGTCACTTTCGAATCCCGATTGCTGACCTTGGATACAGTTGGCATGGCTGGCGGCGTTTTATCAATCACTGTCACGGTAGCCGCATCACTTTTATTCCCGGCTTTGTCAACGGCGTATACTTTTAGCTTGCTTCCGGCTTTTTGTTTTTTAATTTTGACCGCAAATGATTTTTTGCTGTCAGAAACAGCCTTTCCTACATTAGCAGTACCGGCTTTTACATATACCGTAGTGGCTACCTCGGCACTGCCTTTGACAACGGTGTCCCGATCACTCACTTTTTGTACAACTGGTTTGGCAGGTGCTGTATGATCTCTCGGCTCACCGGGTCCAAAAAAGGTGTATGTAATATTCTTTCCTTTAGAAGTGGGAATCGTTTCAGTTCCCGTTGCTTCCTTGACCACTGCACCCCCGCCCCGTAAATTGGCGGTAGAACCCTTGTAAATGCGGGGCCTTATGGCGCTGAAGCCTGGTTCGCTGTTAAATCCATACTTTCCGCTTTTTTCTTTTAAAAGTAGAGCAGCCCTGAAGTCCGTCATTAATTTTCCAAAAGTAAGCTTGGGGTCCATGTATTTTTTGGCTGCTTTTTCAACCGCTTTATAGCTATTGCTAGGATCACTGATGATTTCTTTAAAAATGGCATCGCCCTGTTTCGACTGTACTTTTACATATTGCATAAAAAGATAAGAGAGGGAGTAGTTGGCCAGCACGTCCCCATACTCATCCCAATACAAAAGAGAGTGGCCGTTTGTAACGGAATAGGACGAATTATAATAATCAATCCGGTCTTTTAATACGCTTCCTGTATAAATTTGCTCAGCAGCCATTGCCAGACCTTCATCGAGCCACGGATCCATCTCCTTGCCGCCTTCAACCAAAACATTTTGGTTGAAGTTCACCATATGCTGAAATTCATGGGCCAGTGTGCTGTATGCGGCTGTTACATCTTTCTTTGATTCCAAGCCCATTGTCGGATAAGTGTCGATGTAAAAAATTTCCGACTGGTTCGAACCTGACACATCATATAAATCCCTCGAGTAAAAATAACCGGCTATGTATCCTCCGTTATATTCGAATCCATCTTTTATATCGTAACAGAGAATATTGATCTTACCGTCGCCGTCCACATCCGACTCATTCCCGAAATCCTCCGTGATCGCCGGGTAAATATTTTCATCAAATTCGTCGCCTAACTTCTTCGCGTCTTCTTTTGTGAATTTCTTATCATAGCCCCATACATTCGCTTTCTTTCCTATATAAAGAAGCTGGGCTTGAATCTTATATTCTATGAATTTATTAAAGTCAAAAACATTAAAATTCCGCTTTGTCCCTACTTTATGAAGAGTTTTATACATCAAAGACCTTCCATGCAGCTTCCGATCCGCATGCTTCTCGGTATCGAACGGAAGGTTTACGTCCATCCGAAAGGCCTCCGGCCTTACATTTTTCTCTAATTGATATTTTTCGTTATTAATGACAGGTGTCCCTGTAGACTGTTTGCCATTGGGATTCACCGATTCATTGCTGATCACCATATAATTTTTAGCCGGTTGATTTAAAACATTCGCTGCCGGCTCCCCTGTTTCTGGGCTTACCTGCATTTCGGGGTTGGAATCAATCTCGATTTCATTCTCCGCAAACGCAGAAGCAGGCATACTCAATAATATAATCAGTATACAAATAAGAGTTCTTTCTATATGTCTCATCCTCTTGACCTTTCTGTAGGAAAATAATAACTGTCTAAGAGGATTATAATCTAAATATTGAGCGATGGGCATAAAAATATTTTTGGGGGGATTTTTCTGGGGTCTCTTTTCTGGGGTCTGACCCCCACTGCGTTAATGCGTTAATACGGAACAGCCTTGTCGGGGGTCTGACCCCCACCACGTTAATGCGTTAATGCAGGACAGCCTTGTCTGGGGGTCTGACCCCCACCACGTTAATGCGTTAATATGGAACAGCTTTGTCTGGGGTCTGACCCCCACCGCGTTAATGCGTTAGTGCAGAACAGTCCGCCTCAATAATTCACGCTGCTTTTCCATTCCCTTTTCCTTATAAGCTGCCTTCTCTTTGTTCGACAGCCCTTTGTACTCATTTAAAAACTGTTCGTACTTGGGAAGCACGTCTTCAACAGAACCATCATCCCTCACCATTCCATACTCTAGCCACAAAATTTTATCGCAGAATCTTTTCATCTGTCCTAAGGAATGGCTGACAAAAATCATCGTTTTCCCTTCCCGTTTGAATTCCTTCATTTTATCCAAACTTTTCTCAGCAAAAGCCTTATCCCCAACAGAAAGAGCTTCGTCGATGATCAAAATATCCGGGTCCACATGAACTGAAATAGCAAATCCCAAACGCGATCGCATTCCGCTGGAATAGGATTTAACAGGTTGATCGATGAACCTCCCTAGCTCAGAGAAATCAATGATTTCCGGTTCCAAGTCAATAATTTCCTTTTTTGAAAAACCGAGCATCAGCATTTTCAGCTCGATATTATCCCTTCCTGACAAATCGCCGTTCAATCCGGCCGCCACCGCAATCAATGACGCTATTCCGTTCACCTTTATGCTTCCAGACGTTTCAGGGACAATGCCCGCAATGATGTTAGCCAACGTCGATTTTCCTGATCCGTTCATGCCAATAAAGCCTACAGAATCGCCTGCCTCCGCTTCAAAGCTTACATTCGCCAACGCATAAAAGTCCTCTCCATAGCTTTTGGGAGTAATGAGATCCAATAGACGCTCCTTATTGCTGCTGTAAAGCTTATATTTTTTTGTGATGTTTTTAGCAATAATCGCTTTTTCCATACTAATCACACCTATAAATAATCAATGAAATGCCTGCGGAATCCCACATGAATGCTAGCACCGCTTAAAAACAAAGTGATCACAATGCCCCAAAAATATAGGGAATATTGCCAGTGTACGAGCAAATACCACTCAGTTCCAAACAGCGCAGAACGATAGCCTTCAATCAAATAATACAACGGATTCAATTTCAGAATCGTCGGCAATGGCTCCTCCAAAATGGAAAATTGCCAAAGAATAGGCGACAAATACAGTAGCATTCGCAGCGTCGCATTTAAAAACATATGGACATCCCTGATGATCGTGGACAAGGTTGACGTAATCAGAGAAATAGCAAAAACCAAACAAAAGGATGCAAAAATAAAATAAATCACTTGCAAAAAATACACACTGACATAAAAGCCTCCCAGTTGAAAAATCACAAACGTGACTCCCAGCAGGATAACGTGAGTATAAAACGGGGAAAAAATAGCGATAGCAGGAATGACGCTCATGGGAAAATTCATCCTTGATAACATTCGCAATCTTGTATAGACGGATTTTGATCCCTGAATGGTTGACTGGTAAAAAAATGTCCATAAGATGAATCCGCCTAATAGCCAATAAATAAAAGGAACTTCATATCCCGGTACTACTTCAATATCCGCCCGCTGGCGGATGCTGCCGAATACAAACCAATAAATCAATATTTGAATCAGCGGATTGAGAAATTCCCAAGTCATTCCCAAATAATTGCTTTTATTTTTGCTTTTTAATTCATATAGTGACAGCCTTCTGACTAAATAGAAATGATCGATGAGCTCCCTTAAAACTATAACGGCAGATTTCACAAAAATCCCGCCTCTTTGCTATTGGAATATTTCTTTCACCACTTGCTCACTAGCCTTCCCATTTTCTAGGTAGCAAAATTTTTTATAAAAATCTTCGGACGGTGTGAATTCGGACTGTTCAAGACGACGAACTTCTGAAATCACTTCTTCCGTTGTCCGAACAAGCGGTCCCGGCGCTTCTTTTTCAAAATCGAAATAAAACCCGCGCAGTTGATCGCGGTACTCTTCGATATCGTGGACGAAAAAGATCATCGGCCGCTTCAGATTGGCGTAATCGAAAAATACGGATGAATAGTCCGTAACCAGCACATCGGAAATAAGATACAGATCACGGATGTCCCCGTAAGACGAAACATCAAATGCGAAGCCTTCCAAACCAGACAAATCTAGGTTTTCCGAAACAAGATAATGAAGCCTGAGCAAAATGACGTATTCATATCCCAATTCTTTTTTCAGCGCATCCAGATCAAGCTGCAGATCAAACTTATATCTCCCTTTGGCATAAAATTGATTGTCCCTCCATGTCGGAGCGTACAATATCACCTTCTTATCAATAGGAAGCCCGCAGGCATTCTTGATCTTGGCGGACTCCACAGCATGATTGGATTGGATTAAAAAGTCGTTTCTCGGATACCCGGACTCAATCACTTTTTTCTTAAAATCAAACGCCTGCCTGAATATTTCAGTGGAATAGCCGTTTGGGGAAATTAAATAATCCCATTTTGCCGCTTCCTTTTTAAAATTTCGTTTATATTTCTTCGTATTTGTTCCAGGCATATGAATTTGTTCAATGTCCAAACCAAGCTTCTTCAAGGGGGTGCCGTGCCATGTTTGTACATAAACGGTTTTGGGAGATTTGCTGACCCATAGCGGGAGCCTGCAATTCGTTACCCAGTACTTCGCTCGCGTCATCAAAAACAGCCATTTTATTGAAAAGCGGGGGACGATTTTAATCGGTTGATCCTCCAGTTCATGGACCGTTCTTTTATCCACACTCCAGTACATTCTGTAAGTCGGAAAATTCTCCTTCAAGTACTCGTAGATTGCTCTTGGATTGTCGCTATACTGTTTTCCAAGGAAGCTTTCGAAGATGATCAGCTTTTGATCTTTGGGCAGAAAGGAGCCCATGAACCTGAACATCTTCTTATATAGTTTTTTCAGGTGTTTTCTCAGTTTCTTTTTCACAGTTCATCACCACATTGATTTTTGGATATACCCAAAAGTATGTCCAATGAATGGATACATAAACCGTTTGATGTTTATAAAAACCACTCAATGAAAATAATAGGTAATGCTATATTAATTGCATGGAGGTTTAAGATGCTTACCTTTTTAACCAAGATTTTTTCAAATAAATCAGCTGCAGCGGCTACAGATTCCTATACATACAATCAAGAGGGCTACTATATCCATCCAACAAATGGAAGGCCTGATCCGAAGGTTTCCATCATCATGCCTGTTTACAACGCTGAAAAAACATTGCGAAAAACAATTGATTCCGTGATTGATCAAACAATCGGGTTTGATGAGATTGAATTCATCATCGTCGACGACAAATCGAAGGACGGCTCCCGCTCAATTATCTTGGATTATGCGGATGTATATCCAAATATCGTTCCTGTTTTTTTCAAAACCAACAATGGCTCACCGGCCACGCCAAGGAACATCGGCATAGAACTGGCCAAAGGCAAATATACAATGTTCATTGATTCGGATGATTGGCTGAGCCCTGACGGAGTTAAATCCCTATATGATCTGCTTGAAAAAACCGGCGATCCCTATGCAATCGGCCGGACGATAAAAGCAGAAGACAACAAACTCGTCATCACCGGGGAATATAACAGCTGCGAATACCGGGAATCGATCAACCCATGCTCCATCCCGCATATTTTTCAACATTTAGGGCCGACTGCCAGAATGATGCGGACTGAATTTCTAAAAGATTATCAATTCCGTTTTCCCAACATGAAATTTGCGGAGGACAAACAATTTTTCATCGATGTTCTGACGAATTGCCCAAACATTTCTACAACAAAGGATGTCATTTATTACGTCAACCGGTTCAAAGATAATAAGAGCCTTGTGGGAACGACGAGCATTTTTGAAAAAACGGACACAAACCTGGCCGTGATCAAGCATGTCATTCAGAAGGAGTTGCCGGAAGAAATTGAGCGGATGGCGCTGAATAGGCTGTATGAATTTGATTGCATAACAAGGCTGTTTAATAGGCACCACTTTCTTCGATCTATTCGAAAAGATAAGTATTATAAGAAGTTTGGAGAAGTGCTAGAGACAACCAAGGAGCTACCGTACGATTTTACAGAGAATTTCTTTGAGCCGTGGCATAGAGTGCTTGTCGATCTGTTCAAACAGGAGCGCTATGACAGTATCATTACATTGATTGAATGGAGCTTGAAGGATACGACAAAAGAAATGGTGATCCGGGAAGATGGCCTGCCATACTACCGGTTGCCGCTTGAAGAACCCTATCAATGGGCGAGGATCAACATGCTGGCGGTGTATAAAGAGCATATGAAAACGGCGGATCGATATGTTTTGCGGGTCAACATTTATGGGGACGGTTTGGACAAAATCAACTGCTTCGTCATCCGCCAGCGGGATAATGAACTGAATGAAAATACCCTACCCATCGAACGAATTGAAGAAGGACTGTTTGAAGTGGAAATTCCACTGGAATTACTTGCACAATTAAATGAGGCAAGCTACACCCTCTTCATTAGATATCACGATTATAGGAAATTGCACATTAAGATGAACACAAGGCGAATCTTCGAATACGGCGGGAAAAAAATTGATTTTTATACGACGATTGGGGATAATTTTGGGGTGAATGTGAAAAAACAATAAAACCCCTGAAAAAGTCAATTTTTTCGGGGTTAAATCGCCAAACCTTCTATTGTAATCATCAAGCAGTTTTGAAACTGCTTGCTCATTAACTACAAACACTTTTCGCTTAAAATAATTTCTAACGGTATTTGACCCCATGTCTAGTACGTCAATGTGAAGGACTTCAAAACGACAAAGAAGATGGTCCAAAATAGCCGTGATGATTCCCGGATCTACCGGTAACTCTTTCCACTCTTCAGTGAGGTTAGTCCATGGCCATACAAGACCAGCCTTTCTGACCTTTTCATTTAGAGCTATGATTTTCTAAGGTATTCCTCACTCGTCAATAGAGCATCCGGCATGGTTAATTGGTCATTGTATTCCTACTTGGCACCCCCAAGAGCAAGTCTTTTTAACTGGATTTCCGATTTTATCCTTGCATATAACTTGGACATAAACTCAGTATTTTTTTGAATATCTACTAGACCCTGATTATAGTGTAATTTTAAATGTATGAAACTTTTTGCCTAGCGAAATATCGACAGTACACTCTCCAGTTAATCTATACGGATTATGAATCTGAAGAACCGGATTTCCATTTTTAACTATAATTTTAGCTTTAGTTTCTGTAAATTCTTCAGTACTATTGTTATATATAGAAGCAAGATATTCCATGTCGCTATTCCCAAAAGAATAAACTTTATTGATTGCAATAGTGATAAGATCTTCATCAACTTGTACATTCACAGTGTCTATTTTAGCCACAGAAAAGAAATCTAATATCGTAGAATTTAAGTCAATAGATAATAACCCTGAATTATTTTTGTAAATAACATAAGTGTTACCATTAATTATTGCAGCTTTCTTAAAATCATCTTTACAAGCAATTGCCCTCTGAGAAAAAATATCAAGGTAAGAAAATCTAGTTGCAATATCCCATGGTTGATATTTGTCCTCAGGATCTTGTATAAAATCATCAAGTTTGAGTTTAAAGGTTAAATTCCCTTCGACATTAAACCCTAATAGCGACTTATTAAAATTAAATTCAGAAGCTTGGACATCTTTCACCTCCCAAGTTATACGAGTAAATCTCCCTTTTAAAGCTGGTAAGTACATATTATCAAAACTATCAATATCACTATAATAATGCAATTCTTTAGGTATTTCTTTTGTTACATCTTTAGGTATTTTAATTTTGACTTGATTAGGATTACCACTAAATTTCACTTTTTTAACCTCACCATAGGTAATAGATGCTTTAGAACTAATTATAATAGCATCTTCGTCAAAAGATAGATTGGTTAAATAGCTTCTTGCAGTTATTCCCTCTTTACTTTCAGATAATGAATATGCTAAATCTTGTTTATTCAATTCTAATATTTTATCGATAATCTTATTATTTGTATCCAGATTGGCAATGATATTTTGATTTACATATTTTTCTCTCCATTTACGAGCATTATCGAATTCTATTTTTTGGGTTGCCTCTTTTTTCTTATGGAAGCCCTTTCTAACGGCACCTAATATTCTAGATTTATACCAATGTCCAATCATAATATCGCGATCTAATTCGTTTAAATTCTCTTCAAAAAAGTTTGCTAAATTATTTAATTGAGACCATTTATATTCTAAATCTTTACCAAATGAGGCTGATCTATTTTGTTCCCTCCAATGATATATAGGGTAATCTGCTAATATTCCAATTTTAGGATTCTTGCTAAAAACTAGACAAGAGAACATAACATCCTCCCACCAAACTTTATCACCCTCAGAGAAATACAAATTATTATTTTCAATAAATGCCTTTCTATAAAGTTTAGGAACTGTCATTGGACCCATTGACTGAATACCATTTTTTTCTGCACCAACGACATTTTCTTTGAACTCTTCCCACCCCCATGACCAACCTTTAGTTCTGATCACTTTCGGATTAACTACATCCAAATCGTTTTCTTTAGCAAATTTATACATTTTTTCAAGGGCCTGAGGGAAAAGAGTATCATCATCATCACAGAAAAATACATACTCGCCCCTAGCAATTTTAGTTCCTTTGTTTCTTGGGCGACTGGCCCAACCAGATGGAGAAACTCTATAAGCAAAATAATTGTTATAACTAGAAAGCTTTTCTTTTAGCCTCTTATAAGATTGAAAGTCGGTTGAACCATCATCCACAAAAATAACTTCAAAGTCATTATGACTCATTGTCTGTTTGTCAAAGGATTCAATAATTCTATTTAAATGCTCTTCATTACTATTAAACGTTGGTACTATTACACTTACTTTAATCATATGTCCTCCTAAAATTTAACTCGTCCTAATAATCTCTTAACAACGCACCAACAAAATAAGTGCTAGCCATTGGCTATATTGAATTTAGAGCCCCTCGATTATGTTACTTGACAACATTGCTAAAAATGAAAAAACACCTCAATCCTTAGAATAGTGAGATTGACTAGAAATCATTTCCACAGAAGAGGAGTCCCTAACTATGATAGACCGCAATTGCCAATGTAATCAACTACCAAAGGAACTTAACTTAGTTTTTCAGAGCTTGAATTGACATCAAGCAGGTACTCAAAAGATCCTTCGTTTCAATTTGCACTTACTTATTCCAGCTCGTGTTTTGTTTGATTTTCCTGCATAGAAATTGATTTTCTCTTCTCGACTTAAAAATTATAAATATCCGTTAAAGATGTGGTTTATCGCTTCTAAATATAACATCTTGTTAAATCAACATTTTTGTTATTCAGTAGACCCTTTTTAAACAGGGTATACTTGAAAAAATACTGGAAGTACATAAAAGAAAGGATTAGCGTTATCCTATTAATCAAACAACGCCTGCAGAAATTCTGTAAGCGTTGCTTAGATTTATTAAACGTTGATACCAAGACTTCTCTGTTGTATTTCCAACGCTTCTTCCTTATACTTATCCTTTTCTTTTCCGGGGAATTTCTTAAATTCATTCAGGAATTTCTCATATTTTGAAAGGACTTCATCTACTGGCCCAAAATCCTTTACCATACCATATTCAAGCCATAGGATTTTATCGCAAAATTGCTTCATTTGACCAATCGAATGACTGACAAAAATCATTGTTTTTCCCTGTGATTTAAATTCCTTCATTTTCTCAAAACTTTTTTCAGCAAATGCTTTATCCCCTACTGATAGGGCTTCGTCGATAATTAGGATATCGGGGTCAACATTGACTGATATGGCAAATCCTAGACGCGATTTCATTCCGCTCGAATAAGATTTTACCGGCTGGTCTATAAATTTACCTAGCTCAGAGAACTCTATTATTTCTGGTTCAAGCTTTTTGATTTCGTCTTTTGAAAAGCCCAGCATTAACAATTTCAGTTCAATATTATCTCTTCCAGATAGATCACCTTTCAAGCCGGCAGAAACTGCGATCAGCGCTGCTTGCCCATTCACCTGAATCGACCCCGATGTTTCAGGCACAATACCTGCAATGATATTTGACAAGGTTGACTTCCCTGATCCATTCATCCCTACAAAGCCAATAACATCGCCCTTTTCTGCTTCAAAGCTAACACCCGCCAAAGCATAAAAATCTTCACCGTAACTTTTTGGAAGAAGGAGATCCAAAACCCGTTCTTTGTTGGTATTATATAACTTGTATTTTTTTACAATATTTTTTATAATAATGGCTTTTTCCATTTTGATCCCAACCATCTATAAATAATCGATGAAATGTCGTCTGAATTTCACATGAATTTTTGAACCAATCAAAAACAAGATAATAACAAGTCCCCAAAAATATAGAGAGTACTGCCAATGATCAATAAAGTACCACTCGGTACCAAGCAATGCTGCACGATATCCTTCTATAACGTAATACAGGGGGTTTAGTTTCATAATTGTCGGAAGGGGTTCCTCCAATATTGTAAGCTGCCAAAGGACAGGCGATAAATATAATAACATCCTAAGAGTTGCATTCAAAAACATATGAACATCCCTGATAATCGTTGACAAAGTTGAGGTTATCAAAGAGATAGCAAACACCAGACAAAATGTAGCGAAAATAAAATAAAAAATTTGAAGAAAATACACACTCACATAGTAACCTGAGAACTGAAAAATCAAAAATGTAATTCCTAATAAAACCAAATGAATGTAGAATTGGGAAAATATTGCAATGTTAGGAATGACACTCATAGGAAAGTTCATTTTTGATAACATACGGAGTCTTGTGTATATAGACTTAGATCCTTGAATCGTTGCTTGGTAAAAAAACGTCCATAAAATAAATCCACCAAGCAACCAAAAAATAAACGGAACCTCCATACCTGGGGCAACTTCGATATCTGCCCTCTGCCTGATGCTTCCAAACACAAACCAATAAATCAATATCTGGATGAGAGGATTGATAATTTCCCACGCCACTCCCAAGTAGTTATTCTTATTATTACTCTTTAATTCATAAAGTGATAGTCTTCTAATAAGATAAAAATGTTTAATTTGCTCTTTTATGACTAAAATTGCAGATTTCATTCGACATGTCCTTTCAAAGCCTAATCTTATCTAAATATGATATTAAGCCGCAAAACCAATAATCTAAACAACAACCAAATACCCTTATAAATTATACAATCAGGCAGGGAAAAAGACAATAATAGTATAGTTAAGAATACATCCCTAAACTACCAAACACAGTTATAGAGATATGAATAGAATCTTTTAAGCAGGGGTGTAAAAGCAGCCATTTTGATAGAAATGCCTCTATTAGCTGTCCGGCGTTATTGCTCTATCACCTTTCTGCCTTTTTTCAGTGGTACTAATTTCTGCGGATTTCGGATAGCTCCATGAACTTCAACATCCAGTCATCTGCCTTCCTCTCCATGAAGTCCATATCTTCTTCAGCTTTTATCAGCCGGTTCTTTAAAAATTGATTCTCCTCATTAAGCAACAATACAATTTCAATCAAGCGAAGCCCATAGACTTTTGTTTCAATTTCCAAACTGCTCTCAAAAAATGACCTCAAACCAGCAATCTCACTTTGGCTTATTTTCATTTTTAACACCTCGATTATCGTCTTTCTATAACCTATTCGAGATGTAAATGGTTCATTCTCTGCCAGTTTTCTTGTTATTAAAAAGCATATAGTTAACCAAGTTCTCACTTGACTGTCCGTTCGAATATTTATTCCACTTACGTGAATAATCCTTAACGACCTTTAGGTCAAACGAGCTCTCTTTAATTACTGTAATAATTTCCTCGCTGGATTTTACGATCGGACCAGGAACCATCTTCTCATATCGGTCCCAAAGCCCTCTTTCCATTTCATAGGTATCCAAATCATAAGCGAAAAAAACCATAGGCTTGCCCAATAAGGAAAATTCATAAGGGATGGACGAGTAATCCGTAATTAAATAATCCGCAATCAATAACAGTTCATTAATATCAAATTTGGCAGAAGAGAAGTCATATACAAAGCCTGGATGTTGGACGGCGTAATTACTCGTATCTTTAATCGCCGGATGCAATCTCAATAAAAGGACATAATCATCTCCTAATTCTTTCTCCATTAGATTAAGATCAAGTTTTAACTCGAAATGGTTCAATTGTCCATCTCGATATGTAGGAGCATATAATACTTTTTTCTTTTGCAGCAACTCAGGGTGCCTTTCGTTAAATCGCTCCTTGATACTTTTCTTCGAGTCTTTGTCAAAGAAAAAATCCGTTCGTGGAATTCCAGTGAACAAAATGTTTTTGCTTGATAGCCCAAAGGCTTTTATAAAATAATCAGCCATAACATCTGAACCCACAACAACCTTGTGAAAATTTTTATAAACTTTTGAGAAGCGAGCTTTTGCTCTTTTGCTCCTACTAACAACAGATTGGTCTTCTAATCCAAATTTTTTAATTGCGCCCGAAGCATGCCAAAGCTGAATACATTCTACACCCTTTTTAAAATCAAGTGCAGCTAAAAAGCCAAAATAATTATCAATTAGCACATATTTAGAAGTTGCTAAATGGTATATACCTTTTATATAAAAATATATATTGAATGAGTTAAGGGGAATCAAATCAATATTGTCCACATTTTTGAAGTACGAGTTACTGGAACCCTGGTATAAAACCACGGCTTCACAAGATACTTTGTTCCTTCTTATTTGATCGTAAACATACCTGGAATTATCTCCAAAAGAGATAACAAAGGTCACCTTATTTCTAGAAGGAAGAAGGTTAAAGATGCTAAAGGTTACCTTGTAGATAAGCAAATAAATTTCCTTGATTATTTCTCTACCCATTTTTATTATCACTTTTGATATCCGTTTTAATTTTAGATGTTGAAACACCTGTAGTCCGAGGGAGGTAAATTACATCACAAAATTCTTTTAAAAAGTCAAATTTTCCTTTCCAGTCATCCCCCATTACAAAAAGGTCGACATCATGCTTAATTACATCATATTTTTTTTGACTCCAACTATACTCAGGTATTACTTCATCTACATATCTGATCGATTCAAGAATCATCTTCCGATCCTCGTAAGTGTGGTATGCTCTTTTTTTCTTTTTGTCGTTAAAAGTATCTGTTGATAAACCTACAATTAAGTAGTCCCCTAAATCTTTAGCTCTCTTCAAAAGGTTAATATGTCCAATGTGCAGCAGATCATATGTACCATAAGTCAATATTTTTTTCATTAAAAAATCTCCACCTTACCCATATTGGCTTTAAAGAGATGTACACATTAATGTTGCCACGATCCTAATTAAAATTAGTATATATTTCGTCCCATATTAATTCAATACAAACAACGATTTTGCAACTTGTGTAATGTATTCGTATTCGGGCTAAATAGCTTTATTCTATAGAAACAAATAAAGGGGGGCACTATCCCCCCTTTATTTGCTTCTCTTTCCAACCATAAAATAAAATTTCATGGGCAACAATTTAGAAACTGTAATTTTCAAATACAACATCTTTAGCTGAAAACAAATAGGTCAAGCCAGAGTACACATATCATAATGATCTAAGAAATTGGAGCATACAATTACAAGAAGGAAGTACAATACTATTCACTGTTATCTTCTGATAGGATTAACTGATCAATAACCCTTTCACTTGATTTTCCATCCCGATCATCGAAGAAATACTCCACAAAAGGCTTGATTTTCTCCATTTTAAAGTCTTTCTTTTGAATGGTTTGAATGAGTGCTTCCGTATTCTTAACGAGTGGACCCGGTATAAAAGAAGTATATTCATAATAGAAATCCCGTTTTTGAACATACTCCTCAATATCGAACGCAAAGAAAACCATTGGCCTATTGAGTAATGCAAACTCAAAGCATGTAGAGGAGTAGTCTGTAATTAAGATGTCTGATACAAAGAGTAAATCATTAATTTCTCGATATGACGAAAAATCATAATAGAACTCTTGGTATTGATATGGAATTGTTACATCATTTTTGACAAAAGGGTGAATTTTAAAGAGAAAGACATACTCATCCTTTAATTCCTTATAGATTCTATCTAGGTCAAGTACTTCCATTGGATAATATGCGGATTGCTGTCCATTCCCTCGAAAAGTTGGTGCAAATGTTATAACCTTCTTTTCCTTAAGGAATGGGTATTCCTCATACAAGCGTTCTTTCACCTGGTTTTTGTATTCCTCATCAAAAAATATATCTGTTCTAGGTATTCCAGTAGCAATTACCTTTTCTTCATCTATACCGAAACCTTCTGCATAATGTTTAGCTACATTCTTTGAACTAACAATTGCTTTCGTGTAATTTCGATGGTTTATTGATTTTGGGGATGGTCCACCTGGCCTTCCCACTCTACTGAATCCAAATGTTTTAAAAGCTCCCACTGCATGCCACAATTGAATTAATTCGGCACTTTTTCGTATTCTTAGAGGGTACACCATTGGATAAAAATCATCTAGTAAAATAAACTTAGATGTAGCAAGATGATAGGCCAATTCCCTTATTTCTCGAAGTTCTTTTTTTTCGCCTGTCTCTTTTTTCAACATGAAATGGTACTCCAACGGCAAATTTCTCTTCTTCATTTCCTCATATACGTATAAAAAGTTACCACTTAATTCTGTTCTGCTATCAGAAGCAAATATTACCTTATTTGATTTTACAGGCAATAAACAAAATAATTTATACAACAGCCTAAAGCCTACTTTATTGAAAAATCGATATAGAAGCCCTGTTTTATCAATGTTATCATCTATACTCATTAAACGTGGATCTATATCCTTTAGTTTAGTAGATTGTACTTTTAGTGTTTTTGTTGGCAAATCATAGGTTGCCAACAAATTAAATTTCATTTCTCTTTTAGAAGTAAAATAATCCATTTTTGCGGAATGAAAACCTTGTTCCAGCAAAGACTCTATATTTCCCAGAGGAATTATCTTCTTATACCTTTTATGTCCAATTTCATGAACCTCAGCCTCAATAAACACTTTATAATCAGATTCTGGCAAGGGCTTATTATTCGCACCTAATGTCGCAAAGTTTACTTCTCCTTCAAACCCTGCCCATTTATAAAAATAATCATCTATATCTTCTTCATTTAACTCACTAACAGGTATATCCTTAAGTGGAATTATTAAACTTTTCTCTTTCGTATCTACAAGAACTAAACGTTTCTTTACTAAGTCTTCTTCCTGCATAGGTATATTTTCCAAATAAAAATATCCTTTAACGGTCATAACAGGTCCATTCCACTTTAAGAGCGTAACCCGTCGTTTCGGAATTAAACTCTCCTCTTTTCCAGCAAGTTCATTTATATATGGCATAGACTCACTAAGATTATCTTTTCGAACAATAATTGTTTTATCATTGACGATCACTGGGCTTTCACTTCCCAATGGAGTTTCATCATTGTTTACTTTTGTCTTGCGAAAACCCATTAACCTACTCCTCATTGCTCTTCTTAATCGAGACAGCATATTTTTACCCCTATCGTTATGAAATTTAAAATACGAATAGGGGGATTATGTTAAAAATTAATCCCCTTGGAAATCTCATTTTGTTCTTCTCTTTCATCTATGATTAAATGGTTAATTATTCTACGGCTAGAATGGCCGTCCAAATGATCAAAGAAACGGTTACGAAAACGAGTTATTTTATTCAGGTTAAATTTTCCTTCTTTCAGCCAAGCGGCAAGAACCTTAGTATCCTCAAAAAGCGGTCCTGGCAAGAAACTCTCGTAATTGAAATAAAAGTCACGTTCATTTCTATATTCCTCCAAGTCAGGTGCTAAAAAGGCAATCGGTCGATTTAGCAAACAGAAATCGAATACTATAGAGGAATAGTCAGTGATCAATACATCAGTTATCGTTAACAGTTCCTCTACACTATATTCATCGATTATATGAATAGCAAAATCTTTGTCCTTCACGTCAATCACCAAGTTCTCTCTCATATATGGGTGAAGATGAATAAATAATTTATACTCACTACTAACCATGTCTTTTAGCACTGGTATATCAAGATAGTTAATAATGCTATTTTGCTCGTGGCTCTTCCCGCGGTATGTTGGAGCATATAAAATGATTTTTTTATTTCTAGTTTCCGGAAAATCAGTGTAAAACTTTTTCTCCACTATTTTCATCTCATTTTCGTTGAAAAAATAATCGGTTCGCGGGACCCCTAGCGGGTAAATATTCTGTTCTTCCATGTGGAACGCTTCTGCATAAAAAGGAATAACCTCCTTTGAACTTACAAAAACATCCGTATAATTAGAGTGAATTCTAACATATTTTAAGTAATTCAAACTAGGACCAAATGACTTTCCTATTGTACTGTAGCCAAATTTCTTAAACGCCCCAACAGCATGCCACAACTGAATAATCCTTGTTCCTTCACGCGGAGTAATAACATATATAGGGAAATAAAAATCATCTACAAAGAAATATTTTGATGTAGCCAAATGATAACTAGCTTTCATCATATGGAATAAATAATCTAGCTTTCCAGCGAGAGAATTATGGTACTTTTTAAAAATGAACACGTATTGATAGTCATAATCTCTATTAATTAGCTCTTTGTGAATGTAAAATAAATTTCCCTCAAGCTTTGCTGATCGATAGGAAGCAAATGTTACTTTATTTTCATTAATAGGAAAAATAACAACGCATATAGAATACACTGCACGAATAATTATTTTTACTATTAGGGTCGGGATGATCTTTACACTCACTTTAGACATCTGCCTTTCAGACGGTCTGAAAAACTATTATATTCTCCATTCCATTACTGTTTTCCCCCATGAAGAAGCTAAATCACCTTCAAAGGCGGATATAATGTCGTTGATTGTTTTTACTTCATAAACCTCTCCGACAAGAGTACTTAAATAATCAACAAAGTCAGGATGTTCTTTCATAAAGTTAACTGTGTTAACGAAGTCACTGCGTCCGCTTCGGCTACTGCCAATAACAGTAAGACCTTTTTCCAAAATCATTCTAGTGTTTATTTCTACAGGATATTCAGATACACCCATGATAGCAATTGAACCTTCAGGATATATATGATCAATAATCTGATTTATGGCAAATTGACTACCTTTTCCCCCAACACCTTCAAAAGCATGGTCGATTACTAAGTCTTCGGGGATATTATCAATTTGGTAAACCTCATCCACAAAAGAGAAATGATCCAATTTATATTGGTGCTTGCCAAACGCAATAATTTTGCTATCTGGATAGCGTTTCTTTAACATTAAAGAGGTAATATATCCCAGATTCCCATCTCCCCATATCCCAAAAGTATTCCGACGGGTGTGGCCTTTTTCTTCAAACCTAACAAGGGAATGCATGGAAATGGTGATTAATTCGATAAAAGCTGCAACTTGAGGATCCAGGTTTTCAGGAAGTTCAACTATCCGATCATGTTTTAAAAATACATAGTCTTGCATGAAACCATCGTAACCGCTCGCCCTGAATTTACTAGATCTTAAGTAATTTTCCGCACAATGTTCATCTTCTTCTACCGGAGTATTTGGGATCATTACAACCGGCGTACCTTTTTTGTATTTTCCCGAACGATCGTATACTACTTTCCCGATGCCTTCGTGAATCAGTGCCATGGGCAATTTCTTTGCCATAGCTTCCTTACCTCTGGAACCAGTATAATATCTTTGATCAGCTGCACAGATGGACAGATGAGTTGGACGTACTACAACATAATCAGATTGAAGAGAATGATTTTTATACGTTACTTCATACTGTCGAGGAGATACTAAACGATATACTTGGTTAATCATCTTGAAATCCGCTCCTGAATAATAGCATTAGCTACTTTTAAATCATAAGGTGTTGTTACCTTAATATTGAATACTTCCCCTTTAACAAGTTTCACTTTTTCTCCTTTAAGGGCGAAAATTTTACATGCGTCTGTTAAAATGTTCTTTTCCTCTTCATTTAGAGAGTTGTAGTATTTTACAAGCTTTTGAATGTTAAAGCTTTGCGGAGTCTGGCCTTGAAACATCGTGTCCCGGACAGGAATTTCAGATATGACCTCTCCATCTTCTGACTGAATAATCGTGTCTATTGCATCTATTACCGTATCAACAGAACCATATTCAAGTGCTGCATCTATATTTTCTTCAATGATACGATGAGTTAAAAAAGGTCGTACAGAGTCATGAGTTACAACCACATCATCATCATTTATACCAAAAGTCTTGTCAATATATTCTACACCTTTTATGATAGAGTCATTTCGATCCTTGCCGCCTGCTACAACTTGTATTTGATCGAGGTCTCCTATGAATCTATTAATGATATCTCTCGTATGATTGATCCAATCTTTAGGAGCAACTACAATAATTTTATCAAAACGATCATTTAGTAAAAACTTTTCTATTGTATGGATAATGATTGGCTTGTTATCCAACGTAAGAAACTGTTTTGGCATGTTAACGTTACCCATGCGAGTCCCTTTCCCACCTGCAAGGATTTCTGCATAAATCATTTTAAAAAGCCCATCTCCTTTAATTAAAGTGCAATTTCGCTTTATATTTTCTTCCACCCTACATTATAACATGTCTACAATTGAAATAAACCGTCGATATTTTCTCGATTTATAAATGTCTTGTCGTAAAAACAAATGCTACACTATTACAGTATAGTGTATTACACTATGTTTATAAAAATAAAGATCAAATTTCTATATAATCAATTGCCAAAAGAAATCGATTCTGCCTTTACTGAGTTTGAAATGAATAAGCATTTACGTCAGGCAAGTATTTAAAAAGTCCTTTGGTTCAGTTACGCTTACTAATTTCAACTTGTATTCTGTTTAACTTTCCAGCACAGAAACTGGCTCTATACTCTTGACTCAAAAAAGCTGATAAATATTCAGCTAAAGATGCGGTTTACCTCTTAATTAATCAGTCGACGTTGAATTGAAGCTGCTACCTGCTGCTTTTAAATTCTCATGCAATTCAAAAGCCGATTTCCTGACGAATAAAAAACGCCCTATAGTATTCATTTTGGATGACGGCAAAAATCCCTCCTGAAACTTAAAAAGGAGTTCCAACGTCGGTCATATGACACGTTAACCAGCCATACCACCATTTTTTTCGCGGTTTTATCGTACTCGCATGGCAAAATCGTTGCCATACTGACCAGCGCACATTCTTCGCATACGACTTGGAGGAATATGGTAAGTCCCGTGGCTTCTGGGAGCCTTATGAGCAGCTTGTCCCAGGTCCAGTAGTTTATCATTCAAAAGAGCTTGTTGAAGCCATTCAAACAAGTATAACTATGACCAAATTGTGAAATTCGCAAATGAGTGGAATGAATTTTCGACAGGAACCTCCAGTATCCGTTTAATTCAAGCTATTTACTCAAAAAACAAAAGTGCAGAAACGATTAGTAGAGGGTAAATTTCTAGACAAAAGGTATGTACGGTTGAGAGAAATGGTAGTATGATAGAGAATAGTGTATCTCTAATTGAAAAGGAGTTTACCCCAAATGGGACGACATAATTCTACAGAAATTAAAAAGCGGAAACGCAGAAGGCGTATATTTTGGTTCGCCATCTTTCCTTTGCTGCTTGTTGCAGGAGTCAGCGCTTCTTATGGCACATACTTATATAAAAAAGCTGAAGATATGATGAGTGGAGCCTTTTTTGATGATCGAGGAAAATCTGATCTCCGTGATAAAAAGGTAGACCCTCATATTGACAATGTCTCGATTCTTTTTATCGGTATCGATGAGAGTGAGAAACGGGGTTTTTCCGACAATGCCCGCTCCGATGCCCTTATGCTCGCCACTTTGAATGAGAAGGAAAAGTCTGTGAAGCTGTTGACGATTCCTCGTGACTCTTATGTCTATATCAAAGAGGTTGGTTATAATACAAAGATTAATCATGCACACAAGTATGGCGGACCTCGCGCCACTATAGAAACTGTTGAGGATTTAATGGATATCCCTGTTGATTATTATGTTCGCCTTGACTTTGAAGCATTCATGGCTATTGTTGATGCTTTAGACGGCATAGATGTGGATGTTCCATATGCTTTCTCAGAACAGAATTCTAAGGACAAGGCTGGTGCTATTTCACTTGAAGCCGGAATGCAAAAGCTGGATGGCGAGGAGGCTTTGGCACTTGCCAGAACTAGAAAGCTGGACAACGATATCGAGCGCGGTAAACGCCAGCAGGAGATCATGAAGGCCATTGCGGCAAAAGCTGCCAGTGGAGCCTCCATTGCCAAATATGGAAAAGTGATTGATGCGATCGGCGACAATATGAGAACGGATATGACATTCGATGAAATTAAAGCCTTTGTTGATTACGCTGTTTCCGGCAATTTGAGCATTGAATCCTATACACTTGAGGGTGAGGATACACAAATCATGAACAGCCAGGGGCAGAATATTTACTACTGGCAGATTGATGAAGATAGCCTAGCAGATGTAAAAGGCAAACTGAAAGAGCATCTGGACATTGCCACTCATGATAATAATACTGAGATGGCTAAACCAGCTGGACAAGAACAGGAACAAGATGAAACAGTAGAACAGGCTCCATAAAGTCGGCAGAATGTCTCATTTTCTACCGTTTCCAAAATATAAAAGCATCCGAGGTTAGTTTTTCCTGACCTTGGATGCTTTTTTCATTTGTCCTCCCCTGAGAAGATTATCTGGGATAGTATTTCTGTATTGCGGATAGTATTTCTATATCGTGGATAGTATTTCTGTCTCTCGGATAGTATTACCGGATCAAGGATAGTATTTCTATATTGCGGACAGTATTACCTTGATCGTGGATAGTATTTCTACATCTCGGATAGTATTCCCTGGGCGCGGACAGTATTTCCATATTTCGGACAGTATTCCACAATCGAAAACCGCCCCTTAAACTAAAGGAGCGGTTCTTTTATCTTCGCACAAAGTAAAAAGCATAAGCACGGATTGGTATATCCGTGCTCATGCTCTTTTTCTGCGTTCCATACGCTGTGAATGCTTATTCTCCACGATACGAAGGAGCGGTTTATAATCCTTGCTGACGAGGCCCACAACTTCTACAAAAATTTCGATAGCAACGATTAACACGAGAAGCAATAACAGCGATCCCCATACCGTCGACATGGAGAAGATGACGGCTGCCAAGCTAAACATGACAGCTATTCCGTAAATGAGCAACACACTTTGACGATGTGAAAAACCAGATTTCAGCAGGCGATGATGCATATGATATTGATCAGGTGCCAGCAATGGTTTGTTATGAATTAACCTTCTTATGATTGCAAAGAAGGTGTCCGAAATGGGAACCCCCAAAATGATAACCGGAATAACCAAAGAGAAAAAAGTGATATTTTTAAATCCGAGCAATGAAAGCAGGGCAATCATGTAACCAAGGAACAATGCTCCTGTGTCGCCCATGAATATTTTTGCCGGATAAAAATTGTAAACCAAGAAACCTAATGTGCTTCCCAAAACCATCATGGCAATGGTCAACACAAATACATCCCCTTGTAAAAAAGCCATGAAGCTGACCGTTATAAGCGCTATGGAGGAAACGCCTGCCGCAAGGCCGTCCAATCCATCAATTAAATTGATGGCGTTTGTGATTCCAACAATCCAAAGGATTGTAATGGGGACGGTTAAATAACCAAATTGCAGTTCTCCTCCAAACGGAAGGTTAATGAATTCAAGGTCAAAACCACCCATGATTGCTACAACAGCAGCCATAATCTGCCCCAAGAGCTTATATTTCGGGGCAATGTCATATATGTCATCCAACATGCCAGTTGCAATGATGATCAAACTGCCGATGACCAAATAAATCATATGAGGATCCTGCGGCCTGAATATTAAGAGCCCGATGAGGAAACTAATATATATGGCCAAACCGCCCAATCTGGGCATTAATGTTGAATGCACCTTCCTGTAATTCGGTTTATCTGTTATTTTAAATTTTAGCGCAAATTTTTTTACTAAAGGGGTTATTAAAACTGAGGCTATAAAACAAAGTATTAAGATTAAAAATTCCAACTTTGTACCCCTCCTTATATACAGGATTGCAAAAATTCATCCAGTCTATCCAGACCATTTTAAAGAAAAACAGCCAAAATAAGGTATAGCTAGTTTACTATATTAAACTACATCATAGCTCTAATAAATCAAGTTTTCAACTAGACTTGAAGTCTATTTTCTTGAGCATAGTACTTTCAGGATAAATAATGGAAGAAAGGCCATTCTTTTCAACCTTTGGGGCTGCTTGATTAAGCGATAAAGCCACTCAATATTCAGCTTCCGCCAAAGTTCAGGTGCCCGTTTGACGGTTCCCGAGAGTACATCGAAGCTCCCGCCCACTCCCATAAAAATTCCTTTATCAAACAAATGAGAGTTTTGGCTGATCCATCTCTCCTGTCTAGGAAATCCCAAGGCAACAAACACCATATCGGGATTCGCCTCTTTCACCATCGTAGCGATCTTCGGATCATTTTCGTCAAAAAAGCCATGGTGATAGCCGGCAATTTGAATGCCGGGGTAACCGTGTTTTACATTGGCAATTGCTTTATTCAACACATCTTCCCTAGCTCCCAGAAAAAAAACTCTACAGTGTTTCTCATTTGCTATGTGAAGCAAATCCTTCATCAGATCAAAACCCGGGATTCTCTCCGGTAGCGGCTTTTTCAAAAGCTTGGCGCCCATTACAATACCGATGCCGTCAGGCATTATGTAATCTGCTGACTGAAGAATTTTTTTATATTGCGGATCCCTTTGAGCGTGCATGACAATTTCCGGATTTGCCGTAACGATAAAAGTTTTTTTATTCTTTTTGATATCATCTTTTAATGTGTTGACTGTTTCTTCTTTAGTTGTATGATCAAACTCGATGCCGAGTACGTCCACTTTTTTTGACATGATTTGCTCCATTATGAAATTCATCTGGACTAATGATATATTATATCAAATTTTGCAGATAATTTGTTGATATTTTCTATAAGATCAACAATTATTATACCATGACCGTCAAATATTTGTGGGGGGGGTCTGACCCCCATCACATTAACGCGTTAACGCAGTGGGGGTCAGACCCCTTCAGAAGACCCCTTCAGAAGAGACCTTTCGAACAAATGCTAAGAATGTGTCTAAGGCTTTTGTTCTATAGGGGCTAGAAGTGACAATGGAAAATTTCCTCGTGAAAGGAAGACCAGCTACTTGGACCGTTTTTAATGTCCCAGCGAGGAGTTCTTTGTTGATGGCCCATTGGGAAAGCAAGCTGATACCCAGGCCTGCCTCTACTGATTCTTTGATGAGTTGAATGCTTCCGAATTCCATCAAATGATCAGGGGATATGTTTAACGACTGTAACATGTTGTCTGCTGCCTTTCTTGTGCCAGATCCCACTTCGCGAACAATCCATCTCTCACCTTCCAAGTCCTGAGGCGTGATTTTCTTCATGTTGGCAAGATGGTGATCAGATGCTGCCACTATGTACATTTTATCCTCTGCGAATGGCTCGATCATGAGCCTGTCGTGCTGAAAATCCCCTTCCACGATTCCTACGTCCATCTGGTGTTTCAATACTAACTCAGCAACATCACGTGTATTTCCAATCGAAATAGTCGGTGTAACCAGTGGATGGTCCTCAAGCATGTCAGCAATGACATGAGGCAGAATATATTCCCCGAATGTGTAACTTGCTCCAATTGCAAGCGGCCCGCTTGTCTTATTGGTCAGGTCATCAACAAGCCGCTGCATTTTTGTGTACAGACCGATGATTTCCTTTGCGTGATCGTAAACAATCTCCCCTGCTTTGTTTAACTTTACATATTTATTTGTCCGCTCCAGGAGGCGCGTCCCTATTTCCCGCTCGAATGCCTGGATATACTGGCTTACAGCGGGTTGAGTCATATGCAACTCTTCCGCTGCCCGTGAAAAATTCTTCTTCTCTGCCACCGCAATAAACACTGCCAACTGTTGGTCCAAATTTCTTCACTCTCCTTTTGGAGGGGTCTGACCCCCATCACATTAACGCATTAACGCAGTGGGGGTCAGACCCCTTATAAGACCCCTTATATCATTTACTTATCATTACTATTATAATGATTTATTTTGCTTATACA
Source organism: Bacillus sp. HF117_J1_D (assembly GCA_009928435.1). Lineage (GTDB taxonomy): Bacteria > Bacillota > Bacilli > Bacillales > Bacillaceae_C > Siminovitchia. Next base: position 34,319 of record JAABNQ010000036.1, read on the forward strand.
CTTAAATGCTTTATTCTAAAATTAAAAGACTGAATGGAAGGATGATCGGTTTGGGCATTTTAGAGGATAAAGGAGATGAAAGCAGAGCAATGACTGAGAAATCAGCTCCTTCACCTAAGAATTATTCAATCGGATTATGGATCGGCGGAATCGCTTTTACTTTTTTCATTGCGTTCTTGGGCTTTTTATTAGCGAAGGTTCCAGGCTTCAGCTTGGTAGGACAGATGGCATCAGCGATTATGATTGCGATCGTTTACAGACAGTTGTTCGGATATCCAGACGCCTTAAAAGCAGGAATCCATTTTTCATCTAAAATATTGTTGCGTGCAGCTATTGTTTTATATGGATTAAAACTGAATATTTACACAGTCTTGGATGATGGACTTGGATTACTTGTACGTGATGTCGGAATCATCATCGTGGCGATTTTGCTGACCATGTGGTTGGCGAAGAAATTGAAGGCGAATCCGACAATCTCCCTGCTGCTCGGAGTTGGAACCGGCGTGTGCGGAGCGGCCGCCATAGCGGCTGTGGCACCCATTATCAAAGCTGAGGACGATGATACAGCCATTAGTGTCGGAATCATCGCTTTGATGGGAACGGTTTTCGGGATTGTGTATACGATTCTACGCCCCATTTTACCGCTATCGCCAGCAGAGTACGGCGCCTGGACAGGGATGAGTCTTCATGAAATCGCTCATGTGGTCTTGGCTGGGGCGCCCGGCGGACAGGAAGCGCTTGGAATCGCACTGCTGGCCAAGTTGGGGCGCGTCTTCTTATTGGTACCCCTCTGCTTTATTTTAATGTATTGGATGAAAACAAAAGCGGGGGTCAAGGCGGCGAACGGAGCGAAGGTGGGCTTTCCTATGTTTTTGCTGGGGTTCGTTGCAATGAGCCTGATTGGAACCTATGTGATCGGATCTGTTTTCGTTGTTCCGAATGGTGTGATGGAGGCAGTTGAAAGCGGCACGACCTGGCTGTTGACCGCCGCGATGGTGGGGCTGGGTTTAAATGTCAGTTTAATGGATGTAAAGAAGAAAGCTTTGAAACCGTTGATTGCGATGGGCATTACGTCAGTTGTGTTGTCAATCATGGCGTTTATGTTAGTGTAAAAAGGATTGCGCGGGGTCAAACTTGTTTGTGTGTATGGGTGAGGATAGAAGCATCTTTATAAAATTGCACACACATTGCATCACGGACAAATTTCCTCTCCAATAGTCAGCCAACATTTGGGCTATTTTTTTACATCACAAAGAACAAAAGCGAAAGCGCCTGTTCATCGACGTACAGACTGGACGACTCCTGAC
>JAABNQ010000156.1 GCA_009928435.1 Bacillus sp. HF117_J1_D
GTCGTCGCAATAGGCATCAAACTTTTTAAAGTTGAAATAGCCGCGGTCAAATACATGAAGGGCGTTTTTATCCACTACAATCAATGCGTCCAATTGCGTTTCATCTGCAGGCCTCGCGGGTGTAAGGATCATTTTATTTGGGTAAGAAATGTCATCGCAAAAGACAATGGAGGTATGCATCTTTATCCCGGATTTTGTCTCTCGAAAATCTGCCCATTCATATTGGCTCAGACACATCGAAATCGTTGATGAATCTATTAGACGAAGCTTTCCGAGTGCTTGGTCTGCTTTTTTGGGACCAAGTAATTGGTCCAGCTTCTGAATTAAATGGTGCAAGATAACCTGGAAAATCTCGTGTGGTATATCCCTGTTTTTACGCGAAAGCTGTGATTTACTTATGCTCTCTATGCCAACCAGTCTTTGGACGGTTTTCTTGCGTTTGATCGTATCACTTATCCGCTGAAGGTTTTCTAAATTCTTCAACTGAGCATAGATAAATGCATTCATAAATGTAAGCACATCTAGCTTTTTGACATATTTATCAATCTGGGCATGGTCGATCATTTTTTGTATCACTTTTGAATCTAATGGATGTATGTATTCCTTAAATACAGTTTTTATGGTATTATTGTCCATGGTATCTCCTTATAGTTAGGGATTTGGACAGGACTACCATACCCTAATTATAAGGTTTTTTT
>JAABNQ010000157.1 GCA_009928435.1 Bacillus sp. HF117_J1_D
TGGGAGCGCTTTATTTTTTTCTCACGATAAATATGGTAAAATTAATTTGCCCATAAAGTATGATGATAAGTGCCCCCAGCTCCTTCGAAAGAAGGTGGATTCGCCAAAATCCTGGAGCCTTTTCACATATTTTAGGGCCTCTTTTTTTAGGTTTTTTGAAAACCCCAGATGTTCCCCAGAATCTATGAAAAAGGTATGGAGCCAATGTAGCTTTTCGTAAAAACGTTCGAGGTGCTGGGCCAATTGTTGGCGGCTTCCGGCTACCTTCTTTCTCCTTAGAAAAAGATTGATCCTTTCAACCATGGCATATAGCGTGTGCTGGAAATAGGGAATCAGAAAATCAGGCAAGATCGAAATATTCACCCCGCAGGACAGGCATTTGAGTCGGCAAATAGGAATGCGCAGCGCCTGATTAGCCCCGTCAATGCCGTACCTCCAATAAAAACCGTTTCGATGCAGATTCCCTTGGGAAATACAATGACAGCCGGGACACCGGTCAAATACGGGAAATTCGTTGTCTTTTCCTCTTGCTTCATATTCTTCAAGCCCAATGCCAAAATCATGTGGAATAATCATAAAGAAAAACTCCCCTGTGATAATATGCCAAAAATTTACCATATTATCACAGGAGAGTACAGAAATCATACTGGAGGAATTTGAACAAAGAAGGCTTGTTTTGGATGGGATAATGTGGAG
>JAABNQ010000158.1 GCA_009928435.1 Bacillus sp. HF117_J1_D
AAAGCTTCAGATTTTCAATACCTTAAACAGGTCTATATTCCTTAAAATAATTGTTTAGTTTAGTGTTGACATTCCAACTTAAATATATCAAACGTAGTACGCTGATACACCTTATTATAAGCGTACCTTTTAGGATTCCTCACCCATCCATAGCCCCGCGGCATCTTTAAACCAGCACGATGGACAACCTGTCTTTTGATACTTGTGCGGGCGCTGATTCTTCTTTCGTAAATCGTAAATCGTAAGAAAATTGGCGGCCAAGCAAGGAATGAAAAATTATACTGGTACGGCTGCTCAAAATACTCAGCTGCTTAAAAAGTTGAGAGGATAAATAAAAACAGGCCCTTCTAAATAAGAGGACCCTTTGACTTTAATGTTTTCTTATTCTTTTTTCAAAAAATAAAATCAACAAACTCTATTCATTAAATTTCTTTTTATTAATAGTTCGTGTAAGGTATTCTAGTTTTTGAGCAATATAAATTAAAACCATCGCACTTATTCCTTCCCACATTCCCCCGAAAAAGAGGCCTATAATTCCTCCAATCGCTATGTATAAGGCCAAGTATTTATCTACCAAATGATCACATCCTTATTTTTAATTTATAGTAACATAAATTTCACTAGTGTTGCATAAAAGGTGACGCAATATTCAGTTATGTTATTTTTCCCTT
>JAABNQ010000037.1:0-649 GCA_009928435.1 Bacillus sp. HF117_J1_D
TCATACTGGAGGAATTTGAACAAAGAAGGCTTGTTTTGGATGGGATAATGTGGAGCTTTACACCATCGGTTTTATCTGAACGTAGTGGGATTTAAAGAAACACATCGGTCTTTACCCCTTTCGTATCCACGACGTTTTATCTGAACATTAACGCTTTTTTGGCTCGCCTTTGATTGTATTTCCTCTTTCGTATCCACGACGTTTTATCTGAACGTAGTGGGATTTAAAGGGATTCTAATGTTGTTTTAAATTACAAATGGCAAATCGTTTTATCTGAACGTAGTGGGATTTAAAGGCTTCAAACTTCTTCCTACCTTCAATTTCTTTTTCGTTTTATCTGAACGTAGTGGGATTTAAAGTTGAGATTTCCACCATTAAGAGACAAGTAAGCGCTGTCCTTTTATCTGAACGTAGTGGGATTTAAAGGATGCTGTAATAGATGGGGAAAGATTTGCGTTGGCTCAACTTTTATCTGAACGTAGTGGGATTTAAAGTTATGATCGATTAATTCTGCCCTTTGACACCAATGCTTTTATCTGAACGTAGTGGGATTTAAAGCAGCAAGGGGTCGCTCGAACCCGTTTAAAAAATTCAACTTTTATCTGAACGTAGTGGGATTTAAAGAGAAGAAGACGGCGTGTGAATATCG
>JAABNQ010000037.1:748-35086 GCA_009928435.1 Bacillus sp. HF117_J1_D
ACCAGAGAGGGGATAAAAATGCGGAACTTTTATCTGAACGTAGTGGGATTTAAAGAGAAGAAGACGGCGTGTGAATATCGACAGAGATGTTGACTTTTATCTGAACGTAGTGGGATTTAAAGATCACAGAGGAAATGGTGTTTCGTGAATGGGTACCACTTTTATCTGAACGTAGTGGGATTTAAAGAAGGAATATCAACCAGAGAGGGGATAAAAATGCGGAACTTTTATCTGAACGTAGTGGGATTTAAAGGTCATCGAAGCGCACCGTATAACCATTGGCTAGTGCCTTTTATCTGAACGTAGTGGGATTTAAAGCTAAGCGACTTTTGGCCCTACTTCTTTTGCTCACCTTTTATCTGAACGTAGTGGGATTTAAAGAAAGTCGAATTGGAAAGTATCATTACATTAATTGTCCTTTTATCTGAACGTAGTGGGATTTAAAGTAAAGACATGGATTTAATTTCCTCTGGAGAAAACATCTTTTATCTGAACGTAGTGGGATTTAAAGGTCACAATCTATGCCACTGTCCGAAATGACCGAGACATCTTTTATCTGAATGATTATTGCGGTTGAAATGAGCCACTTATGCGGAGTTTTGAGCCACCGATTGCGGAGATTAGAGCCACCAATTGCGAAGCTAAGAGCCACTAATGGTACAACCGCTCTTTCAAGAAGAGATTCAGAGCCACAGCGAAGCTGCTTGCCATTGACTGTAACGCCCGATTCTTTGCATTTGGTGGAAGGGGTCGGGGGCCCCGCCAGCGAATGTTTAGAATCGGATGGTCCGTGTTATCATATTTGAGCGGGTGTGCCTATTTGGCATTATTTATGCCAGACCTACGATTGTTCCTCAACACGGACAAAAGTTAAGTCAATGGTGGCGGATAATAGAACTCGCGCTATTTTTGGCAGCACAATGGTTGTGGATCTCCTCTTCGCAGTTACTGGCTCAAACGTCCGCATTAAATGGCTCAAAACTCCGCACTGCTGGCTCAAACTGTCCGCAATACTCAATCTGAACGTAGTGGGATTTAAAGACAAATGATTCCCTAGTTTGTGGCGCTGTCGTGGCTCCTTTTATCTGAACGTAGTGGGATTTAAAGTGGCCCCCTTGCTCCGTATAAACTAATAAGATTTCGCAGGGAAATCGTTCAGGCGGCAGGGGTATTCGTCCATCATGCCAGAATGATCATGTTAAAGATTCAGGAAGGCTCTCTTCATAAAAGGGCTTTTATAAACATGTTACAAAGCATACAGCCGCTTGAGTGATTGGCAGTAACTGGAATTTACCGGTCCCTTTATTTCGGGGAGGGGCAAGTTATATCCAACTTGCCAAATTATAGGGTTTCTGACATCCGAATTTACAATATTTTTCCAAATCTATTCTGAATTAATGATCAGTCAACTTACTTTCGTAAATTCCTATAAAAAATCTCCCCACCAATCACCGTCATTTCAATCTCAGTATCCAACAGCTCATCCGGATCGTCTATTTCAAACAAGTCTCGTGAATAAACCGTCATATCAGCCAATTTCCCACGCGTGATTGTTCCTTTTCTGCCTTCTTCATTCGTTGCATGGGCGCCTCCTATCGTAAATATTTCTAGAGCCTCCTGCATAGACAGTTTTTCTTGTTCATTCCATCCACGATGAGTTTCCGTCGGATGTCTCTGTGTAATAGCCGCATGAATCCCCAACAGAGGTTCAATCGGTTCCACTGGCGAATCCGAACCTCCAGCGCAAGTCACTCCAGCAGTTCGTAATGACTTCCACGCGTATAAATATTTAATCCTCTGTTTACCGAGTCTGTCCTGTATCCACGGATAGTCCCCGACAACAAATCTTGGCTGGATATCAGCCACTAGCGTTGGTTTGGCCAAACGTTGGATGAGATCTTCTCTTAGCAGTGATACATGAATAATGCGGTCTCGATACTTGACGCTTGGAAATTGATCAAGCACCTGCAACACATTTTCCACTGCTTGATCGCCGATTGTATGAACTGCGACCGGCATTGAATGATCTCTCGCTGCTTTAACCATTTGAAAAAGAGTTTCTTGATCATGTATTGCTTCGCCATATTCGCCCGATGCATCCTGATAGGGTTCGGAAAGCAGCGCTGTCCTTCCGCCAAATGCCCCGTCCGCAAAAATTTTGATAGCTCCAATCTGCAATGACTCATTCCCATAGCCTGTATGCATTCCTCTTTCTATTAACCGATTAAGGAAAGGATGGTCAATCAAAAGATTGCAACGCAAGCCTTTCTTCTCTTGATTAATCAATTCATCATACATTTTATAGGTTTGATCCAGACCACCCAAATAACGAGGATCATTCGTATGGACACTTGTCAATCCATTTTTCATGGCATGGTCCATCGCCAACCCCAAACCATGCTTCAATTCGTCGTACGTTTTTTCTGGCATGCGTTCTGTAATCAACGTAGAAGCTGACTCGAGTAAAAGTCCCGTAGGTTTCTTCGTATCGGGATCTAGAACAATACTTCCTCCAGATGGGGCTTCCATGGAAGGATGGTAGCTTATCATTTCAAGAGCTCGGCTGTTTACAATGAAAGCATGGTGACAAACCCTTTTGATAAAAAGCGGGCAATGCGGTGCCACCTCGTCTAATTCTTGAATGGTCGGTATCCCACCATCATTAAAAAGATTCTCATCAAATCCGAGTCCTGACAGCCACTTTCCGTGCGGAGTGATATTTGCTCTTTCCCTGATTTTTTCTAACATCTCCCTTTTGGATGCAACACCAATCAAATTCAGATCCAAAAACTGAAAAGCGCCTCCTGATAAATGAAGATGGCTATCAATAAGCCCAGGTGAGGCCATCTTTCCTTGCAAATCAATAATGTTCGAACCATTTCTTCCCCATTGCAACATCATATCTTCACTTGAGCCCAAGTCCATAATTTCTCCATTTTCAACAACGACGGATTCTACAATTGGATGATTTTTATCCAGCGTATATATTTTGCCATTTGTATAAATCGTTTTTGACATGAACATTCCTCCATGCAGCGTAAGAGTCCCTATGTAGGGGAAGCATTAACATATTTTCATTTTATCAAAAAATTAGCATCTAACTGTCCAATAATGCGTTTTCATCACGATTAAGAAAAGGACAAGGCGAGTTTTGATGAGGCAGTCTCTCAGCCGCAGGAGCAAAGCTGCTAATTTCAATTATATCGTAAAAAGTTTCCTTGAGTTGCTTCATGTTGCCTTGCGACGAGAGAATTCTACCTTGAATAAGCTGTGCCCAGGAGCACTTTCTTCCTAAGTAAACTGCCGCGTGACTTGATCCTTGGTCACCTTAAGCTGCCACATCCTGTGGCTTCGGTGACACTTGAGCAGGAGCAGCAAGCTCAAATCGCGACGTCCTGTCGCTTCGCTTACACTTGTACTTCCTGTACGGCGTAGTTAGACACAGAGAAGCTTAATTCGAACTAAACATTTCATCTGATTTTATTCTTTCTTACTCAAGAGCAAAAAGCCCATTGCATAATTACAATGGGACTATTTATACCATTAATGAACTTCTGTTTGTTTATCTAAAATCGCCTTCAATTCATCCTCGACCGTATCCTCGGTCATATTTACTTTTGACCGATAAGCAGCACGGATAATCAGATGTCCCGATACCGGAGCAGTGATAAATACAAATACAATCCCTAACACTAGCCGAACACTGATATAATTTTCGGTCATCCAAATGTAAATGAAAGCTCCAACAAGAGAGAGCAGTACACCCAAGGTAGTACTTTTTGTTGCTGCATGAGCTCTTGTATAAACGTCCGGAAACCGAATGATGCCCATTGCACTAATGACCGAAATAATTCCTCCAATCAAAATAAGAAATGCTCCAATAAATTCATCCATCTCGCTTACGTTCAATGATAACACCTCTCTCGATAAATTTTGAGAGTGCAATAGTACTGATAAATGCAAGGATGCCCAAAATAAGAATTACTTCAAGAAATGCTTTTGTTTTAAGTAAAACGGAAACGACAGCAATTCCAGAAATAAGATTTACGACAATCATATCCATTGCAACAACCCGATCAGGAATAGATGGACCGCTGATGATGCGATAAAGAGCGATAGCTATCGCTAAAGCAAAAAGAACAAGAGCTGTAGTCAGCATCATTTCAATCATTATCGAGTTACCTCCATAATTGCTTTTTCAAATTTGCCTAAAGATCGTAATAACGTATCTTTGTACCGCTCTATATCCAGCGCATGAATGTAGAACACATTCCCTTCTGGTGAAACCTCCATCACAACCGATCCCGGGGTCAAAGTCAAAAGCATAGCAAGTGTGGTTACTTCCCAATCGGTTTTCAATTCGGTTTTATATGAAAATATCCCCGGTTTCACATCCACTTTTCGGCTGACAATATGCTTCATCACCAAAAATGCAGATAGAAACAGTTCCCAATTAAAAATACAAATCAATTTTATAACATAATAAAAACGCTGCAGATAGAACTGCTGTCCAAAAAAGCGGTGCATAAGAAAAACAATCACGATTCCTGCCAAGAAGCCGATGAAAAATGTAGAAAACCTTAACTCATCCTCATCATTTAAAACCATCCATAAAAAAGCGATGAATAAATTAAGTATAAATTGAGCAGGCATTTGCATTCCTCCCCTTTTACGCATATCATTATTCATCCTGAATCAACACACCCTCGATATAAATATTTGGATTCGAAAGAGTAAAAGCAGCATCCCGAACATACCCAACTATCAGTTCTGACCCCAAGCCTAGTCCAACTGATGCAGCAGCAAGCAATACGCTGGGAATCAACATGCCTTTTCTAAGTGGAACCTCTCCATCCTCACTGATTGTCGTTTCTCCCCAAAAGCACTGCTTAAAAATGCGTAATAGTGAATACAGCACAAAAAGACTCGATATCAGTGAAAGGGCAAGCAGTAGATAAGAACCCGATTCAATTGCTCCCTGACTAATCAGGACTTTTCCCAGGAACCCGCTTAATGGTGGAATACCAGCAAGAGACAGCATGACAATGAAAAACAGCCAACCCAATACTGGATAATTGCGAATAAGACCGCTCACCCTGTTCATTTTTGCGTGGCCAGTAAGAGCGATCATCGTGCCTGCCAGCAAAAATAATAAGGCTTTTGAAACCATATCATGAATGAGATAAAAGATGGACCCTTCTATAGCAGAAGGTGTTGAAATAGCAAGCCCGACAAGAATAACCCCTGCCCCAATGATGACGTTATAAGAAATAATCAATCGAATATCCCTATATGCGATTGCTCCCAGACTGCCGCCTATCAATGTCAATCCTGCCATGATTCCAATCAATGTGTGGGTGATCTGCGGTTCGTGATAAAAAACAAGTGAAAATAGACGAAACATGGAATAAATTCCGACCTTGGTTAGTAATGCTCCAAATAAGGCAGCCACAGCTGTCGGAGGGGCGCTGTAAGATCCCGGCAGCCAAAAGTAAAGCAGCATTCCTGCTTTCAAAGCAAATACAAGTAAAAATAATATACTAATAACGGTAAGAATCGGTGTTTGCCCGGATTCAGCAATACGCTGGGATAAATGAGCCATGTTCAAGGTTCCTACTGTACCATACAGATAGGCAACAGCCACTAGGAAAAACCAAGAAGAAAGAACATTTATCGCTACATAAATTACCGATTCCTTTAATTGAATCTTCGTCCCCCCAAGAGATATCAATATATATGAGGCGAGCAACATGACTTCAAAGCATACAAACAGATTGAAAATGTCTCCAGTTAAAAATGAGCCGTTTACACCTGCAACCATAAAAAGAACAAATGGGTAAAAAAACATTTCTTCTCTGGCACGGTCAATGGAAAAGAAAGCATATAACAGACAAATTGCGGTAACAATACTTGCCGTCAACACAAGCAGTACCGAGAAAGAATCTGCCACGAACAAGATGCCAAAAGGAGGTTGCCATCCGCCAAAATCAAGACGGAGAATTCCCTCGGCCTGAATAAGATTCAAAATGTATACGCTGAGGCCTGCTACGAAGACCATGACTCCTATACTTATCCAACGCTGCAATCGTATGTATTTTAGGAGAAAAACAAGAAAAATCCCGGTCAAAAGGGGAAGAACCATCGGAAAGACAATGATATTATTCATCCTCCGTACCTCTTAACAAAGCCTGTCGAGAAATCCCTGTTTCTTGGTACACCCTGTAAGCCAAGACAAGAAAAACTGCAGTGACAGCAAAACTAATGACGATAGCTGTTAAAATAAGAGCCTGCGGAAGTGAATCCGTATATGTATTTGGCTGTTCACCCAATAGCGGCACTGTTCCTTTTTTCAACCCGCCCATTACCATCAAAAGAAGGTGAACGGCATGAGATAAAATAGCCGATCCCAATATGACACGCAAAAGATTCTTGGAAAGTATTAAATAGGTTGCCACTGTAACAAGCACGCCAGACAAAATAGTGATTAATATTTCCATAAACTTAAACATCCTCACTTATACTTAGAATGATCGAAACAACCACACCAACAACCGCCAAGGCAACGCCTGCTTCAAAAAGAGTGATCGTTGCCAATTCAGTTTCTCCAAAATAAGGAAGGTTAAAAGCGGAAAAAGCCTGGGTCAAAAAAGGTTGCCCAAAAACAATGGCACCTAATCCAGTTGTTACCGCAATAAACACTCCTAAGGCTGCAACCCGCTTGAAGTCAAAAGGGATTCCCTTCTGGATTGTTTCTATATCAAAGGCAAGAAGCAGCAGGACAAAGGCTGAGGCAAGGACAAGGCCACCGATAAAACCGCCTCCGGGACTGTTATGTCCAGAGAAAAACAAATACACGGCGACAGTCAATATAATGAATACGACGATCTTCGTTACTGTCTCTAGGATGACATCATTGATCTTCAATGTTTTCTCTCCCTTTCCCCAATTTTAACTTTGTCAATGTAAATACGCCGATTCCTGCTATGAAAAGAACAACAACTTCAAGCATTGTATCGAAAGCACGAAAATCTCCCAAAATCGCATTGACAATATTCTTTCCGCCTGTTAACTCATCTGCTTTTTCAAAAAAGCCGGAAATGGTATTGAATAATTTACCGCTTTGAACGGAAAGTGCCGTCATGACAAAAATCGCACCTACCGAAATCGAGATAAGCAGATTGATCGACTTCACCCTCGGAGTTGACTTATCCATCCCTCTTTCCCACTTAGGCAAGAAATAGAAACAAAGCAAAAACAATACAGTTGTAACTGTCTCAACGACAATTTGCGTTAGGGCTAAATCTGGGGCACGGAAGATAACAAACAACGCGGCGATTCCATAGCCTAGGACCCCATTCAACAGCATGGCTGTCACCCTTGTTGTGACAAACGGGATAGCGATGCCTGCAGCCAGCATAACTAGAACAAGAACCCACTCATATAAGCGGACAGGTGCATATTGTATCTGGTCAATAGAAAAAGCTCCTGTCATAAATAAAGTTCCCCCAATGGCTAATATGAAAAAGAGATAAATATATCGGAAATAATCTTGGAGAGCTCCAGTCATATAAAATCTAGTAAAGGCAGTAGAACTACTCTCCAGCCTTAGCAGAGTATTGTTATAAAGAGTGTCAAATGACCATGAAGTTGGAAAAAGCTTAAAAACTCCTTTCCACCTTTTCATGTATCGATAAAGTAGAGCTCCGAAAGCAATCACACCGATAGTCATAAAAATCTCTGTATTAAAACCATGCCAAATAGATATTGAATGACTTAATTCACCGGTATCCGCCAGCATAGGAAAAATACCAAGCATAGCCGGACGTAACAAAAAGTCGCCTACCATATTCGGATAAAAGAAAATAACCAAAACTAACAGGGCTAAAATACCTGGTGGAATCAGCATACCAGCAGGTGCTTCGTGTACTTCGCGTTCTCCAACGTCAATATGTTTTTTTCCTAAGAAGGTTTTAAAAACGATAATCATGCTGTAAACAAATGTTAAAACACTGGCTGTCCATGCAATCACGGGAATAAGAAAACCCCAAGATTCCAGTGAAAAAAAATCCAAACTGGTTATGCTTAAAATAGCAGTAAAGAACATTTCTTTACTTAGGAAACCATTAAAAGGCGGCAAACCAGCCATTGAAAAACTACCAATGATTGCGATCGTAAACGAAACAGGCATAAAAGACATCAATCCGCCTAACCGTCGTATATCCCTTGTTCCAACCTCATGGTCAACAATGCCCACAACCATAAACAAGGCTCCCTTAAATGTAGAATGGTTGATCAGATGGAACAGTCCTGCAAAAGTCGCCTGTGTATATATAATTGTCTTTACATCCGAATCCAAACTCAAGGAAATTGATCCAATTCCAAGCAGACTCATGATTAATCCCAGTTGACTAATCGTAGAGTATGCCAATAAAGCTTTTAAATCAGTTTGGCGAACGGCCGAGAAGGACCCCCAAAATAGCGTTATAAGACCTATCCCCGTCACGAGCAAGAACCAAAGTTCCTCTCCACCGAAAACAGGCGTAAACCGGGCAACTAAATAAATACCCGCTTTGACCATCGTGGCTGAATGCAAGTAAGCACTAACTGGCGTGGGCGCCTCCATTGCATCCGGCAACCAAATATGGAAAGGAAACTGAGCTGATTTTGTGAAGGCACCTATCAACAATAGGACCAAGGCAGGAGTAAACAACGGATGATGAATATCAACAGCCGTTAAAATCTCTCTCATACTCATCGTACCAGTCATCAAATAAATCATGATAAAGCTGGTAAGCATGGCCAACCCGCCGCATACAGTTATCAACATGGCTTTTTGTGCGCCATATCTTGATCTCTTTCTGTGAAACCAGAAAGCAATGAGCAGGAATGATGAAATACTTGTAAGTTCCCAAAAAACATATAAAACCATTAAATTATCTGAAAAAACTACACCAAGCATGCTGCCCATAAACAGCAGCAAGTAAATATAAAAGTGCTTTAAAGATTCTTCTGAGGATAAATAGTAAATTGAATAGAGGATAACTAGGCTTCCAATACCAGTGATCAAAAGTCCAAAAATCATGCTAAGTCCATCAAGATATGTAGTAAAGTTAATATCAAAAGAAGGGATCCACCTTATCGAATATGAATAGGTTTCTCCTTTTGCCACGGAAGGAATATAACGGGCAAGTGTTACAAACAAAGCTACCGGAACCAAGAACACAGACCAGCCTATATGTATAGGAGCTTTTCTCTTATATAATACAGGAATCAGAACGGCAGCCAGAAAAGGGATCATGATGATCAGATTCAAAGTTACCAAAACCAGACCTCACTTTCATCGCGCAATTTGCACTTGCTGTCGAAAATTTATCTATACTTTACATTATTTTGTACTATACAAATACAACATGGAATTCATACAATACTTTTAATTTCTCATTAACATAGAAAACTCCTTTCATCTCTTGACTCTTACCTCTGCAAACGGGATAATGAGAATCCATAAGGCTCTCTAAAAAAACGCGTGTTCCTCAATTAGTGCAAACAAATTCCAGAAAGCAGTATTTATTCTTTCTATAAGCTTCATAAAATTTGCATAGACTGAGCATGTTTAAATGCTTTTGGATAAAGCTAGGGGCCTCTTCAAAGCACCATGTGTGGCAGTTGCCCTTCAAAGTTGGATTTTTTTATCATTAAAGGAATGAGAGGTATTCAATCTTTACTGATTGAGTATGAAATTCCCTTTGGAATCTTTTAATATTGGAGACCTGCTGTTTTAAACCATGTGATGTAATTTAAAAAAAACTTATTTTGAGGAACTGCGAAACGTCACTGTAGGTGATTTGTGTGAGCTTTTCTTTTTAAATTATACACTAAACATCAAGCGTCTGCACTTTTCAGAATTGAGCGGGCAGAAAATAAAAAGGCCATTTCCAATAATTCAGGTGAAAGAAAGCTAAGTACATCTTAAAAATTACACTTTGGATAAACAGATTAACTTTCGCTATCAGCCATAAATGTGATGTAGAGGTGAATATTGTCGTGAAAAATAGAAGGGGTCGTATGGACGAGAGTATTCTTGTTTGCGTGTATTATGGTCCAAATGGAGAACGGTTGATCAAGCGTGGAGCTAAAATGGCAAACATGCTGGATTGTCCATTCTATATTTTGACTGTTGATCCGCTTCCATATGATGAATTCGATGCAGAAAAATCTGGGTATATTGATAGGTGGACAGAGTTGTCCGAGGAATTGGGTGCAGAGGATTTCATACTCATGGATAATGAAACGCGTCCTGCTGCTCAAGCCATTGCAGAGGTTGCGCATAAAAACAATATCACCCAAATTATCATCGGGCAAACTGCACAAAACAGATGGGAAGAAATAACAAAAGGCTCCTTTGTCAACGTCCTTTTGAGAGTGATGTCCTTCATTGATATTCATATCGTATCTTTCGACCGCACTGTGCAAACAGAGGAAGATTCCGCTTTTGAGGGTGGTGTACGATGCTTCCTTCTCAAAGAAGGAGATGACTATGTTCTAAGTTTTTCCTGCATGAGAGAAATTTGCTACGAAGGTATTTTTTATAAAGAGATTGGCACTGATTTTAATAATGGAATATTTAAGTATGTGTACCACGGGAAAACATACCAAGTTCAAGTCCATGATAATAAAATTACCGAGCCGATGAAAACACCGAGAAACGTCAAGTTTTATGGTGAAAAAAATCAAAAAAAGTAAAGCATAAGAAAAGGGAAAGGTGCACAGCCTTGGCGACAAGCACAAAGGGAATTTTACCGTGGGTATTCCTAAGGAGCTGCTCATTCAATTACATCATGAAAAGCATCCTTGAAGCTGTGCCGCAGGAGCACATCTTACTGAATAAACTCCGCGTGACTTGTTCCTTGCACCGATGGACTTAAAGTGCCACGTCCCTGTGGCGAACGTTGGCACTTTAAGTCCTGTCGGTTCGCTTGCACTAGCACTTCCTGTGCGTCGGCAGGCTCAGACCGCGACGTCCTGTCGGCTCGCTTGCACTAGCACTTCCTGTGCGTCGCAGTTAGACATTTTAATTCTTAATTCGAACAAAGTATCTAATTTTATATTTTCTTCACTCTAAAAAAGAAAGGCCTACAGTTTATTTTACTGTAGACCTTTCTTTTTTCGGCTATAGCTTGACCCCTTGTTCCTTATTCGTCACCTCTAGAACATCCAGCAAGAATACGAATACAGGAATTCCAATGATCAGTCCCCACACACCGAAGAAATTTTGCGAGAATATCAAAACGATGAACGTGTAGAATACTGGCAAATCGGTTTTCGCCGACATCAATTTCGGATTCAGTATATAAGCTTCCACCGCATGAATAATCATTATAGCAATCACAACATAAAGAACTTTGATAAAACCGCCGATTGTGTAAGCAATCATACAAAGTGGAATGAGGGAAATGATAACCCCAGCCACCGGGATAAGGCCGAGGAAGAAAACCATAATCGCTAAAACAAATAGTTGTGGAAAGCCCATAATAGTCAGCGCAATGATCGTCAAAAGCGTGTTGACAAGAGCGATGACAAATTGTGCCTCAATTACTTTCCCAAATGTACGAGTGAATTTCTTTCCAAAAAACTCAATTTCATAATAGAACGGTGCCAACTTACTCGACTTAAATTTGGCCGTAAATTCCTTCAAACGAGGTTTTTCCAATAAGAAAAAGAGACTCAATATTAAAGCAATAATCACTTGGACGCTCGTCTTACTGATATCTGTAAAAGATTTCACCAAAAACGATAACCCATTTTCCAAATAAGCCGCAATCTGATTTTTAGATATGATTGTCTCAATAAAACTTAAAATGGCATTGTCATGAGGCTGCGAGTAAAATGCAGTGATCTGTACAATCAGCTGGCTAATTTCCGCGGTGATAATAGGGAAATATGTTACCAGCCCATACGTAAGTATACCTACTATTGCTACATACATAATCAGTACAAGCACCCGCCTATGGACAGGAATCCGTTTGGCTGTAAATTCTATAAGACGATTCATTAAATATGAAAAAATAAAGGTCAGCAAAATCAAATTAATCATACTTCTCAAGCTATATAGAATTAGAACAATCAGCGCGAAGATGATAATACGTTTTACTCCCTTTTTCTGAAAAAAGGCTGCTACATCCATCAAATACATTTCCCCTTGCTGTAAATCTTCTATTATTAATTATCACCTACTTAAGCAAAGGATTACAAGAAAAATTAAATGGAATTTGAAATAAAATTATAAAATCATCGAATAATTGTCCGTTTTGGCTGGACCCTTTAATTGATAGTAATAATGTGGGGCTTCAATTAAAGGTGCTGATGGAATTATGCTTCTATTGTCGTTTGAGTGATAACGTTCAGATGTATCAATTATCGGTGAAGTAGACCAAGACAATTGTTAGGTGCTATTGATGTTAACATGTTTCCGGATAAAAGATTCACAGCTCCCAACTGGTAACAATGACACCGCTCATATTATCCCCCGATACCTCATACGTATTGCCAACCTCCACATCAATGGAGGCTTGATCCGCTAAATGATAATAGGATACCTCGTACTCCTCCCCATTTAAATGAACCATTATAGTTTTTTTCTTTTTTATATACTCCAGGTATTGTTCCAAGACAAGATCTTTCTGATGGATGACAGCACTATGCGGCAAACCAACGTATCGGAAATGCCATGGCTCATATTGTATTCCTGTAATTGCTACTTTTTTCTTAGGGTAACGCAGGATAAATCCATACTTCCATGCATTCTTTTCCAGCCACTTTCCTTCACGCGCGTTTTCCATCTTCATTTTGGATGAACCAATATCCAAAGATAACCCTGCATTATGTTCGCTGAAGCCTGCGGGCATTGCATATTCTGTCCCCATCTCCAAGTAAAGTTGTTCTTGTTCTTCAAAGGTTCGATACCCACTATTTATCATAAAATCATCGATGCCATCTTTCGCGGCGGCTTTGATCATCTTTGAAATTTCATTCGCAACATGTTCGGACAATTGTATATCTGGCTGTAACAAACTATACCCTTGTGCTAAAAAGGGAGTGTCGGATAAATGGATGATGTCTTTCATGATTCCGGAATCCTGCACAGGATAGTCCTGATTAATCAATAATAGATGCCCTGAGTAAATTTGCTCCTTTTCAATCGATATGGTGGACCCCAAAAGTTTTTCATTCGGTTCCCTAATATCAATCTTCGGTTGTGAATACATGTATTTTGTCATGATGAAAAGTAACAATAAAATAATTAAAGCTGCTTTTTTCATACAATCTTCCTCCTACAAGTCCATCGTAGGAAAGATTATTTAAGAAAACGAAAAGATATTATTAAGTTTTTCTTAAGTTTTCAAAGGAAGGCGTACTACAAACATAGTTTGGACCAGATCACTTTTAGCAATAATGGTGCCTTGATGCTGCTCGACGATATTTTTAGCAATGAACAGACCGAGACCCGTGCTGCCATCATTAACAGATCGAGATCTGTCACCTGTATAGAAAACGTCAAAAATATGGTCTAAGCTTTCTGGAGTAATATAATTCCCATAGTTAATCACTTCCACGACAGCGTATTCTTTTTCGACATATCCCTTAATGTCAATAAATTCACCGTCAGTACCGTAACGCACTGCATTCGAAAAAAGATTTTCAAATACCCTCGCCAGCATTTCCCCATCCCCAACTATATGTAATCCAGGTTCAGTATCCACCCTGGCTGTTAATCGTCCTTTTTCAAATACGGGGTAAAACTCCTCTTTTAATTGTAATAGCAATTCTCCGAGATCTAATGCTTCCTTTTCCATTTTTAACATCCCGTAATTCATCCGCGAAACTTCAAACAGTTCATCAATGAGTTTTTCCAGTCGAGTAGACTTAGTATGAGCGATTTTCAAATAGTGCTTGACTTGATCTTCGCTTAGATCATTTTCCTTTAAAATCAGATCCAAGTAGCCTAATACTGAGGTCAGAGGTGTGCGTAAATCATGAGCCAAATTAACAATCAATTGATGTTTGCTGCTCTCCGCAAAGTCCCCTCTTTCTAATGACTCCTTCAACTTTTCTCCCGCTCTGTTAACATCCCCTGCAATGTTGCCAAGCTCATCATTCATTCTGATCTGTATCTGAGTATTAAAATCTCCATTAGCAAGCTGGTGAATTCCTGTAGAAATTTCCTTGAAAAAGGAACTATAGGACTTTGTTAGGAAAAAGAAAAACACAACTGAAAGTGGTACAAAAATGAGGAGAAAAAAATTAATATCCCCTATGGCAGCTATCATTCTACGGATTTGTGCCAGAGAATCCTCCGCCTTCACCTCTGATTGATAATAAAACTGAAGGATTTTATACAATGCATATGTAAGACCTCCAGCGGCAGCCATACTTATACAAAGACGAATGATCATTTGAGTTCGAAAGCTTCGAAGAAATTTACCCATTAAACTTATACCCTATTCCCCAAACAGTTTTAATGAACTTGTTTTTGTTTTGATTCTCTTTCAACTTCTTTCTTAGCCCCCGAATATGTACCATAACCGTGTTGCTGCTTCCATAATAAGCTTCTCCCCAAACGTTTCGAAATATATTTTCTGTACTGAACACTTTATTTGGGTAGCTTGCCAACAGATAAAGAATATCGAACTCCTTGGGTGTTAATTCGATGAACTCACCATACAGCTTTACTGTCCGTTCATCTGAATTCAAAACCAAGCCTCCGGTAATGATTTCATTTTTCCCCATGGAATGTTCTATCAGCTTTGAACGCCTAAGCTGGGCATTTACCCGAGCTACCAGTTCCATCGGATTGAATGGCTTTACCATATAATCATCTGCTCCCATGACAAGGCCAGTAATTTTATCCAAATCCGATGCCTTGGCACTTAAAAAAATCACTGGCAGATGATTCTGCTCCCTTATGTTCTGCACGACCTCATATCCATCCATTTCTGGCATCATAATATCCAATATAGCTAAGTCAACATTTTGAGATTGTATGACTTTTAGCGCTTCAATACCATTACAAACAGTAATAGGCTGATAACCTTCTTTTTCCATATGCAAGGACACCAAGTCCGCAATCTCTTTATCATCATCAGCCACTAAAATTGTCGTCACTTGCCCGTCACCGCCTTGAAAATTGAACTTTCTTTCCCCATATTAGCACATGTATAATTTTATTTTTTACTCAAATTTACACTGTTGCAGTTCTCAGCCATCACTGCAATTGATCTAGTCCTTATCCGGCACTAGATAACTTCACTTCTTTATACTTCTATATTTTTCTAACAAAAAATGAAGCACCTGAAGGCACTTCATTCCTGTCACAAACTATACACTACACCTAAATATACGACAGCCCAAAATATCCTTATAAATAATGGATAAGTGATGATGTTTCTCGAAGATTTTATAAAATGAAGGATCTATATGTTTTGAAAGAGAATAATCATTGGAAACGTCCATTTTTTGAATATCGGGGTGGAGCTCAACTTTTTCAACTTCGATTTTTTCAAAGCCGGCTTTTTCAAAATGGATACGCCACTCTTGCTCACTAAGCAATTGTCTGACTCCATAAAAGTCTAATATTTCCTTCATTTGCTTTTCAGAAATATCTGTTTCACGCATCATTTCAATGGCCAATAAAACACCGTTTGGTTTCAAGACCCGCTTATATTCTGGAATTGTTTTCGAGACATCCGTAAATGCAGTGACGGATTCAGAAAGAAGAAGATCAAATGAGCCCTTTTTAAAGGGAAGGTTTTCTGCAGTTCCATACTGAGTTTCGATTTGAAGATTCATCGATTGAAATCTTTTTTTGGCTTTCTCTAACATCATTTTATTGTAATCCAACGCTGTGACTTGACATTGATACTGTTTTGAAATTAATGCCGATGTCTGTCCTGTTCCACAACCAACATCTAGTACTTTCATGGATGAATCCATTTGTTCCTTCGATAACATTCTTCTTGTAAGATTCAGCCCTCCAGGATGGGCACCTCCAACCCCGAACAAGGCCAAGCAATTCAAATATGTGCTTTCCACCTGCATTACCGCCTTTTGTTTAAAGTCCCTATATGGTATTCAAAAAGGCGGTAAATGCCTCCAAAATCGGGGTCAGACCCCTTTAGCACACTAAAGGGGTCTGACCCCCCAAAAATTCCCAACTTTATGCAGTTCCTAACATAACTCCAAGTTCCTTCAAGTACTGTCTATAAGCAATACTCACCCGATCTGAAACGAGGGAGAGTTCGACCTGCAAATCTAGCGGAAGTTCTTCCGGTTTTTGGTTTTGAACAATCGGTTTATCTTGAGAGAAAATTTCATCCTGGAACGTGATGATTTCCTGATCAGACAAGCCCGTTTCATAATTGAATGATAAAATGCCATAGGCAATGGACGTTTCTTCATCTACAGGACGTACTGTAAGCAGAATGGTCATGAGTGTATCATTTTCACGATCCCGTTTGGTAAATCTCACAGTGAAAGGTCGCAGGATTTCGTACGTGTAATACACATATTTTTCCTGGCCTGATCCGTCAGGGTCCGGTTGAAAAATAGCAATCTCATCAGAGTAAATGCGACCATCTCTATGGTGTACCTTGTAATTTCCTATTTCACGATGTGTTTCCGTTCCTAAATACCCTTGGTGGACTACAGCCAAATGACCGACATCAAGAAAGTTTTCGATAATACGCGGTGGTTTGGCCTGCACTTCTTGCGGCCCCCAAATGACATTGCGGAATTCGGTGCCATCCATTTCAGGATATGGAAAAATGTCTGGTTGATTTCCTGCAATATTAACCCAGATCAATCCATATCTCTCTATACAGGCATAGCGAATAGCTTTTGCTTTCTTCGGAATCGGCTTTCCTTCAGGCAACTGTGGAATGTTGACACAATCACCACTCTCATCAAATTCCCACGCGTGGTAAGGACAAACGAGACAATCATTTTTGACCTCTCCCAATGACAAGGCTGCTCCCCGATGGATACAAAGATCTTTGAAAGCATGAACACCCGTGCTATTTCTAAAGATTGCCAGACGCTCTCCCATTAACATGATTTGAATTGGTTTTTCTTTTACATCTGTTGATCGGCAGGCGACAAGCCAGTCCTCCTGCAGCACTTTATCCTCTAACATGTTCCAAGTCCTCCTAAAATGCAGATCTCAAATCTTATTTTAATAAAAAACAACAGTTAAACACGAACTAATTGTGTATAAATTGTGTTAATGTTCGTTTTTACCATGTACAAGCTCATCATTTTTATATATAATTAGTATTCAAAAATAGAATTAGGGAGCGATACAATGGAAAATAAATCGGAAAGCAGCATCATTATCGGTGTTGATGATAAAGTAAGTTATCCCAAGGCTTTTGTCCTCGGACTTCAGCACGTACTTGCAATGGATTTATATATAGCACCTATCATCATAGCTGGCCTTCTCTCATTAAGTGCCGAAAACACTTCATTCTTCGTGCAAATGTGTTTTTTGGCAACCGGATTAGCGACATTAATCCAAACAGGAGCCGGAATCAAATTGCCTGTTGTCCAAGGTCCCTCATATGTACCGATCGGTGCCATTGCCGCAGTCGGGAGCAAACTTGGGCTTGGGGCTATCGCAGGAAGCTTGATTCCAGGAGCTATCCTCATTACAGTCTTGGGTTATCCATTAAAAGTATTCGCAAAAACGGTAAGAAAAATCATTCCCCCTTTAGTTGGAGGGACAGTTATTATTATAGTAGGAATCGCCTTGATGCCAATCGGACTTAATAATATTTTCCTTGCAGAAGGCCATATAGGTGAAAATACCATTATAGCTGCAGTTTCCGCTAGCGTTCTAGTTATTTGTATGCTTCTTGGGCGCAGGCTGCCTGGGATGGGGACCTTTTTCCGACTTGTTTCGGTCATAGTAGCTATTGTTGTTGGAACAATTACCGCTGGTTTCTTTGGAAATATTGATTTTTCCCCGGTAAAAGAAGCAAGCTGGTTCGCCCTTCCAACATTCTTTCCATTTGGAAAACCTGTCTTTGATATGAGCGCTATTATTACAATGATATTTGTTTATTTTATTATATTAATGGAAACAACCGGAACTTGGTTCGTTGTCTCCTCTGTCACTGGTAAGGATCTGGACGAAAAACGTCTGAACCGGGCATCTGTCGGCGAAGGGCTCGGCTGCCTAATCGGATCTTTATTTGGAAGCACACCACTGACAGGCTACTCCTCCAATGCCGGACTTCTTGCCATTACTGGTGTTGCAAGCCGCATGGTCGTACTGATGAGCGGGCTCATTCTTGTCTGCCTTGGATTGATTCCAAAGCTTTCAACAGCCATCACCTGTATTCCTGAGCCGGTCATCAACGGGATTTTTGGCATTGTTTGTGTAGCTATTGTGACGAATGGTATGAAAGTCATCCAGCCAATTAATATCGATGACCGTAATATGATCGTGATTGGTGTACCGATTTTACTCACGATTGCAGTAACGATCTTGCCAAAAGAAGTACTGTATGCTGTCCCAGATTGGGCTAACTACATCCTTTCATCCGGAATCACTGTTGGAGCACTTGCAACGGTATTATTGAACTTATTGATTCCGGATAAAAGAAATGAGGTCAATCAGACAAAAGAAGCTGTTTCATGATGATAGAGTCCCATGAATCAGTCGAAGAAAACGAGCATTTCGTTTTCTTCGACTGATTTTGCATGTGAACAGCCCACATCGTTAAGTGGCAAGTGTTTTTTCAGTAGTCCGAGTCGATAGTCATATTAACGGAACACCCCCCTTACATTAGAGAGACTTTTTAAACGAGTAGCAAAAACGGTCATATTCCATCTTATCTTCATAAAAACGATGCGCGTCCTCTCGTGAAACAGCCGACTCCAAAGCGACCGTCACACAGCCATGCTCACGCCCCCACTCATGGACAAATGTGAGCAGCTGCTTTCCGTATCCTTTCGAACGGATATCCGCCCTCGTCACAAGCTCATGCACGAATACATGACGGAAATAGTACATATTGGTGCGAATTTGAATACCAGTGAAAGCAACGATTTCTCCACCATCATACATCGCATAGATCCTGTATCCATCCGGTTGCATTGCACGCCAAATCTCACGGAAACGCTCTTCATCCAAAAATGGCCGCAAGTCTTTCATGAGCGGGAAAATTTTTACAACCTCTTCTTCTGTACAAAGTTCTTCTATTGTTATCAATTAGCTGACTCCTCTCTTTCGTACTTCTATTTTATCAAAATAAGCACAATCATTATAAAAGTTTAGGAAAATCCAGAAAAATCTCATTATTAAACATCTACATGTTGTATATATGTAGATTCACAACAACAATATATGGTATAATTAATGCATCCTATCACCGCCGGAAGGGATCTCACCTCTAGCTTTGATCTCCATTTTTGGTTTTCCTGTGCAGCTTTACTCATATCCCCCAGCTGCACAGATACAAAAACTACTAAGGAGAATTAATATGATGGAGAATACAACGAACAACAAACAGAAACAAACTTTGCTAGACGAAATCTACTCACTTAGAAAAGAAATGATGATCTACGGCTCTACTAAAGGATTAACGAATCAAAAGACAATCGAATTAAGCCAAAAGCTTGATCATGCGTTAAACAAATACCAGTTAACATCTTAATAAATACACCTTTCCCTCCTGCAGATACCACAGATTTTCAGAGTAATGAGCATCCCTTTGATCGTTTGGTTTATCAAACTTAAAACAATCATCTTCAATTGTCAATAAGGGGCAGAGACTTTACCGCACTGTTCTAAGATTGCCCCTTCAATATTATTTCCTCTTAACATCTTCGCAAACCTTTCCTCCTATTCCATCTTTGTACGGAGAGTTCAACAAATTGGCTCATTTTATCAGAGTTTTCACCCCTATCAATGGTACATTAATAGTACGGAGTTGATCAAAATGGCTTTATCTACTGAAAATGATACAGCATTGCTTATAGAAGCAACCAAATTCATTCACACTTGTTACAATGAGCTTAATTTGCCAATAGAAGAACAAATAAGCCGCATTGAGGAGATACAGGAGGAAATTTCAAATACAGGTACATATACCCATACAAGCTTTGAATTGACGCATGGAGCTAAAATGGCTTGGCGCAACAGCAATCGCTGTATTGGGCGCTTACTTTGGCATACACTGGATGTTTTTGATGCGCGAGACACTATGACTGCTGAAGCAGCCTTTGGGAAATTGTTAAATCATATTCATTATGCAACAAATGAAGGCAAAATTCGCCCTGCCATCACCATTTTCGCACCGCGAAAAGATGGAAATGACCCGATTAGAATTTGGAACCATCAACTAATCCGCTACGCTGGATATGAAAAAGGGGATAAAGTAATCGGCGATTCAGCATCCATTAAGCTCACGAAGATGTGTAAACAGTTGGGGTGGCGCAGTAATCAAACACCCTATGATGTTCTTCCTCTCGTCATCCAAGAAAATGGTAAAGAGCCTAAGCTGTTTGAAATCCCAAAAGAATTCGTTAAGGAAGTGGATATTACCCACCCGAATTTAAAAGAATTCAATCATCTTGGTGTCAAATGGTATGCCGTTCCGATCATTTCTAGTATGCGTCTAGAAATAGGAGGCATTGACTACCCCATGGCTCCATTTAATGGATGGTATATGGAGACTGAAATTGGAGCGAGAAATCTGGCTGATCAGGATCGATATAATTTGTTGCCCGAAATCGCAAAGCTGATGGGCTTAGATACGAAATCCAACCTTTCTCTCTGGCTCGATAAAGCGTTGGTTGAATTGAATATTGCGGTGCTCCACTCTTACCATCAAGCCGGTATAACGCTTGTGGACCATCATACCGCTGCAAAACAATTTAAAAGCTTTGAGAAAAGCGAGTTGGAAAATGGTAGAGCTGTCACAGGTGATTGGACTTGGCTCATTCCTCCAGTATCACCTGCCACTACTCATATTTTCCATCAGTCCTATCATAATGATGTCATTAGTCCGAATTACTTTTATCAGGACGATCCTGGGGAAGGTTAATACTCCCCAGAACACTGGGGGTATGCCCATCATGCAAAAGAAAAACATTTTGAACAGGTATTTATTTATGGCTGTCGGGATGCTTCTGTACTTAATTGTTCACGAGGGATTGCATCTGCTTCAAGCTTATTACCTTGGAATACTTGAGAGCATCCGATTCATGGGCATTTTTGGCGTTGAAATACAAATAACCGAGTCCTTAACAATCAGCGGACTCACTTTGGCATCTTTTTCAGGGTTAAGCAGCCTGGCAACAATCATCATAGGTTATCTTCTCTATCTGTACATGCCGAAAATATTAGGTGTAGCGAATAAAATAATCAAATCAATGCTATATTTTGTTACACTTATTTTCATGCTGATTGATCCACTGTATATATCGTTGCTTTCTTTAGGTTTTGGCGGTGATATTAATGGTATCTCCCAAGGATTGGGTCTTCCTCACATCGTGATTCGGATTTTTTATGGTGTCATTTTTGTGATCAATCTAGTCATCATTGTAAAAAAAGTGTACCCTGCATATGTAAATGATTTTAATAGACAATAGGCCCATGACCGAAGGATACAAACTTTCTCCGGAACGGGCCTATAAATATTCACTATTATTTAATCTCTAACTTTCTTCCTTGGAATCTCCTAATTCTTTCCCCATTCCCTTAAAAAAATTCATCCCAAACTTTATAGCTCTGTTGATGTCGGGATCATTTAGTGCTTTCATCAATTGAAAGACACTAACCTTTTGATCATCGTTGGCCGCCTCGGCCTCACGCAAACCAGACCGGATGCCATCAGCCAGCTTGGCAGTTACTTCGGGGTCAATCGCGGAAATAGCATTAGATGTATTGATCACATGATTAATCAAATTGGTAAAAGGCTCGCGAGATACTTGTGCTAGAGCAATTTTGGCAATATCTTCCTTAGCCTTTACCATTGCCTGCAAAGCATCCAAGACACCTATATTTTCCAATTCGCCGGTAATTTCAAGAACCTTATTGAGCGCCTGTTCCTGGTCTGCAATCAATGACTGGAGCTCCGCTAATTTTTCCTGGCGAATTTCTTCTTCAGTCTTTTTCTTTTTCTTGATCGTCGTAACTGGAATCGCCATTGACCTTACCTCACCTTCTCAAATTCGTCGGTTAGATGCACATACCCTTCACGCTTCCATTTTCGCTGGACTTCTACTCCATTTTGCGGATGGCGTTTTTTATTACGGTGGTTCGTACTCGGCATCGGATTTTTTCCTTCTTTCTGGATCACTTCCATCCGAACCATCGTCTGCTTGTACGCAGGTGTATTGGTACGCTGGTCGGTCGCAGGACCGGTCAAGAAGTTAATAGCCGATTCTTTATTAACCGAGTTCATCGGTAAAAACAGTTCTTTTCCTTTGACTCGGCCTGTCACGAGCGCCGGCAGCCTCAATGCACCATACGGAGAAACAATCCGGACTAATGAACCGCTTTGCACGCCTCTTTCCTTAGCAAGCTCAGGAGACACTTCTACGAAAATCTCCGGCACCTTTGACTGGATGCCTTCTGACTTATTCGTTAAATTACCTTCATGAAAATGTTCGAGCATTCGCCCGTTGTTAATGTGCAAATCATACTCTTCAGGGAACTGTACAGGTTCCACCCAATCGGATAAAGCAAAGCGCGCTTTTTTATCAGGAAAATTAAAGCCATCTACATATAAAAGTGGTGTGCTCTCCCCTTCCAAGCTCCCCCATAAGAAACTGTTCCAGCCTTCAATGACACTGTAGTCAGCTTGAGCAAATAATGGTGATAGGCTGGCCATCTCTGCAAAAATTTCACTTGGATGGCTGTAGTTCCAATCGGCTCCAAGCCGGTTTGCTATCTCCTGAACAATTCGCCAATCCGCTTTCGCCTGTCCCAGCTCCGGTAATGCCTGATACAATCGCTGTACGCGTCTTTCTGTATTGGTGAAAGTTCCGTCCTTTTCCAATGATGGAACTGCCGGTAAAATCACATCGGCATACTGCGCAGTCCTCGAAAAGAAAATATCCTGAACAACCAGAAAATCTAGTTTGGATAGCATATCACCCACATAATTCGCATTCGAATCAACAAGTGCCATATCCTCTCCGACCACATACATCGCCTTCATTTTACCCTCATCGATAGACTGGAGCATTTGGATATTATCAAGACCCGGTTTGCCTTCAATTTCCACCCCGTACGCTTTTTCAAATTTCTTGCGGGCCATATCATCCGTCACATGCTGATAGCCTGGGAGCCATCCTGGAAGAGTTCCCATGTCGCAAGCTCCCTGCACATTGTTATGTCCTCTGAGTGGATAAGCACCTGCTCCTGGACGGCGATAATTTCCTGTAGCCAACAATAAATTCGATATGGCCGCTGAAGTATCGGAGCCTCCTGTATTTTGCGTGACTCCCATTCCCCAGAGCACACAAGTACCATCGGCATCACGGATCATCTCTGCTATATGAATGAAGGTTTCTTTTGATACGCCTGTGATTTTCTCGGCGTAGCCCAACGTATATTTTTCCAGAATTTCTTTAAACTCCTCGAAGTGATGCACGTTTTCATCGATAAAAGCTTGATCATGCCAGCCTTGGTCAATGATATATTTCGTAACCGCCATCAGCCATACTTGGTCAGTTCCTTGTTTTGGACTGATAAAGATATCGGAGCGCTCAGCCATTTCATTTTTTCGCAAGTCTGCAACAATCAGCTTCTGTCCATGTAGCTTGTGGGCTCGTTTCACCCGTGTGGCAAGAACCGGGTGTCCTTCCGCAGGATTTGCCCCGACAATGATCACCAGCCCGGCTTTCGCGATGTCCTTAATTGTACCTGCATCACCACCCATACCTACGGTCCGGAACAAGCCATCCGTCGCAGGAGATTGGCAATAGCGCGAACAATTATCGACGTTGTTCGTTCCAAACACTTGGCGAGCCAATTTTTGAATCACATAATTTTCCTCGTTTGTAATCTTAGACGAAGAAATGAATCCCACTCCATTTTTCCCGTGCTTTTCTCTTATAGAGCCTAGGTTCTTCGCAACAAGGTCCAATGCCTCTTCCCATGTCGCTTCAACAAAAGCATCATCCTTGCGAATCAATGGAGTAGTGATTCGTTCTTCGCTGTTAACAAAATCCCAGCCGAATTTTCCTTTAACGCAGGTAGAAATAGCATTCACCGGAGCTTCAGAGACGGGCTGGATTTTTAGAATCTTACGGCCTTTTGTCCACACTTCATAGGAACAACCGACACCGCAAAATGTACAGACCGTCTTCGTCTTTTTCATCCGAGTATCACGCATTGCCGCTTCAACCTCAGACACAGCCAAGATACTGCCGTAATCCGGTTCTACCTCTTTAACCAGATCAATCATCGGAGTGAGCAAATCATTCTCTAACCCGGTCATGAACCCCGCTTCTCCAAGCATCGACTTTTCCATCAATGCATTGCACGGACATACTGTAACACAATGCCCGCATCCCACACAGGACGAGTCATTAATGCTTGAGCCTCCATCCCAAAGAACCATAGGCCGCTCTCTTTCCCAGTCGATTGACAGCGTCTCATTCACTTGAAGATTTTGGCACACCTCAACACACTGACCACAGGCAATACACTGGTTTGGATCATATCGGTAAAAAGGGTGTGAATAATCAACCTGTTCGACCGGAACTTTTGGTTCATACGGATATTTCTGATGTTCGATTTGCATCAGATCAACAGTGTTATGGATTCTACAGTTTCCGTTGTTGTTGTCACATACAGTGCAATAAAGAAGATGGTTATGCAGAATCCGGTCCATCGCTTCTGTTTGCGCTGCTTTCGCACTTGGCGATGATAGAGATACGTCCATCCCTTGGGCTGCCGGCGTTGCACAGGAACGCACAAGACGCCCATCAACCTCCACAATACACGTGTCGCATGTTTGAATTGGGTCAACTTCTGGCAGATGGCAAATTTGCGGGTGAGGAATTTGATTTTCATTGATGATGTCAAGAATGGTCTTACCTTCTTGAAAATGATAACTGGATCCGTTAATCTTAATCATCCAATTGTGCACCTCCACTCAAAATAAAAAATCCACCATGAAAAACACCTGGCCTGCAGGCGATTTTTTTCATGGTGGAATAGTTTTTTAACAGACCTTGCTAAATAACCAATCCAACTCTATGATAAACAATAAATAGTATGGTTGCAGAGCATGCAACAACACCATTTCTTTCTATATAGTATAGTTGTTTTTATCAGAGTAATCAATAAAAGGTGATGATGGGAATGGCAAAAAAGATTCATGAATTCAATAATATCATTAGGAAGCTGCGGAAAGATCTGTTTGGAAAAGGACCCGATCGAATCGAGACTACTTTCGTAGATCATATGGCTATTTCCACTCTCTATGGAAACTTAACACCTACTGAAAGATTTATTGCTGATACCGACGACGGCAAAGAGATGGTTCTAATTGCCAGAACACGCATGATACAAGATTTATATAAAGAATCCCCTCCGGAGGGCTTGGAAGAACTTGTTGGCGCCAAGCTTGTTCATTTATTTTCTGATTTAAAAGTGGATGAGGACATCGCTGTATCTGTTTTTGTTTTTGACCGAAAAATTTAACGTTTCAGAGATGGTTATAAGAAATGACAAAATGCAAAATCGTTAAGTCAGAAGAAGGATTTGCGTATTTATGAAGTCGATCTCCCTTAAAACGAATAGAATCGTACGCTTCCAAGTGAAATGAATCTCCATCCACTTCCACATTTAGTTGACCAGACATCACTGTAACAAATTCCATCACACCGGGCTGATGTGCTTCCGACACATATTCACTTTGGGGCTCTAGGTATCCCCGATATAATTCAAACCCGTGGGAACGAAACAAAGGTTCAGCGATAAACACTTCGTCTGAACTTTTTAATTTTAGCTCATCTGTTGTTCTCGCAACAGCGACATCCGATTCAATGGCCAAGAGTGAAGTGATCGGAATGTCTAAGCCGCTAGCAATTTTCCAGATAACGGACAATGTAGGGTTGGCCTCCCCCTGTTCTATTTTGATCAACGTTAATTTACTGACTCCGACTTGTTTGGCCAAGGCCTCTATACTCAATCCCTTGCTCAGCCGGAACTGCCTCAAGTTCGCTCCTATTTTCTTTCCTGCATCTCCAGGATAATCTTTAGCCATTCTTTCTCCTCCAAGCTTCTTTTTTTATTTGTTGTATATTATAATATACTATAAGTTAATTTTAATATACATCACAATGATTCTATTAAACAAGGAGGCCTGAAATTTGGGTGAATTTAGGCATACAATCAAAACTGGTTTTATTGAAGCTCTTCCATTAGCCATTGCCATTGCGGCGTATGGATTGTCTTATGGGGTACTCGCAAACCAAGCCAATTTTAGTATGGCTGCTACTGTGACCATGTCCGCGCTGGTTTTTTCAGGGTCAGTCCAATTGGTGACTGTTGCCATGCTGGCAGCAGGCGCTGCAATGCCTAGTGTCCTTTTCACTTCCATTTTATTAAATTTACGAAACCTATTATACGGAGCAGCTCTCGCTGAAGGTCTTGCCCCTGCCAAAAAGAAGTGGAGATGGCTGTTATCCTTCGGAGTATCGGATGAACCTTTTGTCTTGGGAAGTACCAGATTTAAAAAGCATGGGCCAGATCCCCTCTACTTCGGGGTAATCTCCGCCACATTCTATTTGGCCTGGCTCCTTTCTTCCTATTTCGGAGCATTTATCGGTGACCAGATTGACCCATTGAAGTTTGGTCTCGACTTGGCGTTCCCGGTTACTTTTGCAGCCCTGCTCGTTCCTTCTTTAAAAGGGAAACCGATCATCGCCACTGCTGTCACGGCTGCAGTTATTGTGATTTTACTGGAATATCTTTGGCCCGGCAATGATTTAAAGGTTGTTATTACAGGTGTTTTAGCACCGCTAGCAGGCTTATATGCAGCAAGGAGGACGCACCATGCCTAACTATTGGATACTCATTGGCTTACTAGCCGTCTCCACATTTTTATCAAGGATGATCGGCCTGGAACTCATGGCGGGAAAAGAAATGAACCCGACTTTGCGTCTATACTTCAGCTATGTTCCGATTGCCATTATGACAGCATTGATTATCAATCAAATGTTAACAACGACAAACGGCTATCCCTCCGTTTCACTGCCTGTCCTTTTGGGCTGCCTCGCAGCTGCCGTCACAATAAAACTATCAAAAATGTTTCTACCCTCGGTCATTATCGGGATTGTCTCTGGATTGTTAATCCGATATTTTTTTTAAATGAGCTCTTATCAAGTTTTCGAAACGTGAACGCTGAATAAAGAAGCCTTAGACGCTCTAACAAATGATGTAATTGGAGACTCAGAGGATAAAAGCAGGATAGAACTCACGGACTGTGAAATCAGTAAAGAAAGAGCAGTTTTTCAAAAACACTGTAATTTTACTGACCGCTATTCAATCAATACAACTTGAGCTTGTATTACCAATGTAAAAAACCGATCGCAAATGTTAAAAGGGACCCATTTGGGATCCCTTTTAAAAGAATAATAGACCGATAGCAATTGGGAAAAAGCTGTAAAGTAAAATGACGACACAAAACCCCATAATGTCGCGGACTTTAAGCCCGGCTATCGCAAGCAATG
Source organism: Bacillus sp. HF117_J1_D (assembly GCA_009928435.1). Lineage (GTDB taxonomy): Bacteria > Bacillota > Bacilli > Bacillales > Bacillaceae_C > Siminovitchia. The sequence continues at coordinate 28,502 of JAABNQ010000037.1, forward strand.
GCAGCGCCCAGAACGGCTGGATCATATTTGTCCACGCATCTCCCCATGCAACGGCCATCGCCGTCTTGGCTGATTCAACACCGATTTCAATTCCGGCAGGGATCATGATCGGGCCTTGCACCGCCCATTGTCCGCCTCCAGATGGAACGAAAAAGTTCACGATGCCAGCACTGATAAATGTAAATAGCGGATAAGTGAATTCAGTTGAAATGCTAACAAACCAGAGTGACATGCTTTCAGATAATCCTGAAGAAACCATCATTCCCATAATCCCCGCATAGAACGGAAATTGTACGATAATACCACCAACATTTTTTACTGCATTATTGACGCTTGCTAAAAAACGCCGGGGTGTCCGATGCAGAAGAATGCCAAGGAAAAGCATAATAAAATTTACTATATTTATATTGAGGCCAAAATCATTATTTATGAAGTAATAACCAATAAAGGCAAGTCCCAGTAGGCCGATTAAGAGCGAAATAATCTGGCTGTTTTCCATTCTGTCTGACGGGGTCAGGTTTTCGACTGGATCAATTTCTTTATCCTCGAACGAATCGGTCTCCCAATTCTTCGTTGGGGTCCTTTCCTGATGTCCCCTTGACTTCAGCATCATCCAGTTCAATAATGGCAGCGTAATGACCAAGATAGCAACGATAAACAGGTTAAAGCCGCTGAACAAAGTCTCTGTTATCGGAATAGTCCCCATCGTTTCTTCCAAAAAGTGATCAGGAGTAGCAATCAGTAAAGGTATCGATCCTGATAACCCCCCATGCCAAACTAAAAAACCGCTATACGCACTTGCGACTAATAAACGGTAATCCAAGGAATTAACCCGTTTGGCAACTTGTATTGCCAGCAAAGCACCAACAACAAGGCCGAACCCATAATTAATCAACGAAGCAATCGCCGCAATAAACGTAACCAACATAATTGCTTGCCCAGGCGTGTTGGCAAGGGTGCTGATCCTCACTAACCCCTTTTTAACGATTGGCGCGTTTGCTAAAACATAGCCTGTCGCAACAATCATTGACATCTGCATCGCAAAAGCAAGCAAATCCCAAAAACCACTTCCCCAATATTCGACCATTTGAACGGGTGTACTGTCTGTAAAAAGGATGCCCATCAACAAGACGACAAGCGTCAAAATGATAGCGAATAAAAAAGCATCCGGTAAAAAACGCTGTACCATCCGGTCGAAAAAGTTAGTGAGTAATTTTAAAATCGTCATCCTCTCCTTTTTCATCACTGTTCTCTACCATATTATTCAGTACAGACAAACGTTATACGTTTATTGAATAGTAGGATGCAATGAAGGAGCGCTATATGAAGAGTAAGCCGACCTAAATTGGTTCGTAAATGCAGTTCAAAGATCAACTGTAAAATATTAAGGTCATCATGGACAGTACTGATATTCCGCTAAAACAACTATTTCACGCCCAATCAAAGAAACTTTAATGTGACGTTTATATAAAAAGAAGAAGCCCAGAAAGTGTTGTATGAATCACTTTCAAGGCTTCTCCTCTATCTTTTATTGCTGGCCAGTCTCACAGTAAAGGTCTGTTCTTTTCCATCACGAAAGACTTTCAACGTTACTTGATCACCAACTGAAAGTTTTGTATATAAAAATTTTCGCAGTTCTCCTTCATCCTTTAACGATTCCCCATTGATAGAAACAATGATATCTTGGACTTTGATCCCTGCTTTTGCGATTTCTGAGTTCTCATCAACTGAAGCGACCATCACACCTTCTTTTACTTTTTCCGGAATATCCTGCAAATAAAATGGCGGGATTTTATCTAGACCGATGACACTTACTCCCAAATACGGCCTGACAACCTGACCATCTTTAATGATCTGCTTAGCAATGCTTGTAACCTCATTAATTGGAATGGCGAATCCCAGTCCTTCCACACCATTTTCAGAAATTTTCAGGCTGTTGATCCCAACGAGTTCTCCAGATGCATTGATCAAAGCTCCGCCGCTGTTTCCCGGGTTGATGGCGGCATCTGTCTGTATAACATCAAGATCCCAGTCTCCTGCGGAAGTTGTCACCTCAATCGTCCGATTGACCGCACTAACGATTCCCTGCGTCACTGTTCTTGACAGATCAAGCCCAAGCGGATTTCCGATGGCAATGACCTGATCACCGGCACGCAGAGCATCAGAATCGCCAATTTTAATGGGTTCAATGTCATAGTTCCCCTTCATTTTAAGTACAGCAATATCAGTTAAAGGGTCTGTTCCAATCAATTCTGCTTTGACCACTTTTCCATTATAGAGAGAAATATCAATCTGCCCAGCGCCTTCAATCACATGATTATTTGTTAGTATAAAAGCTTCTTTATCCGTTTTTTTATAAATAACACCTGAGCCTGTTCCAGCCGTCACAGCTTCCGAAGGCTGAAATCCGTCAGTCTGATTTTTCTTATTGACTACACCTACGATGGCTTTTGATGACTGCTCAACGATGTCAGAAATTGAATTTGAGCTTGCTGCTACCTTTTGAACATCGATATTCTTCGCAGTTTCGGATAACGGCTTGGGTTCCGTCTGACTGGTATCAAAATACTGGACCGAAGCCAAAGTAATAACCGAACCGATAACACCTGCGGTAAGCATTGATAAGAAACGTTTGATCATATTTCTTTCACCCTTTCATCGTCTGCTTCTTATATAGAACTATAAGGGATCAGTATGTCAGACAGATGTCAGGTCTTTTTCACCAGAACAAAAGCGGAAGCGCCTGTTCATCGACGTACAGACTGGAGTGACTCCGACGAGATAAAGGAAACACGCGAAACGCAGTGGCAGGCTCAAAACGCGACATCCTGTCGCTTCGCTTGCACTAGGACGTCCTGTCCGTCGGAGCGATGTTGACTTATCGTAGGAGGAGCTCGCGAAGTCTGCTAGTCGATAGGCGCTGGAGCTGGACGCGGCATAATCTGATAAACAAGTTATACACAAGCATAGATTTTTATAATTTCCTACAGTAAAAAAACTGCCGCATCCTAACGGCAGTTAAACAGTTTTTGGCAGGCTGATCCGAAATGTCGTTCCTAGCGACGTGCTTTCGATCAGGTCTAGATCTCCACTCATTGCCTGAGCCATCATTTTGCTGTAAGGCAATCCAAGCCCCAGACCACCGACCTTATATTTTTTCTCATGACCTCGATAAAACCTTTCAAAAATAAGTGACTGTTCCTTCTCAGATATTCCCGTCCCTGTATCTTCAATATCAATCATAAGTTCATTCTGGGACTCTGTGATATTCACCTTAATTTTCCCCGGAAGGGCAATCGCCTGCCGTGCGTTATTCAAAAGATTTGTCAAGATTTGCTGCAGCCGAACAGCATCCACCCATACCCCAGCATCATCTCGGAGAGGCTTAACTTCAACAGTAAGTCCTTCAACCGCCTGCCCTGCCTCCCACTGGTAGATGGAATCTTTAACGAGCTCGTTGATAGAGTGCTTCTCCATTGTTAATGGAACAGCATTAGCTGCAAATGAATTGAAAGCAAGTAAATCCTCTACCATCGTTCTCATTTTGGCTGTTTCTTTTAAAGATATCTTCAAAAACTCTCTGGCTTCTTCCCCGCTTACCACATCATCATCAATAGCCTGTAAAAGGCCCGTAATAGAAGTAATCGGCGTCTTTAATTCGTGAGTAACTCCTGCTAGTAATTCCGTACGAAGGGATTCGAGCTTTTGCAGTTGCTGCGACATTTCTTTAAAGGAACGGATCAATTCATCGACTTCTTCTGCCTTTGCGTCATTTGGGAGGTCCACTTGATAATTCCCTTTCCTCACTTGTTCAGCAGCTTTTGATACTTTCTTAATCGGTTTGGATAACTTCCTTGATAAAATATAAACCGCTGCCCAGCCTATAAGAGCTAGACTGACAATCATAATAGTGAGCTGCTGATATTCCTGATTCACCTTTGACAGGTTTGCTTCCGTTTCTGTGATGACAACCCAGCCAAGCCTCATAGATTCAAACTCAATTGGCTTTTTTACTACATAGAACGGCGCATACCCTTTTTCCGAAAGCTTGGTCACTGCTTTTGGGCTATCTAGCAAGGAGGCATCAAACTGTTTTAAAGAGCTCTGTTGGCGGTTACTAGCTAGGATAGTACCTGCTGGATCAGCAACATATATAGTAGGATCGCTCTCCATATTCAACAAGCGCCCACGTTCCGTGAATAAACCGGGAATTTCATTCAATGGAGGAATAACTGGTTCCTCGTTGGTCACCAACCGGTTTGCGGTCTCTTCAGCCATAAATTCCAGCATATGGAGCCGATTTTCCAATGTCGTATGTCGAATCCATAAAGCTGAAATGACTGCCATTATCACTAACCCGATTAAAATCGTAAGTAAATACCGTGTTGTCCAATACCGCTGCAGCGATATTTTCCTCTTACTCATGCTGGACACTGAGTTGATACCCCAATCCCCGGAGTGTCCGGATTTTTCCATCTTTTGCAGGCCACCCTTTCAGAGACTTTCTCAGCCTCTTAATCGACAAATCCACTGCACGGTCGCTTCCTTCATAATCCCATCCCCAAATTTTTTCAATGAGCTGATCTCTCGTGAATGTTTGATTTGGATGCTCAGCAAGAAAGAGCAACAGCGATAAGTCGCGTGGGGTCAAGTGGACTTCTTCACCATTCAATATTACACGATGGCCTTGAAAATCGATTTCTAATCCTCCGTACTGTTTGATAGAAGTGTCCTTTTTCTCAGACCTGCGCAAAACAGCTTTAACTCTTGCAACAACCTCCTCTCCCACAAACGGTTTGGAAATATAATCATCGGCACCTTTATTTAAACCATCGAGCCTATAATTCACTTCTCCGAGAGCTGTCAACATAATAACGGGACAATCACTTTTCCGCCTGATTTCCTGTAAAACTTCCCAACCGCTCAAGCCAGGAAGCATGACATCAAGCAATACTAATGCAGGCTTAACTACCTCAAATTGCTTCAACGCGTCCGTTCCACTTGCAACAGATTCAGTTTGAAAACCTGCTTTTCTTAAATAAACCTTCAACACTTGGTTGATGGGATACTCATCTTCGACGATTAAAATTGTGGTCATGTTCGTCACCCTTTAAAGAAAAATGCTGCTACTCTATTCACTTTATCATGAAAAGATGTCAGTCAGATGTCAAGTTGTGAAAAGCCTCAAAGCAAGAGTACAGACATTTGACTTTATTCAACCCGGGTTTGAATCCCCCCATAAAGGGGAAAAAAGCTGGCCGGACGATCAAATAAAGAGTCCGGTCAGCCTTTTAATGTGGCTGGCTTTTTCCAAGCAAGCGAGAGGGCAACCCCAGCCAATAAAAAGATGGATGAAAAATAATAAGGATAGTCCAAATCGATATCGAATAGAAAGCCGCCAATGATGGGCCCCAATACATTACCGATACTCGTAAACATCGAGTTCATGCCACCTACAAAGCCTTGTTCATTGCCAGCGATTTTTGATAAATAAGATGTGACCGCCGGACGAATCAGATCGAAACCAACAAAGATGATAAAAGTGACCAAAAGAATATGATAATACGAGTTTACAGTAGTCATTAAAAACACAAGGACTACCGATAGAATCAGACAATAACGAATTAGACCGATTTCTCCCAGATATTTTATTAATCGGTCAAAAAAGATAACTTGGGCAATAGCCCCTATGATGGCTCCACCCGTAATAACAATCGCAATATCCTTTGGAGTAAAAGCGAATTTGTGATCCACAAATAAAGAAAATAGCGACTCAAATACGGCTAAGCCAAATGATGTGATCAGAATGATCATAAAGGCAAAAAAATACTTCGGTATAAAAATACGTTTAATGCCTGCTTTTTGCTCCGTCCCTACTTCTTCATGATCCCGTACCGGTTCCCGAAGCGTGATCATGGATAGAACTGCTGCAAATAATGCAAACCCTGCGGCAGTGAAAAAAGGGACGCGAGATCCAATTTCAGCTAAAAAACCCCCGAGGCCAGGCCCGATGATAAACCCTGTAGAAATGGCAGCTGACATATAGCCAAGCGCCTTTGGGCGTGTGTCCATTGTCGTGATATCTGCAATGAATGCTGTTACTGCCGGCATCACAAAAGCTGCGCTAATACCACCGAGAAATCGAGATACAAATAGGACTTCCACTGTTTTAGCAAGCCCAAATAGTAATTCGGAGAGGCTGAAAATCAACAGACCGTACACAATCATTTTCTTCCGCCCAAACTTATCCACCCAGCGCCCAGCAATTGGAGATACAAGAAGCTGCATAATAGCAAACGCTGCAACAAGATTGCCAACAACGGATCCCGATAAGTTTAATTCGTTCATGATTGTCGGCAATACAGGAATGACCAAACCGATTCCTAAAAAGGCAATAAAGAGATTGCCCAGCAATATGGTTAACGTCATATTAGACTTATTCATCTTATCCTCTCCTCCTATGTATGGAGATATATGAAACAATATAATCCGTTAACCTTATCCAAGTCAATATCTTAAAAGCCTGCGCAAAATAGAGTAGGCGCATGAATTACTCATGCGCCTCTCACAGATCCGTACGTGCGG
>JAABNQ010000003.1 GCA_009928435.1 Bacillus sp. HF117_J1_D
TACTCCTTCACGACGAACTGAAAGATAGGGTTTTAAGATACCTTGAATAAAGTGTTCTTACACACTTTATTTGACAAACCCTTCGTAATAACACTATAAAGAAAATCAATAGATCGCTAAGCTCTCCTATCGTCGCTATTGACTTTCTTTATTGCGCATGTGCTTTTGCCAGTACCCGAGGAACTCACAAAATAGCTAATACTTCGGCTAGTTCCTCGAGCTTTTTTAGCTTAACATGCCCACCGTTTGCTTTAATACTTAAATCTGTTTTTCTAAAATCTTCTTTCTTCACCCTCAGAATCTAGCAAAATAGACTTTCAAGACCTCTAAACCTTTTTCTTGCTTCGCAATTCTAACAACTGCTTTTCCATTTTTTTCATTGTTTGGCTAAAGTCCAAATAAAACAGCATAAAGACTTGTGAACAAGCGTAGTATTTTCTGGCAATCCGTTGTTTGTTTACTGGTCTATTTTCATCTTCAAAAAATTTCTCTAGCACTGGCAATACTTCTTGCCACGATTGCAGTTGCTCCCACGCGTCATACAATGCGTAAATGTCTTGATGACTAATTTCTTTTATTGGTTGTTTGTTTTCTGTTTGAAGCATTTTTCTTCACTCCTTAGATTTTTTTGATACACGAAAAAACGGTATCAGTGGTTGTGGTTGTGGTTGTTTACTCACTAATACCGTTTCAATAACTTCACATTTCCTAGCTGAAATTACTGTACATCAAATAAACATTCAAAAAGACTAGAAAAATCTTTTGAATTTCTGTACTAGCTATTGGCAACTTGATTAGTGAGTTCAGACCTTACTAGTCAAGGCTTTACTATCCGACGCCAATCAGATAGTAAAGTGCCTTTTTATTTTAAGTGTATTCTATAAAAATATTGCTATCTGAGTTATTTTTTAACAATCCTATTATCTTTGTTAATATTTCTTTAGGGACTTCACCTAATTGAGATTTATCAATTGACTCAAATTGTTTTAGTGCTTCTTGATTATCTGGAATTGGCCAAGGACTATCATCATACCAGCCTTCATATAAATTATAATAGTATGCTAAAGACTGCCACTCACCATTTACAGGTTGTATTGCTCTCATTATTTCATCAAAATATCCATCCCACATTTCGATACCTACTTTTTCATTTTCTAAAAAAGTATAAATATCAATTTCAGGATTTCCTTCAAATCCTTCATAATAGTTATCCATACATATATTCCTTTCTATTCTTTCCAGTGACCATCTGTTAACAGTTTATCTTGTTCTGGTGTACTAACACCATTTTTTCTATCTGTTATTGCTTTTTGCCACTCATTTTTACTAACCCATTTATCTTTACCTACTAATATTTGTTGTGAACGTCGTTGACCATCTGCTGTTCCTGGAGTAGTTTTCTCAACGACAAAAGTATTTCCTTGCCCTTCTGGTGCGCCTGGTGTTCTAGTATGCCAACGTACTTCAATGGTCTCCCCATTTTCTTTCCATTTATACGATATTTGTTCATATCCATTTTTGGATTGAGCTTTTATATTTGCATTGTCTGGAATTTTCATTGGAGATTTTTTCTTGTATTGATTTGCTAGTTTTAACTGTTCTGCCTCGGTTAAAGTAGAAAGTTTAGGTACATTAGCCCCACTGGCTTTCTTTTGGGTGCTTGTTTGAGTTTTCTTCGGCCTAGATTGTTTTCCACCTAATAAAGATTTATCCGTACCTTTAGAACTAAAGCCAACCCCAACATTATCCCCAGCCGCTAGCTTGGAAAGCATTGGTATCTTAGACTGAGTCGGATTAGCTTGTTTCCCAGCTTTGGTTCCAGCTTTAACCGGATTGAAAGTCTTCTTGGCTGTTGTCTTCGCTTTGGCTTTCTTAACGGATTTCTTGCTCGTTGTTTTCTTCGTTGTGCTCTTTTTAGATGTGGTTTTCTTGGCGCTTGTTTGGGCCTTCTTCGCAGGGGGCTTTGCCTTCTTTGCAGTCACTTTCTTGATTTTCTTGGCAGTTTGCCTTCCTGTTTTGACGGGGCTTAAGGACTTATTCGCTACTTTCGCTTTTTTCTTGCTGGTGGTTTTTGTTGCCTTCTTGATCGCTTTAGACGAGTTTTTCTTTTTCGGTTTTGCGTTTGACTTCTTCTTCGCCTTCGAAGATTTCTTTTTCGGCTTGGCCTTTGAAACCTTTGATTTGACCGCTTTTCCTGCTTTCGTCCCGTTTTTTGTCGCTTTCGAGACAGCTTTAACTCCTTTGGCTACCTTTGCCACTTTTCCAACAGGCGTCAATCCGACCGCAAACCAACCTGCTGCTTTTGCTCGAGAAGCTTTTTTCCCTGTTGCAATGTCCTTTCCCGTTGCCACGGTGTAAAGATCGTTCACACCAACAAAATCGCCAACAGCTACCGCACCTTTTTTCCACTTTGAATCTTTCTTTTTCTTGGCCCCTTTTTTCTTCCCTTTACTTGTTGCCTTCTTACTTTTTTTCTCTTTCTTCGCGCTTTTCTTTTTCACAGTGGATTTCTTTGATGATGCCTTCTTTTTCTTGGTGCCTTTCTTCTTCGCTTTCGACGAGGCTTTCTTTTTTGACTTAGCGCTTGATTTCTTCTTCGAAGATTTCTTTTTCTCTTTTGCCTTCGAACTGCTCTTTTTCTTTTTTACCGACCCTTTTGACTTACTCTTGGTGGATTTCTTTGATGCTTTCTTTTTCTTGGTACTTTTCTTCTTCGCTTTCGAGGCTTTCTTTTTCGGCTTAGCGTTTGATTTCTTCTTCTTCGAAGATTTCTTTTTCTCTTTTGCCTTCAGACTGCTCTTTTTCTTTTTTACTGATCCTTTTGACTTGCTCTTAGTGGATTTTTTTGATGCCTTCTTTTTCTTGGTGCTTTTCTTCTTCACTTTCGACCACCAAGGTTTCTTTTTCGGTTTTACGTTTGATTTCTTCTTCACCTTCGAAGCTTTCTTTTTCGGTTTTGCCTTTGACACCTTTGCCTTTTGCTTGGCTTTCTTCGCCTTCGAAAATTTCTTTCCGCTCTTTTGACTCGATTTTTTCGCCGACAGCTTACTTTTTGCTTTCTTCGTCTTATAACCATAAATCTGCACTATTCCTGCACTTTTACTACGTGACTTTTTCGATTTTGCTTCGGCAGAAGGGATCTCCACAAGACTCAGACATAAAGCAATAATGACAAGAACATGCAGGAGTACCGCTAATCGCTTACGCATTTGGCTTTCCTCCCTGGCGTTGCTTTCGTCTTCTTATGAAGAAAAACAGTACACTGCCCAAGCAAAGCAAGCCAATTCCCACATAAAGAACAGAAGACCGTTCACCTAAAGCTGGGAGTTTCCCATCTTGAATCGGCACAATGTCCCCATCTTTTTGTTTTTGTCCGGTTTGTAAGTTTTCAGCTTGTGGCTGAACTGCTAAAGTCACAGGCTCTTCTCGTTCTTCTGCCGCAGGAAGTTCTACCATTAACATATCATCTTCTGGAATACGAGCTTGTTGAAGAAGATTTGTATCTTCATATACCGAAACATCATATTCATTGAGTAGACCTTGATAGATATGAGTTTCATCTTCTAAATCTCCCGCAGAATCCTGTTCCTCAAAAACCGCCGTTTCGTTCGGAGGAAGGCTCGCGGAACCAAGGATGGTTGTCGAAAAGGTCGCATCGTTTTCCGCCATAACATCTTCTTGGTCTATCCAATCTTCAGATAGGTTCTCTGATGGATTCTCTGTAACGTTCGGTTCTTCTTCAGCATGAGCGATAGGGATAGAAAACAAATCCCGCCATAAACTCAAAGGCGTTGAAGTCACCTTCGCTGTGGTTTCTTTCGGTTCTTCGGTTTCTTGCGTCTCCTCGGCGCCATCTAACAAAGTCAGGTATTCTGTCGCAGGAGCGTCTATACTGGTTGTATTAGTAGTTAACGCTTTTTCTTCATCCACCACTTTCTGTGCCACCACTTGGTATTTGCCATCAATCCACTGTTTAATGGTTTGATGAAGGATAACACCTGTCACTCCATTGGCTTTATACTGTTGTTCTTCAATAATTTGGTTCCCCGCATAAATGTGCGTCGTATTGTCAAAATTCCCTTGTTGAATCTGGGTCGTCATGGTGTATGTTGGAGTTTTGCGTGTGATAAGGGCCTGACCTTTCCCACTAACTTCGACCGTCATCGTATCGTCTTTCGTGACAGAAATAGTATGACTTTCGCCCGCTTGCAGGGCTTTCTCTGACACCGCGCCATCATCGACAGTATCCTGGTAGAGTAACATTCCATTTTCTTGATTAATAAGCGTTAGAATTTGTCCATCGGCATAATTCATTGTATTAGAGCGAATATGTCCGTGATAATCTACACGGGTAATCCCTCTGCTGTCATATCCAAGATCCAGCCAATACCCGCGTGTTTGACGATAATAATAATTGACCGTAATATCTGTATTGCCAACAATGCCATAAGCATTATCAGGAAGGCGATCCGTCATTAAGCTATACTCATCATCTAAGTCTGTTGCCGTTGTGGTGTAAGCGTCTTGATAATTCGCTGTTAAGGTGCTGCTGGCGAGCTTGTTCCCGCTTTCGTCAAGATAATTCACATTAATCTTCTTCTCAACAGGCGCATAATAACACACAACCGTTTTCTCCAAAAAGTCTGCCTTCTCACCAGACAGTTCGTCTTTTGTGGAAGCACTATCGAAATAATACCCATCGGGTGCTTCAATAGGATTTACTTCCCACGCTTTCCCATACCCAAACGAAAATACCTTAGTAGGAGAAACAGAATCTGTCGAGTCCTGACGCAAATATTTGACTTTCATACTCACTTTATGGGCAATCGCTTTTGTTGTATAAGTCGTGTCATTCTCTTGTCCATCAATATTCGTATGTGCTTGATATGTAAACGATGAGCCATCGATCAATTTTGGATCCAAGGTGCCTTCGATGATAAACCGGTAGGTTTCACCCGCAAATGCCAGTTGTTTCATCGTATCTTGTGTAACTGAAACGAGGTATTGCCCATTCCCTAAGTCTTCGACTGTAGCAGGCAATACTTGCCCCTTTTCATCTATAAGGTTCACCGTTGGGTCTTTGATCTCTTGCGATAATGTGAAAGTCGTATCCCAATTCGCATAACGATGATTGATATTTACATCTAAGGCATTAATTGGTTGGACGAATGTCGCTTGCACCTTTTGCCCCGGTTGATAGGTAGATTCATCCACCTCCCAACTAGCTTTTGGAATTTCCACCTCTCCAAAATCTGGTTTCACTAATTCGATATGATTAATCGTTCCATAAGCACCAAAAATTTCAAAACCATTAGATTTTTTGTCAGGCACTCCATCAGCAGTCGAATCATAGCTACTTATTATTTTATTCCCATAGAATTGATACAATGCCCCGCCGAGTGGGAAATCATTAAACCCATCGGTCGGCGTACCATCAGATTCAAACTTACCGTTTCCTATATATTTTAAATTAGAACCATATCCAAGAGGTTTCGCATTCAATCCAAAGCGTTGTGTGTAATCAATATCACTAATTGTTGGAAACATCAAAATATTGACGGGTTGGCGTGTCAGACTATCTAAAAACTGATAAGAAACATTAACACCGCCCACATTTGCAATACCAAGAAAGATCGCTCCAGCGTTTCCTATACCGATGTTAAAAAAACTCTCGTTTTCTTCCGTATGATGTACCCCCGTTACGGAAACCACCACATCAAGACGCTGCCCCGCTTTCGTTTTGGCGACATTCGAAATCAGTACTTCTGGAAAAACCCCATCATTTTCTTGAACTTGAAATTTAAATCTAGTAGGCGTCTGTGTGCTTAGGGACCCCTTCAACACAGTAAAGGTTGAATCCGGTCCCACTTCTATGGGACCGTCTAATAGAAATGGCGCCACCTCACTAGGGTCTGTTTCAGATTTTGTTAATAGCCTCACACTTAGGTTTCCATTACTTAAATCATCGACTGATTGAACGATACCTTTCACTTCTGTCTCGAACCCATTTGGTAACGTCGATTGATCGTCAATCACCATCGGTGCCCCAGCAGCAAAAGCGGATGGTGGAAAAAGAAACCCACTAAACCATAGTACCGATAAAATACAAACAAGCCCATTAAAAAAATAACGTTGTGTATATGTATTCATTTTATGGATAACTTCCTTTTATATTTTCTTTTACTTTTCTTTCGTTGGCAAACAGAAAAATACAATTAGCACGATACTTAAAATTGGCACAAATGTGGCAAGTATCCATGTCGGGTGAAAACCGGCATCTCTTAATCGACGTACACCCGCACTTAAATAAGCCAAAAAGTACACAACGAATAACAAAAGAAAGAGAAGGAGCGAAAAGGCTTCAAATGTGGCCTCTTCTGCGCCACTGTATCCACCAACAAAGCCTAACAAATAGGAACCGGTATAAAAAAGCACTAAAATCAAAATGGCATTCACAATATTCCCTAACCAAAAATCTTTCCTATTCATCTTTCCACGATAATCAAACATTTCTGTCCAAAACAATTTCATCATACAAATTCCCTTCATTTTTAATTGATATCTTTCTTGTAAACCACTAAATAAACTATCTACCAGAGCGCTCTTTCCTATGCTTCTCTTCCGTTCTTTAATCTCAATTGCAAGGAAAAGCCCCCATGATAAATGGTGAAGCCAACTCCCTTCCTATCTCAGATTTTCTTACAAAATAGTATTATCCCCCATTCTAGCTGTACATTTTATGTACAATTCGTTATTGCCACATAAAAAGCTAGCCCTCAAATGTGAGCTAGCTTTTTAGTTAGTGATTTGGACAAGACTTCCAAACCTGGTTATAAGTGGGGTTCTATGGTATATGTATACGTTCATTTCACAAAAACACAAAAAATTTGCATCTAGCTTTTTTAATATCTTGAGAATTGGATTTCGGCCAAAAAATAGTTTTCCAATGTAATAATCTCCCATCAGCCAGAGAATGAACGCCTCAAACCATTCATCCACCAGTTTTTTCATACTCCTGAAATCATTGAGTATACGGAAATCTAGCTTTTGCATAGCGGTCAGCTACATATCCGAAAGAAGTAGATCTTTTGCAAATTAGCAGACAAGATCACTCTTTCCCATTTATCTGGGGTGGAAGAGGGGCTGTTCACCCGGGATGGATTAAATATGAAAGTAGACTATCTTTTTGAAGCAGAAATCTCCTCTTTTACCTCTAGAGGGAGAAATAGTTGCGTGTTATACTCATTAGTAGTATTCTTCGGATTACTCATAAAAAATCGTCCTTTTTGAATGCATCTTTCGATATAAGAAGAAAAGAGCTGCCACAGAAAATCAGCTTTCACTGACTTTCTGGACGACCCCTTTCAATAACAGGAGGATCAAGCTTGAAGCAATTAAAATTTTTTTTAGCTATTTTTGTACTTATGTTGGGTTTAGTACTTACATTTAGTCCAATTTTAAAAAATACAATTTTGGATAAAAAAGTACATAGCCTGATGGAGCAAATAGATACCATGGATAATGTAGCGTTAGAGGGAAACAGAAAAAAAGTTGAAGAAGTAGAAGAAGTTAATGAGCTGCCCAGTGAACTAGATGTATTAAAAGGGTTGAGCTATAAGGGTGAACCAGTTGCCTTTATGTATATTCCCAGTACAGGCTTGAAGCTGCCGATATATAAAACTGTCACAAAGCAAAATCTTTTACATGGTGCAGGGGAAATGAAGGAGTACGACAAATTAGGAAAAGGAAACTATGTTTTGGCCGGACACCGAATGAAGAAAAAAGGATTGTTATTTCATGATGTAGTCCGTCTAAATAACGGGGACAAAGTATACGTTACGGATAAGAAAAAGATCTATGAATATCAAATAGTTCACAAGCAGATCATTAAAGAAAATGAAACAACGATCATGGAGGAAAATGGAAAAGACGAAATCACCTTGATAACTTGCGATATACCAAGTGAACCAGAAAACAGAGTAGCCGTAAGTGGAGAGCTTATTCATTCTTTTCCATTCAATGAGGATTTTAAAAATATAGAATAGCAGAATGTTTAATTACTTAAAAAGCGTATTAAACGGAGGAAGTTCCCTGTTTAGGTAAAAAGAGGGATTATTTGCTTTATCTTTATTCTTTTTTTGTATTAATGTTCGCTGTAGTTTATTTCTTTGTGTATCTTTTAAAAAATGAAATAGACTTATTGCGAATCCACGAGAGATTTTTCCAAAAATAGTAGCACAAACCATGATTTTGGCCTGTGCTACTCATGTTTGTATATAGCTTACCTTGCCAGTTCCCCTGCAGCCTTGACTCTGACACGCGTCGCATTTCCAGGCAGGTAAGCAAGTGGAACATCCTCAATATCCACAATGTCGCATGTATTGGGATCGGCTCCTGCCTCAACGGCTTCATTGACCGCCATTTGCTTTGCCAGCTCCAGAGTTTTTCCCCGTCCAAGCTCATCTAAAGAGAATACTCTTTCGACTTGACCACTCACCTGAGCAATGGCGGAACCAATGGCGTTGGCAACCCCATGGTTTTTCGGGCGAATGACTTCTGAGGCTCCTTCCAATGTTGCAGGTACAAGTATACTTCCACCGCCGACCAAAATGACTGGAACAGGACCGGCACTGGTTTTCATACGGTCCACCGCCAATTCCACCATGGAAGTCATTTCCGCATAAATGCTTTCCAGTAATGCCTGATCCAAGTGACGGACCTTTTCCGGATCTCCAATTTCAGCTTTGCCAAGAGCCACGACGACATCAGTGGTTGTCAACGTATCGCCGCCGAAAACGAGGGCCTTCTCCGTTAAGCGGTAACCAACGCTGTCTGGACCAACCGTAAATTCTCCATTCTCCCGAATTCGGACAATCGTTCCCCCACCCAGTCCGACAGAAACTAAATCCGGCATACGGAAGTTTGTCCGAGCACCTCCAATTTCAACGGCGAGAGACGACTCTCTAGGGAAAGAGCCCACAAGGACTCCGACATCAGTAGTCGTTCCTCCCACATCGACAACAATCGCATTGTCATGACCGGATAAATAGGACGCACCGCGCAAACTGTTTGTCGGGCCACAGGCAACAGTTAAGATCGGATATTTTAATGCATAGTCCACAGACATAAGGGTTCCGTCATTTTGACCTAAAAATACGCGGGCATCGTGGATGCCTTCTTCCCTTAACGCATTGACAAACCCGTTAATGGTTGTTTTGGCTACATTCACAACCGAAGCATTTAAAATTGTCGCATTTTCTCGTTCAAGAAGGCCGACACTGCCAATCTCACATGAGAGCGAAACAGGTAATTCTTCTCCCAATACTTCTTTGATAATCTCAGCCGCTCGTTCCTCATGGCTCCGAGAAACTGGCGAGAACACAGACGTGATGGCAACGGAATCAACCTGCCCCTTCACTTCTTCAGCAATACGATACAGCTCTTGTTCATCAAGCGGCATAATTTCCCGCCCGTCAAATTCATGTCCGCCTTGCACAATATAAACATATTTTCCTAGCTTTTCTCGTAAATCATCTGGCACTCCTATTAGCGGTTTGACCGCAAGCGTTGCGGGAGCGCCTAAACGAATAATCGCGATTGAATTTAATCTTTTCCTTTCGACAATAGCATTCGTTGCATGAGTGGTCCCAAGCATAGCATACTTAATGTCCGAAAGCGGAATATTAGAAGAATTGATGACTTCCTTCATCGCCTTGTAAATTCCCGAACTGACGTCCTCTGTTGTCGGTGTTTTCGTTTCTGCGATGACATTGAAATCCTCATCCAAAATAACGGCATCCGTATTCGTCCCGCCAACATCAATTCCTATTCGATAAATGCCCATTATTGTCCAGCTCCTTCTACCATTAACTTCTCAACGGGAACATAATCCACATCGTAACCGAAATAAGCTGGGCCGCATGTATCAATCCCTTTTTTCGTTCTCCATTTCGGATCACACGGTATACCAATAACAACACAGCGAGCTCCATATCTTAATCCTTCCGTAGTGATTGGAAGTCCAGTCTCCGCATCCAACACCGCAATTAAATCAGGTGTTACACATAACAGGCGATCTTTCGTTTTTGCGATCAAATGCTCATTTTGGAACCGAAGTTCAAGAGCTTCACCTTTATAATCCGCCAAGCCTTCGATGGCAGCCATTCCCCTTGTAAAACCAGTCTCTGTTTTACGATTAATATCTGTTACTTTTCCCTGAAACAGTTCAAACCCCTTTGTCAGTTCGAGCACTTTCTCGATTGGATCATAGCCCCCAGCTTTGGCAAGGCGAATGGAGCGGCCTATCTCTTCTTCCAACTGTAAAATATTATGGATGCCGCTTTCCTTTACATTTTTTCCTCTCATAGGATAAATGGCCATCATAACAGACCCACCCATTTGAATCGTAGCGTTTCTTGCGATTCTTTCAGCCCATAAATTATCAATTGTATTCAGCAAAGAAGCATTTCCTTTTTCATCAGCAATGACCATAGGGGTTGCTGAAACTCCATCCAAATAAAAGGTAGTCATTTGTAATTCCGGAAAAGCTCGTCCCATTCCATCAACATCTACGACTGGCAATTTCAATGTAGCTGCGAGTGCCAAAGGGAGCATGGAGTTAATGCCTCCGGCTTCTATCGGAATGGTAGCAACAATTTTTTCCCCAAGATAAGATTCAAGCGTTTTAAACGTTGCCAATGCCTCTGTACCGCCTGGAGCTTTTTCCACCATCACTGTCGGCGCTCCCATCATGCCCGTCGGCACAATTAAATCATCATCGCCAATTTCGTCTATAGAAAGAAGTTTAATCGGTCCATTTTCTTCCACTGCCTGTAAAGCCATCAACTTTCCAATATGAGGATCACCGCCCCCTCCAGTTCCGAGCAACGCTGCACCAACAGCAATATCCTCAATCTCTTCTTTTCCGATAAACCTCATATGTTGATCCCTCTTTTTTAGTTTTTTCAGACTCCCGTGCAGAGAATCCGTCTCATACCCTTGTGGAGTTAAAAGGACAACCTGTCCAAATCATCAGATTATTTATAAGTTTTCACTTCACCATACGTTATTTTTTTACCACGATGGACAATCACGCTTAGCAACCAATACAGGAAGCCGCCTGCAACAAGTGAGTTGACAGAAGGTATCCCCCAATGAATGGTCAAACCAATGATAATAGATGCGACCCAAGCGATCAGTGTGATTGGATTCCATGCCTCATACGTTTCCGGCAATACACCTTTTTCACGAGATTCCTTTAATTCTTTCGCATAGCGCTTAACAATGAAGTACTCCACTGTCATAATGCCTCCTACAGGCGGCAGTGCTACACCTAGCAATACTAGGAAGCTTTCGAACGCTCCTAAAATGCCGAGCACAGAAAACAGTGTACCAATCAAGCCGAGAATGATTGTAATGAGCGTCCTATTTACCCGCTTACCAAAGCCGAGATCAATCAAATTGACGACACCGAGAGAAGAAGAGTATAAATTCCAGTCATTAATTTTCAATGTAGCCGTAATTAATATGATCGTACCAATAATACCGCTCGTACCCATAACGATTGAAATGACATCGGATGTCTTTGCTGCATGAGCAAGAAGCACACCTACCAAACCAATAATATATTCCCCAAAGGTAATCCCAATGACGGTTTGTTTAATTACGTCACCAACAGAACGGTTAAAGCGGCTCATATCAGGTGTAATGATGGCACCAGCGATAAATCCACCCGCAACCATACTCGCACCGACAGCCAGAGGAATTTCAGGGCCTGGCACCGGCAAAGCAATCAGCTCTCCGAATGAAAACTGTGTCAATACGTTACTGATTGAATAAAAAACAACAAGTAAGAACAATGGAACTGTCACATATGCAGTAAAGCCCAAAGACAAAATACCGAACAATACAATCAGCGTGACGGACACCCCTGTAACAATCGACCAAAGCCAGACTGGACCGCCTACAATTTGATGGATTCCGTTGGCAAATACCTCGTTTTGAATTCCAAACCATCCAATCATAGAGATAGCGATCACTAGACTCAACAAGAAAGATCCTAGTTTACCAAAGCCCGCCCATCGAACTAATAACGTGGTACTTAGCCCTTCTCTCATACCGGCAATTCCCACAAAAATGGACACGACTTCCAAAATGACCGCTCCTAATGTAATAGCCCAAAAAGCAGTCCAAAAATCCATCCCATAACCAAGTGCAGCACCAAGCAGAAATTGGGAGAGAGCAGAGATTTGTCCGAATCGCATTGTTGCAATCCCAAACCAGTGTTTTCTCTCACTTTTTGGAACCCGGGATAATGCATAATCATCATATTTTTCTCCGATAGTTACTTCTTCTTCCTTCTTCACACCTTTCTCCACCCTTCTTTTTTAGTTGTAAATATCAGGCTTTCTATCCCGCAAATAAGAAATTTGGGTTCTAAATGTATTAATTTCATCCAAATCAATTGTTACTACCTCTACAGCCTCCTCGCCATCAGGAAGCTGTGCGATCACTTGTCCTCTTGGATTACACACTTTACTTCCACCAAATAAATATAAATCCCCTTCGCGCCCGAAACGGTTTACACCGATCGTGAAAAAGATATTCTCCAATGCACGCTGAGGGACATTTAATTCCCACATATCCTTATCTTGAACTCTCCATGCTGACGGCATAAACACAAACTCGGCACCATTCAGGCATAAAGAGCGACAAGCTTCAGGAAAACCAATATCATAACAAATGGCGATTCCGAATCTTCCGTATTTTGTATCAAAAATAGGGTAATCCGATCCTTCTTTAAAATACAGCCTTTCCTTCGCCCATAAATGTGTCTTGGCAAAGCTTCCAAGCAAATTTCCTTCATCATCAAAAACGAGAGCTGAATTATATAAAATCCCTTCCAAATCCCGCTTTTCTCCAAAAGGAGCAATCACGTACACTTTATTTTCCCGGGCTGCTTCCGCCATCTTTTCCACAGTATAGTCATAGAAGTGAAGTGCCAATAAGCTTATATCGTCTCCAAGCAGGTCAAAATTATAGCCTGTGGAAAAAAGCTCAGGTAGACAAACAATGTTGGCTCCCTTTTCAGCCGCCAGCTTGATTTTCCCAGCTGCTTTTTTTACATTGAGCTCAACGTCACCGAGCTTACTGTCAAACTGGATGATACCGATATTGACTCTCCTGTTGTTCACTTTTTTCAGGCTCCTTTCAACTTGTTTGAGATCCACCAAGAGTCTGCAGTTTTTTCATTGAACCATATAATTCTTTCAGCTTTACAAACTCGTCCTTATTATAAAATTCGCATTTTCCTCGCGTATATTCTTTAGCAACCTCGATGGCAAAACGAACTGCCTCAGCGATATCAACCTCGCGACTCGCTCCTGTTCCACATCCCGGCACTGCCGATTTAGCTGTTATGGCTACTCCGACCACTGGGACATCCGTCGTCACAGAGGGTTGTAAAATACTGTTTAAATGGTATAGTCCGTTCCCGTATGGAGTAATATCCTGCATTGTCACGCCAAAGGTTACCGGAAAATCGCCCGTGGTCATTTCTATGATTCGCAGAAGATCATCGCTAAAGCGCAATATATAACCTTCTTTTACAGTAGGAGAAATGGCGATTCCCAAATGGTTTACGATTTTATTTCCTTTGGTTGTATCAATCGATAGAATCGCTTCCATTTCCTCGAGTACTTCATGACGATTCATCTCCATCATGTCAACGGGTGCGCCCATGAAATCAACCGGTTCATGCGGTTCAATCGGAGCATCAGGACAAATATGTGTCGTTACATACACATCCCCAGGAAGACGGTCCCCAGTCGAAGCCATATTCACTAGTTTGAATGCAGCAGTAATGGCAGCAATTCCACCATCCCCGTCAGAAACGGATCCAATCCTAGATGGACGTGCTCCAAGTCCCCCAAGTCTCCCAATAATCCCCATTGTTGGCGCTGATCCTCCATCACTTTTTCCATTAGTTCCTTTGATTAAAATTTTGATAAAATCAGTCACAGCCCCGGTCGCTCCGACAACGGTTTCATAAGATGATTCACAATGCGGCAAACCTTTAAAAATATTAACAACCTTTTGCCCATTTATATATGCTTCATCCAGCAGCTCCATCATTTCCATCGTATATTTCAAAGACATCAGACATCTTCCTCCATCTAAATATTCTGTCTATTTATGAGCTATGTAAAAAAATTATAAATTTTAGGGAGTGTGCTGTATATGAGCAAAGTGGGAAGACATGAACACGTTTCGCTTCCCATCATGTGCATAAAAAAAAGAATCAACAAGCCTATTACTCGTTGACCCTTTTAATTTTCAGACAGAATTGCAACATAAATATATGGTTGGAGTTATCCAAATCCATGTTCAAAAGCGACTTTATCTTTACCAAACGATTTGTCATCGTTCTCCGATGAATATATAATTTTTCAGCTGCTCTGGACGCATTTCCATTTTCTTGTAGATACATGATCAGCGTTTCCATCAGCTCCGGATCCCCCTCGTTTTCAAGCGGTCCAAGTATTTGTTGAGCGTATTCCCTTGCTGAGGAATCCTGGCTTAATTTGACAAAAAATTCGTAAATACCCAGTTGATAATAGGAATATATTTTATTGTCGGGATAATATTCACGACCGAAATCCATCATATTTGTAACGGCCTTCACTTTTGCATCCAATTCATTAAAATGGTGGAAAACCGGGCTGATTCCTACATATGTGTCAGGCACAGGGAAATGGTCAGTAATGTTGGATACTTCTTCTACTAACTCCTCCATCGACCGTAATTCCGAGAGAATCAGGAGAACATACATTTCTTCTTTTTCAAAAATAAAAGATTGCTCCACATTTGGTATCTGGTCTAGCAAGTCCAACCATTTTTTTTGAAGCATACAATCATAATCAACAACCCTGGAGGCTCCTAAAGGGAGTTTTTGATTTTCCTTAAAATAAAGAATGACTTTTGCTTTTAGATTGGAATGATTGGAAATGGCTCTTTTGAAGTCATCCACTCGCGACATGCAATGCTTTTGCATTTCAACCAACTCGGACATGACTGTTTCGTATAGTTTATGCTGAATCGCTTCGATGGATTTTTTACTCAATGAATTCATCAAGGTCTGGTTATGAAATGGCACATGGATAAAAGCAAATATTTCCTGCCGTGTATAGAGCGGGATGATCAACCTACTCAACTTTCCCGGTAAGTATATGTAGAAATGACCATCCTTCAAGATACGATCATTCCATCTCCTTAGGTTATCTTGATACTCAGAATGAGTTGGCGGGGAAAAAACAAGACCTGTCTTTCTCCACGGATCCCGATAGAACCGACCACTTGAATATAATAGAAGCCCCTGCACGTCTTCTATATAAACTGCTCCACCGTTCAAATTCTCGGATAAAAACTCCAACGCTTCCTCTACACTATTAAATTTCATGTCCTTAAATGAATGAAGAGCATTGTTATCTGCAGAGGCATCTTCTCCTTGGCGCAGTAATCCATAAAGCGGTGTAAGCAGATCAATGTAAGCGACCCATTTGGGAATTGTAATGATTGGAAAATTATGTCGATCAGCCAACTGGAGCAATTCATTTGGCAGTTTTTCAACAAATCTCCCGACTTTAATCACTATTCCAGCAGCCTTTTTTTCAATTAAACCCGAGATAATGTCCAACCGCCTCTCCGGGTTATCCTTTACTGAGTAAAAATTAGTAATAACAAGGAGCCCTTCTGTAGCCCATTCCTCTACTTCAGGAACTTCCATTACTTCGATAAAGCGAACTTCCTGCTCTAAACCCTGGTTCCCTGCTAACAGGCTACCATCTAATGCTTGTGCAATTTCCAATACATCCCATACTTTCACCGCAATTCTCCTTTTCATTACTGTGTCCACCATTATACAAAATCTAAACAAAAGCCGTTTCATCTACACGATTGAAGTCACGAGGATTTCGGTTGAATGATAGATAAATCACTCTCGATCACAAATTCATTGTTATCAATGGGGAGCAGCTGTTGGTTTTATTATTTATTATGTCCAAGCCGCGCTCAAAAGTGAAACCCCTTTTACGATTTCAAATGAGGCAAGGTCGAGTAGATTTTAATATATGACCAATATTTAGAAGCATTTGAGGTTAACGAAATACGCTGCTCATTTGTTTGAATATCGCCTTTTTCACTTCTCCGTCATGTAAAAAAGATTAAAATTGTATCTTTTAACATGTCAATGCTCGCATTACGATAATATATAAAGTCCATGAATGGAACAAATCACACTTAAAGTACAGCCAAACATTTCGAAAAAAACAAGCTATATTTTGATGAAAGGGGAATGGATATGTACATACCTAAGCATTTCAAAATGACCGACAACGAAGAGGTATTCGAGGTAATGAGAAAACATAGCTTTGCCACAATGTTTTCCATGCACCAAGGCATGCCTTTTGCTACACATCTGCCTTTAATATTGAGTGAAGATGGCAGTCATTTGTCAGGGCATTTCGCCCGACAGAATCCACAATGGACAGACATTGAAAATCAAACGGTATTGGCGGTGTTCCATGGTCCTCATAGCTATATTTCTCCAGCTTGGTACGAAACAAACCAAACTGTTCCTACTTGGAATTACGTCGCAGTTCATGTATATGGTGAGATGAAGCTAATTGATAATGAAAAGGAAATAATGTCTGATTTTCGTCAAATGATAGATATATATGAAACAAAAGAGGGACGCTATCAAATGGAAGATGTAGATCCCAACATCATTTCCAATTTGAATAAAGGCGTCCAAGCGTTTAAAATCCATATTTCAAATATTGAAGGAAAAGCAAAATTAAGTCAAAATCATTCATCCGAAAGGCAAAATCGAGTGATTTCTCAATTGACCAAAGGAAGTAGCGAAAACGACCAGCAAATTGCTGAATTAATGAAAAAGAACCAATACACTAAATAGACTTATTTCTTATTGATTGGGTACCTTTGATATATTTTGACACATTCTGTGTGCGCTGTTTTATAGGTGAGGATACAGAAAGACTGGCAAAACCCTTTTGAGGGCAGCCAGTCTTTCTAAGTCTATACTTGATTAATTAGAGATTGTAGTATTCCAAAAAACAGGTCCATGAAACCACTCAAAACCTTTTAAATTTGTACGAATAGCCGCAACTCCATCATAATCACCAAATTTAATGGCAGGCAAGTAGTTCCAAGATTCATTTTGAAGCTTCCCAAATATTTCTTTTGCTTCTTCATCTGAAGGAGCAACCATTAATTCATCCAGTAGTTTATCAATCTCTGGGCTATTGGACCAACCGGTATAATTAATCCTGGAATCCAAAAAGTTAATTTGCGTCGGATCAGTTACCGGGTTATATCCCATTGGCATTAGATCATAAAATTTCTTATCTTCTCTCACTTCCATTAATGTTGCCCAATCATATACCTCTAATTTAGTTTTTACCCCAATCTTTTTAAGGTTTTCCTGGATAACAACCGCTATTTGATATTGATCCTCGTAATCCCTAGTGGTCAAAATGGTTAGTTCTTCCCCATTATAACCAGCCTCTTTAAACAGCTTTTTAGCGGCTTCTGGATCATGCGCCCCGTACTCATCTTTCCCTTGTTCACTATACCAGCTTACATACTCTTTCGTTAACAACCCATGTTCCTGTGTATAAAACTTTTCATCCGTAAATGCCGCCATCATAACTTCCTTTTTATCAACTGCAAGATTTAACGCTTGCCGAGCCTTTTCGTTGGAGAATATCCCATTTTGTTTATTAAATACAACTGTACTGAATCCTTCAGGATGCGTAATAGCTTCCAAGTTTCCATCACTCTCTATTGCTGGAACATTATCGTAAGGAATTTGAAGCGCTACATCATACTCTCCTGTTTGAATCCCAGCCGTTCGGGTAGATGCATCCGAGACCATTCGGAAATACAATTCATCAATCATTGGCTCTTTTTTACCGACTAATCCATCTGGTTCACTTCGTGGTGATTGATAATCTTCATTTTTTACAAGCTTAATATATTGGTCTTTTTTCCATTCCTCAAGCTTAAAAGGCCCAGTTCCAACATACTCTTTAACCCCAGACTTTGGTGCATTTTCAATGATTTCTTTTGGCATAATAGCTGCGAAATTGATATTAGTAGCCAGTATATATTTAGCAATTGTAAATGGTTTGTCCATTTTTAATACAACAGTATAATCATCTTCCTTTACAAATTCAGACTTAGAAAAGTAGGTGTTTGCTTTACCGTTTAACTCCTTCCAGCGCTCCATAGATGCGACTACATCATCTGCAGTCATTTCCTTCCCATTATGGAACTTCACTCCTTTTCTTAATTTGAAAGTAATACTTTTGAGATCTTCACTTGATTCAAATGTCTCTGCAAGTAGGGGCGCAGCTTCATTCCTTTCGTTAAAGGCCAAAAGAGTCTCAAAAATATTGCGGCCAATATCAGTTGTAGCAACAGAAACAGTGGCATGTGGATCTAAAGTAGGCGGTTGTGCCATATATGCAACATTCAATGTCCCGCCTTTTTCATTGCTGTCTCCGCTTTTTCCTGCGTCGTCAGATGACGAAGCACAGCCTACTAGTAAAAAAACAATCAAAAAAGATATTAGTATTTTCCTCATTATGTTACCCCCATTGTATTTTTGTGCTTATCTAGTTACAATGCTGTCTCGGCGATTGTATCTATCTCCTCAAATTCTCCTTCTTGACCTATTCGCAATAATGCTTTCCTCTTAGATAAATTGATAATAATGGAAAAGACCGTCTCCATTCTCCGATGTTCAGGAGCATGTTTATTTTGAAAATGAAGAATAGAGCTTGGTTTATTAAATGTATCGGATAGCCACCTCTCAAATGTTTTCTCATCAATTTGTTTCTTAGCAGCGATGCTTGATTTAATTAGCTGATCAGCTCTTTTCTTTCTAAGAATGGAGTCTTCAAATCTAAGTTCGTTCAAGTCCTTTAACTTCTTTCTTAGAATATCGGAACAGATATGATTTGTATGAGCCAGCCATCCTTCATCACCGCCTACATAATCAATTCCAAAAGGAGAAACCTCCGGATTTACTGCCATCCCGTTTCCATTTCCGTCATCGTACCCAATTAAAAAGCTGGCAGAGGCAGCTATTTGCCCGTTCGCAATCTTAGAGATTGCTTCAGCTTGTGAATATGAATTTAAGACAGCCCTAGTTCCAAGATGAAGAGGTATTTCGTTTGTCCTCTTATCCGTAATCAAAGCATTAAAACATAGACCGACTCCAGCTGAATTGAAGCCAATTTTCCCTATGATTCCCCCTTCTGTCACCATTGTAATACGTGGTTTGGATTTAGCTCGTATATCAAGTAATAGCAAACTATTTTTTTGTGATGCCGTCCAATCCCAAGTTTGACCAATGATCGTGTCGTTGATAATAGGGCTAGTAATAGCCATGGTCGTACAACCATCTGAATATATTTCACCTTTATTCGTCAAAGCGATTTCACTTCGCGCATTTAAAGTCAAAATGTCTTCAAACTCTACTCCTGCACCTTTCGCAACTCCTTCCATTTCTTCAACCATCTGCAGATCATATTTTTCAATAGCGTGTAAATGGAGCAAGGCGAGGTCCTTGGCTTCAGACCACTTCATATTCTTAAACCCATAGAAAAGCCTTTCATATGTTTCAAGACTATTTACTACTTCTTGCTTTCCTTTGCTGCCATGCTCGAATCCAATTTCAAATGCGGTTCCGTGAAGGTGCAGCTTCTTGATCATAAGACCTACTCCTCTCTATTTATTTTTCACGTCTTGGCGTATTTGTGCCTAAATTTATCTCACCACTTACAGAAGTGGAAGACTTCTGCTGAATGAAGTTAAATAAACCTAATCATATAAATGGCAAGCAACCTGATGCCTATTAGCTCCTTGGGTTACCGTTGGAACTTCGGTTTTACAACGTTCTATTGCATGTGGACACCGAGTATGAAAAACACATCCTGAAGGCAGATTGGTTGGAGAGGGCACATCTCCCTTTATGACAATTCTTTCTTTTTTTCTATGAGGATTGGCAATCGGAATAGCAGACAACAAAGCTTGAGTATAAGGATGCAACGGATTTTTAAAGAGTTCGTCAGTTGGCGCTAATTCTACTATTCTGCCAAGATACATGACTCCGATTCGATCAGAGATATGGCGAACGACACTTAAATCATGCGCTATAAATAAATAAGCCTGCTCGAATTCATCCTGTAACTCCTGCAACAGATTGATTACCTGCGATTGTATAGAAACATCCAAAGCAGAAACCGGTTCATCACATATAATGACTTTCGGAGTGACAGCCAATGCCCGCGCAAGACCAATCCGTTGTCTTTGTCCTCCTGAAAACTCATGAGGATACCGATAGTATTGATCACTCCGCAATCCAACCTTATTTAATAAATCCATCGCCTTTTCCATTCTTTCAGCCTTGGTTCCGATGCCCTGAATCTTCATTGGCTCCTCAACACTGTATCCAATTCTTTTTTTAGGATTAAGCGAAGAATGCGGATCTTGAAAAACCATTTGCATTTCTTTTCTAAATGGCATAAATTCCTTGTCTTTTAATTTGAAAATATCCTTACCCCTATATATGGCAGTTCCGGAAGTAGGCTCCGTCAACCGTAATATCGTTCTGCCAGTTGTACTTTTTCCACAGCCCGATTCTCCAACAAGCCCTAATGTTTCCTTCTCGTATAAATCGAACGTTACATTATTAACAGCTTTTACCTGACCCGTTACCTTACCAAGCGGATTCGTTATCGGAAAATGTTTCTGTAGGTTTTTTACCTGCAGGAGAGGTTCTTGTTTCTCAGACGGTTGTTGCATGATGTGTATGACCCTCCTTTTTTAAGAACTCATCAGCTTTCCAACATCTAACCTTTTGTGTTGTGTCAATTTCCGTTAAATCAGGTGCTTGACCAATGCATTGTTCATCAGCAAATTCGCATCTCGGGGCAAAACGGCAACCAGTTGGAACAGCAGTTAGAGGGGGGACAACTCCCTTAATTACATGTAGTTTTTCCGTACGGTCTCCGTCAAGCTGTGGAATCGATTTCAACAGCCCTCGCGTATAAGGATGAAGCGGGCGGGAAAACAGCGTTCCAACCTCCCCTTCTTCAATCACTTGTCCAAGGTACATAACCACCACTCTCTGACAAACTTCGGCTACAACACCAAGATCGTGGGTGATCATAATAACGCCCATTTCCAACTCTGATTTCAAATGATCAATAAGATCTAAAATTTGAGCTTGAATGGTAACATCAAGAGCAGTAGTCGGCTCATCTGCAATCAACACTTTAGGTCTACAGGATAAAGCCATAGCAATAAAAACTCTTTGTCTCATTCCTCCAGATAGTTCATGAGGATATTCATGTATCCTCTTTTCCGGTGCAGGTATGCCTGTAAGTCTTAACATTTCTTCAGCTTTTTTATATGCCTCGCGTTTATTCACTTTTTGATGAATAACAATGGCTTCAGCTATTTGATCCCCGATCGTTTGCACTGGATTCAACGAAGTCATAGGATCTTGAAAAACCATCGAAATTTTATTGCCACGGATTTCGCGCATATCCGCTTTACTTAGTTGCAGTAAATTCTTTCCTTCAAAAAGAACCTCCCCCTCATATTTTGTTGTTTTTTCATTTAGTAATCTCATGATGGATTCGGAGGTTACGCTTTTTCCACATCCAGACTCCCCTACAACTCCAATGGTTTCCCCTTTATTCACTGTAAAGCTAACATCATCAACAGCTGTGACTGCTCCCTCTTCAGTAGCGAAGGTTGTTCTTAAATGATTAACCTTTAAAAGTGGCTGATTGGACATCCTGCTATCCTCCTCGTTCATCATTCAATCGTGGGCCTTTTCGTTATTTTTTTGCTTTATTTGACTGAGGATCTATCAAGTCACGTATCCCATCTCCAAGTAGATTGGAGCCTAAAACAGCCAATAAAAGAAACATTCCCGGAAATACGGTCATCCACCAAGCCGTCTGAATGACACTTTTCCCATCAAATAAAATATTACCCCAGCTCGGTTCGGGTGCCGGTATTCCAGCTCCTAAAAAGCTTAAAGCTGCCTCTATAATCATAGAAACTGAAAAAACGTAAGTAATTTGAACAATCAGTGGGGTGAGAACATTGGGCGCAATATGTGACCAAATAATCTTCCGTGAACTTGCTCCTTGAGCCCTCGCAGCCTCAATATATGTCTGTTCTTTCACGACCAATGCTGCGGAGCGAACTATTCTTGCCACTCCAGGTGTTTCAACAATGACAATGGCAATCACTACATTGATTGGTTTTGGCCCCATCACTGCCATAATGGCAATCGCCAGTAGAATGGAAGGAAACGCCATTAACCCATCGGCAATTCTCATCAAAATATGATCGAGTACCCGGTAATAAGAAGAATACATGCCAATAAATAGACCAAGGAAACCAGTAATGATTGCTACGGAAAGCCCTACAGCCAAAGACACTCTAGCTCCATATACCACACGGCTGAAAATATCCCGGCCAAAATTATCTGTACCAAACCAATGCGTTGCATCTGGTGGTTTTAAACGGTTTACAGCCTCCAAATCATATGGGGTAAATTGGGCAAGAAGTGGAGCAATAAGTGCTAGTAAGGTGATGAGAAAAATAATCCCTCCGCCAATTACAACCATTTTATTAGCCCAAACCCGTCTGAGAAATAAAGCTCGTCTTTCTCTTGTGATTTCTCTTTTTCGTCCTTCCACATTCTGTTCTATTGCGTTTGAAATCATATCCTCACCCCCTACTTTTTATTTAGCCGAACCCTCGGATCTACGACTCCATATAATAAGTCAACCAATAGATTAATGAATACATAAGTTGCCGCGATTAATAGAACCGTACCTTGAATCAAAACATAATCTCTACGTTGTATAGCGTTTACAATGAGTTGTCCTATTCCTGGTATATTGAAAACGACCTCAGTCACTACCGCTCCGGCTACTAAAGTGCCAAATGCCTGCCCAACCACAGTTAAGATTGGGATCAGCGCATTTCTAAAAGCATGTTTGTAAATGATTACTCTTTCTTTCAATCCTTTTGCATGAGCTGTTTTAATATAATTCATGCTTAATATATCCAGCATGGAGGATCTGGTCATACGGGCAATTAATGCGGCTTGAATCGCTCCAAGAGTAATTGCCGGTAAAATAAGAAACCTCAAGTGATTCCATAATCCTGCACTTAACGGTTGATATCCCGCTGCTGGAAGCCAATGCAGTTCTACTGCAAATAAGAGGATTAACAGAAGTCCAAGCAAAAAACTTGGGATAGAGATGCCAAGTAATGCGAATACCATGAAAAACTGATCAACTGCAGTCCCTCTCTTCGTGGCAGCCATAATACCGAATGGAATCGCAATGATAATGGAGATGAGCTGTGCCAAAATGGCTAGGGATAAAGTAGGACCCAAATGACTTGTGAACGCTGTCAAAACGGGCATATCTAGGTAAAGAGATTCCCCTAAATCACCTACCAAAATTCCGCTAAACCAATTGAGAAACTGTTGATAAATTGGTAAGTCTAAGCCAAGCTCTGCCTGCAGCGCTTTAATATCCTCCGGCAAGGCGTCCGGTCCCAGTATGATGGCTGCCGGATCACCAGGTGTCAAATGTATTAAGAAGAACACAACAATCGCCACTACAAGCATCACTGGTATTAGAGAGAGCAGCCTTTGTGCTATATATACTTTCAAATTAATTCCCCTCCTTTTTGTCCATTGTCCTGATAACCAGAATGATAACCCTTTCATTTTTACTGCAAATTGTAATGGACTCTCGTGATCCTATTGTCTGTATTATAAAAAAAGTCCCAACAATAGTTTTGCATTATTGTTAGGACTTTTTTAACTATATTGACATCCTTGCTTTCAAACTTCTCATCATTTGTATCATAATCGCCAGTATTACAAGAAGGCTGAGGAAACAGCCAAAAAACACATAGATAGACAAAAGACTATAACGAAAAAAAATAAGGACTGTTAGACAGGCAGCTATGAAAATGAATACAAATGAACCATTCAAAAATCTATTTTCTTTCTTTGCATTTGAAATTCGTGGAAGCGCATCAATTAATATGATTAGGGAGCTGAAATAAAGGACTATACAGAAAAAATGAAAGATTACCGATAGAGAGAGCTTCTCTACAAGCAAGATAAACAATTCATTCGTTTGACTGTAGTCTAAATTTTGTGTGATGGCCACAACATTCATGGTTGCAAAAGCCAGTATAAAAGTACAATAGATAAAAACTGCCATTAATAATTTAAAAACTACTTTATAAATACTTTGGCTGTTGTACTTATCCATGACTTCCCGTTGAAGCAATAGCTTTGAAAAAAAGATCATAAAGGCAATCAAGAATAACAGCCACAAACTTCTTGAATCATGATTCAGAACCTGAGGCTGATAGTATAGAAGGTTATGATATAAGGACTCGAGGCCTTTTTGCAAATAAATATAAGTGGGAAGAAGTATCGCTAGGCCGCTAATCAATATAAATCTTGTATCTTTTATACTTTGCCTGAATTTTTTCCCTTTCGGGAGATAAACAGCACATATCATTAAAATAAAAGCAGTGGCAAAAACCGATAAGTACATATTTACTTGGAATGCTGTATGGAAAACCAATCCACAAATAAAAAGATGAAGAATATAAATTTCAAGGAACCTTATTGTTGTAATACATTTTCCCAATAAGGAGCTTTTCTTTAATCTGAATGATGACCTTTGTAAGGCCAAAAAAACTGCAAAGGCTGATAAAAAAGCGGAAACAATCACTAGACTAGAAAAAACACCAAATCGAGTGACGACTTCTCCAATGATAAAAATCATGCTGACGGATACCCAGCTTGAAATTAAATAGGTGATGTTTAAAGGTTTTAAGGGTTTCATCTTGACTTAAACCACTTTCCTGTTTCGATATTCTTTCGGTGTGCATCTGACAATCCTTTTAAAAGCATTACTAAAATAGTGCTGGCTGTTAAAGCCACATTCTTCCGCCACCCGAAGTATGGACCAATTCCTATTTTGTATCAGCAGTCTCTTTGCATGCTCAATCCGGTAATTCAGCAAAAAATCCGAGAAGTTTACACCTACCTCTTCTCTAAAAAGCCGGCTTAGGTAACTTACATTAATATGAAAGCTTTCAGCAATCAAAGATAGTCTCAGAGGTTCTTTATATTGCTCCTTTACGACCTGAATGACTGACCGGACAACTTCTGTGTAACTCTCGTACTCAGGACGTGTTTTCAGAAAGGTTTGCAAAACCTCCACTAATTCGCTTTCAATAACTGGTTTAACAAGATAATCTAAAACTTTTAAATGTATGGACTGCTTAGCATAATCAAAGTTTTGAAATGCTGAAATGATAATAATTTCCAAATCTGGCATTAAAGCCTTCATTTTTGTGGCTACTTCCAGACCATTCCTCCCAGGAAGTTTGATGTCCATCAGTGCCAACTGAAAAGAATCCTTTTCAAGCATACTTTCGGTTAATTCAATTGCCTCTGTACCATAGAGAGCTTTATGAATTTTCCAAGTAGGAAAATGCAAGTGTATCAGAAATTCTAATTGCTCTAATTCCAAAGGTTCATCATCTACTATTAGAATATTCATTCATTTCACCTCCGAGTCCATCACCTTTGGCATCGACACAATGACTTTTCCTCCTTGTTCTTCGAGTTGATGATCCAAAGAAAATGTCATCTGCGCCTCATCACCGAACAATAGATGCAGTCGTTTAGAGATATTTTTTAGTCCAATACCAACCCCGGAATCCTCCTCTAACGGATTTACTGCAAAGCCTGGCCCATTATCCTTAACAGTGATAAAAAGCCGTTGTTCGGTCACTTGTATAATAATCTGAACAACTCCCGCTCCTTCGAGATTTTCAATTCCATGCTTAAATGCATTTTCAACAAGTGTCTGTATTAAATAAGGAATAACGAGTATTTTCCCCATCCCCTCTTCAACATGCCATTCTACACGCAGCCGATTACCAAAGCGAAGCTGCTGTATAGCTAAAAAATGGTTCGTATACTCAATCT
This sequence comes from Bacillus sp. HF117_J1_D, assembly GCA_009928435.1. Classification (GTDB taxonomy): domain Bacteria; phylum Bacillota; class Bacilli; order Bacillales; family Bacillaceae_C; genus Siminovitchia. Next base: position 26,147 of record JAABNQ010000003.1, read on the forward strand.
CCTCTGTTAATAAATGAAGCGCCTGTTCCTGATCATATTTTGAGCGCAAATAAAGGACCATATGTTCAAATACTTCTGCTAAATGATCGTATCTTTTTAGCCTTATTAAACTAAACATGGAATTCAAAGCATTAAATAAAAAATGAGGTTGTATCTGTTGATTAAGCCTAACATATTTAGTAGTTTCCAGTTCTTTTTCCAAAAGAACCTTCGAGTTTTCTACCTCTAGTAAATATATTTGTTTTTCAAACGTATTGAATATGATTAAGATAAGTACACCCATCACAGGTCCTAAAATACTAACTAAGATAAATAAGAAAAAATTTTCATATGAAACCATATCGCTCTCCATAACAGTTCATGTTCAAAAAGTTACGCATTGAAAATGGCGAGGCGGCGAAAAGATGTGCCGTTTTTTTATTTTGTGACGTTTTGAACTTCCCTTAAAAATAATTCCTTCCATCATACTAAAACACGGCATATTTGACCAGCTATCAAACAAGAAGAACAGCCATTTTCAGCTGTTCCTCTTGTTTGATATCCTTTTTCGGTTAGCTTCCAGTCATTTGATCTGCTTCATCCATTCCAAGATCAGTAATATCTCTCTTGAATACTTTTGACATGATGAACATGTAAATAATCCCAATGATTACCCATACAATCCCTCCGATGAATGCATCGGCATGCAAGTGAGCCCATAAAACGCCTGTAAAAGCTGCACCAAGCGTTGGCATGACGATGTAAGAGAATACTTGCTTTGGAGTTTGGTATTGTTTCTTTTTAAATACAAAGTATGCAATAACAGATAGGTTAACGAATGTGAACGCTATCAAGGCTCCGAAGTTAATAACAGCGGAGACCAGCTCAAGACTCGGCCCCATCGCCAGCAAACTGACAATCCCTACGAAAATAACATTGAAAAATGGCGTTCTGAATTTCGGATGCACATATCCAAACAGTCTTTTAGGCAAGACGCCATTTCTTCCCATAACGAACAGAAGTCTAGAAACACTTGAGTGCGAAGCCAGTCCAGACGCGATAGTCGCAGCAAATGCTCCGGATAGGAAGATCAATTGGAATACAACTCCGCCAACATATAACGCAATTTCAGGGAGCGTATCATCAACAACATTAAAAACTGAGACGTCTGGGAATAATGTTTGTGCAAAGTATGCACCTACGAAGAAGACAGCTCCTCCAATCAGGACAGTGAAAGCAATTGCTTTTGGCATGATATTAATATCCTTAGCTTCTTCCGTGTACATAGTAATCGCGTCAAAACCGATGAAGGAGAAACATACCACAGTTGCCCCGGTTAAAACAGCTGTAATATGCATATTCGCCTGGAACAATGGCTGGATCGTCAATAACGTTCCTGTTCCCATTCCTTTATATAGCTGGATTGAACCTAATACAACGAATGCGGCCATTAAAACCAAAGTGAAAACAACTAAAATGACGTTGACACCTGATGTTGATTTCATACTGATTGCATTGATGACTGTTACAAAGACGACATATATCAACACCCATATCCACGCAGATGCGTCTGGGAAAAGCGATTCCATATAAAGTCTGATAATGACAGCGTTTACAAGAGGCAGAAGTAAATAGTCAAGCAGTGAAGCCCAGCCGACAAGAAACCCTAGACGGGGTCCCATTGTTTCTCGAGTATATGTGTATGCTGAACCGGCACTTGGAAAGACCTTTACCATCTTTCCATAGCTGATAGCTGTAAAAAGCATAACGATTAAACCTACGACATAAGCCAAGGGGACAAGCCCGCCTGTTTGCTTGGAAACGATTCCAAATGTATCAAATACAACCGTAGGTGTCATGTAACCTAAACCTAAAGCAACAATTGCCCATAATCCCAGTGATCTTTTCAAAGATGTGTTTGTCCCCATGTAACAGCCTCCTCAGTCTTTCTAATTTTACAATTCCTTATTCGCGATTCTTAGGTACCATATAAAGAAAAGCCGATATTTTCGAATTAGCATTGTGCTAATCCGAAAATATCAATTTATCACTTTTTGATCAAATTCACCTTGGCGTATTTGCGCCTAGATTTTATCCAGATTCAGTGGGTTAAACCCCACTTAATAGAATACCAATATGCTTTCGTCTCACCACTTACATAGCTACTAAACGAAGTTAACGGTTACATCAATTTGTAATCCGGATTTTTCCACTCCATTAAAGCTCCATATTTCAATGATTCTGCATCTGTTGGCAAGTAGTTGGGCATGACTGCCTTGAACTCAAATCCATTCTTCAATTGGAATGTCATGACTGGATCATAGAGTTCTCCACTGACTACTTTCGCTGCATACTGTTCTGGAGTCAGTTCGTTTGCATACTTGTGATAGTTTGGAATACGTCCTCCAAAAAGGATACTTTCCAGGTTGAATTCTTGTGCAATCGCTCTTCTAGCTTGATATAAACGTTTCCCTATCTTTAGGCCTCTATACTCAGGGTGTACAACCACTTCTGTTCCATAAAGGTTTTTACCTTCAGGTTTGTGATTTTTAATATATCCATTATCGGATATATCATCAAAATTATGATATACACCATAATCTTCAAAGTTAACAATGACACTTGAACAAGAACCTACGATATTTCCATCCTCATGTTCTATCACGACTTGACCTTCAGGAAAAATCTCAATTTGGCTGGCCAAGTGCTCAGGCTTAAATGGAATTTCTGGGTCTCCGAATCCGATGGCTGCCATCTCATTCACCTTATAGATGTCGTCTAATGTCATTAGTCTTGCTCCTGCTGCTTCTATAGTTTTAAGAAACTGGGTTCTCATAGACAGCCCCTCCTTTTTTAATGGGATTGTGCGTAAAACATTCACGCACAATCCTTTACTGTTAGTCCCGATGCTCAGCAACAAGCAAACTTAACTCTTCTTCCGATAAGTCAACATCGGCTCCTTCGTCAAAGTGTTTCCTTTATCTCGTCAGAATCACTCCAGTTTGTACGTCGCTAAACGGGCACCTTCCGCTTTTCTTATTAGTTTTCGTAAATAGATACAAATTTCTCTTCCAAATACTCTTCCAGACCGAACTTTCCGCCCTCTTTACCCATTCCGCTTTCTTTTATCCCGCCGAATGGAGCTTGAATGACAATTGGAGCCGGGTCGTTGATTCCAATGATTCCAAACTCAAGCTCTCTTGTCATTCTTAATCCACGGCCAAGGTCTTTTGTATAGCAGTATGCGGCAAGTCCATATAATGTACTATTCGCTTTTTCAATGATCTCTTCTTCGCTTTCAAATGTGAATACTGGTGCAATTGGACCAAATGTCTCTTCTGTTGCGATGACCATGTCGTCTGTAGCGTTTAAGAGAACCGTTGGTTCAAAGAAATATCCATCGCCACTTTCGTAATTGAAAACTTTTCCTCCTGCAACGACTTCTGCATTGTTCTTCACAGCATCCGCTACTTGGTTTTTCATTGTTTCAAGTGCTTTTTCATTGATTAGAGGACCAACGTCGGTTCCTTCTTCCAGTCCATCACCAATTTTCAATTCAGCTGTTCGTTTCGCAAGCTTTTCTGCAAATTCCTTTGCAATGCTTTGATGTGCATACACACGGTTTGTGCTGATACATGTTTGACCTGAGTTTTTAAACTTGGACAGCATAACACCTTCAACAGCCAAGTCTATATCCGCATCATCAAAAACGATGTATGGAGCATGTCCACCCAATTCCATTGATACTTTTTTCATCGTATCAGCTGAATCGCGAACGAGCTTTTTCCCAATAAATGTGGAACCTGTGAATGTCAGCTTGCGCACATCCGGGCTGGATGTCAACGCTTTTCCAATTTCTTCGGCAGGTCCAACAACAAGGTTTACAACACCTTTTGGAAGTCCTGCTTCATGGAAGCATTCGAACACTTTGATTGCAGATAATGGTGTCTGCAATGCAGGCTTAAGGACGATTGTACAACCTGCTGCAAGTGCAGGAGCAATTTTCCTAGTAATCATTGAAAGTGGGAAGTTCCATGGCGTAATGGCTCCGCAGACTCCGACCGGCTGTTTAATGACCATCAGGCTTTTATCTTGGTGGGAAGCAGGAAGCACTTCTCCGTATATTCTTTTCGCTTCTTCTGCATACCAGTCAAGATAACTGATTGCGCTGAGCACTTCTCTTTTTGCATCCGGAAGCGGTTTCCCATTTTCCAGCGTGACAATCTGTGCGAGCTCGTCTACTCTTTCTTTCATTAAATTGACTGTTTTGAAAAGATAGGCACTTCTTTCATTTCCTGTAGTCTTCTTCCAAGTTTTAAAAGCTTCTTTTGCAGCTGCGATTGCCGACTTTGTTTCTTCTCCTCCACAAACCGAGATTGTATCAATCACTTCCAACGTTGCTGGGTTAGTAACTTGTTCTTTTTGATCAGATTCATGCCATTCTCCGTTAATGTAGTACATGGAAAATCCTCCTTCAGACAAATTAAAATAGATTAAATGATTTAGCCTCAATGATTAACTCATTTGTTCGAAAAGCTGTTCCGAATCGAAGTCAGTCACTCAATATTATTATGCAATTACCATGCCAACTATAAAATAAGACTATCCTTTTGAAAACGCCGTCATTTTAGAGCATTTAATAGGTTAAAGCCCTTTCATTTTAACCACAAATCTATTCTATTATCAATAGTTTTATTCAAAAATGCATAAATTGCCACATAACGACCACATCAAACCTTTTATCCTCCTCCCCCTTGTTTCCTATTAACAATTTTTTGATATTTCCTACTGACGGAGGATTGGCTGATTCCTAGCGCTACCGCCGCTTTTGTTGTGGTTTTATATAGATTCATCGCCTGTGTAATCAGCTGTTCTTCTACTGCCTCATAGGCTTCTTGCAATGGCATGATATTGGTGATAATCGGTTTCACCTTCGTCATCGGCTCATTCAATTTCAACACTTGTCCAACCACGCTGGCATCAATCATCTCTTCATCAGCCGTGACTACTAAACGTTCCACAATATTCTGCAGTTCCCGAATATTTCCAGGCCAAGTATATGCTTCTAATAGATTAAGAGCATCCGGCGTTAAATGGTAGCTGCTATTATGCCTTTCATTAAATTGTTTTAGGAAATGAAAAGCAATTAACGGAATATCCTCATTTCTTTCTCTTAATGGCGGAACATGAATTGGAATAACATTTAAACGATAGAAGAGATCCTCGCGAAACGACCCATCCGCCACCATTTCTCTTAGACTTGTATTGGTCGCCGCTATTATTTGGACATCAACTGAGAAAGTTTGAGTGCTGCCAACAGGAGCAACCTCTCTCTCCTGAAGGACACGAAGAAGCTTCACCTGAAGTCTGAGTGGTAATTCTCCAATCTCATCAAGGAACAACACCCCTTGGTCAGCTTGCTTAAAGTAACCATCCTTTCCGCCTGGGTCCGCACCAGTGAAAGCCCCCTTCACATAGCCAAAAAGTTCACTTTCCAAGAGTGCTTCTGGAATGGCTCCGCAATTTACCTTTAAAAATGGCTGCCCCTTCCGGCTACCTAGTTGATGAATCGCATGAGCAATCACTTCTTTACCGACGCCAGATTCTCCTTGGATCAGTACAGTGGAAGAGAATTTCGCTACTTTATGGATCTGCCCCATAATATCTTCCATCTTTTGACTACGATATATCAGCTTCCGGCTTAATTGTTCTTGCATCTTCATCTCATCGAGCTCTTGTTTATACTGAGCGGATATTTTCTTCATCTCACGAAGTTCATCACGCAGACGAGTCGCTTCTGTAATATCTCGAGAGGCTACGATAATTCTTTCAATCTCACCATTGTCATCAAGCACCGGATTGCCCACAGCCAAAACCTTCTTGCCGGCCGGGGTTTCCTGCACAACAGAAACTTTTTTCTTCTTCTCAATAACAAGCCGTGTCACCGAAGGCATGAACCGCCCCTGCTTTTCGAGTTCGATAATATTTTTACCGACCAGGTCTTTCAGGTCTACTCCCCAAAATTCCGGGATAGCGTTTTCACTATAACGAATTAATTCCCCTTTAGCGTTCACTACTAGAATCTCATCATAAATACTGGACAGGATAGCATTCAGATCCTTATTCAAATTCTTGACCGATTCTAGTTCCATAGCCATCTGCTCAACCATCGGAATATCCTGAACAATGATGATAATTCCCTCTACATTCTTTTCATCATTGATAATCGGACTGTAATCTACGAGAATCCCCGATTCGTTTGTGACCTGGAGTTGATTTAATACGGTTTCACCAGTCTGAAAAACATGCTTCAGATGATCAGCATTAAAGATTGTTTCAGCTGGATATTTTAATACCTGCCCTGCTTTAAAGCGGGTCATTTCCAATGCCGATTCATTGCAGTCAATAATCATTCCATGATTGTCAATAATGAATATCCCCATCGGAATGGACATCAGAAGAATCTTCAATATATTGGCATTTTCATTTTCCTGCCTAAAAAGCTCAACAATCAAATCCTCACGTAATACATAGCCTGTAATTGAATCGCTTTCATTTTTAATTAAAGATAATTCCTTTCCAAGCACTTGAAATATTGAAGAAAAAGACAGGTTTTCTGATAGCGTGCTCAATTCGGTAACAGGCAAAGCATATTCCTTAATTTGTTCAAGCTCTAACTCCCCATGTTCACGCTCACTTACAGGAAGCTCCTTCAAATAAAGATAGGAAGTGATTGTTCCGCCTTCCTCCAAAAATATAAATCGGTTCTTTTTATCCGACAAAAGGGCTCGCCAATTTCGCTGAGGCTGATCCACAGAAAGCTTGACTATTGATTGGATAATATCTCTCGAAATTAAAAACACACCGCTCTCCCCCTTCCGCTTCTGTCAGTTTTTGTCGCTTCTATATTATTCATTATATCAGAAAATCTACATTCATCTATGAATTTTTTCATTTTTTATTCAGAGATGAATTATTAGGATATTTTCTGCATAACTTTTTCTATGTAAATTTTTCGAAAAATTAAAAATATCCGTCCTTTTATTCCGTTTCGAATAAACTATGCAAAACATCATAACTTTCTTTCCTTTTCATAGAATGTTGTCTATTCATTTAAATAAATTACACATATAACTTTTGGCATGTAATTTGCATTAATATTATATAAGTTTTGTCTAGGGTTAATATTCTGATTAAAGGTCGCAACCAAGACTAAAGGAGTGGTATTATTTTGAGTGAATGGATGGTCACATTGAACAATGTAGTCAAAAGCTTCGATAACAACGTTGTGGTAAGAAATATTAACATGGATATCAAAACCGGAGAGTTTCTCACCCTTTTAGGACCCTCAGGGTGTGGAAAAACTACAACTCTTCGTATGATTGCCGGATTTGAACAGCCTACTGACGGAGAAGTCATAATCGACGGAAAAGAAGTCAGCAATATCCCCCCACATAAGAGAGATGTGAATACTGTTTTCCAGAGTTACGCTTTATTCCCTCATATGAATGTTTTTGATAATGTCGCTTTTGGCCTTAAGATGAAAAAAATAAACAAGGATGATATGAGGCGTCGTGTAATGGAAGCGCTTAAATTAGTCCAGCTTGAAGGCTTTGCCAAACGCAAACCCGATCAGCTCAGTGGGGGACAAAAACAGCGTGTTGCTATCGCACGCGCCTTGGTCAACAGCCCAAAGGTTCTACTTCTTGACGAGCCTCTTGGGGCACTCGATTTAAAACTGCGAAAACAAATGCAGGTTGAGCTGAAACATTTGCAACAAAAACTAGGCATTACTTTCATCTATGTAACGCATGACCAAGAAGAGGCCTTGACAATGTCTGATAGGATTGCCGTTATGAACGGCGGTATTATTGAACAGCTTGGTACACCTGATGAAATTTATGAACGTCCAGCTTCTCGCTTTGTGGCAGATTTTATTGGTGAAACGAACTTGTTTGAAGGAAAAATTATCGGATTAGACGAACAACATGCATACCTCGACCTTTCTGGGCATAAAGTACCCATCATTCCAACAACGAAAGTATCATTGGACGAGGAAGTGTCAATGGCCATTCGCCCTGAGCGAGTACAGCTGCATAATGAGCTAAACGGAGCCGGCTTCGCTATCCCAGGCAAGGTCGTAGAACACATTTACGTAGGATCCATCATTAAAACGGTCGTATCTCTTCCCGGAGGAGATCAAGTCACTGTCAATAAGACCCCGGAAGTGGCTCATTCATTTGCTGTTGATCAAGATGTATATGTGAAATGGGAGCCTGACAAGGCGGTGATCATTGCATGATGGAGACCAACGTTGCACGAGCCGATAAAACACCGACGATGACCAAGGAGAAGAAGAAACACCCCAGCGGTCGATTGTTCGGAATGGCTTGGACACTCTCACCTGTTACGTTTTGGCTTGTACTGTTTTTTATTTTTCCACTTCTCTTCATACTCATTATCAGTTTTGCCACAAGGGGATTATATGGCGGAGTTGAGTATAGCTTTACATTAGAAAACTATACCCGTTTTTTCGACCCCCTCTATCTGAAAATTTTATGGGACTCATTGGTCATAGCTGGTTTTACAACGATCCTATGTCTAGTCTTTGGCTACCCCTTTGCTTATATTATTGCAAGAGCACCAAAGAAATACCGAGCATTTTTAGTCATGCTTGTCATGGTGCCATTCTGGACAAATTCACTCGTTAGAACATATGCATGGATTGTCCTTTTACGTACAGAAGGAGTTATTAATATAGTACTGATGAAGATAGGCATTATCTCCGAGCCATTGGCCATGTTGTACAACCACGGCGCTGTCATGATCGGATTGACCTACACACTATTTCCTTTCATGGTTTTACCGCTTTATGCATCCATTGAACAGCTGGATAAGTCATTGTTGGAAGCGTCAAGCGATTTAGGTGCGAAACCTTGGCAAACATTTATAAGGATTACCCTCCCACTCACAATGCCTGGAGTGGTTGCCGGCGCCCTGCTTACATTCATCCCAACGCTTGGGCTGTTCTTCATCCCGGATTTAATGGGGGGATCCAAGTCACTTTTGATCGGAAACCTGATAAAAAATCAGTTCCTTACAGCAAGAGATTGGCCGTTCGGCTCTGCCGCATCTATGATTTTGATGGTGCTGACACTAATCTTTATCCTCATCTATCTCAGAATCGGCGGTAATAAAAAAGGACTCGAGGTGTTGTAAATGAATCTCCGACTGAAAAAATTGCCATCGATTCTATACGCATTATTCATTTATGGATTTTTATATATTCCGATTATTATATTGATCGTATTCTCTTTTAACAAATCAAGATTAAATGCCGTATGGACTGGTTTTACCTTTGAATGGTATGGGAAACTCATGCAAAACAGTGACATTCTAGCTGCGGCCAAAAATAGTTTGACCGTCGCTTTCGTTTCAACCATTGTTGCCACAATGATCGGAACAATCGCCGCCGTTGGTATGTATCGCTTTCATTTCCGTGGCAAAACTGCACTTGATGGGATGCTGTACCTCCCCATCGTCATTCCGGAAATTGTCATGGGGATTTCTCTGCTGGCCTTTTTCGCACTTGTCAACGTTCCACTTGGCATTACAACATTGGTGATCGCCCACATCACATTCTGTATTCCATTTGTTGTCGTTATCGTCAGGGCAAGGCTGGAAGGCTTTGATCCATCAATGGAAGAAGCCGCAAGGGATCTGGGCGCAAATGAGTGGCACACTTTTACAAAGGTAACACTGCCTATCATCGGACCAGGTATCATGGCTGGTGCGCTTTTATCTTTCACCCTATCCATTGATGACGTGATTATCAGTTTCTTCGTTGCTGGACCAAGCAGCACGACATTGCCTTTGAAGATTTTCTCGATGGTAAAGTTCGGTGTATCACCGGAGATCAATGCCCTTTCCACATTAATGCTTGTGATTACCTTGTCCATCGCTGTATTTGCACAACTCAGACTAACCAAATAATTGAGCTTGCTGATTCAATATAGTATAGCCGGTACTTAAAAGGTACCGGCTATTTAAGGAAAATATAATTTTGAAAAATCGGAAAGGGGGAAATATTATGAACACCACAAAAGGAAGCGGCAAATATAATCGTTCTTTTTATTATGACATTAATTGTTGCTACTTTCGCTGCTGGATGTGGCAAAAGCAATTCATCTGGTGAAGAAGCTGGTTCAAAAGACAGTGATGGTGGAGAGCTTAATTTATTCATTTGGTCTGAATACATGCCTGATCGGGTGATTAAACAGTTTGAAAAGGAGACCGGAATCAAAGTTAACTATAACGTTTACTCATCCAATGAAGAAATGTTGGCCAAAATCAGTGCTGGTGCAGCTGGATACGATATTTCCGTTGCGAGCGATTATATGGTTGAGATTATGAGGAAGCAAAATTTGCTTGAACCAATTAATAAAGACAATATTCCCAACATGAGTAATCTGGATGAACAGTTTTTAAATCCAACTTTTGATCCGGGGAATGAACATTCTGTTCCTTATATGTGGGGAAATGTTGTTATGGCCATAAACAAAGACGTTGTGAAAAAAGATATCAACAGCTATGAAGATCTGTGGGACCCTGAGTTCAAGAACTCACTTGTTGTTTTGGATGATCAAAGGATTTTGATCGGTATTGGAAATAAGCTTCAGGGAGAATCAATGAACTCGACAGACTCGAAAGTAATCCAAAAATCCAAAGACCTTCTGGTTGATCTTTTGCCAAATATTAAAGCTTATGACAGCGATAGCCCAAAAACAATGCTTGTAAACGGCGAAGCGAAAGCGGGTATTGTATGGGGTGCCGAAGCTTATCTTGCTTCAGTTGAAAATCCAGCCGTTAAAACTGTCCTTCCTGAAGAAGGAACCAATATTTGGATGGACAATTTTGTAGTTCCAAAAGGAGCACTAAACCAAAGGAATGCTGAAGCGTTCATCGATTTTATTTTACAGCCTGAAGTGAGCGCCGAGATATCCAAAGACTTTCCTTATGCGAACCCGAACCTTTCAGCTCATGAATTTATTGACGAAGACATTTTGAACGATCCTGCGGTCTATTCGCCCAAAGAGTTTCTGGATAAAAGTGAATTTTTCACAGACATTGAGGATGCTATTCTGGAATACGACCGTGTCTGGTCGGAGATAAAACAATAAGAAAGGTGGAGGGCGACGTTTAGCGGCGCAGAGACGACATGTCAGCACTAGTCACAAACATAGAAGTATCTTTAAACCAATCTGACAAGGAGGAATTTTATGAATCGAGGCAGGCATATTTTTGCAGGGATGATCATCGTTCTGCTAGTAAGCGTCTTTTTATCAGGCTGCGGATCAAGCAATACTTCTGGAGGAAAAGAATCGAAAGAGTTGAATGTCTTTAACTGGACAGAGTATATCCCTGAAGTCACCATTAAAAAATTCGAGGAAGAATATGATGTGAAAGTAAATTACAGCATGTTCTCATCTAATGAAGAAATGCTGGCAAAGGTAGCTGCAGGCGGAGGCACATATGATCTTACAATGGCAAGTGATTATATTATCCCTTCAATGGTAGAACGGGATATGATTGAACCTGTCAATTTAGAAAGCATATCCAATTTCAAGAATTTGATAGATGACTATGTGGATCAAGAATTTGATCCAGGGAATAAGTACTCCATACCGTTCATGGGAAATACATTGTCCCTTGGTGTTAATCCCGATTCAATCGGAGTTAATGTATCTAACATTAAAAGCTATACTGATCTATGGAATCCAAAGCTGAAAAATAAATTGGTTGTCCTTGATGACCAACGCATGATTATTGGAATGATACTGAAATCTCTCGGATATAGCGCAAATGATACTGATCCGAAACATCTTGAAGAGGCTAAGAAGAAGATGGTTGACCTCCTTCCAAATATCAAAGCCTTTGACAGTGACAGTCCCAAGCAAATGATGGTGAATGGGGAAGCTTCTGGAGGATTGGTATGGGGTCCTGAAATCGCCTTAGCTCAAAGAGAAGGAGCAAACTTTGAGACCATTATTCCTGAAGAAGGTCTTCTTATTACAATGGACAACTGGGTCATACCAAAGGGTGCCAAAAATAAAGAGCTTGCTGAGAAGTTCATCAACTTTATTTTAGAGCCTGAAATCAGTGCGGAAATCGCACAGCATCAGCCTTATATCAATCCCAATAAGGAGGCTCGTAAGCTGATTGACGAAGAAATCCTCAATAATATTGCCATATATCCGCCTGAAGAAGAAATTGAACGCCTCGAATATATTAAGGATATTGGAGAAGCGATTCAATTATATGATCGTGTTTGGTCAGAAGCAAAAGGTTCACAATAATTAGACTCACAGAGGAGGTTTCCTCCTCTATATTCTTAAAATCGAATAAATGGTTTACTCCGCTCATCTAACATTTGAAAGGAGTCGGCAAATGATAAACACACGATATCAACGTTTTGCATGGCCTGCTGTTTTTTTATTACTGATCAGTGCGGTTTTAGCGGGTTGCGGTGGAAAAAGCCCTCCTGAATCACAGAAAGCATCTCGTGATACTGACAATGAAGAGAATCAAATCACAGGAGAGTTGAATCTATTCAACTGGTCTGAGTACATGCCAGACAGCGTGATTAAGAAATTTGAAGAGGAATATGGCGTCAAAGTGAACTACAGTGTATATTCGTCCAATGATGAGATGTTGGCTAAAATAAATGCTGGTGCCTCCGGTTATGATATAGCTGTTGGGACAGATTATATGGTGGAAATTATGCGGAAAGAGGGACTGCTTGAGCCAATTACTCTCGATAACATTACCAATCTCAATAACATAGATGAGCAATTTTTGGATAAGTCTTTCGATCCCGGTAACAAGTATTCCGTACCTTATATGTGGGGTGGCGCATTTATCACTTATAATAAAGATACGGTAGATAATGAGGTTACAAGTTATAAAGATTTATGGAAACCGGAATTCAAAAATTCCCTGGTCGTATTGGATGACCAACGCATCATGCTTGGCATCGCCAATAAAATGCAGGGTGAATCCATGAGCTCGACTGACCCAAAGGTCATTGAGAAATCGAAAGAACTTCTTATCGATTTACTACCCAATATCAAAGCTTTTGATAGTGATACACAAAAAACAATGCTTCTGAATGGTGAAGCCAAAGCAGGTATCGTATGGGGCGCTGAAGCTTATCTTGCCTACAGCGAAAATCCTGCTATCGAGACCGTACTGCCTGAAGAAGGCATGTATCTAGGAATCGATTGCTTCATCATACCAAAGAGTGCTCCCAATCAACGTGCGGCAGAGGCCTTTATTGACTTCGTACTACGACCAGAAATTAGCGCTGAAATAACAGAGGACTTTCCGTACTCCAATCCTAACAAGGCAGCGCACGAACTGATCGGAGAAGAGATCATGAACCATCCGGCAGTCAATCCACCTGAAATAGAATTGGAAAAAGGAGAATTCTTGGAGGATCTGGGCGAAGCTATTCTTGACTATGACCGCGCCTGGTCCGAGGTGAAACAGTAAGCATGCTGAAAATCCTAAAGGAAGAAAACACTTCCTTTAGGATCTTTTTGAGTCCCATTATATATTGGATGAAAAACTCTGGATAAACTCACCAATCAAACGATTGATTAGTTGTCAGATCAAATTTCGAAGTGATGATTCTTTATTGTTTGATCTATCCTGTTGCTTTGCCGTCTCCCTAGCCGTGACATTAATAGAACACATATTGGTTTGATAAACAGCCAGATTCAGATTTGATACCTGTTTTTCTTCCAAAGAAACACTACTGGCTTTAAATCAAATGCACTTTGGCGTATTTGCACCCAAATTTTATTGAGCTCCGCTCGATACATTGCCTCTAAAATCTATGGTATCCGCCAGAGGCCCCTCACTGGGATACCGATATACCTTCATCTCACCCTTACAACAATCGGAGACTTCAACTGAATGAAGTTAAATCGGTTGATGAATTGTGATTGACTCCTTCTTTAAGGGTCAGCAGTATTCATGTTCCCACTGCTTAGGGACACATTTGTTGGAATCACTGCTACACCTCACGATTCAAAAATGGATTTTTCCACTCCATCAATGCTGCGTAATTGCAGGATTCTTCATCTTCAATATAATTTGGCAAAACCTGGACGGGGGTACGACCGCAGTGCAGCAAAAAGGTCACTACAGGGTCCCAGATATCCCCTTCCATAATATGTTTCAAATATTCCTGAGCGCTTATATCATTCTCATACTTATGATAAAAAGGCATCCTTGCTCCACCCAGAAGGCGTTCCAGCCTCTCATTTACAACCACCTCATACATGGACTGCATCAACCACTTGCCTAAGCCCAGCTTGCGATATGTAGGCTTAACACAAATATCAACAATATAAATGGCATTTCCCGCAGGATTATGGTTACGGATATACCCGTCATCTGTGATCTCCGACCACGTGTGCTCCGGTTCGCTAGGGTCAAAGTCTATCATTAACCCGGTGATCGAACCTGCTATTTCCCCTTCAATCTCCACACATAAAGCACCTCGCGGGAACCTCTCGACATGCTCTTTCAGCTGTTCTTCGTTCCACCAGAGATCAGGCGGAAAAGGCGGAGGGAAGCTTTCCTTTTGTACATCGATCAGTGCCTGAAAATCATCCTTTGCGTAGTTTCTGACAACAGCCTGAACAGGCTGGTCCCCATCGAAGACATACCATTTTTTATACAAACGAAACGCCCCCTTAAGAAACTTTTTCATCAAAGCTTAACTCAGGCGGTTTTTCCCTGAACATTTTTGTTAAATAGGCGAGATACACAGCTCCTATAACAAACCAACTGACTCCGAGCATAAATGCCTCCTTGCTTAAGCTGGTCCACAACCAGAGACATAGCACGATTCCAATCAAAGGAATGACCAAATAGAGAATGGAATCTTTTGTGGACCGCCGTTTGTTTTTAAAGAAGTAATGAGCGATGACAGATATGTGAACAATCGTGAAAGCTGCAAGGGCCCCAAAACTGATAAAAGAGGCAACTGTATCTAATGAAAATACCAATGATGACAACGCTAATAGACTCACAATCACTGTACTGTACACTGGTGTTCTGTATCTGGGGGAAATATATCCAAATATCCTTTTGGGAAGGATTGTATCGCGCCCCATAGCGAACAGAAGCCTAGATACGCTGGCATGGGAGCTTGTCGCTGATGCGAAACAGCCCAATATATACCCGGCAAGGAACATGGCTTTAAATAGATTTCCTCCGATAAAAACAGCAATCTGAAGAGGAGCAGAGTCCGGATCTTCAAATGACATATAATCCGGATAGACCATTTGCCCGATATAAGAAACAATGATGAATAGAATACCGCCGATAATAGTTACTAGAAAAATAGCTTTGGGAATATTTCTTTTTGCATTAACTGTTTCTTCCGATAATGTTGTAACCGCATCAAATCCTAAAAAGGACAGACATAAAATGGCAGCCCCTGCAAAAACTAAGGAAGGCGATCCTTCAGGATTGAAAAAAGGCAAGGTCGAAAATAAAGTCCCGGTTCCGCCCCCGCTTAAAATCGTTTTAACAGAAAGAACCAAGAAAAACGCAATCACAATGATTTGAAAAGCGATTAAAAAGAAATTGACATTCGTGACAACTTTTATTCCCCTTATATTAATAAATGTTACGATCAAAATGGCCAAAATTACCCAAACCCAATTTGGCACCGAGGGAAACTCGGCATTTAAATAAATTCCGATAACCAGATAATTGATCATAGGAAGGAATAAGTAGTCCAATAACAATATCCAGCCTGTAAAAAAGCCAACATGAGAATTAAGCGACTTTTGCGCATAAGTATAGGCAGATCCAGTATACGGAAATGCTTTTACCATTCTCCCATAGCTGTATGCGGTGAACAGCATTGTCAATAAAGTGGCAATATATGCCGCCGGCAACATTCCCAATGTAAGCTGCGATACGATGCCATATGTTGTAAAAACGGTCATCGGTACCATATACGCCAACCCAAAAAGTACTACAGGAAACAGGGTGAGCACCTGTTTAAATTCAGTTTCTGCTTTCATCAATTGTCCCCCTCTTTTACTCTCTATCTTGATAAACGACTTTTCCATCCATAACCGTGAGCTTTACCTTTGCTTCTAGTAGTTGCTCGGGCTCTATGGCGAACAAGTCTCTGTCCATCACAATTACATCCGCCAGTTTTCCTTTTTCCAATGTTCCCAGATTACTCTCCATAAAATTCCCAAATGCGGAGCCAGCAGTATAATGCTTCAAAGCTTCTGCCAAAGGGATTTTTTCCTTTGAATTCCAACCTTCTTCTGGCGCTCCATCGTTGAACCTGCGTGTAACCGCACGGTAAATCTCTTGCATCGGATTCAATTCGACGACAGGAAAGTCACTCCCAAACGCCATGGACGCCCCTGATTCTCCCAAAGTCTTAATCGGCCACATATATTGATCCCTTTCTTTCCCCATACGGGATAAATATACATTGTCCTCATATTTTTCGGTAATCGCCATATGCTCCGGCTGCATGGAAGCAACCACGCCAAGTTTTGCAAAACGATGGATATCATCTGGATGAATCACTTCAATATGCTCAATTGTATGCCGTGAATCCCGCTGACCGTTTTGCTCTTCGGCTTTTTCATATAGATTCAGCCCAAGTCGTACCGCACCGTCTCCACATGCATGCAAGCGAACACGAAAGCCTTCACGGCCAGCCTCCGCCACCCATTGCTCCAAAAGCTCAGGTGGCAGGAATGTTTCCCCTTTTTCTGACGGATTGTCGGAATATGGTTCGACCATCAACGCTGTGTATGTCGTCGCAACACCGTCCAGAAATTGTTTTAACCCTGAGAACTTTAATACATCTGACTGATATTCCTCACGCAGTTTTCTTGCCTGAGCCAAATCCCCATTTAGCGGGCTGAGGAAAAAGGTTCTAACCGTCAACTTATTTTCCTTTTCAAATTTCCGGTAAAGGGCGAGATCCCCTACTTCAAAACCTGGAAGAGGCAACATATCACTGACTGATGTAATACCCAGTCGATTGGCTTTGGTTAAGAAACGCTCCAGCAATTCGATTGCCTTCTTTTCCGGAATATTAAACGCCAGTTCAGCCGCAAGCCGCATGGCTGTCTCCAATAAAATCCCCGTCGGCTTTCCGTCTTCATCTTTCATAATCATCCCGAATGGCGGGTTTTCCGTATTCTCATTAATCCCTGCCAGCTCCAGCGCTTTGCTGTTCAGCCAGGCCCCATGACATTCAGCATTTAATAGAAATACAGGGCGATCAGAAATTACTTCATCCAGAACAGTACGGTCAGGCATCTCCTTTTTATCCCAGAAAATATGGTACCAACTAAAACCAAGAATCCATTCATCATCCGGACGGCTGTCAGCAAAATCTTTCACCTTTTGAGCCGTTTCTTCTGCTGAACGGGCATCAGCAAGATTGACATAATCCTCAAATAGGCATCCTAATGTTAAATGGATGTGGAAATCATGAAAACCAGGCATAATCGTTTGATTATCAAATCCGTAAATCTGTGTATGCTTGTCTATATAATGTTCCAGCCCTCCTTGCTTACAAGCATCAATAATCTTCCCATCCTTGATAGCTATTCCCCCCTCCAACATCTCCTTACCTGTAAAAATACGATTTCCCTGAATGATCATATCTGCTTTGACCAATCGCCTTTCCCCCTTGAACCACTATTTTTCTCTTTACTCCCCTGGTCTACTCAATTCCAGTAATCAATCTCCTTATCCTATTTCGATAGGGAGATTGATCACTCTACTGTTTTATCTCAGACCAGACACGGTCATATGTCTGCAGAGATTCACCGACATCAATCGCATGTGCTGCTTTTGGATGATCAATTCCTTCACCGACAGTCATTTCAATTTCTTGCCTAATTTCATCAGGAAGTAATGTCATTGCTTCCTCATTCGGATTTACATAAGGATGGTCAAGAGTGATATCTTTGCTGACTTTTGGATCAAAAATAAAATTAATGAACTTTTCTGCATTTTCTTTATTCTTTGCTCCCTTTGGAATGACAAAGTTGTCCTGCCACAGACTCAGGAAATCTTCAGGAATAATAACCTTGATGTTCGGATTTTCCCTCATAGCAAGGGCTGCCTCGGCACCATAAACAACTCCGGCCTTTACTTCGTTACTAATCAATAGATTCTTCGCATTATCACTGTCGTAAACTTTTATATTCGGTTTTAGCTTTTTTAATTCCTCACCTGCTGCTACAATTTCTTTTTCATTCGTACTGTTTGAGTTATACCCAAGCATGCTCAGCATAGCCCCAAGCATGGTACGCGGGTCATCCAAAATAACTAGGCTATCCTTAAAGTATGGATTAAACAGGTCTTTATAAGATTTCACTTCGATGTCCTCATCAACTAGCTCTTCATTAACAACAATAACTTCCGTTCCCCACATATATGGCAGTGAATAGTCATCATTCGGATCAAAATCCCAACCAAGATAATCTTTACCAATATATTTCAAGTTGGGGATACTCTCTTTATTGATTTTTTCCAATTTATCTTGATTGATCAGAACTTCAATAAAATAAGTGGACGGCACCGCAAGGTCAAATTCTCCACCGCTGACGTTCAGTTTCGCGATCATTTCTTCATTCGAAGAGATCTCGCTATAGTTTACTTTAATTCCAGTTTCCTCCTCAAACTGCTCAATTAAATGCTCAGGCAAATATTCAGACCAGTTCATGATATTGACGACTTCCTTTTTCGATCCACCTGTACTGCTGCCGCATCCTGTCAAAATGATACCAATCATAATGATAGCGGTTACAAATATAGCAAAATTTTTCAAGTGTTTCCCCATTACTGACATTCCCCCTGATTTTTTATATTTGAATCAAAAGACCGAGCAATAGCCCGGCCTAAAGAAAAAGCAACGGCGATCATGGTATACAAGCTATTTTCATACGTTGCTGTTCCAATTTGATGAGCCTTTCTTGCGTCATACAATGGAGGTGGATTCTGGCTCCTGTGTTTGAATTTTGTCATGAAACGGTGTTGCTGATCCTGTCTGGCGATTTTTCCGTAATGTTTCCAAATCTACATCCCCGACAACAACAGCTTCCACATTGGGTCGGCTCTCGGCCACGACTCCTGCATTTGGGAAAGAGAAATCAACCGGAGAGAAAATGCCCGATTGTCCATACCTTGCATCTGCAAGAGTAACATTCGTCATATTTCCGGACGCCCCAGAAATAACGGTATACACTTGGTTTTCAATGGCTCTTGCTTGAGAACAATAGCGAATTCGCAAATAGCCTTGTTCATTTTCTTCTGCAAATGGTGTAAATATGATTTGTGCCCCTTGATCGGCTGCTTGACGGGCAAGTTCTGGAAAGAGAATGTCATAACCAATCAATATCGCGATTTTTCCGCAGTCCGTATCAAATACCCTTACATCTTTCCCCGGCCTTATACCAAGCCAGCTTTTCTCTGAGGGGGCGACATGAAGTTTGTATTGCCTGTCAAAAGTGCCATTACGCCTAAATAGATAAGATACATTATAAATCTCGTTATCTTCTTCCACGTAATGTGATCCGGCAATGATATTAATGCTGTATTTTAGAGCTAAATCAGAAAACAGCTGTATATAATTTTCCTTATAAGCCGTTACTTCTTGAGCATGCCCGCTCGGAAACCTTTCATTTGAAAAAGCAGCCAGCTGCATTGTAAGTGCTTCTGGAAATAAGACGAAATCCGACCTTACCTTGGAACTACTGCGAACGTAATACTCACATTGCCTAGCAAATTCCTCAAAAGACCGGACTTCTTTATAGTCATATTGAATGGAAGAAATACGCACAGGTAAAGAATGTCTGTAGTCCCTGTCTGAAGGAGGGGCATAATCCTCATTCACCCACTCCATTAATGTTGCATTTTCTAACGAGGCTTTATCGTCGGGGAGATAGTTTGTCAGTACTTTCTTAAATTTAAATCCGTTCATTGTTTGAAATACGATGACAGGATCATATATCTTTTTCTTGATTACCTGGTTAACATATTCTTCTGGCGTCAGCTTATCAGCATATTGGTAATAATTAGGCATACGACCGCCAAATAAAATACTCTTCAAATTAAACTTCCGGCAAAGCTTCCGCCGCTCCTCATACAACCGGCGTCCAATCTTTAATTTCCGGTAGTCCGGATGCACCACTACATCCAATCCATATAGATTCTTTCCATTTGGATTATGATTTTGAATATAGCCTTTCCCGGAAATTTGATCAATCGTGTGGTCTTCACCATAATCCTCGAAGTTAATAATAATACTGGAGCATGCCCCTATGATTTTTCCGCCATATTCAACACAAAACTGCCCTTCTGGAAAAATATTAATATGGCTTCTGTAATGCTTGGCTTCAAAAGCAACTCCCGGAAGCCCAAAACTTAAATTGGCGACCTTTACAACTTCTTCAATGTCCTCTTCACGAATATTGCGGATGATGATTTCATTTTGATACTGATCAGTGTCTGCTTCACTCATAAACGCACTCCACTCCTTTTTTTTACAAAAAGGAGAGAAATACTCTCCTTTTATCAAATGTGCTTTGGCTTACTTGCACCTAGTTTTTATCGAGCTTCGCTCGATACATTCCCTCTGAAAATGTAGCATCGACCATTTAGCCAGAGTTTGAACCCCTATGCTTTCATCACACCACTTACAGATGTGGGAGACTTCTGCTAAATGAAGTTAAATCTCTTCATATGCTTCAATGGTAGGCTTACCTGCACAAAATAGAGTTTTCTTTTGTGATAGATTCATAATGATGGAGAAGACTGTTTCCGAACGGCGGTGCTCCGGTGCCTGTTTATTTGGGAAATGATTAATGGAGTTTGGATAATTATATTGATCAGTAAACCATCTCTTAAAGCTACCCTCATTAATCGTTTCTCCCTTTGCCAAAGCCGTATTAATGAGTTGCTCAGCACGTAGTTTCCTAATCATCGAATCTGTGTATTTAAATTCATTCAAATCTACTAAGTTCTTTAACAGCTCTTGTGAAAGAATATGATTTGAATGAACAGCTGTACCGTTTGCTTCCGTCATCATGTCGATACCAAATGGCGACACTTCAACATTGGCCGCTAAAGACATACCTTCCCCCTCGTGGCTTGCAATCATAAAATTGGCAGCAGAAGCCATTTGACCATTATGGACTCTTGATAAGGCTTCATGGAAAGAAGAAGAGTTCAAAACAGCCCTTAAACCTAAGTGAATAGGAACTTCATCGGATTTTTTATCTGTAATTAAAGCATTCAGGCACACGGCCACACCAGCAGAATTACAGCCGATTTTTCCTATAATCCCGCCTTCCGTCACCATTGTAATATCAGGCTTATCCTTTTGTTTGATTCGAAGAAGCAACAGACTGTCAATCTGACTGCCTTTCCAATCCCAGTTTTGTCCGATAATCGTCTCATCGCAAGCAGGAGCCGTTACAGCAATGGATGTGCATCCATCTGAAAAAAGCTTGTCCTTTCGCCCAGTAAGAGCTATTTCGCTTCGTGCATTCAATGCCAAAATATCCTCGAAACTTACGCCTGCTCCACGCGCCACTCCTTCCATTTCCTCTATCAGCTCAGGGTCATATGCTTCAATTGCTTTTAAATGGTCAAGCCCACGGTTACACGCTTCCTTCCAACTAATTTGATGATAGCCGTAGAAGAGCTTCTCATATGTTTCCAAGCTGACTTGAATTTGCTCTTTTCCTTCACGACCGTGCTTTTCACCTATTTCACGCGGTGTACCTTCCAAGTCTAACTGTTTAATCATAGACGCTGTTCCTTCTTTCTCTTTAGGAAATATAATCCAAAAACTTAAAGTAATATTTCATGATTCCCAATCCAGTGGCGTTCATATTATGGAACGGGATGGGTTTCAGATTTGAGCGATCAAGAGGATTGTTTTTATCCCCTTCATTGAGCATATTCATGGCCACAATTTTCCCTAAAAGCGTAGACATGGCCGCCCCATGCCCCGCGTATCCAAAAGCAAAGTGGGTACCGTCATCCAGCTGACCAATATATGGGATCTTTTCAACGGTAAACCCTACCTTTCCGCTCCACTTATAATCCACTTTAGCATCTTTCAACGCTGGAAAGACGTCTACCATGCCAGCTTGTAAGTTCTCGAAGAGTCTTCGAGCATCCCGCTTGCTAGTGGTTCGTCCCGACCCTCCGAAAACCATACGGTTATCTGCGGAAAGCCTGAAGTAGTACAACAGATTCTTTGTGTCAGAGGCTGCGCGGTTATGTTTGATCAGATTACTGCACAATTCCTTAGGAAGTGTTTCGGTAGCAAGAACAATACTCTCAACGGGTACAATTGATTTCTTAATTCGTTTATGAACATCCGTCGTATAAGCATTAACAAACATCCCCACCTGCTTGGCAATCACACGCCCATTGTTCGTCTCAACAATCACTCGATCATGAGATACCCGCTTAATATTAATAGCTTCTGAATGTTCATAAATGGTACCACCGCCTTTTTCCACCGCGTTGGCCAAGCCAAGACAATAATTCAATGGATGAAAAATAGCACTTTTTTCATCTATATGAGCGCCATGGTAAAAATCAGAGTCCATTTCGGTATGCATATCTTGTTTTTCCACAATGTTTGTCTCAAATTGATAGTTTTTATATAAAAATTCCTGTTCCCGTCTCATTCCATCCAAGTGTGACGGTTTGTATGCTGCAAGCAGGTTTCCGTTTCGGAAAAAGTCACACTGGATGCCCTCTTTTTGAATAATATCTTCAATCAGGTCGATACTGTCCAAAGACATTTGAAACATCTGCTTTGCTATGTCATGTCCATATTTTCCGGCCAGCTCCTGCATAGACATAACATAACCTATAAGTACTTCTCCGCCGTTCCTTCCACTGGCTCCAGAACCTACAGTATTGGATTCCAGTACAACAGTTTTCACATTTCTCTGTTGCAGGTGGTAAGCTACAGACAGCCCAGTAAAACCGCCTCCTATGATAACGACGTCACACGTTTCCTCCCCTTGTTGCACAGGTCTTCTCTTCAGATCATTTGCTGTTGCTTGCCACAACGATTTGTTGCTCATGCTTCCACTCCTTCGAATTTAGCTGCTGTCACTATACAGATTACTGTTTCACTTCAGACCATGCACGGTCATAGTACTTAATCGCTTCTCCGACGTCTTTTGCATGTACACCCCGTTCAAATTCTTCATCCGTCAATTCCAGCTCTTGCTTGACATCATCAGGAAGTAATTCAAGCGCAGCCTTATTCGGGTTATGGTATGGATAATCCATTGTAATTTCTTTGCTTATTTCTGGATGCAAAATAAAGTCAATAAATTTTTCTGCATTTTCTTTGTGTGGTGCCCCCTTAGGGATAACGAAATTATCTTGCCATAAGCTGAGATGATCTTCGGGAAGAACCATCTTGATGCTTGGGTTTTCTCTCATAGCAAGCGCTGCTTCAGCTCCATAAACGACTCCAGCTTTCACCTCTCCGCTGACAAGCAAGTTTTTCGGACTGTCACTATCGAATGCTTTAATATTTGGCATCAGCTTTTTCAATTCCTTACCAGCCTTCATAATCTCATCTTCGTTTGTACTATTTACGGAATATCCCATCATTTCCAGCATGGCTCCTAACATAGTACGGGGATCGTCAACTACAACTAGACTATCTTTCAGCTTTGGATTAAACAAATCTTTATAGCTCTTTATCTCAAAGTCTACCAGATCCTCATTATATGCAATGATTTCTGTCCCCCACATATACGGAACAGAGTATTCATCTTCTGGATCAAAATCCCATCCCATAAACTTTTCATCGATATTTTTCAGGTTCGGTATATTATCTTTATTGATTTTCTCAAGCTGCCCCTCATTCATCAGCACCTCGATAAAATAAGTCGAAGGGACAGCTATATCATAAGTAGCATTCCCAACGTTCAACTTCGCAACAAGCTCTTCATTAGATGAGATTGTGCTGTAGTTGACTTTAATTCCTGTCTCTTCTTCGAATTGCTTAATCAATTCTTCAGGCAAATATTCTGACCAATTTAGAATGTTGACCACATTTTCATCCTTGCCGCTGGTCCCAGCGCTACCGCATCCAGCGATTAGCAGAACAAACACTAATGCAGTTACAAGTAAACCTGCCCTTTTAAATCTCATTTAGACATTCTCCTTTAGCTGCTAGAAATTTTTATCTACCTTCGCGCCTGAGATACCAGTCAAAAGCTCGATAAATTTCCTCTGAAGATCTGTGGCATCCGCCGAAGGGGTTTGAACTCCCTTTAATAGAACAACCAATAGGTATTCATCTCACCACTTACAGGAGCGGGTGACTTCTGTTGAATGAAATTTGATCCTACTTCATCTAGATTTCGAGAGCATATTCCTCCACATAAGCCAAGACCATTCCCTTAACGACTTCCTCCCCCTCCCGAACCTCCACTGAGGATATTTTTCCTTGGTAGGTCTTTTTGATTTTCAGTATGGTCTCATCCTTTTGCCTAATTTCAAAGAATGTATTACAGTGTTTTTGGGTAAGATTTTCTTGAATACGGAACCTAACCAGTACTCCGTCACAAGGGCTTAAGATCATTTCTTCCATTAACACTATCCTCCCCCTCTTTAACCCATTCTTTAAAAGGAATCGCTTTCATTTTTTTAGAAAAAATGAAAGTTTCTATTAATTGTTATTAAAAGAGCTTGCAGCTGTCAACAATGTTAACTAACTGCATGTTGCTCTCTCTTGCTTTTGGCTTTTTCAGCTACTTCATCCTTGTATTCTATTTTAAACCCGGTCATCCCATAAATAATGGAAATGATTGGGCTGATCAAACATAGGAACGCAAAAGGCAAATAGCTCAATGTAGCAACACCAAGCGTAGTCGCCATAAAGGCTCCGCATGTATTCCAAGGAATAAGCGGTGAAGTCATCGTCCCGGCATCTTCAAGTGTACGGGACAGGTTTTTTGCTTTTAGTCCACGCTTCTCATATTCCGCAGCGTACATTCGTCCAGGAACAATGATAGACAGGTACTGATCACAACCAACGATATTTGCTGATATACAAGTCGCAACCGTAGCTGCAATTAGACTTCCAGTGTTTTTGGCCAGTTTTAAAATACCTTGGACAATCGCTTCGAAAATTCCCGTCCTTTCCAGAACACCCCCGAAACACATGGCTATGATAATCAAAGAAACCGTATACAATACTGATTCTATACCGCCATTGTTCAATAGATTATCCACAATCTCGATGTCTGTGTTGATAGAATAGCCATAATATAAAATGTTTATGGCTTCTCCAACAGGAACTTTTTGGACTACGATAGCACAGATTGCTCCAAGCAGCGAGCCGATTGTCAATCCTGGAAGAGCTGGAATCTTAAAGATCATCATCACAATAATGAATGATGGGACCAGCAACAGCCAAGGTGATATTGTAAAAATTTCTCCAAGCTGGGACTGAAGCAGTTTCACCTCTGAAATTTCAGTGCCTTGTCCCGCAAATTTAATACCCATCACTGCATAAATGATCAATGCAATGACAAGAGCTGGGATGGTCGTATAAAGCATGTGCTTGATATGT
Source organism: Bacillus sp. HF117_J1_D (assembly GCA_009928435.1). Classification (GTDB taxonomy): domain Bacteria; phylum Bacillota; class Bacilli; order Bacillales; family Bacillaceae_C; genus Siminovitchia. The sequence goes on from JAABNQ010000003.1 coordinate 51,819, forward strand.
TCAAACAACTCAACTCCGACAATACCTGGAGCCAGATTCGTCGTTTCGGATAGAGGAGAAATTTTATCCCCAAAATACACGCCGGAAATGACAGCGCCTGCCACCATAGCCGGATTCATGCCAAGTCCTTGACCGATTCCCATAATGGCAATCCCGATCGTACCTGCAGCGGTCCAAGCATTCCCCGAAGCAATAGAAACGATACAGGAAATAGCGCAGGCAGCAACTAGAAAATATCCGGGAGCTAGAATATCCAACCCGTAATAAATCATCGTCGGCACAATTCCACCAGCTATCCAAGAACCGATAATGGCACCGATTACCATTAGTATGGTGATCGCTTGAAGCGCCATCCTGACCGCATCAAGCATCCCCTCTTCGATTTCTTTCCATTTATATCCGAGCCTTAGCGCAACAATTGCAGCAACACCCGCACTTAAAAGCAACGGAATATGGGGGTCTGCCTCATATATGAATATCCCTGTAAATAGAGCAATCACCATAAACCCAATTGGAATCAAAGCTACAAGTAAAGTAGGTTTTTTCACATCTTGCCGTTCTCGTTGTTTTTCCAAATTTATGTAACCTCCCGATGAAAAAAAGCGTTATCATATACACTTGCAATATTTGTGCCAAAAGTGAAAAGGGTTACTGATAACGTTTTCTTTATTAAGACTGCTTAACATTATTCAAAAATGAATAATGTTTGCTGATTTGCATGGATTTTCGAAAGTTGATCGTTTTTTTCAGAAAAAGCTCCGCTTCAACCATCGAGAAGCGGAGCTTTATTTACAGTTTTCTAATCACTTTTTCAAAGGCATCCAACGTTTGGTCGATCTCTTCCTGCCCATGTGCACTTGAAATGCTATAACGGTTCAACGGCTTTGTATAGATTCCCTCATTGATTAATTGGAAATCTAATTCTCTTCTTAATTCAAAGTCAGCGTTTTGCAGGTCTCGATAATTCAGAATTTGGTCTTTTTCAGTGAAAATCAAGTTGAAGATGGAGCCTAAACCCAATGTTTGTACCGGTATTCCCCGTTGGGAGAAAAGCTTGCTGACTCCTGCTTTCAGCTTTTCAGCCGATTCATTGATTCGATTGATCCCTTCCTCCAAAACGGCGATTGTTTCAAGGCCTGCTGCTAGAATGGAGGGATGCCCATTATACGTTCCACTATGAAAAAGCACGTCCCTAGCCCTAGAATTTTTACTTTGACTATTGTCAAACACATCCGAAGCTGCCTTTGGAAGACTTACCTCCATAATATTTTTTCGCCCTCCTGTAACACCAATCGGGTACCCCCCACCAACTGCTTTACCAAGCGCCGTCAAATCCGGTTTAATATTGTAATGCTCCTGAGCACCTCCCATTCCCAGCCGGAAACACGTTTTTACTTCATCAAATATCAGAAGAATATCCAATTCCTCCGTCAATTTCCGAAGACCTTCCATAAAACCTCTCTCGGCCGGAATGAACCCGCCCTGAATGGGCTCTACAATAATCGCAGCCAGTTCATCTTTCCATTGCCTCAGAATACTTGAAGCTGCATCTAAATCATTGAACGGCAAAATGATTGTATGTTCTTCATGATAGTGATCCATCCCTTTGGACTCAGCAACCGACTTTGGCTGATGGGGATTTCCAGCTTCAGCTAATGACGGATTCACACTAACTAAAACCTGATCGTATCCGCCATGGTAATGCCCCTCAAATTTTGCAATTTTATTTTTACCTGTATAGGCGCATGCCAAGCGAATCGCCAACAAAGTTGCTTCTGTTCCTGAGTTTGTATATCGCAGTAGTTCAATGCTCGGATAAAGCTGCTGAATTTTCTTTCCCATTTCAACTTCCAGCCGATGCGGAGTTCCAAATAAGTAGGTACCATCATCATTTAACTGCTCTTGTACCGCCTGGAGTATTCTCGGGTGTCCATGCCCAAGGACCAACGCTCCATAGGAAAGCAAATAATCAATATATTCATTTCCATCTAAATCATACAAGCGGCTCCCCTTCCCTTTTTCCATAATGATGGGATAAGGTGAATAAAACTTAATATTGGCCGTCGTCCCTCCTGGCATGACTTTACTTGCTTCCTTATAAAATTCCAAAGATTTTGGAGTTCTTTCTACGAAGCGTTTGATTCCCATTCCTCTTTCACTGATTGCCACTGATTAGCACCTCTTTTGAGTAATTTTTATTTCCCTATTAAACACATTATGAAATATTTATTTCATTATATCCTATAAGCGCCCATTTAAAATAAAAATTTCTTTATTTAATATAAATGTAATATAAATTGCATTAATGCGTTAAATGTACTATCTTTAATGACATAGGGCGCTCTAATCAACCACTTTTCAGCGTTTTCGGGAAAAATCATCCACTGTATTACACGGATTGTCATACTAAGCCGCATCCTCATTACAAATGATTCAACAGAATTGAAGGGTGGAATAAATGGAAAACTATAATGTATATAACCATATTGCTGACAAAATACCTGAAATGAGCAAATCACATAAGAAAATTGCCAGTTTTATTTTAAACAACACAAATGTGGTTCCTTTTTTTAATGTGGCCACTCTAGCCAAAAAAGCCGATGTGAGCGAAGCCACAGTCGTACGGTTCGCTTCCTTTCTCGGATATTCAGGCTATCCGGAGCTACAGTCCAGGATGCAAAGCTCCATTCAGAACCAATTGACCACAACGGAACGGTTGAAGATGACAACTGATATATATGATGATCGCGACCAATCGATATATGACATTTTCTACGACGATATCGAAAATATCAAATCGACTATGGAAAAATTGGATATAGAAAAGTTTCATCAGGCGGTCGGCCTTTTACAGGAAGCGGATAAAATTTATATCGCTGCCAATCGAAGTGCCGCAGCTTTGGGGATTTTCCTTCAATATTATTTAAATATCATTTTGGGGCATGCGGAGATGGTTCGTTCTGTGGTAAATCTGTCTGAACAATTGTATAACCTCAATGAAAAAGACGTCGTCATTGGCATTAGCTTTCCCCGTTATCCGAACAGCACGATTCAAACGCTCGCTTTTGCCAAGGAAAGAGGGTCAAAGACCATTTGCATCACGGACAGCTTGCTTTCCCCTTTGATCCCTCATTCTGATGTTGCATTGACTGCAACAAGTCAGATGCCAACATTCATTGATTCATTCACTGCTCCACTCAGCCTAATCAACGCGATTGTGGTCAGCATCGGAAAAGGACGCATGGAAGAGGCCGAATCCCGCCTGGAAAAAATAGAAGAAGCTTGGGAACGATTCGATGTGTTTCATAAGAGAGGGGCTTCTGAATAAATATTAGAAAAAGAACAGGGGCTCGTCCCCCGTTCATCCCCAATCCGATCAGTGTAAACTCCCCGCTCTGACATCGCAAAGTGATCCGGTTGCATGGAAGCAGTGACTCTAAGCTCTTTAATAAATATGGATCGTTTATGCCTGAAGCTCCACAACTCCTTTGGCGTCAAATTGCATCCCTTCTTTTTTCAACCACTCAGCCATCTTTTCAATATCTTTGGAAAAAACACGATCTGACTGTATAAACGGTACAATCTTCCGACCATTCTCTAAAAAGCTTCTTGTAACAGTTGCCATCCTCTCTTTTCCTCGTATTTCTACCGCTTGCATACTACATATCGCCTCAATGGCCAATACATGACGTGTATTAGTGATTATTTGGTAGGCATGCCTGGCTCCGATTGTTCCCATGCTCACATGATCCTCTTGATTTGCAGAGGATGGAATCGAGTCAACACTTGCCGGATGAGCTAGTGTTTTGTTTTCAGAAACTAAAGAAGCGGCAACATACTGCATAATCATGGCGCCTGATTGCAGGCCTGGCTCTGGGCTTAAAAATGGAGGTAAATCGTTTAATTGTGGATTCACCAAGCGTTCGATCCTTCTTTCTGAGATATTGGCTAATTCCGCCACCGCAATCGACATGAAATCCATAGCTAATGCCATCGGCTGTCCATGAAAGTTGCCGCCTGATAAAACCTTTTCACCGTCTTCAAAAATTAATGGGTTGTCAGTAGCCGCATTCATTTCAATTTCCAGTTTTTCCTTCGCGTAATGTAACGCCTGCCATGTCGCACCGTGAACTTGCGGTATGCATCGGATCGAATAGGCATCCTGGACACGCAATTCTCCTTGTCTCGTCGTTAAATAACTGCCTTTCAGATAAGCGCGGATTCTTTCAGCCACTTCCACTTGCTCTTTATAGCCACGTGCTAAGTGGATATCTTCGTCAAATGCATCCATGATTCCTCGCAACCCCTCTATCGTGACAGCCGAGATGATTTCGGATTGATAGGCCATTTTTTCTGCTTCTAAGTATGCAACCACTCCCATCGCTGTCATCGCCTGAGTTCCATTTATAAGAGCAAGCCCCTCTTTGGCCGTCAGTGTGATCGGGAATATGCCTGCTTTTGTCAAAGCATCCATCGATGGTATTCTTTCACCCTTATAAAACACCTCTCCTTCCCCCATTAGTACAAGAGCCAAATGTGAGAGTGGAGCCAAGTCTCCGCTGGCACCAAGAGACCCTTGCTGAGGAATGACCGGATGAATACAAGCATTAACTAAATCCAAAAGTCTTTTGATCACAACAGGGCGCACACCTGAAAAGCCTTTTAGCAAAGCGTTTGCACGAAGAAGGACCATTGCCCGCGAGACCATTTCCGGAAAAGGATCGCCAATCCCACAGGCATGGGAGCGGATCAAATTCAGTTGTAATTCTTCCACATTCTCTTTGCCAATCAAGACATCACTAAACTTTCCAAAGCCTGTGTTGATTCCATAGACAACCTTTTCTTCAGCAACAATTCTTTCAACGGCTTCTCGACTTTTTTTCACCAGTTTCATGCTTTCTTCGGTGAACCCTACCTTTTCCCGGTCAAAAAGAATCTGGCGAACTTCAGAAAAAGAGAGTGATTGACCATTTAATCTAATCATTCTATTGGCTCCCTTCATTTCCTTTAGTTGATTAAAGTTACAACAGAAAGGGGGCTATATCATGAAATCAATAACGATTTCGTGATATAGCCCCCTACTAACTAGTAAACTATGGGCAAGTCATATGTGATTAATTCCTAAACCAATCGTTTCGTGCTCGGAACCCTTGACAGGTGCACCAATTGTCCCATACAAAGAAACGGCGATCCACTCTCCTTCTTCCTCCTTTGAATACGGGTTTCCCCGCAACACGGCGAAAGTCAAGCCAACCGTTCTCAGTATAGACCCTAATTGTACCTGGCCGCGTGTAACTCCATGCAAAGCCTCAATAATAGCATGATATAATGCATGCGATTCACGGTAAATGTCCGCTTGGATAATTCCATTTTTCTTAGCTGCTGTTTCAATCGCAGCAACTACCTTATGAGCATCCATTGAACCAACTTTTCCAACGCAACCCTTCCAATTGGCCTGCTCCAGCTTTTTCAACTGTTCAGATGGGTGATCAGACAGCAAAAGAAGAATGGCGTGACGGCCAATACGAAGATCTTTATTCAAAGTCATCTAAACAACTCTTTCCAATTACCGCTCATCTAAGAATCTAAAGACTAATAACTCCCTTTATTGTAAGCGCTTATCAGTGGAGTGTCAACCACATTTCATTGTTCGCTGCGAATAATCAGTAGACTTAAAATGAATATTGCAACCTCGGTTCATCGGAGTTCTGCTGCTTTTCTAACATCGTTCCGTACTTGCTGTAATTCGCATGCCAAGAGAAAGCTTTTTCCAGTACGTGCGGTGTTTGTCCGCCGCGTTCAAGGGCTTCCTCATAATATGCCAAAAGCTGGTCGCGATACAGCGGATGAGCACAATTTTGGATGATTAGCGGTGCCCTCTCTCTTGGGGCCAGACCCCTTAAATCCGCATAACCCTGTTCCGTCACAACGATATCAACATCGTGTTCAGTGTGGTCCACATGTGATACGAATGGAACAATGCTGGAAATATCTCCATTTTTCGCAGTCGACTTTGTCACAAAAATAGCAAGGCGAGCATTTCTAGCAAAATCTCCAGAGCCTCCAATTCCGTTCATCATTTTGGTTCCGGAAACATGCGTCGAATTGACGTTGCCGTATATGTCAAATTCCAGAGCCGTGTTGATGGATATCAAACCAAGCCTCCGAATGATCTCCGGATGGTTCGACAACTCTTGAGGCCGCATGATCAGTTTATCACGGTATATTTCAAAATTGCCGAAAACCTGCTTCATCTTCTCTTCTGACAATGTAATAGAACAGCACGATGCAAAGTTGACCTTCCCTGCGTCGATCAAATCAAAGACAGCATCTTGTAATACCTCAGAGTATACCTCCAAATCTTTGAATTCCGAATCAAGCATTCCATGTAGGACTGCATTGGCAACAGAACCGATGCCCGACTGTAGAGGAGCCAGGCGCTCCGTGAGCCTGCCTTTCTTGACTTCGCTCCTTAAAAATGAAATGAGATGTTGAGCCATGATCTCTGTTTCATGATCTGGAGGGACTATGTTGGACGGAGAATCCAATTGATCCGTGAACACAATCCCTATCACTTTTTCTGGATCTACAGGAATCCCGATCGTTCCAATCCGATCAGCCACAGTTGTCAACGGTATGGGGGAGCGTTCCCCTTGTTTTTCCGGGTCGTATAAATCATGTAACCCTTCCAGCAATTCCGGCTGAGCCATATTAATTTCAATAATGACTGCCTTCGCATGCTTAGCGAATGACAGAGAGTTTCCAATGGACGTCGTAGGGATGACCATGCCATCCTCTGTAATCGAAATCGCTTCCAAGATTGCAATATCGATCGGGTTGATCGTATTCTCCCGTACATACTCAGCGGTATGGGATAAATGGTGATCGACAAAAAGTAGCTCACCTTCATTAATTTTCTTCCGCATAGTAGAATCTGCTTGAAATGGTAGTCGTTTATGAATAATACCTGCTTCAGCAAAAACTTTATCTATATCTGATCCCAGAGATGCTCCGGTAAAAATATTTACCTTAATCTGTTCTTCTTTTGCCCTTTCAAGCAACGCAAAGGGAACCGCTTTCACATCTCCTGCACGAGTGAAACCGCTTAGTCCCAACGTCATTCCATCTTTTATCCAAGCTGCTGCTTCTTCAGCTGATATGACACGATTTTTCAAGCGAGGGTCTCTTATGCGATCATATTGTTTCCCCATGAATAATCCCTCTTTCTCAGAATCTATAGTTAAAGTCCATTTTAGATCACTATGCAGGGATAATGAGAAAAAGGGACTGGAATTGGGGATTCCATGCTTAAAGCAAGTAAATATTTGTTTAAAACAGAACGTTTTTAAAAACCAAGAAGCTTACGAAAATAACTAGAGTAAGATTGACTGACTGGGATCCTTGTATGATTATTCATTTCCAATACAAATGTTGAATGAGTGTCAGGATAAATCGCCTGAATGTGATGGACATTGACAATAAAGGATCGATGGCAGCGGATAAAAGACTCCCTCGGCAAAAGATATTCGAATTCCTGCAAAGTGTCTTTGTGTGTTCCAAAAATTCCATCAGCGTAAACGTGAGTTTTCCTGTCTTTTACCTCCAAGTACTTTACCTTTTCAAAGGAAACTGGAATCCATCCATCATGCGTCTTAACCGTCACGGCTGATTGTCCCTCTGTAAGAACAGGATAAATAGCTGTAACACACCCTTCAAGGTTTCCGCCATATTGAAAAGGAACAGCCATTCCATGATAAGGCACCCCGTATACCTCTCTATCAATAAATTCAGACACCTTCTGCCTAGTAATGAGAGCCTTGTATGTGATCGTTCCTTCTTTAATCGGGTCGCCCTGCTTGATTTTCAAATCAATCCGCTTGCTTGGACGATAGTATATATATTCCTTTGTATTCGCTACAGCAATAGAAATTTCATCGGAAAATAGCTCTCCGATTACATTTAAAAGTGACAAATTGTCCATTGGAACCACCTTTGATATTTTATCCCCTTAGACAAGTATATAATATTTCTATATGATTCAGTATGAATTAACGTTTCATACTGTCCAAAATTTCACAGCAAAAAAAGCATACAAGGAAAAGCTATAACTTTCCCTTGCATGCTTTCTTTCAATATCCGTGGCGAAAATGCTTTAAAAATGTATTCAGTCTTTCCGTCTTTGGATTTTCCAATATCTGCTCTGGCGGCCCCTGCTCCACGATCTTCCCCTTGTCGATGAAGACGACACGGTCAGAGATTTCTCGGGCAAAGTCCATTTCATGTGTCACTAGAATCATCGTCATGTTCGTCGTGTGCGCGATGTCTTTAATCACCTGGAGCACCTCCCCCACTAACTCGGGGTCCAGTGCCGATGTCACCTCGTCAAAGAGCATGACCTTCGGTTCCATGACCAGCGCTCGGGCGATGGCCACCCGCTGTTGTTGCCCACCAGATAGCTGAATGGGATACTTATGCACATGATCTTGGAGCCCTACTTTTTCAAGCATCGCCAGTGCCCGCTCCTTCGCTTCCTGCTTGGGCATGCCAAGCACACGGATCGGTGCCTCAGATACATTCTTTAATATAGTCATATGCGGAAATAGGTTGTACTGTTGAAACACCATACCAATCTTTCCGCGGACCTTGCGTAAATGCTTCTCTCGGGCGGGAACCAACTCTCCATTGACTACTTCATGCCAGAGCGGCTCCCCGTCCACTATGATCGTCCCGGATGTCGGCTCCTCCAGCGTCATGAGCATCCGGATAATCGTCGTCTTTCCCGAACCGCTCGGCCCGATGATCGTGATCTTCTCTCCCTGTTTAATGTCCAGATCAAGCCCCTTTAGGACTTCAACATCACCGAACGATTTCCGGATATCACGGTAGCGCACAATCGGCTGATCCGATGCCGGTTCTCGTAGCTCGTTTAGCTCTTCATGAATTGCTTCCTGCATCGCTGTCATTACATGCTCACTCCTTTATTCGTTGGTTGCCTGCCGCGGCTTCTATTGACCTTCCTCTCCACATACTGTACAAGCAGTGACGACGGATAGCTCAGCAATAGGAACAGCAGCCCTACAATGGTGATCGGCTCCAAATAACGCCACGTCTCTGAACCGATGATCTTAGCTGTCTGCAGCATTTCCACAACGAGAATTGCGGACAGTAGCGGTGTCTCCTTGAACATCACAATCAGATAGTTCCCCAGCATCGGGATGACTGGAGGAATCGCCTGAGGGAAGATCACCTTCATCCAAGTATGGGGCCTTGAAAAGTTCAGAGCCGTCGCTGCTTCCCATTGGCTTTTCGGGATTGAATCGATCCCTGAACGATAAATTTCTGATACATAGGTACTGTAATGGATTCCAAGCCCCAAGGCCCCTGTCATAAAGGGACTGAGTGAAAAACCGATATACGGAATCTCCGGTAATGCGTAAAAAAGGAAGAACAACTGTACAAGCGGCGGCGTACTTCGTACAAACTCGATGAAGCCGATTGTCAGCCACTTGAGTGGCTTAAAGCTGCTTCTCCGCAAAATCGTGAGTACCAAGCCTAACGTCAAGGCTATTAAATAAGCAACCGCCGTAGCGCCAAGCGTAATCCACATCGCTTGAAAGATTCTCGGAAAAACTTCAATGGCAAAATTCCAGTCCCAAGTCATCTAGCTGTCATCCCCTTCCCTGCCCGCTTCTCCAACCAGCGCGCACCGAAGATAAGCGGCAATGCCAGAACAAAATAAAGGAGAAGGAGCAGTGTAAAAATTTCCACTTGGTCCCCCGTATAGTTATCCTTTAGAATCCGGCCTTGGAAGGTCAAATCAGCTAAAGTGACCAATGAGACAAGCGATGTCCCCTTCAGTAATTCGATTGCATTGTTCCCAAATCCCGGGAGCATAAGACGGAAGGCTTGTGGAAGGATGATAATCCTCATGCGCTGCCAACGGGTCATGTTAAGAGCAATCCCTGCCTCTGTCTGCCCTCCTGGTACGGACAAGATCGCACCTCGGACAATCTCAGAAGCATACGCCCCGTAATTCAGGCTTAAAGCCAGAACTCCCGCAGCAAAGGGGGAAAGCTCAAAACCAAAAGCCGGGAGGGCAAAATAGAAGAAAAACATCTGCACAAGCAAAGATGTCCCTCTGAACAGTTCCACCAAGGCCCCCATCAAAAAACGAACAATCCAAAAGCGCGATACCCGACCCAGTCCGGCGATAAACGCAAAAAGAAAAGCAAAAACAGCGGACAGCAGGAGAACCTGGATCGTCACACCTGCTCCGCGCAACAATTCTGGTAAAAACATCATGTAAGTATCAATCGTTATACAGTCCCTTCACGTCAAAGGTGCAAAGTCCCTTGCATTGATACAGGAAAAATGCATAACTCGATGTCGCCAAAATATACATTTTTCCATGTATCTGTCCTCGTTTTATCCTCGTACAGTCGTTCCGAAATGTTCAAAGTAGATGTATTTACACCCCTTAGCCCAACCTACAAGGATTTCTATTTGATGGTGATTCGTTCATCATTTATTGTGCACAGCGATCTTCTGTCGTCATCTCATCCGGAAGATTGTCTTCCCCAAACCCAAACTCTTCGAAAATTTCCAGGATCTTTCCGGAATCAATCAGCTTCTTCAATTCAGCGTTATACGCTTCTCTGAGTTCATTATCCTCTTTCCTAAACACGGCAGCTCCATAGCTCATAACACTTTTTCCGTCAATCTCAGGCTGTGTAAACGGCTTAGCCTCTTCCACTTTGGACTGATCCGCTGATTCCACCGCTTCTCTAAGTGTCGCCTCCGTCATGACCGTTGCATCTACACGGCCAGAGCTTACCGCTGCGATATTGGAGGAAATGCTGTCTGCCGTTTCAATCTGACTATCTTTCACTCCAAGCTCTTTCAGGAACTCATGCTGATTCGCCCCTGCCATGATGGACACTTTCAAATCTGGATTTTTGGCGATGTCTTCATAACTGTGCAATTTCTTCGGATTCCCTTTCTGAACAGCCATGCCTTCCCCATAGCGGATCTCCACATCACCAAATGCCGCCTCTGCACAGCGTTCAGGTCGGATGTCCATGCCAGCTGTAATAACATCAAAGCGTCCCGCCTGCAATGCCGGGATCAAAGAACCAAATTCCGTCACTTCCCCTTCGACAGTGTCGATCCCCATCTCCTTGAAAACGGCTTTGGTGATTTCCGGTGCAACACCTGTCACTTCGCCGTCAGATGTTTTATAGCCATACGGTTTTTCATTTGCTACACCAAGCTTCACCTTTCCTTCTTTTTTCAGCCGGTCAAGTGTGGAGCCATCCTCTTTCGATTCTCCACCACTTCCTCCACTCCCGCTGCTATTTCCACAGGCACTTAGTATAACTAACAAACCAACAATGGCTATGACCAACCACTTCTTCAAAAGTAAAACCCCCTCATTTTCTCTTTCATTTCGAAATATTCCAATAAAGAAAAGCGCATTTTCTTCCCTATTTTATGTCCGTTATGATTGCCTTCCATTTAAAACTAGCATAACACTTGAAAGCGCTTTGTATATTAGTCTACGTGAACTAGTTGTGAGGTTCAAACAGCATATAATTGGTTTAATTACGATTATGCAGGCTCTCGTTGCATGAGGCTGATTTAGCACATGAGATACTCAACATTCATAGAATATGCTCCCATTTCCTAGCAGATATCCCAGATTAAAAACAGCCGAAGCAGACATACTAATGAATGGAGGTGTCAAGATGAAAAAAGAATCAAAAGAAAAGAAACAGGAAACAAACCAGCCCAAACCGTTAAGCGGCTCCCATCAAGTAAAAAACAGAAACCATTCGAGACAAAACAAAAATCCCGGACACGGAATGTAGGAAAGCGGCGGCTCGATTTTGATGAGGGAAACTACTCATCCGGGCAACATCTCGAGCATTATGTGAGAAAAGCGACAAGCGCAAGGCGATCCTTTTTAAGTCAACATACTATTCCTAGACTTTATGGGAGGTACTTGTTTCTGCATTTGAAATCAATTCTGATTGGGGACTATATCAGACCATATGGAAGGAATTTGCAGGAAACCGGTCATTATTTCCAGCAGTCCGTGACTCATTACAAATAAATCGTTTACAACATGCCTGGCTAGCTTTGATTTTACATAATGCTCCCGATATGATTATATACATCTTGCGAAAGTGAGGAGGTGAACAAACAATCGGTAAGGTAAAAGAAAAACCTTCTGTCAGGGATAGGAAAGCAACCATGATTTATTTTCGGGAGCCTACTGCCGATGATGGCAGTGAGATATTTGAGCTTGTCAAAAAGTCAAAGGTTCTCGATGTGAATTCATCTTACAGTTATTTAATGTGGGGCAAATATTTTAATAAAACATCCATCGTAGCAGTGGTCGATCATAAAATTGTCGGCTTCATATCCGGGTTTCTCCAGCCAACCGCGCCAGACACATTGTTTATATGGCAGGTCGTTGTTGACCAGTCCCAAAGAGGTAAAGGATTGGCTACAACATTATTGCTGAAACTAATTAAAAGGCTTGAAAATACAAACATCCGTTTCTTGGAAGCTACTGTCACTCCTACAAATAAGCCCTCCAATAACCTGTTTAAAGGACTGGCAAACAAACTAGAAACGGAGTATACGAAGTATGAATGCTTCAGCGAAGATCAATTTCCAGATCCTTCCCATGAAGCAGAAATTGCGTATCGAATTGGGCCATTGAAATAAAAAATTTTCTGGAGGTATGTGTAGATTTATGTCGACTATTACTGACAAGCCCGCTATTGCCATGGATGTTTTTGAACTATTTGAATCGAAAGTCCGAAGCTACAGCCGTAGCTTTCCCACCGTCTTTAAAAAAGCCAAGAACTACAAATTATGGGATATCAATGATAAGGAATATATCGACTTTTTTGCTGGTGCAGGTGCTCTCAACTATGGGCATAATAATGAAAAAATGAAAAAGCTCCTTATTCATTATCTTGAAGAGGACGCCATCACACACAGCCTGGATATGGCTACGGTTGCTCGGGGAGAATTTCTTCAAAAATTTAATGAGATCATTTTAAAACCGAGAAACCTAGATTATAAAATAATGTTTCCCGGCCCAACAGGGACCAATACCGTAGAGAGCGCATTAAAAATCGCTAGAAAAGTGACTGGCCGGAATACAGTCATCAGTTTTACAAACGGATTCCATGGGATGACTATCGGTTCCCTGTCTGTGACAGGAAATGCTTCGAAAAGAAACGGAGCCGGCATCCCATTAAATCATACTGTTTTCATGCCATTCGACAATTATGTGGATAACACAAACTCCATCGACTATATCAAAGCCTTTTTGAAAAATAGCAGCAGCGGCGTCGATCTTCCGGCAGCCATGATTTTAGAGACTGTCCAAGGTGAAGGCGGAATCAATGCTGCAAGCTATGAATGGCTGAGAAGTATAGAAAAAATATGCAGAGAATTCGATATATTGTTGATCATTGATGATGTGCAGGCAGGCTGCGGCAGAACTGGGACTTTCTTTAGTTTTGAACCTGCGGAAATCACTCCAGACATCGTCTGCCTGTCGAAATCCGTAAGCGGCTATGGGCTGCCCATGGCTTTGACCCTTATCAAAAGTGACTACGATATTTGGGAGCCTGGCGAGCATAACGGAACTTTTCGCGGAAACAATCTGGCTTTCATCGCGGCCGCAGAAGCATTGACCTACTGGGAAACAAACAAATTCTCTCAAGAAATAGCCCAAAAAGCGGAAATGGTCACCTCATTCCTAGACTACATCATCCATGAGTACCCTAAACTGAATGCTGAAAAAAGAGGACGTGGCCTGATGCAAGGTGCAGCATGCGAGAGTGGGGAAATGTCGGAGCTTATATGCCAAGAGGCGTTTAAAAGAGGATTGCTTATGGAAACTTCCGGGCCTGAAGGAGAAGTATTCAAGTTTCTACCTCCTCTAATCATTGACCAGGAAGGACTCGAAAAAGGCTTTCATATCGTAGAGGACAGCATTAAAGCTGCTCTAAATAATTAAAACAGGGTGATAGAGAATGATTGTTAGAACATTGGAAGAAATAATTGGAACAGATCATGAAGTTAAGGCTGATAACTGGGTAAGTCGCCGCCTACTATTAAAAGATGACAACATGGGCTTCTCCTATCATGACACAATTATATACGCTGGAACGGAAACACATATTTGGTATAAAAACCACCTGGAAGCCGTCTATTGTGTCGGTGGCGAAGGTGAAATTGAAACCGTTTCAGACGGAAAAGTATATCCAATTAAAGATGGAACAATGTATGCTCTTGATAAAAATGATGAGCATTATTTAAGGGCGACTAAAGACATGAGAATGATCTGCGTGTTCAATCCACCGCTTACTGGAAGAGAAACTCATGATAAGGATGGGGTATACCCTTTGGTGGAAGATTAATAGAAAAGTGGCAGCGCCTGTTTATCGATATCAAATTTCCACATTTTTTACAGCCCAAGCTGAATCTATCGGCTTGGGCTGTTTCTTTTTTTGATATAATGCGATGTATATAGTTTGAAGAAATGAGGATTCGTAATGAAATTACAATTTATGGATGCTGAAAAAAGAGTGAATGATACAATCATCTTCCCTTCCTTTAACTTGTTAGTCACTCCCGGCCAAGTCACTGCCCTCTATTCCAGCGTAAATGTCAGAGAACAGATCATCAATCTACTGCTTGGCAAAACAGGGCTTTCTCATGGGGAGATCCACATTGGCCAAAACCTTTTGAAGCACCCCACTAAGAATATCGGCTTTTTATTTTTAGACGTAGCATTGTATGAACGTCTTTCAATTGAAGAAATGCTCCATTTTATAAAAAATTTATATGCATCGAATCAAAGCACTGACCAAGCAATAAGAGCAGTTCATCTTGACCATAAAAGGAAATTAAGGATTGATAAATTATCCTATTCAGAGAGCAAAAGAGTTCAATTTGCCTGCCTCCTCTTGCAAAATCCCGCCATTTATATTTTGGAAGAGCCTCATCAAAATTTGGATTTGGAATCCAAACAAATATTTCTGTCTCTCCTTCAAAAGCTCCGGCATGTAGGCAAAGCAGTCCTAATTCTAACAGATAATATGGAAAGTGCAGTCACAACTGCGGACGAGGTGTATAAACTTGGTAGTAACGGATTATCTCCTATTCACATCGAAAGCGACGACTCTAGCACCTCTGAGCATCAATTTGAAGGGGAACAACAAACTGATTTGAAACAACCCGTTCAGTTTAAAAAAATCCCGACTAAGGTCAAAGATAAAATCGTTCTCTTCAATCCCCCTGAAATTGATTATATTGAAGGCAGAGAAGGACAATCCTTTCTACATATAAAAGGTGAGGCTTTCCCAAGCGACTTTACTCTGCAAGAATTGGAAAATCGATTATTACCTTTTGGTTTTTTTCGGTGCCATCGCTCCTATATCGTCAACCTGCAAAAAGTTCGTGAAGTGATTACTTGGACAAGGAACAGCTATAGCCTTGTTTTGGAGGACGCTAATAGATCAAGCATCCCCCTGTCAAAGTCGAAAATGGCTGTATTGAAAGAAATGCTTGGGCTCAAATAATGTAGAAAAAACAATTATTTCTTGGGAAATACTTCGACAATAATTTTCATAACCAATCTTTTGAGACGTCAAATTACACCATTCGCAGTTATTTTTCATTTTAGATGTGCGACCGTTGAATTTATTCAACATCGAATCTACTCCGTTCACCTTGTGAAAAGCTCTTTTCGTTGATTTTTTGATGCCTCATTGTTTATTTCCCTGTAATCTGAAGATAACGAACGGATTAAACAACAACATTCGAGGTGGAGAAAATGGAAAATATTATCGAGGTGAAGGGCTTGGTTAAAACCTTCTCTAATCAACCTGCGCTTGAGGGTGTCGACTTCCAAGTCAAGAAAGGAGAAATCTTCGGCTTTTTAGGACCAAGCGGTTCAGGCAAAACAACAACAATTAAAATTTTAACAGGGCAAATGAATCCAACGGATGGAACGGCAGCCGTTTTCGGAGAACCTGTTTCTAAGTTAAAAAATTCTGATTATCGGAAACGATTTGGCGTATTAACCGATAACAGCGGTTTATATGAAAGGCTGTCAATTCTTGACAATTTAAAACTTTATTGTGATTTATATGATGTTCCCCGCTCAAGAATTGAAGAAGCTCTTTCAACTGTCAATTTGAAGAAGGATAAAAATAAAAGGGTTTCTGCATTATCAAAGGGAATGACACAGCGGGTCATATTAGCGCGTGCACTGCTTCATGAACCAGAGCTTCTTTTTCTGGATGAGCCAACATCAGCTTTGGATCCGACAAACACGTTTCATATATATGAAGGCTTACGAGCACTGAATGATAGAGGAACGACTATATTTTTAACGACACATGATATGTACGAAGCGGATACCCTTTGTGATCGCATTGCATTTTTAAATAAAGGAAAAATTCAATTGTTGGATACCCCTAATAGACTGAAGAAACAATATTCTGACGCAACAATCACAGTGGAAATGTCAAACGAACAGAAAATCATTATTCCGGCAGGTTCGGAAGGCGCGCAGCAACTATATGAGTTGATGAAATCAGATCAAGTGGCAAGCATTCATTCAAATGAGCCGACATTAGGCGATATCTTCATTCAAGTGACAGGGAGGAAACTGGCATGACATTTTCATGGAAACGAGTAAATGCAATTTTATTAAAAGATTATAAGGATTTTTCAAGGAATATGGCTGTTTCAGTCGTCATTTTTTTGCCGCCGATCATGGCCGCTATTTATGGGCGTATGGGTGTAAACTCCATTGAATCCCATTATATGGTGTTTAACATGGCGTTTGCGATGGTTGCAACCTTTGTTCAAAGCTGCCTAATTGCAGAAGAAAAAGAGAAGAACACTTTAAGGGGCTTGATGTTGTCACCTGCAAGTACAGCTGAAATTTTAAGCGGGAAGAGTTTATTGTCGTTCCTGTTGACAATTTTCGTTATTCTCCTAAGTGCCCTTTTCTCGGAATACAGCCCACAAAACATTGGAATTGTGACTGTCGCTATTGTACTTTCATCATTGTTCTATATCGGCTTAGGGACATTATTAGGCTTATATGCAAAGTCTGTCATGGAAGCGTCTGTTCTCGTTTTGCCCATCATGATCATTTTTTCGTTCGGAACATTTATCACAGCATTGGCAGAAAAATACCCGGTGCTGAAAGTGGCTGAATATCTGCCGAACGTCCAACTTCTTGAAGTTGCGATTAAGGTGGAAGCGAACGCAGGTTTTGCT
The DNA here is from genome assembly GCA_009928435.1 of Bacillus sp. HF117_J1_D. GTDB lineage: Bacteria > Bacillota > Bacilli > Bacillales > Bacillaceae_C > Siminovitchia. The sequence goes on from JAABNQ010000003.1 coordinate 69,141, forward strand.
GATATCCTTTTAAACTTGGGAATTATCACTATTTGGATTATCATCATTTCCGCGTTAACGGTGATGGTCTATCGAAAACGGATGATGGATTGACTTATGGGGTTTTTTTGGAAGGGAGGCATCGAGATTGAAACAAGCTATGAGGGTCCTGATCGGTTTTGGAGTTGGAGTAGTCACGGTTTTCGTCTATAAAATGTTTTTTAACTAATATCATTATTATCAAACACAACGCCCCAAGCCGTTTGGCTTGGGGTTTTTAAGCAGTCTGTCTATCAGCAATCTATTTTTATAGCATATCGTCATGGACTATGAATCAATCCTCTTCTACTCCACACCAATCAACGATATGGGCGGCAAATACTTTCGCTGTGTCGATGACACTGTCGATTTCAACATACTCGTCTGGACCATGCATATTGGAGCATCTTGGACCAAAAACGAGTCCAGGTTTATCAAAATATGGAGTAAAACGGGCATCGTTTCCGGCAGCTCTTCCGCCAATTTCAACTTCTCTTCCCAATACACCTTCGGCAGTCTTTTTGAAGGCTTGTACATAAGGGGCTTCCGGATCCTGATTCCAGGCCTCTGCCGTCCAGCCGTACCACTCTATTTCCGGAGGATGCTCTTCAAGCCATTCATCGCCTTTTATCGCATCTTGCACCGTCTTTTCAATCAGTTCTTTGATTCCAGCGCGTGTTTCAGACGGGATAAAGCCGATTCTGCACTCAAGCACTGCTTCTCCAGGAACATTGGATACCCAGTCTCCCCCCACCAGCGTGCCGAGGTTCATGTGGACGGACTGTCCGGAGCCTTTATGGAAAAGTTCAAAATAAACCTCTTTCGCCCTCTTCTCTGAGAGCTGTTCAAGTGCATTGTAGACCTTGTACATTTTGCTGATAGCATTCACACCTAAATGAGCCATGCCCGCGTGAGCTGTTTTACCAACTACTTTCACCCTGAAATACAACACTCCCGCATGTGCAACAGTCAGTCTTAAAGAGTGAGGCTCAGTCGCGATGAAACCGTCAGTCACAAAGCCGTCCTCCAAACACGAAAGTGTTCCACCTGCGCCTCCTGCTTCTTCCTCTAACACACTTTGAAGCAGGACTTTGCCTTTTGGCTTGATTCCCAAATCCAATAGCGCTTTCAAAGCAAACCAATTGGCCATTAGCCCGGCTTTCATATCTCCGGAACCGCGCCCGTACAATTTATTCCCTTCGATTTCGCCGCCCCATGGATCTTTTGTCCAATTTTCGACCGGTTCCGGTGAAACAACATCCATGTGACCATTTAATGTTAATGAAGGCGCATCCTCATTACCTTCCCAAACCCCGATAATGTTTTTTCTGCCTTCAAATGGAAGTCCAGAGCTGCAGAATGCTGGATGATCTTGAACCTTTTCATATTCAGGTTGAACCTCGATAACCTTCAGACCGATTTCTTCATACCTTTTCTTCATATATTCTGCCATGGCATTTTCATCGCCAATGACGCTCGGAATTTGAACCGCTTTGACAATGGCCTCGATGAGTTCATCTTGGTTTTCTTCAATGTAGTCTTGAACTTTTTTCTTAGTATCAGTTAACATTTTGGTGCTCCTTCCTACAATGATGTATATAAAAATAAAATCAAATTACATATATCCATATACATTATAAATCAAAATACAAAAAATAGTTAGTAATTTTTCTGTATGCCAACCAGTCGGTTCAGTAATAACTGTTGATTTGTAAGCAATTTTAGTCAGAATCGGTTATTTTAAGTCACTTTTGACTGGAAATTGGCCCTAAATCTTATAATTGGGTAAAATCATGTTGATATAATCGAAACGTGGTGTACATATATATGGTAAATATCAAATTGTTTAATGATTATTTTCTCGCTTCACATATCGCTGTTCCTTTGCTAACCGTCAATAACCAAGACACTCATGATATCATCCGGATGTTTTTTGAAACATATAATTTTAATGTTGTCGGATTCAAAGAGGAGAATAAAGTAATTGGCTATTTGGATCGTGAACAATATAATTACAACTCAAATACCATTGAAGAAAACCTTATTCGCTTCAATACTAGTGACATAGTCGCTACAAATACTCCGTTAATCGATATATTCGCATTGATGGAAGGTAAAGAGCGTCTTTTTTTAATGTCGGATTCTACAATCGACTTACTTATCACAAAGGCTGATTTGCAAAAACCGCCTGTCCGAATGTTACTCTTCGGCTTGGTAACCCTTTTGGAAAGTGAAATGGCAAATGTTATTCGAGTACATCATCCATCAGAAGAGTGGAAAAACCTATTAACAGAAAGACGCGTAAAGAAAATAGAGGCCCTTTATGAGAAGCGAAAAGAAAAGAATATAGAGATAGACTCAATAGATTGCACACAATTTGCGGACAAGAAAACAGTAGTCTTGGAAGATGCTTCTCTAAGAGAAAATTTATTTACTTCCTCGAAAAAGTCAGCGGAGAAATGGATGCGGAAAGTAGAGCTGCTACGAGATGACCTTGCACACGCACAGTCATTGACCAATTGGTTTGAAACAGAAAATGCTGTTTTGCTGATCAGTGAAATCCTGCAAATGATCCATAAATTAGAGCTGCAAAAGTTTGAAAAAATTATTCCGAAATAGCATTGACAATTCTTATGTATGAGTATATTATCGTTTATAACAATTTCATTTGGAAATCTCTTATTAAGAGCGGTGGAGGGACTGGCCCTGAGAAACCCGGCAACCATTCTTGTTTGTACTAAACAGGAACAGGTGCTAAATCCTGCAAAATACGTTGTATTTTGAAAGATAAGAGAGTGCGTGAATGCTTTCGTGTCTATCCATGCCTCTCTTTGCGAGAGGCATTTTTTTAATTCACAGAGATTTCCACTCGAAACACCGAAGGGAGGAGCATGGAAGCACGAAAGATTATATGAATTGGAATCAACATTGTTTTCGGACTGAAATAAACTTGATTAAAGAGATTAGTATACAATGAAAAGAGGAAATCAATATGAAAAAGTGGTTATTATCCAGTTTACTGATATTGGCAATCGTCACTCTTGCAGCCTGCGGCGGAGGCAATAAAGAAAAAGCTAGCGGAGACAAAAAAGCGGAAGGCCTTCTTAGCGACGGAAAGCTGACCATAGGGGTTACAGCCGGGCCGCATGAGCAAATCCTGGAAAAGGTAAAAGAGCTTGCAGCGGATGAAGATTTAGACATTGACGTTAAAGTTTTCACTGACTATCCAATGGTCAACGAAGCCTTGGCACAAAAAGAATTAGATCTGAACGTTTTCCAACATGTTCCTTATCTAGACCAATTTAAAAAAGACCGCGATTTGGACCTTGTTGATGTTGGAAATGTTGTAAACTTCCCCATGGGAATCTATTCTTCAAAAGTGAAAGATGCCAAAGAGTTGAAAAAAGGTGCTAAAATCGGTTTGCCCAATGACCCAACAAACAGCGCGCGTGCCCTTACCCTGTTTGAACAAGCTGGTTTGATTAAATTGAAAGATGGCGTCGGCGCTTCTGCCACCATCAAAGATATTAACGAAAACAAAAATGACTACGAATTTATTGAGCTTGAAGCAGCACAAATTCCAGTTCAATTGGACGAGCTAGATGCTGCCGCGATCAATACAAACTTTGCCATTGAAAAAGGCTTCACACCATCGGAAGATTCCATTTTTATTGAACCTAAAGATTCACCATGGGTGAATGTTGTAGCTGCAAGAACAGAAGATAAAAATGATGAAGCAATCAAGAAATTTCTAGATATATATCAGTCTGATAAAGTGAAAGAATTCATTGACGAAACATTCAAAGGTTCAGTTATTCCAGGATGGTAATTAGAAAAGCGGAAGCGCTCGTTTAGCGACGTACAAACTGGAGTGCCTCTGACGAGATAAAGGAAACACGGCGACGAAGGAGCCGATGTTGACTTATCGTAGGAAGAGACGCGAAGTTTGCTAGTCGCTGAGCGCTGGAGCTAGACAGTTAGAAATGTGAAAGCGCCTGTTTATCGACGTACAGACTGGAGTGCCTTCGACGAGATAAAGGAAACACGCGGAACGAAGTGGCAGGCTCAAAACGCGACATCCTGTCGCTTCGCTTGCACTAGGACGTCCTGTCCGTCGGAGCGATGTTGACTTATCGTATCGGAGGAGGTGCGAAGTTTGCTAGGCGATAGGCGCTGAAGCTAGACATAGAGCAACTCCTGACGTGATAATAGAGAAAGAAGCTTGATGGATCGCTATAGCCTGGGTTGGACGGTATCCTTTTATACATGCCTAAAAGTGTCAAGCGGATGATGCTGTACCATAGCTACGCCGCCTTTTTATAAGGCTTAGGGATTACACTAGAATCAAGACTTTCCATCAGATGATACATTGTTTCGTTGATTTTTATGAAAGGAGCAAGACCAAAATGATTGAACTAGTGGGGATCTCAAAGACTTTTAACGGTAAACAGGGAGCTATTCATGCATTGAAAGATGTATCCCTCTCTGTCAAAAAAGGTGAAATATATGGCGTAATCGGTTATAGCGGCGCTGGAAAAAGCACACTGATCCGTTGTGTGAATTTGTTAGAAAAGCCTGATACAGGATCAGTTATTGTAAAAGATGTGGATCTGACAAAGCTATCAACAAGTAATCTCCGCAAAGCACGCGGTGATATCGGAATGATTTTCCAAGGCTTTAACCTTTTAAAAACAGCTACCGTATATGATAACATCGCCTTACCGTTGAAGCTTACCGGCCTAAGTAAAAAAGAAGTGGAAGAGCGTGTTGAAAAATACTTAAAAATCGTCGGCTTGGATGAAAAGCACAAAGCCTACCCCGCAGAATTGTCTGGGGGACAGAAACAGAGGGTAGCTATTGCAAGAGCCCTTTCCCATGAACCAGAAATTCTTTTAAGTGATGAAGCGACAAGCGCCCTTGATCCAGATACAACAGAAGCCATTCTAGATTTGCTGCTAAAAATCAATAAAGAACTCGGAATCACTATTTTATTGATTACACATGAAATGAATGTCATCCAGCGAATTTGTGACCATGTTGCAGTGATGGAAAACGGTGAAGTGATTGAAGAAGGAAAGACAAAAGATATTTTCACAGATCCGAAACATGCAACAACAAAAAAATTTGTTAATAGCCTATTTTCCCATAAGATTCCTGCTGATATTCTTACAAGCTTAAATCAAACTGGCCAGGTTGCTACGCTCTCCTTCTTTGGAAAATCATCTGGAGAACCTGCGCTTGCTCTGGTAAGTAAAAAATTCGACATTTATCCAAACATCTTATCAGGAAATATTACCCAATTGAAAAACGAAGCATTCGGACAACTTGTTGTCCACTTTAAAGGCAATCCCGCCGAAATTAAAAAGGCCATCCAGTTTTTGGAAAATAATCAAGTGAAAGTGGAAGGTGTGAAGATCAATGACGCAGATACAAGAGTTTCTTGATAATTGGGGCGAAGATATTTGGATAGCTATCCTTCAAACCTTCCAAATGACCGGAATCTCGCTTGGAATTGCGATTTTGATTGGTCTGCCTTTGGGAATCCTCCTTGTCTTGACAAGACCAGGAAAAGCGCTAAGCAATAAGTTTGTCTTCGGACTCTTAAATATTATTATCAACATCATCAGGTCCGTCCCATTTATTATTTTATTATTTTTCATCCTTCCTTTTACGAAATTTCTAGTTGGCACTTCAATCGGTGTAAAAGGGGTAATTGTTCCACTCGTCATCTACACAGCACCGTATATCGCCAGATTAATGGAAACTGCCTTGCTAGAGGTTGACCGAGGTGTGATCGAAGCGTATGAAGCAATGGGAATCAAAACGAGGCATATCATCTGGCATGTACTTGTGAGAGAGTCTCGCTCTTCTATCGTTCTAGGCCTAACGATTGCGACCATCTCCCTGATTGGTGCAACAGCAATGGCAGGTCTTGTCGGCGGAGGCGGACTTGGTGACCTGGCATACCGATACGGACACCTTCGCTATGAAGTCGATGTCATGTACGTAACAGTTATTCTTTTAATCATTCTAGTACAAGGATTGCAGTCTTTGGGCAACCGGTTGGCTGCCTCCATGAAAAAGGACTAAAAAGGATAGCACCTGTATTATCTCTATATGCTATTATGTTTCATTAAAAATAGATCATTATACTAAGAAAAGAGGAATTGAATCATGAAAAAGTGGGTATTATCCAGCTTATTTATTTTGCTAATTGCAGCCCTTGCCGCATGTGGCGGAAGCAAAAACGAAACAGCAGATAAAGACAAAAAAGCCGCCGAGGGATTGCTTAGTGACGGAAAGCTAACAGTAGGTGTAACAGCCGGCGAGCATGAAGAGATTATGGAACAAGTGAAAGAACTGGCTGCAAAAAAAGATTTAGATATTGAAATTAAAACTTTCTCTGACTATCTAATCGTAAATGATGCATTGTCTCAAGGAGATCTTGATCTAAACGTATTCCAACACGAACCTTATTTGAACAAGCAGAAAAAAGACCGTAACTATGATATCGTACCAGTTGGAAACACCATCATCACTCCAATGGGCGTCTATTCCAACACAGTAAAGGATGTCAAAGATCTTAAAAAAGGTGGAAAAATCGGTTTACCGAATGACCCAACAAATGGCGGGCGTGCCCTTCTTATATTTGAAAAGGCAGGTCTGATCAAGCTTAAGGAAGGCGCTGGAGAGACGCCATCCGTCAAAGATATTAAAGAAAACAAAAACGATTATGAATTTGTGGAATTGGAAGCTGCCCAAATTCCACGCCAACTGGATGACTTGGAAGGAGCGGCCATCAACTCCAATTACGCGATTGAAGCCGGTCTTGTTCCAACTGAAGACTCCATCTTTATCGAAGAAAAGGACTCTCCATGGGTGAACGTTGTCGCTGCCAGAGCAGAAGATAAAGATGATGAAGCAATCAAAAAATTCCTAGATATTTACCAATCTGATGAAATCAAGAAGTTCATCGAAGACAAATACAAGGGATCTGTCATCCCTGGTTGGTAAACAGAAAAGCGGAAGCGATCGTTTAGCGACGTACAAAAAGCATGGTCCATTCTTTTATAGAATGCGCCATGCTTTTTCCTGGTTTATCATCATTTCATAAGTGCTTTTCCTCATGTCTTATATTCCCTATTCGGCATATAACCAAGATCAGTTGAAATCTTCGTTGCTGCTTCTTTCGTTTTTACTTTCATATGCTTCCTGTTGGCTCCATGAAATCGCGACGCTGGGCCGCTTACATTTAAAGCTGCTACTATACGATCTGTATGGTCATAAACCGGATAGGAAATACCAAATGTCTCGGCATCCTGTTCACTATAACTTAGAGAGTAGCCCTGTTCTCTAATGTCTTCAATTTTCCCATACAGATCTTCCTTGTTCATGATTGTATTCTCAGCCACTTGGTGAAAGTTCATATTATTAATGATTTCTTCACGTTCCGACTTTGATAAATAGGCCAACAGCAGTTGCGGTCCAGAGCCAAGATACAAGGGCGATCTTCTTCCTACCCGTGTATATAGTCGTACAGCCTGGTTACTTTCCACTTTTTCAATATAAACGGCTTCATCTCCATCCCGAATAACGAGATGGACGGTTTCGTTAATCTCGGACTGCAGCAATTGCATATGTGGAAGAGCACTCTTTCTTAACTCCAATCCATCTGCAACAAGCCCTCCCAATTCTAAAAGCTTGATTCCCAACTGATACCGTACATCATGTATACTGTTCTTACTTTTCGTTAAAAAGCCCATATATTCTAATGACGAAAGCAAGCGGTATACTGTCGGTTTCGGCATACCAGACCTTTCTGCAAGTTCATTTAAAGTTAGTTCCAAGTCATTCTCAGAAAATAAATCCAGTAATGTTAAAGCCTTTACTACGCTTTGATTCATGAAATCCCTCCTTCTGAAAACAGTAAAAACGTTCATAAAGTCAGTTTAATCATTATAGCACGAAAAACAGGCAAGACCGTTTCCAACCAATACGAAAAAACACCAAGTGGACTTTTATTTCTCCACTTGGTGCATCATTGTTGTAAAAATCTTATTGAGTTGCTTGCGTTTTTTGCATTGCATCACTTGCTGATAGCAATTTTGGATCTGTAATAACTTCAATTAATGCAGGCTTCCCGCTGTCAACAGCTCTTCTAAACGCAGGAAGAAAATCCTCATTGGTTCGAACCTGTTCTCCATGACAGCCGAAAAGTTTTGCCATGTCTGCAAAATTCGGATTCGTTAACCCTGTAGCCACAACCCTTTGCGGAAAATGCTTTTCTTGATGGGCACGTATGGTTCCGTACATATTGTTGTTTACTACAATGGCTATGACAGGGATATTGTTGCGGACAGCTGTTTCGAGCTCTTGCATTGTCATCATGAATCCGCCATCACCAGAAAATGAAATCACTCTTTTATCAGGACATGCTACTTTAGCTCCAATGGCACCCGGAAGACCGTAGCCCATCGCACCTGAGGTAGGACCGATATATCTATTTCCATTTGTGAAACGGAAGTATTTAGAAATCCATCCGAAAAAGTTTCCAGCATCACTCGTAATAATCGTGTTTTCCGTCGCTTCCCCCAGCAATTCAGCTACAACTGCATTCATTTCTGCATAGTCGGCTTCTGCTGCTGGTTCAGGAGGGGTAGAAGAAAGCAAATAAGCTTCGTGACAATCTTTCACCATCTTTTCTCTCATCTCATCTTCCACAGGCTTTATGAGCTCCAAACATTTTTGCAAAAACCGTTTCGCATCAGAAATAACGCCCAGCTTCGCAGGATATGCCTTACCAATCATACTCTGATCGATATCGACCTGGATAATTTCTGCCTGATCACCAATCAACGTATAATCTTGGGTTGTCACCTGAGAGAAGCGGTTTCCAATAGACAGGACAACATCCGCATTCTTAATATAGTTCAGAAGCTTTTTATCTGACCCAAACCCAAGCCAGCCAGCATAGTTTACATGATCATTAGGAAATGCATCGAACCTGCGGAAAGCTGTGGCTACCGGTACATTCATCAACTCGGCAAAACGAGCAAGTTCTTCCGATGATTTTGCTGCAATCACGCCGCCGCCCGCGATAACGATCGGTTGCTTAGCATCGTTAAGCTTCTCAATTACTCTTTTGACAACTTCTTCGCTTGCCTCTGGAGCTTCATAATCATATACAGTCCCTTCTGCATATTCCATCGTATCTTCTAACATATCATGTGGGAGCGATACAACCACAGGGCCAGGGCGGCCGGAACGGGCAGTATAAAAAGCCCGATGAAGTATCTCAGGAATCCTCTCCACAGAATCAATTTCCACGGCCCATTTGCAAAGATGGCTGAAATACTCGGAGAATTTAACCTCCTGAAAGGCCTCCTTCCCTTTAAACGGACGTTCTACTTGACCAATTAACGCAACAAGAGGAGTAGAATCCTGCATAGCAGTGTGAAGGCCGATTGATAGGTTCGTTGCACCAGGTCCCCTTGTCGCCATACAAACCCCTACTTTTCCGGAAGCTTTCGCATAAGCTTCCGCCATGAATGACGCACCTCCCTCGTGACGGGTAGAAATAAGCTCAATTTCCGGATGCTCATAAAGCGCATCAATCACACCTAAATAACTCTCTCCAGGTACACAAAATGCTTTTTTAACGCCTTCTTTTTTCATTACCTCAACAACTATTTGACCACCTGATAGCATGAATTTTCCACTCTTTTCTTCATTATATTCACCATCATTTCCACAAACCTATCGAACATTATCTATTGTTAATCTTTGTTATAAAAGCTTCCATCCGATCAAGTCCTTTTTCCAAATGCTCCATCGAATACGCATAGGAGATTCTGACATACCCTTCTCCATATTTGGAGAAGGCATTTCCCGGAACAACTCCTACCTTCGCCTCGTCTATCATTTTGACAGCAAAGTCATAAGAGTTCATTTTTAAATGTTTAATAGACGGAAACATATAGAAGGCACCTTCTGGATGCACGGTCTCAAGGCCCATGCCTGTCAACCGTTTAAACGTATACTCTTTTCTTCTTTCATATTCATTCCTCATCTTAATCGCATCGTCTATTCCGTCAGTCAAGGCTTTTAGAGCCCCATATTGGCTGATCGTGCTGGCGCAAACTGTATTAAAGTAGTGAACCTTTACCATTTGTTCTGTTAAATATGAAGGCGCATATGTGAATCCGACTCTCCAACCAGTCATCGCATGGGATTTAGACAGTCCATTAATTACAATTGTCCTCTCTCGCATATGGGGCAATGTCGCAAAAGAGACAAAATGATCGCCATATGTTAATTCACTGTAAATTTCATCGGTAATGATAAAAATATCTTTATTTCTGATATAAGCAGCTATTTCTTTTAATTCCTCTTCCTTTAGCAATACACCCGTCGGATTAGATGGATTTGTTAGAACTAGACATCTCGTTTTGTCTGTTATATGCTTTTTCAATAACTCCGGCGTAATCTTAAAACCATATGGGGAGGTATCCATAAAAATCGGAACAGCACCACTTAAAGTAACTAGTGCTTCGTAGCCCGGGTATACCGGAGCCGGCAGGAGAACTTCACTACCCTCATCCAATATCGTTCTAAAGCTGATATCCAGGGCTTCACTCGCTCCATTTGTGATAATAATTTCACTTTGAGGATCATAATCCAATCCATACTTAATCCTGCCATAATCACTGGCAGCTTTCCTTAATTCAAGTATACCTGCCTGATTCGTGTAAGTGGTTTTATTATGATCGATAGCTTCCTTACCAGCCTCCTTAATATGCGTTGGCGTTAGAAAATCAGGCAGCCCCACTGTAAGATTTATCACCTCAGGATAATCTGACAACATGTTAAAAAATTTTCTAAGCGTAGGTATCTCCACATTTTTTACCTTTTTACTTAATAAAGATTCCACTTATTGAACCCTCTTTCCCCATTTAAATATAAATTCAGTTGGGTAAAACTTATCAACGCATCTTTATTTCATTAATTGAAACGTCATTTCATTAAAATGTTTTAAAAATGACTTCAATAAAAATTGAAGTAGAATGACCAGCTTTTTCTATAATGTAACCTAGATCAATAACATGCTCCAATGCCCGAAAACACTTTGCTACCGCTTACAAAATGAATAACTATTATTCTTTGTACCACCTCGGTCTTATTAATGTATGCAATATAATTATATATGTTATTATATCGCCCTACTTTTGGTCAACAAATTTGTTATAAAAGTTTTTTCCTTTTTTCCTACAAACGAATTGGAAAAATAGTTTGACAAATTGGCCATTTAATCATAAATTAGTATTGTTAACTATATTAAATAAAAGTTAACAACTGGAGGGTCATTATGCTTCAAGAACAGCAAAAACTAAGAATGATGATTATAACTGCGCTGTTTGCAGCCATTATCGGGGTATTGGCTCAAGTCACCATCCCATTACCGCTCGTTCCAATTACAGGACAGACGCTGGCTATCGGATTAGCCGCAACGATTTTGGGATCAACTTACGGTACAATCTCTGTTCTTCTTTACATACTACTTGGTGCAGTCGGCATTCCTGTATTTGCAGGTTTTTCTGCAGGAGTTTCCGTCATTATTGGACCAACAGGGGGATTTATCGTCGGATTCATCCCGACCGCTTTTGTTATCGGATGGTATTTGGAGAAAACATCCTTAAACTTTGTCAATGCCATGGTGGCCAACACAATAGGCATGCTGATTACATTGAGCTTTGGAGCGGTCTGGTTAAAAGTCGCTGCCGACTTGAGCTGGGGCGCAGCCCTTCTCGGAGGATTTGCTCCTCAATTCATCATTGTAGGGTTGATTAAAGCGGCACTTGCTTCATGGATTGGGGTATTAGTACGGAATCGATTGGCTAGCGCCAATATTTTATTTACAGCAAAAAGGTCAGCATAAGCCGCTGACTTTTTTGCTGTTATTTTATAGATCCAAATCCTTGGTTAAATGGTCCACTTTCTCTTTCAAACTGTCCGCAGTATCAAAAATTTCATTATGTTTTTCTGATATAACCTCATTTGCATAATCTTTGATGGCAGCTGTCCGTTCATATAGAATATCCGAGATGGCAGTCTCCGTGTCAAAGTCAATCAAATCATTGCTCAACAATAAGGTCAAGGCAGCATTCATACGATCAAGCTCCCTATTGCGCGAAGTGATCTGATCGTTCTCAAGGCCCCGAAGTTCGTTGGACATTCCAACAGATGCCCAGTTGATGTTATTGATATTACCTGCCAACCAAAAGCGCCAGGTGGTTTTGCTCAGGCGCTCTTTCCAATTTTTCGTGATTTCTTCGTCCAGTTCCTGCTTATTCTTCACTGATGTATACTCTCCGCCACCTGCACTCGCCACTTCTTTTAACTGGCGATCAGCTTCGTTATCAACATCAAAACCGATAATATTGATTTGCACGTCTGTCATTGCTTTCATGGCGTCCTTCGCTGCTTGGACAGGATCTCCATCGCAGGTTTCCACACCATCACTTACAACATATATAAGTGTTTTTGCCTGTTCACTGCTTGCAGCTTTCAACTCGTTTTCTGCATGCTGTATGGCTGATGCAAGGGGCGTCCATCCACTTGCATTGAATTGCTCTAATGCCTTAGTAAACTCCTTCTGATCATAAGGCTTTAATGGATACACCGTTTCAATACTTTCACATGACAGCTTTTTGTCCTGATCTGAACCTGTCCCTTTATGCCCAAAAACAGACAGGGATACATTGACATTGTCGGCTAGGCTTTCAGAGAATTGTTTGATACTTGATTTTGCCAAGGCCATTTTATTTCCACCCGGAACATCAGCATTCATGCTTCCGCTGGCATCAATCAATACAGCAACATTCACTTCCTCAGCCTTTTCGTTAAGCTCTTCCTCACTGACATCTTGAAGAAGCCTTCCGTCAGGCAACTTAAGTTCGTTATACTTTACTTCAAAATCTTTAATCGGCTGTAGGGTTTCCTTTACACCAGTACGAAGATTCACAATGATTGATTGTGCCCACTCCTCGGCGCTCCACTCTTTTGTATCCTGACTTTTTATTCCTTTTATATATTCGGAGACGGCTTCATCGGCTGCTTTAGAATACGCATTATCATCACTCAATTCTTTTTTGCCTATATGCTTTTGGAATAATTCCCCAGCCGGCTCTTCTTCGATTTCCTTACCAATTAAGCTGTAAGATGGTTCACTATTTTCTGTTGGTTTCTTAGCGGTTGTTTCAACCATTTTTTCCTCTTTCTTTTGTTCACCCTTTTTCTCGGCCTGTTGACAGCCAGCCATTACCATAGAGACTACAAATAGCAAGATAAAAGCCTTTTTAGTCATCATTATCCACTTCCTTCTCTTGAATAGTATAATGATTTCTATATAAAGCCGCATTGGACTTTTATCCCATCTGAAACGACTATCATAAGCTGGTATACTGTTAAACGAGGTGATTCATATGGCAGAAAAGAAATACGAAGAACTCATCCCAGGCAGGATTTTTATTGGCGGAGTAGACGCAATTGAAGAGCTCCTGGAAAATGAAAAGATCGACGTCATTTATGATTTACGAGCCAAGCTGAAGGACGGGCTTCCCAGCGAATTGAGTGTCCATCAGCCGATCGTGGATGAGGAAGAAAACCAAGTGGAATCTATTAAAGCAGCCATTCATGCAGTGATGGATTCCTATGAAAATGGGAAAAATGTTTATTTCCATTGCAATACCGGGCGTGGAAGAGCAGGTACCATTGCAACAGCAACATTACTTGAATTAGGCGTAGCCAGTACAGTCGATGAAGCGGAGGAAAAAGCGAAAGCGATCCGCCCAAATATTAATGTTAGGCCGCAATTTAAAGATGCATTGAAACACATATACGAACAATAATACTCGAAAAAATTTCTCCTATTTTTTTGTTCTATAAAAAGTGTTACGAGATTGATGAGCTTGATACAAAGAAAAACAAGAGGACCATCGACATGCCCTCTTGTTTTTCCTTATTTATTCATCTGCGCCAGAAAATCCGCCAATGGATCATCTTCTAACTCGTCTTCCTCCGCATCCTGTGATTCTTCATCCATTTTGATTTGACCCCAATCAAGACCATCTAAATCATCCACATCAGATGAGTGGCTGTTACTGACAGTAAACTGATCTTCCTCAGGATCTTCCATTTCACCATGTTCTTCTATCGTTGCTGCTTCCTCCTGCAAGTACAGAGCATCATCGATTTCAAGCGCATTGCTGTTGAGTGATGCCAGGATGGATACAGCTCTAACAGGATCGGATAATAATTGGTAAACGATATTTCCGAGCAACGCTTCCGAATGCTCGTGCTTTAGCCAGTCGCGCTGTTCCTTGGTCAGCCCTCGTGGTAACGGAATCGTGAGCGTCTCCCTTTGCTTTGTCAAAGTTTCGCTGACTCCACTCATTACGATGGAGGCAATTTTACTCGAGAAGTTTCTCCGCTCTGTCTCTTTTAATCTTTGCAGCTGCTTCAAAATATGGTCAGGCGTATCGGAAGGGATCCTGAATGTGATTGGTTGCCCCCTCTTCATCCCCGTTTCCTTCATGGTATCACCCTATTAATTTTTAACCGCTTTTTTCTCTTCTTTTGTCTCTTTTTGATTCTTATTAGCAAAATCAGCGATCAGCTTATAGTAGGCATTTGCCATCATCCAGATACTTTCTTTTTCATCTTCAAAAAAGTCGATATTGTACCCATCCAGATTATTATTTAATGCCTTCAAATAATCTTTCAAAACGATGGATCCTCCGCCAATAAAGTAGGCAATCTCTGTTTGAGAGTTTCTTTGCCAAACATTTCTTAAGTGGCGGTATTGTTTTTTAGCCAGTTCCAAGAGAATGCGGTCAACAATCTCATGGACGCTCGTCCGGCTACCTTTAACCATAATGTGGTTTCTATCATTCTTTTTCGTGATGACCTCTACAACATCCCTCCGGCTGTCGAGTTCAACACCATATTTTGAACGAATCTCCTCGCGAATGGCATCAAGGGATTCAGATACACCTAGGTTGAAGCCCTGCGCACGGTCATCATCCACTTTCCTATTCTTAATGACAGCAATATCTGTTGATAAGCCGCCAATATCTTGAATAATGATTCTTTTGTCAATCAAGTCTTTGTTGATGATTTTCAAATCATTATCCATGACTAAATTGATGAAGGCAGCAAAACCTTCAGGATATATCTTTACTTCTTCGAATTTAATATTGACTTTGATCCCCTGATATTTTGGAGTGACCAAAAACTCTATCTGGTGTACTGAACCAAGCAATTTAGAGCGGTAACCCACGTCTTTTCCTTCCTTCACTTCTCTCAAAGGAAGCCCTGTGCCTAAACTGTAGGTAGCTTCAACAACATTGTTGCTGCGTTTGAACACCTTCTTATTCTCTTCACGCACCGCGTCAAGAGCCAGCGCTGCAAACAACATAACCAGTGTCTGATCTTCTTCCGATTTACTACTTCCCGGATCTAACTCTGTAGCATTCCCGCTCCGCGTCGCCAAATGTCCTACGCGGTAAACTGCTCCATTGTCTTGTAATGAAGGGGAGTGTAAACGTATATGTAATCCATCTAATGGTTCTTGATTGTCCAATTCTTCCAATCCAATAATCGGACGGTCTTCCACATCTCTTGCAATGATATTGGGGATATTGATCTCATGCTCCATTTCACCAAAAATACCTTTTAAGGAATCATTTCCAACATCAATCGCTGCAAGTCTTGTTTTTTCCATATATAACTATCATCCTTTCTTTTGCGAAACTACCAATTGGAAATTTCTATAAGTATGATTAAAGATTACCTGAATTTCTTATTGCGGTCAATAATGCTTTCATTATTGTTTTCTTGTACACATGTATCGTTTACTTGTATACATGTGTACCTTAATTGTACACATACCTATAAATCAGCATGTTTACCCTTTTGTATACATGTATACATATAAAGTAAACAGTATGTCTTTGTTTGTATACATGTATACAAAATTGTCTTCTTCCCTATTTTGATGTTATTTCAAGAGAAGCTTTCGTCAATAAAACAATGAAAAATAGATGGGCTCAAATAATATTCGTTCCCTTATGAAAAAAATAAACAGTGAAATGAACCTTTAAAACCACCGATGAAAATGGAGCCCGTTTTACAGCAAAACTTGCGAAATTAGTCTAAAAAAGAGGGAGTAAATCCCCATAAAAATTGTCGGGATTTATCAAGTTTTATTATTCAAAACAAACGAATCATTCTGGATAATTGTGCAGTAATATTTTACTGTTAAAAGTACCATCCTCCCTCTTTAATTAGAAAAACACTCTCCCTTAGGCATCATGAAATCCAACTTAAATATATCTTTTTTCCTCATATAATAGCCTCTTGCTGATGACTATAATACAGTGGATTCTGCTGTCTTCATCCCCTTCATTGCCAATCTAGATGTTTTATCATTTTTAGTATGTCTAAAGTACAGATTCAATATGGATTCTTCCGCTTACATGTTATAATTAACATATAATTGAAACATATTTTTTAACTAATGGAAGGAGTACCTCCATGAACGACGATTATTCAGAAGATCTGAAGGATCTCCTTTTGATTGAACATAAAGAAAAAGTGATGAAAAAAGGCAGCTTTTTGTTCCGCGAAGGTGATCTTGCCGATAGTATTTTTTATATCCGTTCCGGAAGAGTCCAAATTGGAAAAATTACCCCTGACGGGAGGGAAATTACCTTTCGTATTTGCAGTGAAGGAGATTATATAAGCGAAATCCGTCTATTTTGCGGGCTTTCCACCTATAGAGCCCAAGCAAAAGTAATTGAAGACTGCTCCGTTGTAAAAATTGGAAAACAGGAATTGGAGGAGAAGCTCCTTCTTGACACGAGCCTTGCCGTTGGTTTTTTAAAAATGATGGGCACTCAACAGCAACAAACTCAGTCCAAATTCCGTGATCTGGTTTTGCATGGGAAAAAAGGAGCTCTTTATTCAACTCTGATCCGTATGACTAACAGCTATGGGGTTAAAAAAAATGATGGGATCCTGATTGATCTCCCGCTTACAAACCAAGAATTAGCCAACTTTTGCGGAATGAGCCGCGAGGTTGTCAACCGTTTGTTAAACAGCTTAAAGAATGATGGAATGATTAAAATGGATAACGGAAAAATTGTTATCCACAACCTTCAGTACCTAAAGGACGAAATTCATTGTGAAAATTGTCCTGCGGACATTTGTAGGATGGATTAGCGAATTTAATTAGCAGGAAAACAGAGGGCTTCCCCGCGAATCTGGACTTTCTGCAGTCGTTTTGAATATCCTACAAGCATAATAGGAATTACCCTCATATGAAAAGCCACGACACATGTCGTGGCCTATTTTATTTGTTCAGATATCCGGTTTTAAAAACCACCAAGTAGAGCAGCTCAATGATAGTCGGCTCTTTCTTTTTGTCTAAATTTTGAAGTACTTATGAAGTTCCTGTGAAAACGGGTTGAAGTGTGACTTTTATCACAGTGACAAAATATCAGTAAGAGTACGATTTAAGTAAATAATGAGCACATTGGAGGGTGTCAATATGGCTAAAAACAAACATGGTGCGGAGCCAAATCTGAAAGGAACGCTTGTCAGTGTTTTTGGCGTCGGAATTATCATTATCGTTATGTGGTTTGCGACATATTTCCTTTATGTTGCCAGATAAAATGTGAAGAAGGTGAGTCTTTATGCATTTTCATAAGTATGAGAAAATTTGGTTGATTTTCGGTGTTTTATCACTTGCCGTGTTTTTAAGCATCGTCGGGTTCGCCGCCTTTGCGGAGGGAAAGGATTCCGTTTTATGCCTGCCTGCAGGTGGTATGGACACAATTGATCCGGAGAAAGTCACTGAACAGGCCCCGTTTAACAAGCCTGGTGTACGACAGATTGATGAAGACAGGTACGAAGTCGTAGTGGTTGCCAAAGCGTTCGGCTATGATCCTCCAGATATAAAAGTTCCTGTCGGAAAAGAAATTATTTTTACCTTAACGAGTACAGACGTAGTACACAGCTTTACCATTGACAACACAAAAGTGAATATGATGGCAGTACCAGGAAGAATTACCTATAAAAGTTATATTTTTGATAAGCCTGGAAAATACTTAGTTCTCTGTAACGAGTATTGCGGATCCGGCCATCACTATATGTCTACAGAGATTGAGGTGTATGAACCATGATTGCAGTAAAAGACAGAAAGCTTGCATTATGGAATATCGGGATTGCTTATATTGCTTTTATCATTGGAACCTTTTGTGGTTTGCTTCAGGTTTTCATCAGAAATGACTCCTTGCAACTTCCCAAGTTCTTGGACTACTACCAAATCTTGACGGCACATGGCGTTTTATTAGCTCTTATTTTCACTGCTTTCTTTATCTTTGCCTTCTTGATTGCCGGCATGAGTAAAACATTGGGTGCCTTTGGTCCAAAAGTAAGTCTATTTGCCTGGATTGGCCTTTGGATTACAACAATTGGAACTATAATGGCAACGGTAATGATCATTTCAGGAAAAGCATCAGTGCTTTATACATTCTATGCTCCGCTGAAAGCAAGCGGCTGGTATTACTTAGGATTGGCCTTATTCATTATCGGAACATGGTTTACCAGCTTTGCACTTCTTGGACATTTTTTCGTTTGGAAGAGAAAGAACAAAGGACAGTTCAGCCCGCTGTTCGCTTATATGACTACAGCAACACTGCTTCTGTGGATCATTGCATGTCTAGGTGTAGTTGCAACAGTTGTCTTCCAGTACCTTCCATGGGCATTTGGATTGACAGATACGATCAACGTCGAATTGAGCCGTTCTTTATTCTGGTATTTCGGCCATCCGCTCGTATACTTCTGGCTGCTTCCAGCCTATATGGCTTGGTATGTCGTTATGCCAAAAATTATTGGTACAAAAGTTTTCAGTGACTCACTTGCAAGATTTTCATTTATTTTGTTCATTTTATTCTCATTCCCTGTTGGCTTCCACCATCAGTTGACTGAGCCAGGGATCGACAGTTTCTGGAAGTTTCTACAGGTCGTATTAACATTTATGGTGGTTATTCCAACATTAATGACTGCCTTTTCTATGTTCGCTACATTTGAAATTTCCGGAAGAAGTAAAGGCGGAAAAGGATTATTTGGTTGGTTAAGAAAGCTTCCTTGGAAAGATGTACGATTCTCTTCCCTCTTCATCGCCATGCTATTCTTTATTCCCGGCGGTGCGGGCGGAATTATCAATGCCAGCTTCCAATTGAATGAGCTTGTACACAACACACTTTGGATTGTAGGACACTTCCATATTACAGTAGGAACGCCAGTTGCTATGACATTTATGAGTGTAACCTTCTGGTTGATCCCCTATTTAACAGGTAGGGAGTTTCCAAAGCATTTGCAAAAACTTGCTCATATTCAAATCGGTTCTTGGGCAATAGGAATGGTGCTCATGTCTACTTCTCAACATTTACTGGGATTACTTGGGGCACCACGTAGAACAGCCTACGCTGGATACAACGGTAACGAATCTGCAGCCGAATGGTTCCAGGGAATTCTATCAAATCATGTCACAATGGCTGTTGGCGGAACAATATTATTCTTTTCTGCCATGCTATTAGTTTATATCGTTGCGAATTTGATGTTTGTAACTCCAAAAGTACAAGATGAAAAAGATCTTGTTGAATTTCCAATCGCGGAAAGTGATACCTCCCATACTGCTAAGTTCTTGGAAAACTGGGGAATATGGGTCGGTATTGCAGTGGCTCTCATTGTGATGGCCTATGCCATGCCACTCTACGACATGATCCAAAATGCACCACCAGGATCCAGAGGATTCATCACTTGGTAAGGAGTTGATTCCATATGTTCATGGTTATATCTTCCATGCTGATCGTCACAATGGTTACGATGGTGATTGCAGTGGAAATCAAAAATGCAACGGATTGATTCGACGCAGGGGTCTGACCCCAATAAACAATAAAGAAAGGCGAGGCGGAGCAATGCTCTACCTCGCCTTTTCTATTAATGATCAATTCCCAAGCGCTTTGAAAATTCCTCCGCTGCACTATAGCCTTCCCGCTGCAGATACCAGTTATTGGCGGCTGCTTCTATGAGTCCTGCCACGTCACGTCCTGGCTGAAGCTGAATCTCAATATGAGGAATTTTGACCCCCATGTAATCTGTGAACTGAGGTTCTAGCTCTAAATCGTTGTTTAGAGAGTCCTCCTGCCATTTCGTCAATTCAATATCCAATACGATTCTGGATTGGTCTTGGAACGCCTCTCTCCCATACAGGCGGACTACATTGACCAGACCGATGCTTCTTAAAGCAAGCAGTTCCCTCGTGCTATTGTCATGTGTTCCGAGGAGCGTCTGAGGACCGAGCTTTTTCAACGTAACAATGTCATCCGCCACAAGTCGGTGACCCCTGCGGATTAAGGTATGGGCAGTCTCGCTTTTTCCGATGCCTGATTTTCCACGCAGCAAGACCCCTATGCCCGAAACATTCACACAAACACCATGAATTGCCATTTCCGGAGCCAACGTCTTCAACAAATAAGCATCCATCTTCCTGATAAACTCTGATGTAGGATCATCATCCGTACGGAGCAAAGGAATACCTTCTTGGACACAGTATTCCATCAAATAACTCAAGGGCTCCTGCTGTGCCGTGATGATGAAGCATGGAGGATGATAATTCACGACGTTCCCGATCCTCAGCTTCTGTTCCTCATCACTTAACCTTTTTAAAAAGGTCAGCTCTTTTACTCCAAGTACCTGAACGAGCTCGGTAGGGAAGAAGTCGAAATACCCGACAAACTCCAGGCCCGGTCGGTGTGCTCGGTTCGTTGTAATTTTTCGGTCCAGGTGCTCCTCCCCTGCCAAAACCTCCAACGAAAATCTATTGATCAAGTCTTTTACTGTTATCGTTTTCACTTCGATGCACTCTCCATATCTGAATACCTTATGATTTAGGATTATACTTGAAAAAAGAGGAAACGTCACCCTCATTTCTCCCTATTTAAAGCGCTTACATGGTTTTGTTGAAAAATCTCTAAATAATTGTCATAACTGTCATCAATTTAAATTTAAAACCGATGGAAATCTCCTCAATGGACGATGAAGTCGTTCAACTTAAACCAACTGCAAGTTCCGTACAGTTCATTTGGTGTCATATTTTTCCATTTCAATTAAGAGGATCATATGATACGGCAACATCCTTTTTTCACTAGCTGTTTCCCCTCCCACTGCTTCACTTAATCTTGGAGAGCTTTTAAGCGACTTCTGCCCAACCCGACGGCTAATTATGAAAGAAACAACCACATACACGATTAAACGCTGAATTCGGCTTTCTAGAGTATAAGCTGTGCAGAGCTCTCCATGATAATGATTATATTTAGTATAGGCATCCTCTATGATTGAAAAAAATCGAATAACTGGAAGTCCCTGTACTACTCGAATATAATGTTGTAGAACAAGGATAAAGGGTGTTGGATATAGATGAAGACATTAAACATGTTCGCATATTCTCGCGCCGCTTTATTGATTGCGTTGAGAAATACAAAGGACAACACTTGGGATGAACGGATTGATGGCTTTCCAAACACGATCCGGTGGAACGCTGGACACGCATATGTTACGGCTGAAGAATACCTAAACAAAGCCGATCATCATTATGACATCGTCCATCCTGAATGGTTTGACTTTTTTCTTGATGGGACAAGTCCGTTTGACTGGGAACAAGAGCCTCCAACAGTTGAGGAAATCTTGGACGCTTTGAAAAAGCAGGGCGAGCGTATTGTTGAGTTTTTCAATGGGAAATTGGATATTGCTGCATCCGAAACGGTTGACATCCGCTACCTGAAGCTAGATACAGTTGATGCGGCCTTACAATTCGTCACCTGGCATGATGGCATCCATCTAGGAATCATCAAATCCATGCAATATGTGATGAAATGAGAACAACCTCCCCTTTGTCATGGGGAGGTCCTTTTTTTAGGGATCTGACCCCCGCCGCTTTAACGCGTTAACGCAATGGGGGTCTGACCCCTGTTTTTAACCCCTGTTTTTGTCCCTTTCCCTTACAATGGGAAGAAAAACGGAATCGCAAACATCATGACAACGAAAACCACCGCCATTAATGGCACTCCGATTTTGACGAAGTCAGAGACCTTATAACCACCCGCTGTCATTACCATGGCGTTTGTAGGTGATGCAACAGGTGTTGCAAAAGCCATGTTGGATGCAACGGCGACGCCAATTAAAAACGTATACGGATTGGCATCGATGGTCAGTGCCGCGTTCATTGCAATAGGCGCAAACAGGACAGCCGTTGCCGTGTTGCTGATAAATTGCCCGAACGTCATAGCCAGCAGATAAATGCCGGCGAATACACCCAAGCTTCCTAAACCGCCGAGCACCTTGATGATCCCTTCCGACAGAATCATGATTCCACCCGTTTTTTCCAAAGCTGTAGCGATTGGAAGCATGGCGGCAACAAGTACGATGGTCTCGAAGTTGACTTGGCTATATGCATCATCCATATTCCGAAGACAGCCAGTCAAAATCATTAATACTGCTCCGATTAAAACCGAAATCACTGTAGGAAAAATGTCAAAGACCATTAGAATAACCATCAATAAAACAATTCCCGCCGCGATCGGCGCCTTGCCGCTTGCAGCAGCCGCACTGGCATGCTCTTGCGGCTGTCCCACAACGACCACGTCGTTCGTTTCTCGCGCCAGTAGTTCTATTGAAGACCAAGACCCCTGAACAAGCAACGCATCCCCAAAACGAAGCTTCTGTTTCGACGGCTCTTTCAAAACATATTGCCCCTGGCGGTTAATGCCTAGGATATTCAGGTTATACTTTTCCCTAAATCCTATGCTTTTGGCTGTCTGGTTAATTAAAGTGGAATGTGGAGTCAGCAAGACTTCCGCGATTCCAAGCTGTTTTGACACCAGCTCATCGGCTTCGGACTCCTCTTCTTCAAACATTAAACCGAAGTCCTCCACCATTCTTTCCACGTTCTCCAATGTTCCCTGTACATAAAGAATATCCTTCGGCTCGATGATACTATTCGGGCCAGCCATTTCATGATAGGTCATTGGCAATAAATTCAGACCCTCCGCCGATTTTCTCACGATTTTTAAAATATATACTTGATAGCTAGCCGGTGTTCCCAATTCCGTTAGCTTTTTGTCGACCATTTCCGATTCGTCCGGCACCCTTACCCGAAACAGTTTTCCTCCAAGCTGATAATCGTCTGCAAGTTGTTCTGGAGATAATTGATGCTCGTCTTCCGCATTTCCCCTGTTCTTCCCCTTTGGAAGCAACTTATTGCGAACCAAATATAAATAAATAATGCCAGTAATAACACCTACAAGACCGACTGGTGTAATATCAAAGAAGCTGAGCTTCTCATATCCGTTTTCAGCAAGCGTCTCGCTAGCAATCAGGTTGGCAGGCGACGCAATGAGCGTCAACAGTCCGGAAAAGCTCGCTACGTACGACAGCGGAATTAAAAATTTAGATGGTGCACTTTTTATGCTAATAGCAATACTTACTACGATTGGCAGCATGATGGCAACCGTACCTGTATTACTCATAAATGTTCCGATAAACGCTACAATAATCAGCAAAATAACAAACAGTTTATTCTCATTATCCCCCGCAGAACGAAGCACGAAGTTGCTGGCCATTTGTGCAAGCCCTGTTCGTAAAATTCCCGCTCCAATAATAAACAACCCGGCAACCATGATGACAACCGAGTTGGAAAAACCAACAAGGGCTTCTGTCGGACTTAAAATTCCCGTCAGAACAAATGCCAACAAAGCCATGACCGCTACTAAATCCGCCCGTATCTGGTTGGACATGAATAAAATGATCGTGATAGCCAAAATAATGAATGTCAAAATAAGGTCCAAAGTCATCTGAATCCTTTCTTAGAAGCTTATTGTCAATTGTATAGCAAAATGTTGAGAACCGCTCACGAAATTCGCGGAAATTTGTGATGAATTCGTGTAATCACGGCCTTGATTCAAGTATTTTGAGCGACAAATTGACGCAGTATGTAACAGATGCTCCAATCTAAATATTATTCGTTCGGCCCTATCACTCTTCTTCTAATATCCGGGGTCTCCCCTTTTTCAATCCGCTTCGCCAAAGTTGTTCTCCAATTCAACGAAAGAGCTTCACATTGAGACAGCCATTTTGCCTCTTCTACATTATCTTTTTCCACATGCATGATTCTATTACATTTTTCAATCGTCCACTGAGGATAGGGCTGTTCAAGCAGTACTAGCTCCTGACCAGCTTTAATGCTCCCCTCTTTCAATACACGGTAATACCAGCCAGTTCGTCCTGAATTTTGCAATAGTAATGCTAGATTTTTCACTTTGAACCGGCGAGCAGGTTTCCAACATGGTTGCCTCGGTTGTGATACCTGAATTACAGCATCGCCAATTCCGTAAATATCTCCAATTGAAACTGAACTTTCAAGCTGATTGATCAAAGAAAAGTTTTCTCCCATCCCACCCGGAAAAATTTTTGTATCCGGAAGTTCTTTTCTCCAAAATAAATAGTGTTCTGAAGGGTAAGCAAATACTGCCTTTTCAGGTCCACCGTGATGTTTCAAATCTGCCTGGCCGTCTCCAACCAAGTTGGTTTTCTCTAACCATATAGGACCTTCAACAGGCTCTTTAAAGATTCCACTCTTCCATTCACGATCCATCGGAAGAGCAGCATCCCTTTCTCCGACAGTCTTCGGCTGACCGACATAAATTCTTTCCAGCAATATACCCATTTTAGTATCCCTCCTTTAGTTATATTTTAGCTTTCTTTTGACATCTTTGCTAAGAAGAGCGCAAAGCATCTATCTAGTAGTAGGTAGGATCAAACACAAAGGGATAGTGAAGCAAAAAAAGAACGCATATATTAGAAAAACAGGAATCTGAAAATAAGTTACCATGCACTCAGTCCTTTTTTAACACCAATTGAATGACATGCGCTTTTCCTGTATGGAGTATGCCTTCCTCTCTGACTTGTTCTCCATAAAAAAAGTGTAAGATGTGGTGGCCGTGGCTCCATTCAAGCATATCTTGAGGATCATACAGCATCTCCACATCACGAGGGCCGCCTGTCCCATATTCAATCTGCTCTTTTGAGTACACTTCTAACATAACGATTCCACCAGGCTTGACCGCTTTCAGTAGTTTTTCAAAGACATTCTTTTGATCTTGTCCAAAAAAATGGCCGAATACCATGACTGCCGCATCAAATTGGGCAGCTTCGGCCTCGTATTCTAAGAGGTTCACCCTTTTGGTCTCCACTTTCACCTGATTTTTTTCAGCAAGCTGCCGCGTTTTCTGAAGGCCGCTTTCCGCATAATCTAGAGCCACCACTTTATGCCCTTTTTTTGCTAAAAAGACAGCATTCCGCCCTTCTCCTTCAGCAAAACAAACGACAGACAAGCAATCCTTCAGCCGGCCCGCTTCACTTTTAATAAAAGAGTTCGGTTCCTCACCATAAATATATTCTTCCGTATCAAAACGTTCATGCCACTTATTCCCCATTTAAAATCCTCCTTTATCCATTCGATAAATCAACATTCGTTCATGATCATTACGTTCATAAAAGTAATTTAGCCGGACTTCCTCCACAAGCTTGAACTGAGTGTGATTCAACAAATAATATACATAATCATTGGATGGGTAATATAAAATCAGATCGATTGTGCGAGGATATTTTTCAACGGACTCCAAAATATGCTGTACAACCGTCATAAAAATTTGTGCAGAAAAGGGATTAAAAAAGAAAAATACGTTGTCTCCAGGCTGTATATCATATTCCTGTGCCAGTATACATTGAAATTCAACTCTTCCTCTTTTACGCTTTGCCTTTTTGCTATAGCTTGTTTTATTCTTAAGCGCATCCCCATACAAAGCAGGATTCATCTCGATTCCAACGGCAGAGGCCTGGAAATGATAATGAACATAAAAGGGGACCCTTCCCTTTCCACAGCCCATATCCACGAAGCAGGAATCCGTTGTCAGCCTATACCGCGAAAACAGTTGATCCAATGCCGCGTATGGGGTCGGTTCATAAGGGTTATAATGCGGTTCCGCTGGAGACATCCGCTGATCCTCAGTTGTCTTTATAGATAGAAGTTTATCTTGCTTATAGTCAATCATACAACAGCTCCCGAAAATGTTTTATTCTTAAATCTTACTATATTCAAAGACGAAAAAATAATTAAAGGTTCCATTCAAAAACACACGAACCTTTTATTTTCCGTGTGTCTTTGAAACAACGGAGACAATTGGAAGCTTAAAGTAAAAGCAGCTCCACTCCCCCTTCAATTTTTCCATTTCGGCCTTCGAAAAGTGGTTCATTTGATATATACTCCATGCTCTGCATCATTTCTATCCCTATCCTTTTCCACTGAACAGACTACTAGAAGAAAAGTTATAGCGAAAAAACGGATTGTTTGTTTTATTTTCGTCACGTACACCCTACCACATCCAAACTTTAGTCCCGGTTTTACTTGATTAATCACTACTTTTTTTCAGAAATCGTTCGACAATATTTGTAAAGTTATGAATAGAGGGAACTAAATTGATATAATAATGAAACACTAATTTCATTGTTTTTTGTAACCCTTCCCCCAAACTCTTTCATGTTTTTATCTCATAGAGAAGGGTTCTCTCGTAGCTGAATCAGGAAGGGGATTGCCATGAATACAATGAAAATATTAATTGTTGAAGAAGAGCACTCCATGATCACTATTCTCCGTCTTTATCTAGAGAAGGAAGGGTTTATCGTGCTTTCATCAGCAAGTGCCTCTGAGGGGATGCGTTTAATTGATGCAGCGGCGCCTGACATTCTCTTGCTAGATATTCACCTTCCGAACCAAAATGGTTTTGATGTTGCCCGGAAGTTCAGAGAGAAGTCCAATGGCATTCTCATCTTTATTACTGGAGAAAAGTCAAAGAGTATCGTACTTGAGGGTTTTGAGATCGGTTGTGACGACTTTATTATTAAACCATTCGACCCTGTTGAATTGATTGCCAGAGTGAAAGCAAATATTAGACGAACCGGTTTGGCAGCTTCCGAAGTTTTAAGGCTGGGAGATTTAACAATCAACCTTATGAATAAGACTGTTTATAAAAACAACCAGAAAGTTGACCTGTTTACCAAAGAAAAGTTGCTCCTCTTCCACCTGGCCCAAAATCCAAACCAAGTATTCAGTGCAGAACAGCTTTATGACCGTATATGGGGAATGAATTCAAAGGCAGATTTGAAAACAGTCCAGGTCAATTTAAGCACCTTGAGAAAAAAGATTGAGGATAATCCTAAAAAGCCAAAATACATTCAGACAGAGAGAGGTTTCGGTTATAAACTCTCTGTAGGCAATCATCAAATTAAGCATTCCCTCTAAAATTTTCCCAATAAAATAAGCTCAATTCTCTTGAATTAAGGCTGTCTAGCTCTTATTGAAACCCTAGGCGGTCTTTTATTTTTTAAAAAAATAGATTAATTTTCCCAATATTTTATTTTTTTAACTTGATTTTAACCTTTGTACGGTAAAATGTTTTTAATTGCTACAGATACATAAGGAGGGGGCCCTTATTTTGAAAGTGGCATTAGATCAAGAGTGGGTGGAGTTGATTACACTAGCTAAGCAGATGGGATTGACATTAGAAGAAATCAGGGAGTTTTTCATCTCTCAGCAGAAGGCTCCTGCTTCAAGGAATGTGAAAGGTGTAGCTCAATGAATAATCAAAGGGCAGATAAGAACAGAAAGAAGCACGGGTTAATTGATTAGGATCGATCTAATCAATTAACCCGTGTTTTTGATCTATTGATAATCGACACTATGATAATCATGTTCCCGAAGATCCATCGTTTTTCTTTTTAAAAAGCCACTTGCTGTCGGGCCTCTCACGTGGAGTAATATTCATAATGAAATAACCGATGATCAGAATAAGAATGACGAGCGAATAAAGCAAAGTATTGATGGGATGGTCGTGATCGACGATGATCAATCTGATCATCGCAGTGATACCAATGTAAAGAAAGTATCTCAGGGGAAAATGATAATCCTCTTTAAAATACTTGACGATCATCGTGATGAACTCAAAGTACAGGAAGAAAAGAAGGATATTTGCCAGAAAAAGCTTATAATCATTGTTTTCTTTTTCTAACAGAATTTGGCCGAAAATGAACAACTCTTGAACAAGTAGCGCGGATAAGATGATTGCTAGGAAAATGAGTGAAACATTGAGCACGGCCTGTAGTACTTTCGGAATCAACTGTTCCAAAGTTAAATTCTTTAATTTATTCATCTGCGCCTCCTCTGACTTTTCTACTTTTATTTTAAACGATACCTCCTATGAGATTTATTTAAAAAATGATCGATTATATGACAAATTAAGATCGATTAGAGCCAGGATCAGGCTCTGGCCCTTCATGTGTAAAATCAAGAACTTCGTGCTTTTTAACAGTACGGTTCTCTTTTAAATAGGCCGGCCCTATTTAAACGTCATACTAAATTCCTATTTTTTCACAAGCCAATTGACTTTTGAATATAGATACTGTAAATTTTGCATAAGGTAAACTTTTTTTACCTAAGTAAACTTAATTGAGAAAAAAGGAAGGAGATATCGGAATGTCTTCATTTGTTTTACCCGCGCTAAGCTATGATTATGATGAACTGGAGCCATATATTGACGCACGAACATTGGAGATTCACCATGATAAACATCATGCTACATACGTCAAGAATTTAAATAATGCATTAGCGGGGCACGATGATTTAAAAAGTAAATCTGTTGAATACTTACTCAGTAATTTGAACTCTTTGCCCGAAGAGGTGCA
The DNA here is from genome assembly GCA_009928435.1 of Bacillus sp. HF117_J1_D. Lineage (GTDB taxonomy): Bacteria > Bacillota > Bacilli > Bacillales > Bacillaceae_C > Siminovitchia. Next base: position 98,079 of record JAABNQ010000003.1, read on the forward strand.
AACAGGTGTAAGAAATAACGGTGGAGGGCATTATTGCCATAGCTTATTTTGGGAAGTGATGAGTCCTAAAGGAGGTGATGAACCAAAGGGAGATATAGCCAAAGCTATCGACTTTTACTTTAAAACCTTTGATGACTTTAAAGATAAGCTGTCCAAAGCCGCCATTTCCCGGTTTGGTAGTGGATACGGCTGGCTAGTACTTAATGGGAATGAATTAGAAGTCATAAGTACAGCAAATCAGGACACGCCATTAATGGCCGGGAAAAAACCGCTGCTTGTCATTGATGTCTGGGAGCATGCTTACTATTTAAAGTATCAGAATAGGCGACCGGAATTCGTCACGAATTGGTGGAACACTGTGAATTGGGAAAAAGTGAATGAATTGTATTTAGAAGCGTTGAAGTAAGTTAATTGTTGAAGTCATTCGTATGCCATTTAGCTCCCGGACTGGTAACCCGGGAGCCTTTTTATATAATCCTACCCTAAAGAACACCCCACGCTTTACAAATTAGCTTACATCACGTTTATCAAAATCCTCGCTTTCCCAAAAGTCCGCATTTTTGATTCCTATTTTTTCCGGGTCAAAAACAGGATCCTTTCCTTCTTTACGCTGCTGTTCATAATCTTTTAAAGCGAGCATAGCCGGTTTGTAAAGAATCAAGATGGCTATTAAGTTTAGCCAAACCATTATTCCAAGACCAATATCTCCGAGATCCCACGCAACTTTCGCTGTTTTTACACTTCCATAAAAAGAGGCAGCTAATAGAACAATCTTAACAACAAACATGGCTAGCCTTCCGTCTCTTCCCCTGGTGAGATAAGCTATATTCGTTTCAGCAATATAGTAATAGGCCATAATCGTTGTAAATGCAAAGAAGAAAAGAGCAATAGCAACGAAGCCTGCACCAAATCCGGGCAGAACTGTTTCTACTGCAGCTTGTGTATAAATAGGACCCGGCTCGACATCACCCAATCGCTTAACAATGAATGTATTATCCGGCCGAACTGTATTATACATCCCCGTGATAATAATCATAAAAGCAGTCGCGGAACAGACGACAAGCGTATCAATATAAACGGAAAAGGCTTGAACGAGTCCTTGTTTTGCCGGGTGGGACACTTCCGCTGCCCCTGCAGCATGTGCTCCTGATCCTTGCCCTGCTTCGTTCGAATAGATTCCGCGTTTCACTCCCCAAGAGATCGCCATCCCAATAATTCCGCCGAAAGCAGCATCAAAGCCAAAAGCACTTTTAAAGATCAATGCTAGAATTGCTGGTAATTCAGTAATGTTAAAAGCAATGACAATGAAGGAAACGAGGATATAGCCAACTGCCATGAAAGGAACAATTAATTGTGCAGCTTTTGCAATTCGTTTAATACCGCCAAAAATGATAAAGCCCAATAATAATACGATCATGATACCTGTGATGAATGTACTTAAACCAAATGCATTATCAAGTCCCATCGCAATAGAGTTTGCTTGGACACCTGGCATAAGTAACGACATGGCAATTGCGGAAGCCACTGCAAAAATGATCGCGTACCACTTTTTCCCCATCCCTTTTTCAATATAATAGGCTGGCCCACCGCGGTATTGACCATCCTGCTTCACTTTATAAATTTGCGCCAGCATAGATTCAACATAGGCCGTGCTTGCACCAAGGAAAGCAATCGCCCACATCCAAAAAATAGCGCCAGGGCCGCCAAATGCAATCGCAGTAGCGGTTCCGGCTATATTACCCGTTCCGACACGACCGGAAAGTGCGACAGACATGGCCTGAAAAGATGAAATTCCTGCGTCCGAGCTTTTTCCTGAGAAGAGCTGATTTACCATATCTTTAATCAGCCGAAGTTGCAAAAACCGAGTCATAATTGAAAAAAGAATCCCTATTCCCAGTGATAAATAAATGATTGGAGAACTCCATAACACACCATTAAGCCATTCGACAAACAGTGCCATTCCTTCCTCCTCCTTGGATTTTGTTATTTTAAAATAATGTAAGCGTTTACTAAATTATACATTTAACCTCCACGTATCTCAATATAATTTTTTAAAAATTTAAAAAGCATCAGGACTGCCGGCTTTAGCCAGCAGTCCTGATGAAGATATTTCATATAAGCTTTGAAGAATTTTCACTTTAGTTAATCAATGACTGCAATGGTGCAGGAATACGTCCGCCGCGGCGGATGAATTTTTCCGAACCGAAAGCATTGACTCCCAATACAGGTGCTCGCCCTAGCAGTCCGCCGAATTCTACCATGTCCCCCTCTTTTTTGCCTGGAACAGGGATAACGCGAACGGCTGTCGTCTTTTTGTTAATCATGCCAATAGCCGCTTCGTCAGCTATAATGGCCGCTAAGGTTTCCGGAGAAGCATCGCCGGATAATGCAATCATATCTAACCCAACAGAGCAGACGCACGTCATGGCTTCAAGCTTGGATAAGGTTAGTGCATCATCCATAATGCCGCGAATCATCCCTTCATCCTCGCTGACAGGGATGAAAGCACCGCTCAAACCGCCAACATAAGAGCTCGCCATTGCGCCTCCTTTTTTAACCGCATCATTCATCAAAGCAAGTGCTGCAATCGTTCCATGGGTTCCAACTCTTTCTAATCCCATTTCTTCAAGGATTTCCGCCACACTGTCGTTTAGTGCATTTGTTGGTGCGAGTGATAAATCCATGATTCCGAAAGGCACGTCCAAACGATCTGCCACGACCCTTCCAATTAATTCGCCGGCACGTGTTATCTTGAAGACAGTTTTTTTGATGACATCCGCCACTTGGCCAAGGTCCGCATCAGGATGACGCCTTAGAGCATTCAGAACAACGCCAGGTCCACTGACCCCTACATTTAAGACAACCTCTCCTTCGCCTGTACCATGGAAGGCACCCGCCATAAAAGGGTTATCCTCAACCGGGTTGCTAAATACAACCAGCTTCGCACAGGCTAGTCCACTTTGATCTTTTGTCCTATCTGCTGCTTCCTTAATAATGTTCCCCATTAAACCTACAGCATCCATATTGATGCCCGTTCTCGTTGTAGCAACAGAAACCGATGAGCAGACCCGCTCAGTCACGCTTAGTGCCTCCGGAAGCGCATCAAGCAAGGTTTGATCTCCTTTAGTGATTCCCTTATGTACAAGAGCCGAATATCCACCAATAAAATCAACACCGAGGGTCTTGGCAGCTTGATCAAGCGTTTTGGCCAGCTCAATCGCCTGCTCTTTTGTAGCATTTCCTAAGATTTCCGCAATGGGTGTAACAGAAATTCGTTTATTGACAATCGGAATCCCATATTCTTTTTCCACTTCTTCGGCAACACTTTTTAGGCGGCCGGCATAGCCTGTAATCTTGTCATACACCTGTTTATTCATTTTTTCAAAATCTGAATCTGCACAATCTAACAAACTGATTCCCATTGTGACTGTACGTATATCCAGATGTTCCATCTGAACCATTCTAATTGTTTCCATCATTTCAGTCAGAGCTATATTCATGATCAAACCCCCTTATTAAATCCGGTGCATGGATTGAAATATTTCTTCCTGCTGAATATTGATCTTCTGTCCAATCTTATCTCCAAGCTGATCAAATTGCTTCTGCAAGGAGTGCAGGTTTTCTATTTTAGATACATCAACCACCATCATCATTGTAAAAAAGTCCTGCAAAATCGTCTGGCTTATATCGAGGACATTCACCTGATTGTCAGCAAGTATTTTCGTAACACTTGCAATAATACCAACCTGGTCTTTTCCCACTACGCTTACTACTGCACGTCTCTTCTCCATTTGCACGTCACCTCAAAAATATTTTTTATAAAACAAAAAAAGATTGGAGCTGCTCCAATCTCAAAGATAGTAGAATAACATACAAAAAAACGTTCGTAGGTTACTCTTCTGTCCTTTTGCCTGAGATTGTGAATCCTTCGGCGCCGCGCTTTTCACGGTCTCTCCAGAAGCTGCTCTTGTTATAGTGTTACCCATAACCCTCATCGCTTATTTTTTAGATGCTAAGTTATTTTATCAATCATTATAATGAAAGGTCAATAGTTGTTTTCAGCTTATTAAATCATAAATCAAATGCGCCAAGCTTCTATCCTGCCGCTTACAGAAATAGGACACTTCTACTGAAAGAAATTAAAACTGGTTTTATCAACTTGATTACGCACTATATACGCTTGATATCAAGTAAGATACATTATGATCATCCAAATATTCTTTGGAAAAAAAACCATAATTCGCCATTTGTAACACAAATACTATACCTTTGAAACATTCTTGTTACATTTGATTGTTATACTGAGCCTACCAAGAACAAAAGGGGTTCATTATTTTGAAGAAAATCGTCATATCAGCCTTAACCGCTTTATTTCTAGTATTTGGTTTCACAGGAGCTTCCTCAGCCGCCAGCACTACATATAAAGTACAAAAAGGCGATTCATTATGGAAAATCGCAAACAAACATAAGGTAACTATTAAACAGATTAAAAGCTGGAACGGCCTGAAAAGCGATACCATCAGAATAAACCAAGTTTTGAAGATTACTAAACCTGCAGCAAAATCTAAAGCCAAAAAGGCAGCTGTTAAAAAAACGACTGCGAAGAAAGTAGCTAAGAAAGCTCCAGCTAAAAAAGCAGTAGCTAAGAAAACTAAAGCTAAAAAAGCTGTGGCTAAGAAAACGACTGCAAAGAAAAAAACAACTAAGAAAAAAACGGCTAAAAAAGCTACCTATAAAACGATGAAAGTAAAAGCAACCGCCTATACTGCGAAATGCAAAGGTTGCAGCGGTATTACCGCCACTGGCATCAATCTTAATAAAAAACCAAATGCTAAAGTTATTTCTGTTGATCCAAAGCAAATTCCACTTGGATCCAAAGTATATGTTGAAGGATACGGGATGGCAGTTGCAGGAGATACTGGCGGAGCCATCAAGAAAAATAAAATCGATCTTCATATGCCTACCAAAAAGAAAGCTTTAAACTGGGGCGTAAGAACGGTAAAAATCAAAGTCTATTATTAAAACTTCTAAACCCGAATGCTATGAAAGCATTCGGGTTTTTATCTGCCACCATCCGACAATTTCCGTTAACATTTCTTAGAAAATGACAAACTTCAAATCTATGGAGAGCTATACAGTATTCCAAATAGTCTTCTCCATAGGAATAGAACAAAACTGGCTAAAACCTAATAAGCGCGAGGAATCCATTTTAACACATTGATTCCTCGCGCTTTAAGAAATATACTTTTCCAGCCTCACTTTTTATATCGGTTGACAACATTGATTCCGCCTGAAGCAGAAATAACACTGCCAGTAATTAAATCTGAATCTTTTTCGCAAATAAAACAAATTAGCCGAGCAATATCTTCCCCTGTACCAGATCTGCCAATCGGTGTCAGCTCATGTTTTATTTCTCTAGCCGCTTCAATACCAGCTTCTTTCATTTCTCCGACAATATCCCCTGGACAGACCATATTAGCTGTAATTCCGTATTCTGCTTCTTCAAAAGCAATGGTCTTCGTCAGCGAGGCCAGCCCCACTTTGGCTGCACTGAAAGCGGAACGGTACATCCAACCTGGCGAATGTTCAGCATCCTGAAAGCCGTAAGTAATAATTCTTCCAAACCCTTGCTTTCTCATCACCGGAATGGTTCGTTTTAAAAAGTGGTAAACGGCGTTTAAATTCCCGTCAATCATCTCGTACCATTCACTATCTTCATAATCCACCAGTTTTTTTCTCTCGAAAATATACGGACCAGCATTATTGATCAAATAATCGATTCTGCCAAACCTGCTCATCGCCTGCTCAACAATGTTAACAATATCTTCTTTCCGAGTTACATTCCCCTGAACAAACTGCAACCGGTCTTGATAAGGCTCCCATTCCTCGGTCAGTTCCTTGATTCTGTCTTCGTCGCTATAATAATTCACAGTCACACTACAGCCCTTTTGAAGGAATGCCTCGGTAACTTTACGGCCAATTCCTTTTGAGCCTGCCGTGATGATTGCATGTCTCATTTCACTCACCTCTTCACCCTTTCACAGCACTGTGACGATTACCGATTGATCAGAGACAAAAATTCCATGCGTGCATCAGATCTTTCCTCAAACAAACCTCTAACAGCCGTTGTTGTTGTTGAAGAGTTGGACTTTTTGATCCCTCTTCCACACATGCACATATGTTTCGCTTCAACCACTACCATTGTCCCTTGAGGCTCTAAAATATCCGTTATGGCATCCGCAATCTCATTTGTCAGCCTTTCCTGAACTTGGAAACGCTTAGCATACCCTTCAACCATCCGGCCAATTTTGGATAGCCCTGTAATTTTAGCGTCAGGCATGTAGCCAACATGAGCCACGCCAAAAAACGGTGCAAAATGATGCTCGCACATAGAATAAAACTCGATATTTTTAACCAAAACTAGCTCTTTATGTTGGACATCGAAGGTTTTTTTCAAGTGAACAGCAGGATTCTCTTTATATCCTTCCGTATATTCAAGAAAAGCTTTTAGAACCCTGAATGGCGTTTCTTCAAGGCCTTCCCGATTAGGATCATCTCCACAAAGCTCGATAAGGTTTCTGACACCTTCCATATAGTCTTGGGATTTGTCTATTTTTCGTGCTATATCATCCGAATCTCCTGAAAAAAGATCCGGAAGTTTTTCAGAAATTAATTTAATATCAGCAGGCATTCTATTTGACCTCCTTTTTTACATACCATTCTATTATACATGAACAAGCTATTTTGTTCTTTTCTTACAATAGACCCTCAACTCATTTTAAAAACCGCTCAGCCTAGAGCGGTTTCACTTATTTTATTCCTTTCTTATTTACTTGTACAGCAGCAAGGCTTCCAAAGTGATGAACAAGTGTCGCAGCCAACAGAGCTGTTATTTGGGTTGGATCGAATGAAGGCAATACTTCAACTAGGTCAAATCCAATAAAATTCATATCCGTTAGAGAACGGACCATTTTCAAAGCTTCATAGCTAGTAAATCCTCCGACCTCTGGGGTTCCGGTACCTGGTGCATAAGCAGGGTCAACAAAATCAATATCAAATGTCAAAAAGCAAGGTGTGTCACCAATTACTTCTTTTACCTGCTGAACAACATCGTCAATTCCCCTGTTGAACAGCTCATCCTGTGTAACCACGCTGTATCCCAACTCCAAACTGGAATCAATATCCCAACCGCGCATACCAATTTGGACAACTTTATTCGGTTGTACTAGCCCCTCTTCGTACGCTCGGATAAAAGGGGATCCATGCCAGTATTTTTCCTCCATATATGTATCCCACGTATCTGTATGAGAATCAAATTGAAGCAAAGCCACCGGCCCATGTACTTTGGCTGCAGCACGCAGGCTTGCCAATGTGATGGAGTGATCCCCTCCCAGTCCAATAGGAATGATGTTTTTCTTCATCAATTCCAACATAGCCTTTTCCATAATATCATAACTTTTATGAATATTTTGGGTGATCACAGGCAAATCCCCTATATCAATTGCCCGCGTATCTTCAAAAGGAGAAACCTTTAGCGATTCACTCTGCGGCGACAAGGTCAAAGATGCCTGCCGAATGGCCTGTGGGCCAAACCGCGCGCCTGCCCTATAAGAAGCTGCCGTATCAAAAGGCATCCCTAGTATAGCTACTTTCGGGTCTTCCCTTTCAGAGGGCAGCCTCATAAAAGTACCTGACGTACAAAAATCTGGAGTAAAATGTTCAAACGGATTCGACAATGTGCATACCTCCGATTTTTTTAAAAAATGGAGCTGCCACTACATGATATGGCAGCTCTGAATGATAAGAATAGCCTATCGGCCTTTTAAAGGAGAAATCATGGGAAGTCCGATTATTTTATTAAAATACTAGTCACTTTTGTGAAACACTCTTCTCCTTTTCGAATTACTTGCCACTTTCGCGAAATACTGTCCAAGTCCATGCATGACTCGCCCATTATGCAAAAAGAATTACACCATGACTTTGCAAATGTCGTTTGTAAATTCTATTGGGTCCTCAATAGGCAATCCTTCAATCAAAAGAGCCTGGTTATATAGGAGGCTCGTGTAAAGGCCGACCTTTTCTTTGTCCTGTTCGTAGGCAGCTTTCAATGATGTAAACACATCATGATCTGCGTTAATTTCCAGGATTTTATCGGCTTTTACTTCTTGATTATTCGGCATGGCACTGAGGATTTTTTCCATTTCAATGGAAACTTCCCCTTCAGTGGTCAAGCATACTGGATAATTTTTAAGGCGTGTTGAAATTTTGACATCCTTCACTTTTCCGGAAAGAGTCTCCTTCATATAATCCAGAAGATCTTTATTTTCCTTTTCTTCCTCCTCCGTCTTTTCCTTGCTTTCTTCATCAATGCCCAAGTCGCCGCTCGCCACTGATTTAAATTCTTTGTCCTTATAGGACATTAGCATTTTTATCGCAAACTCATCGACATCTTCCGTGAAGTATAAAATCTCATACCCCTTGTCAGCCACAAGCTCAGTCTGCGGCATCCGGGCGATTCTTTCATTTGTTTCACCGGTTGCATAGTAAATGTACTTCTGGTCTTCCGGCATTCTGGAAACATACTCATCGAGCGTGACAAGCTTCTCCTCTTTGGAAGAATAGAACAATAACAGATCCTTCAATACGTCTTTATCCTGCCCAAAATTGTTATAAACGCCAAATTTAAGCTGGCGGCCGAAAGATTTATAGAACAGTTCATATTTCTCCCTGTCGTTCTTTAAAAAGCTCTCTAATTCACGTTTAATTTTACTTTGGATATTTTTTGCGATAAATTTCAATTGACGGTCTTGCTGTAAAATTTCCCTTGAAATATTCAGATTCAAGTCTTCGGAGTCGACCATCCCTTTGACAAAGCTGAAATAGTCTGGCAGTAGGTCTGCGCATTTTTCCATAATGAGCACGCCGCTTGAATACAGCTCCAGCCCTTTTTCAAATTCTTTTGAGTAATAATCAAAAGGAATATTTTCTGGAATAAACAAGATAGCATTGTACCTTACAGTGCCGTCTACTTTTATATGGATATGTTTGAGTGGCTTGTCAAAACCATAATGTTTCTCTTGGTAAAAATTCACGTAGTCTTCGTCAGTCAACTCGCTTTTGTTCTTTCTCCAAATCGGAACCATGCTGTTGATTGTCTGTTCCTCTTTGTATTCCTCAAATTCGTTTTCGCTACCTTCTTTCAGTCTGCTTTCTGTTACTTCCATCTTGATTGGATAGCGAATAAAATCAGAGTATTTTTTAATGATTGATCTTAAACGATACTCTTCCAAATACTCATCATAATTTTCATCCTCAGTGTTTTCCTTGATCTTTAAGATGATTACAGTTCCCACATTCTCCTTCTCGCAAGGTTCAATTGTGTAACCGTCAGCGCCAGTAGACTCCCATTTAAAGGCCTGATCATTGCCAAATGCCTTTGTTAAAACCGTCACCTTATCCGCTACCATGAAAGCTGAATAAAAGCCGACACCAAATTGGCCGATAATATCATGGCCATCTTTAATCTCATTTTCACTTTTAAAAGCCAGCGAACCGCTCTTTGCAATAACACCAAGATTGTTTTCAAGCTCTTCTTTCGTCATTCCGATTCCGGTGTCCATTACTTTCAGGGTTCGGCTCTCCTTATCAACATCAACTCTTATGTAATAGTCCTCACGATTAAACGCCAAGGAATCATCCGTAAGCGCCTTATAATACATCTTGTCAATTGCATCACTTGCGTTGGAAATCAATTCCCTTAAAAAAATTTCGCGGTTGGAGTAAATGGAATTGATCATCATATCGAGCAGTCTCTTCGACTCTGCTTTGAAAGCCTGCTTAGCCATTTAAATATCCCCTCTCTATTAATCCTTGGCACTCTATCCACACGAGTGCTAATAACTAATTAAATAACATACAGAAGGAAGACATGTCAATAAAAAACACAAAAGCGCAAAGCGCCTGTTCATCGACGTACAGACTGAAGTGACTCCGACGAGATAAAGGAAACACGGCGAAGCCGAAGGCGAGCCGATGTTGACTTATTGTAGGAGGAGCTCGCGAAGTCTGCTAGTCGATAGGCGCTGGAGCTGGACGCAGCATATTCTGATAAACAAGTCATACACAAGCATAGATTTTTATCATTTCCTATACCAACACAAAGGAACAGCCTACGCTGCTCCCTTCGAATCTATTTTAAACTTCCGAAATGCGGTCCCATTCCTTGCTCCTTTTTCCAGTTGAGGAGCTGGGACACCGTGACAAATTGGTAACCTTCCTTCTCCAACTGGGTTAAAAGAGACGGCAATGCATCTGCTGTTGAGGGATGAATATCATGCATCAGAACAATTCCCCCCGGAGCAACACTACTTTCAATCTTCTTCTTCACTGAAAAGGCATTTCGGCTCTTCCAATCCAGAGAATCAACAGACCAAAGAATGATCGAGTCGCCGTTGTCTTTTGCGTATGTAAGAAAATGGTCATTATAGGCTCCATAAGGAGGACGGAGTAGACGAGGAGTAATCCCAGTAGCTTCTACAATCTTCTCCTTCGTATAGTTCATTTCTTCTTTTATTTTCTCCAACCCAAATTTCGATAGGTTCGGGTGGCTCTTAGAATGATTCCCGATCTCATGGCCATCCTCCGCTACCTTTCGGGCAAGCTTTGGATAGAAATCCACTTGGTTTCCAAGCATGAAGAAAGTGGCCTTGGCATTGTGTTCCTTCAATGTTTTCAATACTTTTGGCGTCACATCTGCGCTTGGTCCATCATCGAAGGTCAACGCCACATATTTCCCATCCGGATCCAATTTCAACTGTTCCTCTTGGATAATTTTCTCTTTTTCAAGCCGCTGCTCTTTAGGCATTTTTAAAAATGAATCAACGTCTTCCTGCAGATAAATATACATCTTTTCAACAGGGATATTCATTTCAATAGCGCCAGCGGCTCCCTCAGCAATTTGATACTCATCTATGTATAAGGAAAAGTTCTTCCGATCGATCGACCATTCCCAATCTTCCGGATGCTTCACCCACTGATTAAACTCTTCTACCAACAAATAAGGCTGGATATCCTTATGATTATGAAGCTCCTTCCAAATGATCTTTTGAATGCCTTCTAAATGATCTTGATCCAGATCCAAAATATCCCTGATTTTCAGAAAACGGTCATGTTCAATATCGATGTTGAATACTTTCACTGTATTCTGTCCGTTTGCTCCCCCGTTTATCATATACGTTCTGAAAACTAGGCTATAATAATGTTCGGTAATACGGTGGGTCTCCATCTGGATGTTAAGATCGGCGCGCATACCGTCTGACATCCCAGTTTCGTTTTGTTCAGCTTCTTTTACAAATCTCTTCTTTTGTTCCTTGATCCATTTATTAATAGATTGATTGACATTCTCACTATCGATATCAGGTTCATTGACCGAATATGTATATGTATCCGTTTGTTTTGTGACAGTTTTCAAATTGATTTTAGGATACTTGCTGATCACTTTCTCATCTTGGATTTCTTCCTGGCTTTTCGCCTTGATTGAACCATTTACCAGTTTATCAACTCCTCCGATTATAAGAAAAATCACCAAAAACAAAAGAATCCAACCAAATAATTTAGTCCGCCCAGCCACTTGAAAAATTCTCCTTTTTATCAAGATTTACCCGTACAAAATATCATTCTGCTACTCTCTTAAGTTTACACTGATGTATCAATTATTACAATTGGATTACAGGGATTCCTGAAAAAAGTTCAAAAAAAAAGAAACCCACTTATAGAAAGCGGGTTGTGCAATATACAACATCACTTCAGGAGAAAAAACACATAATCTGTTGGAGCATCCTGTTCCCCTTGTTGGTGGACATGATAGTCATACAACTTTTTTGATTGATTTTGTTCCATAACAGCTCCCTTCATATGTTGATTTTGCAGATCCGAAGTTCGTTATCTTAAAGCTTTATAAGCATTCAAATGTCCGTTTCCAAAGTTCTTTTTTTCAGTACCCTTTGCTTGTCGCATAATCCACGAAGTTTCAGCAGAGCTGGCACCAAATACACGATAAGACCGATTGATCGAAGGGTTGGCTGTACTTACGCCGGGAGGCTCGGGTTTTCCTTTGATTCTTTTGACCTAAGTTATGAGCGTATTCTTCAATCCACAACATAACTATAGCCAACAGCACACTTCTAATATAGACTAGCTTTAATTAAGTATTTCGAGAGAAGGAGGCAGCAGAAATGTATGAGTTAAAAACAAAGCAAAATGACAACAGTGTGATTGAATTCATAGAAAAGGTAGATAGCCTCAAGAAACGGGAAGACGCTTATCAATTGCTCGATATTTTTACAGAAACGACTGGATACGAAGCAAAAATGTGGGGCCCTAGCATTATCGGGTTCGGCTCCTACCATTACAAATATGAGTCCGGTCATGAAGGGGACGCGCCGCTTGTTGGCTTTTCACCCCGAAAAGCCAAGTTCAGCCTTTACCTTTCAGCATGTGACCCAGCAAAGGATAGCTTACTGAATGAATTAGGCAAACATACTTCCGGAAAATCTTGCGTTTACATTAACAAATTGGCAGATATTGATGTGTCTGTTTTAAAAAAGTTAATTGAACAGTCCGTCACATTTCTGCGAAAAACATACCCAGATCAATGACGAATAGGAGCAGCCGCGGCTGCTCCCTTCTACTATTTCATCAGTTCTGTTCCTGGCCTTCCTCTTCCTCTTCCTCTAAATCATCCGGGTATACCAGTGTATTGAAAACTTCACCATTATCGGCATTTTTTAGCGTGATTATCACTTTGGCCTTCTCCCCTGGGGTCCCGGCAAATACTTGGTGATAAAGACCTGTCATACCCAACCCTAATGCTGCAAAACCGTCGAAGCCATTCTCAAAAGCTTCTTGGTCCACTGAGAGTGTAAACTCAGAAAAGGATTTGTTAGGGATTACTTCTTTGATAGATGGAAAATCTTCGCTCGTTTTAATTTCTTCGATATATTCAAGAGCGTGCTTATCTATTTCCTTCATCATCTCTTTATAATCGGACTTGGACATTTTATAGGTAATTGACCCATCCTCATTCTTTATCGCTTCTTTTACTCCATCTTCTTTTGCTTGAGCAATCATTTCGTCCACATCTTCCTCTTCAAAAAAATCTTTCGGAAGTGTCACTTCAACATTCAACAAGCCTTTATCAACTTCCACTCCTTGCTCTTTCTCTTCTTTTTCTACGTTTTCTTTCGATGACATGTCCTTGCCACATGCAGAAACCATTAATAACAGTGCAAGTGTTATCAACATGATGAGCTTTTTCAAAAAAATTCCCCTTCCCATTTTTAAAAAATCGTTTTATTGCGACCCTTTCTTCACCGAAAACCCTTCAAAATTAGCCTGAAACACATAGTAGGTGGATCATCAGCGCTCCCACTAGCTTAAAAATATTCTTTCTTTATATGAACCCTGAAAGCTTTGATAAAAGACTCTGGTGATGAAGGCACGGTATACGAAAATATACCTCTACTCGTATGTACATATAGCAACCCGCCTTCATCACCCATTTTTCGGAATGACAAATCGGATATGTCCCTTGTTGGAAACTCGCGGTGCTTTGTAACCAGACGGTCATCATAAAGATAAATTTGCCGGTCTTCTTCCTTATACACAATTTGGGCATCAATGATTTGCCTCTGGACTTTTACATACGACTGAACGGCTAGTAAACGCATAAAGGGCCTCCAATGTACCATACTTTCTCTTCAAAAAACCCCAAAGAGCACCGCCCTTTGGGATTAAGTTCTTATGGCCTTACAAAATCAACTTTTTCTTCCGCCCCTAGGTTGACGATTGTTTCACTTGGCTTCGTTTTAGATATGATGCGGCCGTTTCGAATAGAGTATTTGACAATTGCCTGTCTTCGAATCGCTTCATATTCATTTTCAGCGGAAAGAACGATCAAGTTGGCTGGCTTACCTTTTTCAATTCCGTAGCTGTCTTCTATATTTAGTGTCTTAGCGCTGTTTTCAGTAATCAGATCGATAGAATTGACGATCTGTTCATAGCCCATTAACTGCGCAGCATGGATACCCATATGAAGCACTTGCAACATATTTCCTGTACCAAGCGGATACCATGGGTCGAAAATGTCATCATGTCCGAAACAGACATTCATTCCCGCTTCCAACAGCTCTTTTACGCGTGTTAGCCCCCGCCTTTTCGGATATGTATCGAATCTCCCTTGCAGATGGATATTGACAAGCGGATTGGACACAAAGTTGATTTCAGATAGCTTTAAAAGCCTGAACAGCTTGTACGTATAGGCATCATTATAAGACCCCATTGCTGTTGTATGACTTGCGGTAACTCGGCTACCAAGTCCTCTTTCATATGCTTCAGCGGCCGCTACTTCAACAAAGCGAGACTGCTCATCATCAATTTCATCACAGTGGATATCAACAAGGCGATCATATTTTTCCGCCAAGTCAAATGCTGATTTTAATGAATTGACTCCATACTCTCTTGTGAATTCAAAATGGGGAATTCCGCCGACAACATCAGCACCCATTTTCAAGGACTCCTCCAATAATTCCACACCGCTGGGGTAGGAGAGAATTCCTTCCTGTGGAAAAGCAACGAGCTGCAAATCTACATATGGAGACATTTCTTCCTTCACTTCCAGCATTGCCTTCATTGCAGTTAAGTCCGGATCTGTTACGTCCACATGAGTACGAACATGCTGTATTCCTTGGGCAATCTGCCACTTCAATGCCGTTTTGGCCCTTGTTTTGACATCATCCAAAGTAAGACTTTCTTTTCTTTGCGCCCATCTTTGAATGCCCTCAAATAATGTACCACTTTGATTCCATTCTGGCTCTCCGGCCGTCAATGTTGTGTCTAGATGGATATGCGGCTCGATAAAAGGAGGAAGGACGAGAGCGCCGTCCACGTCTAGTATCTCTTGATCTGTTTGCTCGACAGCACCTTGTGAAATCTCTGCAATCTTATTGTCATGAAGGACGATGTTCCACAAGCCGTCCTTACCCCGGAGTTTTGCATTTTGAATGATCATGAATCAGCCCACCTTTTCTGTAACGGTTTTTTCCTCACTCTGTTTTCTGCCAAACAGCTTGGAAAGGATAACAAACGTAATGACTGAACCCAGCAGCGAATTGATCGGCGGGATCCCCGGCGCGAATTCTGCAATGGCCACCCCTGCCGCCCATGCAACAATGGCTACCCAATTGACCGCTTTAAACGTCATTTTGTCAAAGCTTTTGTACTTGCCGCGGTTCACGATGAAAAAGTCTGCCAAGATGATGGCACCAATTGAAGGCAATGTCGACCCTAAAATGGTCAGCCAGTTTACGAAATGATTGTATAGCCACATTGCCAGCACTGTACCGACAATTCCGTTAAAAATAACCACTTTGCTTCTAGGTATTTTTGTGATATTAGAAATTCCCAAACCTGATGCATACAAAGCATTGTCGTTCGTTGTCCAGATATTCAATCCCAACACAATAATGGCTGGAACAATCAGATTTTGCAAGAACATGACCTCTGAAATATCTGATTGCCCTGTTGCAATGGCTCCGACAGCTCCGAACAAGAACATAAGTGAATTTCCGATGAAAAAGGCAACAACAGTTGAAACGACTGCTGAACGCTTTGTTTTTGCAAACCGGGTAAAATCAGGCGTTAATGTCCCTGCGCTGATGAACGAACCTACACATATCGTCAAAGCGGCCGCCAGCCCTATTGCTTCTGTCGGCTGGTATTCGAATAGCCCCTGCATACCCCCAACTGACTCTGTCGCTTTAAACACGGAAAAGCTACCAAGGACCGTGATAAGCGGAACGGCAATAAAACCGAGGATCGTCAAAGCTTTCATCCCGAAAAACGCTGTGACAGTCATTAATATTCCTGCAATGCCAATCAAAAGATACGTATCCCAGCCTGTCACTTTTTGAACTGGAATAGCAAACATCGCTACCCCTACGCCGAACCAGCCGACCTGTGTAGCGGAAAGGAGGAATGATGATAAGTAGGAACCTTTTTCACCGAATGCATAGCGGGCAAGTAAATGGGTGGATAGACCCGTCTTTGCCGCGATATACGCAAGTGCACCTGTATAAGCACCAAGAATCATGTTTCCAGCAAGAGTAATCCCGATGAATTGCATAAAGGTCAGGCCTTTTCCCAAGGTGCCTCCTGACCACATGCTGGCAGAGAAAAAGGTGAGCCCTAACATAACGACTAGAATTTGCCAAAAGTTATTGCGATGTGATTGAGGTACTGCCTCGAGTGAAAAATCCTTATCTATCTTCTCCATACCAATTCCTCCAATAAGTTAAGATTGAACTGGTACTAAAAAGGATTTTCAGGATAAGAAAACAGGCTCCCTGCCATTTCCTGACAAGAAGCCTGTCTCCGAGCAGAGCAATGAGCGAAGCTTGACCACCTCGCTTACTGTTCATTGATCCGTTGTCCTTGTCAGCCTCACGGGACTGAATTAAAGGTACCAGTATTAAGCTGGATATATTATTTCAAAAAAAAGTAAGTGAGTCAACTTATAATCACAGAAACTTTTTTCAATTAACCTTCTTTTCATATACAATAACTATAGAATATGCACAAAAGAACGGTGATCCTATGTTTAAGATCTTTCTCATAGAAGACGATACAACTTTATTCAATGAAATCAACGAGCGGCTTTCGCAATGGTCCTATGATGTATATGGTGTAACAAACTTTGAACGGGTACTTCAAGAATTTACCACCATCAATCCCGATTTGGTTGTGATTGATATTCAGCTTCCAAAATTTGATGGATTCCATTGGTGCCGGATGATCCGTTCCCATTCCAACGTACCGATCATATTTTTATCATCTAGAGACCACCCCACCGACATGGTCATGTCCATGCAGCTTGGAGCCGACGATTTTATCCAAAAGCCTTTCCATTTTGATGTGTTAATTGCAAAAATCCAAGCCATTCTGCGCCGCGTCTATAACTACAATACGGAGTCTTTGGATTTGAAAAGCTGGTGTGGAGCAACGATTGATTATGCCAAAAATACAGTTACAAATGAGAGTGGGACAGTCGAATTGACGAAAAATGAAATGTTTATCTTGAAGGTTCTCATTGAGAGGAAAAACAGTATTGTCAGTCGTTCAGATCTGATTAAAAGCTTGTGGGATGACGAGAGATTTGTTAGCGACAACACGTTGACTGTCAATGTGAATCGTTTAAGAAAGAGCCTTGATGAAATCGGGATTGGGAAATTTATTGAAACAAAAGTAGGACAAGGGTATATAGCGAAAGAAGAGGATCAATAGATGGTTAAAAAATTCTTGATCGAAAGGCGCAGCTGGATTTTACTGTTTTTATTGATCCAATTCCTCTTCCTTTTTATCGCCTATATAGATTTGTCTATTCCTTTCGCGCCTGTTCTCTATATTGTATTTTTATCGCTTATTATCTTCATCGTTTTTCTGACAGTTCGCTACAATAAAGAAGCGGCCTTTTACAAAGCTCTGCAGGAATGGGAAAACAGCCTTGATTTGTCAGGGATCACAGATGCTCATTCTCCATTCGAGAAAATAGTGGCAGAGAGCATCCTAGAGCAAACCAAAAATCTGAAGCGAACCGCTACCGAAAATCACTTGACTCTTGAACAGGAACGAGATGATTTATTATCCTGGATCCATGAAGTGAAGACTCCTTTAACGGCTATGCATTTGATGATTGAACGATTGGAAGACGAAAAGATGAAAGCACAGTTGACATATGAATGGCTGCGAATACATCTTCTGCTTGACCAACAGCTCCATGAAAAGAGAATTTCATTCATTGAAAACGACTTGCATATTGAAAAAATCAATTTACAGACGTTGATTTTTAAAGAGATCAAGAACCTTCAGTCATGGTGCATACAGAAAGGCATCGGCTTTGAAGTTGATTTGGAGACGGAAGAGATCCTCAGCGATGAGAAATGGCTCGCTTTTATTCTGAGACAGCTCCTGACGAATGCGGTCAAATATAGCGAATCCTCTGATATTGTCATTCAAAGCAAAGTGGATTTCGCACATACAGTCCTTGAAGTGAAGGACTTCGGACGAGGCATTGACGCAAAGGATCTTCCCCGCATCTTTGATAAAGGATTCACCTCGACAACCCATCTTGATCAGGCCGCCACAGGCATGGGGCTCTATTTGGCGAAGAAAGCGGCCACTTCCTTGCTGATCCGAATTCAGGTGAGTTCAAAGCCTGGGACAGGTACCACGTTCATACTTACCTTCCCCAAATCAAACGATTTTGTAAATCTCACAAGCATGTGACATGATTGTCACATGCTTTTATTATTTGTTCGGCCAATCGAAGGAAAAAGCCATTCAATCCTTTTATGATAAAGATAACGAAGAAAAGCTAAAGTGCCTTGGGCAGTGTGGACTAGAAAACTCTAAGTCACTATAGGAAATTGTCTTGGGACTACCAAAATAGGCGCTGAAGCTGAACATCAGTAAGGAGTGAATAAAATGAGCATTCTTGAAGCACAAAAAATTTATAAAAGCTACGGGAATAAATTCAATAAACAGGAAGTTTTAAAAGGAATAGACATCGAAGTGGGAAAAGGTGATTTTGTCAGTATCATGGGAGCTTCCGGCTCGGGAAAAACGACATTGTTGAATGTCCTTTCCTCCATCGACAGGGTCAGCCAGGGCATCATCAAAATTAATGGCAAGGACATTGTCGGCATGAAGGAAAAGCAACTTGCCGAATTCCGGAAAAACCACCTTGGCTTCATTTTCCAAGACTATAATTTGCTCGATACATTGACAGTGAAGGAAAATATCCTTCTTCCATTGTCCATTACAAAGACGCCTAAAAAGGAAGCTGAACAAAAATTTCATCAGTTGGCCACTGAGCTTGGCATCGCCGAAATAAAAGATAAATACCCGAATGAAATTTCCGGCGGGCAGAAGCAGCGAACTTCAGCCGCAAGAGCCTTCATCCACAATCCAAGCATCATTTTTGCTGATGAGCCAACAGGCGCACTGGATTCCAAATCCGCTTCGGATCTTTTAAATAAACTGAGCGGCTTAAACGAAAAGCTGGGTGCGACGATTATTATGGTCACACACGATCCGGTGGCCGCAAGCTTTTCAAAAAGTGTGGTGTTCATTAAAGATGGGCAAATGTATACACAGTTGAACAAAGGCGAAGAGACGAGGCAAACGTTCCTGAAGGATATCATAAAAACACAAGGCGTACTGGGCGGTGTCCACGATGAACGTTAATCAGATCGTTTTCCGCAACTTGAAAAAGAACATCAAGAATTACTATCTCTATGTTTTTGCACTGATTTTCAGTGTTGCCCTTTATTTCGCTTTTGTCACTTTGCAATATGATCCTTCAATGGACGAAGTAAAAGGCTCCATCAAAGGCGGGGCCGCTATCAGAGCCGCATCCGTTATGCTCGTCGCTATTGTTTCCGTCTTTCTTTTATATGCGAATCAGCTTTTTATTAAAAGAAGAAGCAAAGAAATAGGCTTGTTTCAGCTCATAGGAATGACTAAAAATAAAATTTTTCGGCTTTTAAGTGCTGAAAATTTCATTCTCTATTACAGTTCTATGATTGTAGGAATATTTGTTGGCTTTTCTGTCTCTAAGTTAATCATCATGATCCTGTTTAAAATAACAGGCGTCGATGCGATTGCCACTTTAACGTTTTCGTCCAAAGCATTGATCCAGACAGTGATTGTTTTTTCTGTCATTTATCTGTTCATCTTAATGATGAATTACCTGTTCATCAAGCGACAAAGCATCTTGTCATTATTCCGGGTTCTTTCTTCCACTGAATCAAAAGTGAAAAAACTATCTAAATTTCAAGTGGTCATCGGAATCCTTGGAATCATTTTGATTATTGCCGGCTACTACGTATCTTCAAAGCTGTTTGGCGGTGATTTTACAACGATGCCGCAACTCTTTGGGGCGATGCTGTTTATTCTAGCTTCCGTCATCATTGGAACATACCTTTTCTATAAAGGGTCTGTGAGTTTCATCTTCCACCTCATTCGGAAAAGTAAGAACGGATATTTAAATATTAACGAAGTCCTTTCGCTTTCTTCCATCATGTTCCGGATGAAATCGAATGCGTTGCTGCTGACCGTCATTACAACAGTATCGGCTTTGGCAGTAGGACTCTTGTCTCTCAGCTATATTTCGTACTATTCGGCGGAGAAATCAGCTCGGGATAATGTTCCAGCGGACTTCACCTTAACGGACATCAAAGATGCAAATGAGCTGAAAGACTCTTTTAAAAGAAATCAAATTGCCTTCAGTGAAACAAAAATCAACGTTATTCAAGTAGAAGCCAATGTAAAAGACATTCTGGACAGTGATCTGGAAGGAATGAATTTTGATCCCAATGTCATGGAAATAGCGGTTGTCAGTGACAAAGACATTGCCGGCATCGATGTTGCTCCTAACGATACGATATTTACCGGATATTCTGATGTGATGGAGAAGTTTATTTCTTTTAAAGATCAAGGGACCATCAAGTGGAAAACGCAAAACGAAACCATTGCGCAAAATTATAAAGGCATGCGGAAGGAACAGATCATTTCCTGGACTTTTACAAGCGGTGGTCTTCCGACTGCTGTTGTAGACGACACGATGTTTAACCGCCTGAAGAAAGACTTGAATCCTGAGATTCAAAAAGAACCTCTTTACATCGGAATTGACCTTAAAGATGACAAGGACGTTGAAAAAGCAAATGACATCTTTAAAACACTTGGCTTTGATGAGGTTTGGACTTACAATTCTCTTTATGAAATGATCAGCACACAGAAACAATTGTTTGGTCTCACCATGTTTATTGTCGGCTTCTTGGGGCTCACCTTCTTGATTACATCAGGCTGTATCCTTTATTTTAAACAGATGGATGAAGGTGAAGACGAAAAACCGAACTACACCATCTTGAGAAAGCTAGGATACACAAAGAATGATCTACTACGTGGTATTCGAGCGAAACAATTATTCAATTTCGGCATCCCGCTAGGCATTGGCCTACTTCATGGATATTTTGCCGTCAAATCCGGATGGTTCTTATTTGGGACAGAGCTGTGGACGCCAATGTTCATCGTGATGATCCTGTACACTGCACTGTATTCCATCTTTGGCCTGCTGTCTGTTTTGTATTATAAAAAAGTAATCAGCGAGGCTTTATAGTACAACAAAGGCCCCTCCGCTAAATTTGATCCAGCGGAGGGGCTCTTGCTGTATTTTTTCTGCTTAAAGTCCTCTTTTACATATTTTCGAAAAATAGACGGATAACATCCGCTCCGCCGACAAAAGTACCGATGGAACTTCCCAAGTTAGCCAAAACAACAACTAGCAGTATACGAGTTACCTTATTATGCCAAAACCCCTTTACACTGAAAACATCTTCCGACAGTTTTTCAAAATCTCTCACATGCGGCCTGCGCATATAGGCTTGAACAGCTCCCGCAAACCACCCAGCAGCAAGAAGTGGGTTTAAAGAAGTAATCGGGGCGGCAACGAACGCCGTTAGAATCGCCAATGGGTGTCCAAAGGCAAGTGCCGTTCCAAGAGCCGATAACGAACCATTCCATAGGACCCAGCTGATCGTTTGCTGCCAGCCTGCAGACGGATTTGCATAAAACGTATAAGCAATCAAAGCAAAAATGAGGATGGGAATAGACCAGCCAATAATCTTAGGGACTTTTGACTTTGGAGGGCGTTCAGACAAACGCTTGAGATCATGTTCTTTTTTAATTTCCTCCGTAATACCAGGAACATGGGCAGCGCCCAATACTGCTACGATCTTCTTTCCAGGAGCTTCTTTAATTTTCTGCGACAAATATTGATCACGCTCATCAATCAATGGAACCTTTAACTTAGGAAAGCCTTCAGTAAATTCCTTTAAAATGACGTTGATTGTATCCTGATTTTTCATCTTTTCAAGTTCTTCTTCAGAAATATCCTCATTACTGAAGATACTAAATACAACCTGCGAGAGAAGCTGTGCTTTCCCCCAAAACCCTACATTGTTCCAAATACGAGCAAACGTAATCTGAATATTCCTGTCAGCCAAAACAAGGTCAGCACCCATTTCCTTGGCGGATTCAATCCCTTGGATCATCTCCTGCCCCGCTTGGATGCCAAACTGCTTGGCCATCCGCTTTTGAAAGGAGGAAATCGCCAGATTCATTAATAATAGCGTTGCCTTCTTTTCTCTGATAACCTTAAAAATATCCATGTCTTTCCATTGATTTTTATTTTGGATCGCTTCGTATCTTTGTTCATCCAGCTCCACACAAACTGAGTCAGGCTGCTCAGCTTCGATCACCTCTTTTACCTGTTCCGCACTCTGCTTGGAAACATGGGCTGTCCCAATCAATATGAATTCCTTGCCATTCAGTTCAATTCTTGTAATATTTTCTTCTGACATAAGTACCTTCCTCTGAAACACGCGGTATTTTGACTCTTATAAGCTAGCTTTCCAAATACAAATCAAGCGTATCAGCCAACTCATCTTTCACTAATTCATTGAACTACTCACGACTTAACACCCTTCCCCCTCCCGCATCAGGCTCTTATTAGTATCATCCTATTTCAAAGTAAAGAATCTATTCTTTTAAGAACATTTTATACTATCTATTATACACTCCTTATTGAAATCGTTTTAGCCCCAAATCATTTTCATGTGAAAAAAATAAGGATAGGATATAATGAATGATATTGCACTAACTCAACGGAGGACTGAAATGAAAAAATTAATCACAGCATTGCTCACGGCAACACTTCTATTATCTCCAGTCGGGAATATGGTATTTCAGGATCATGTAACGACAGTCGAAGCAAAAGGTTATAAATCTGGTAAAAGAAGCTTCAACATGAACAATAACCAGTCGAACATCCAACAGAAACAAAAGCAAGAATCTCCAAAAACGAATTCAACTAAGCAGCAAACCAATCCCAAAGGCGGGTTCTTCTCAGGCGGCCTGATGAAAGGCTTGATGTTCGGTGGACTAGCCGGATTGCTGTTCGGAAGTCTTTTTGCAAATATGGGCGCTTTGGGGTCACTATTGGGGTTAATCGTCAACCTGGCTGCCATCTATATACTCTTTGTCGTCATTCGTAAAGTATTCACAGCCTTGACCCGACAAAGAAGAAGAGAGGATACAGGTCCGTGGGGCAGATGATCATCTCAGAGCAGGATATAATCAATGCCATCTGCATTGATCAGTCTAGGAAGAAGCCTGTTCAGCCGGAAGACGTGGAAGTTGAATTAATGTATGACGATGATAACGGTTTTACTGCGGATGCATATATTAGCGGAATGAAATATGAGCTTCAAACCATCCATTTAATTGAAGCGCTCCGTTTATGGATCAAGGAAATTTTAGGTGAAAATCCATACGCAGGAATAGAGCTCGTCCTCGAAGATGAGGAAGGGATTATAGCGATTGTAAATGGAGAAGGGTGAAAAGTAGGGCTGGCCCTCTAGCTGTAAACACAGTGAGGAGCCGCCCTTTTTTCGTTATGCCGAAAAAAATATCAGTCGCTATGTGCTCCCTTATCAGCACCTAATCTAACCATTTACTTCATCCTGAGAACGGCAATCAATAAGACCTCACACTTTTTTCAATTCCCTCCATATCCCCCTTTGCAAGAGTGAGGATCACAGAGCTATGTAGGCGCTGTTAACTCCACGTCAAACAATCCAATCTCACTCCTTAAATGGCCATCTTAATTTTGTATTGACTTCCCTAAAACAAACTAATATAGTTATATTGTAATGAAATTGATAATCATTATCATCTAAATTTAGCTAGGAGGTGTAACATTGATTCGCCTTTATACAGATAATCTAGATATAAGCTACGGTGAACGGCTCATTGTTAAAAATTTGAGGATGGAAATTCCCGATAAAAAGATAACTACAATCATCGGTCCAAATGGCTGTGGCAAGTCAACCTTATTGAAAGCAATCACCCGAATTATTCCACATCAGTCAGGTACAGTTGTTTTGGATGGGAAAAATATCGCAAAAGAAAAAACAAAAGTTCTTGCCCGAAAGATCGCGATCCTTCCGCAAACCCCTGAAAGTGTCAATGGGTTAACCGCCGGAGAACTCGTATCCTATGGACGTTTCCCGTATCAGAAAGGGTTTGGACGTTTAACGCCTAAAGATATTGAAGTAATTGACTGGGCTCTTGATGTGACTGGAACGGGCGAATTTAAACACCGCTCCGTAGACGCATTATCAGGCGGCCAGCGTCAGCGTGTTTGGATTGCTATGGCCCTAGCCCAAGAAACAGAGATTATATTTCTCGATGAACCTACCACCTATTTGGATATGGCACATCAGTTAGAGGTATTGGAGCTTTTACAAAGGCACAATAAAGAAGAGAATCGCACCATTATCATGGTTCTCCATGATCTAAATCAAGCTGCCCGCTTTGCAGATTATATCGTCGCCTTAAAAGATGGTGAAGTTGTCAAAGCAGGAGGCTGCGAAGAAGTCATCAACAAGCAAGTCCTGAAAAAAGTATTCCATATCGATGCGGAAATCGGACGGGATCCCCGTACAAACAAACCCATGTGCATCACGTATAACTTAATCAAAGGAGAACAAAGAAATGAAAAAGATTTTGATCCCATCTCTGCTATTGCTCATGCTGCTCATTAGTGGCTGCGGCTCATCCGAACAAAAAAGTAACTCCGCCTCCAAAGGGGAAGAATCGGAGACAAGGACATATGAATCTGAAAATGGCCCTATAGAAGTTCCCGCTAATCCTAAGCGAGTAGTCGTACTAGCTAGTTTTACAGGAAACGTCATGGCTCTGGGTGTCAATTTAGCAGGGACGGATTCCTGGTCGAAAATGAACCCCCGCTTTGAAGAAGATTTGAAAGATGTCGAGGAAGTTTCTGACGAGAATTTGGAAAAAATTATTGAACTAGACCCGGACCTGATCATCGGTTTATCCACTAGTAAAAACATTGATAAATTAAGTGAAATTGCTCCTACTGTCACATATACGTATGGCAAAGTAGACTACCTGACACAACACTTAGAGATTGGCAAGCTATTGAATAAAGAAAAAGAGGCAAAAGAATGGGTGGATGATTTTAAAAAACGCGCCCAAGAGACCGGTCAAGAAATCAAATCAAAAATAGGTGAGGATACAACCGTTTCCGTTATTGAGAACTGGGACAAACAGCTCTATGTATATGGCGACAACTGGGGCCGCGGAACTGAAATTTTATATCAAGAGATGAAATTGGCCATGCCTGAAAAAGTAAAGGAAATGGCACTCAAAGACGGATATTATGCACTTTCTATAGAAGTGCTTCCGGAATTTGCCGGTGACTATGTGGTCCTCAGCAAGAACCTTGATACAGACAATGGATTCCAAGAAACTGACACATATAAAAACTTACCCGCTGTTAAGAATGATCGCGTTTTTGAAGTAAATGCAAAAGAGTTTTATTTCAATGACCCCCTTACTCTGGAGCTGCAGTTGGACTTTTTCAAAAAAAGCTTTCTTGGCAAATGATTTTTTCGGGAAAGGATTTGTTTCAATCATTCCTTTCCTTTGATTTTTTAATAGAAAAGTGAGAAAAAATGACAAAAGAAAAGCATAAAATCCCATTTTTATACAAGCTTATTGCAGGAATTTTAATCTTTGTTAGTGCATTTCTTGTCTCGATGATGCTTGGTGCAGCTGACACAACCATTTCTGATGTTTGGCTCGCATTGACTACAGAAACCGCCGGGGAAAAACTGTCAATGATCCGCGAAATTCGGTTCCCGCGTGAAGTGGCAGCTATTTTCGTTGGGGCTGCTCTTTCTGTTTCTGGTGCCATTATCCAAGGGATGACGAAAAACCCTCTTGCCGATCCGGGCTTAATCGGATTAACTGCCGGAGCAAATGCCGCATTAGCATTCGTACTGGCTTTTATACCGACAACCAACTATCTCGGTATTACGATTGCTTGCTTTATCGGAGCAGCCATTGGAACCATTATGGTCTTTGGGATTAGTTCGATGAAAAAAGGTGGTTTCTCTCCCCTGCGACTTGTCTTAGCTGGCGCAGCTGTTACTGCTTTCCTGTACGCCGTTGCTGAAGGTATCAGCATTTATTTCAAAATTTCTAAGGATGTATCCATGTGGACAGCAGGAGGCCTGATCGGCACTTCGTGGAAACAGCTTCAAGTGATCGTTCCTTGTATTTTAATCGGAATAGTCATTGCTCTTCTTCTTTCAAAACAGCTCACAATTCTCAGTTTGAATGAGGAAGTAGCCATTGGTTTAGGTCAAAAGACAACGCAGGTAAAGACCGTTTTGTTCATTGTTGTCATTCTGCTTTCTGGGGCTTCTGTTGCACTTGTCGGTAATCTAGTGTTCATCGGACTCATGGTACCTCATATAGTGCGTTTCATCGTTGGAACCGACTATCGCCTAATCATCCCGATGTCTGCTATTCTTGGAGCCACTTTCATGCTTTTAGCGGACACAGTGGGTCGTACGATCAATGCTCCATACGAAACACCGATAGCAGCCATTATTGCGATCATAGGCCTGCCTTTCTTTTTATTAATTGTTCATAAAGGAGGCAGCGCATTTTCATGATTCATCCATCATTACTCAAAAAACAAAGATTCATTCTCTTATTGTTGCTGTTACTCATTCCAATTACGATTATCATTGGGCTCGGAACCGGCTACTCTGCCTTATCTTTTGACAGACTGATTCCAACCTTCCTTGGTCAAGGCACGTTTAAAGAAGAGTTTGTTCTGTTCTCTATTCGACTGCCTAGAATCATCATTGTTCTTTTAGCCGGAATGGGCCTGTCTTTATCCGGAGCTATTTTACAAGGAATTACACGAAATGACCTAGCTGATCCAGGTATAATAGGCATCAATTTTGGGGCAGGAGTTGCAATCGCTGTATTCTTTTTGTACTTCCCTATAAAAGCCGGCTCTTTTATTTACTTATTGCCTGTAGTTGCTTTTATTGGGGCACTCTTAACTGCTGTCCTTATTTACATTTTCTCCTATAAGAAAGTTCTTGGAGTCCAGCCTGTAAAACTGGTCCTAGTGGGAATCGGTTTTTCGATGGCTCTATCCGGAGCCATGATTGTCCTTATATCATCAGCTGAGCGTTCAAAAGTAGACTTCATTGCAAAATGGTTAGCCGGGAATATATGGGGTACGGACTGGCCTTTTATTTTGGCCATCCTCCCATGGCTGGCCGTCCTTATCCCCTTTACACTGTTCAAGGCGAATCAGTTAAATCTTTTAGGATTGAGTGAGCCGGTAGCTACTGGTGTCGGAGTCTCTATCGAGAAAGAACGTATCGTGCTCATGTTCACCGCAGTGGCATTAGCAGCTGCCTCTGTCTCTGTCACCGGAGGGATATCTTTTATTGGGCTCATGGCCCCTCATATTGCAAAAGCACTCGTAGGAACAAGGAGTCAATTATTCATTCCGATTGCCATTCTAGTCGGGGGCTGGCTTTTATTAGTGGCAGACACGATCGGCCGAAATTTAGGAAGCACTGATGGTCTTCCGGCTGGAATTGTCGTCGCTTTGATCGGCGCTCCCTATTTTATGTACCTGCTTTTTAAAAAGAATTGAGAAGTTTCCTTATCATATCCCGGTCCCATAATTGAGACCGGGATATGAGTTTATTTCCAACCACCTCTTCCTCTGATCTCCTGTAAAGTCTCCAATATTGGCGGTTTGTTTTTCTGTTGGATAAAGCTATAATAAGGACATTGTTAACGAAGCGAGTGATTTTCTTGAAACAACGAGAGCAATGGACATCGAAGATTGGTTTTATATTGGCTGCCGCCGGAAGCGCAATTGGTTTGGGAGCAATTTGGAAGTTCCCATACATGGCTGGTACTAATGGCGGCAGTGTTTTCTTGTTTTTATTTATTTTGTCGACGCTGACAATAGGGCTTCCGATCCTATTGGCAGAGTTTGTGATCGGGCGAAGAGGACAGCGCGATGCTGTCTCGTCTCTAAAGCTACTTGCCCCCAGAGGGAAATGGCACTGGATTGGTTGGATGGGCTTAGTTACATCCTTCATCCTTTTATCTTTTTACAGTGTAGTCGGAGGGTGGATTCTTTCCTACTTGGCAAGAGCAGTGATCTTCAAGTTAAATAATACGAATTACGGAGAGCTGTTCGGATCGGTCATTTCCAATCCTGTTGAAGTTCTCATCGCGCAAGCAGCCTTCATGTTTTTAACCATTTGGATTGTCCAAGGTGGTATCAAGGGAGGTATAGAACGCGCAAGCCGATGGATGATGCCATTATTATTCATCTTTTTTATCGTCTTAGCCATCAGATCCCTCACATTGGAAGGGGCAATGGAAGGAGTACGATTCCTGTTCGTTCCTGATTGGTCTTTTTTAACAGGAAAAACCTTTCTATTGGCGCTTGGACAGGCTTTCTTCTCTTTAAGTGTCGGTGTTACGGCGATGATGACTTACGCGTCCTACCTGCCAAAAGAGGAACGCCTTGGTCAATCTGCCTTAAATGTATCGTTATTAAATATATTCATTTCCTTGCTGGCTGGGATTGTCATTTTTCCCGCGGTTTTTGCCCTCGGACATTCACCAGAAGAAGGACCAGGCTTAATCTTCGTCATCCTGCCTGCCATCTTTAATGAAATTCCACTTGGCGGTCTATTTATGATTATTTTCTTTATTTTATTGTTGTTTGCTACATTAACATCCGCTATCGCGATGTTGGAAATTGTCGTATCAACGGGTATCCAAAGCAAGTATGACCGCCGAAAGAAAATGGCTTGGGTATTCGGCTTGCTCATTTTCCTCGTTGGTATACCAAGTGCATTATCTTTTGGAACATTGTCAGATCTGCATCTTACCGGCGGCACCGTCTTTGATTTCGCCGATATTTTGACAAGTAGAATAGGCATGCCCATCAATGCTCTGCTCGTATCACTGTTCGCAGGTCATGTGCTGACTAAGGAAGACACCGCTGATGAACTGAGAATGAACCCTACTATCCATTCTATATGGAAGGTAATTGTCCGGTATGCCGCTCCAGCAGCAATTATCACGATCTTTCTTGCTTACTTCATTAATGGCTAACAAATTATCATGTTTTAATCTGCTCATAACGGGAATTAGA
This sequence comes from Bacillus sp. HF117_J1_D, assembly GCA_009928435.1. Classification (GTDB taxonomy): domain Bacteria; phylum Bacillota; class Bacilli; order Bacillales; family Bacillaceae_C; genus Siminovitchia. The sequence continues at coordinate 127,276 of JAABNQ010000003.1, forward strand.
ACAGAAACAACTAATTTCTGAAAGGAAGTTTGCTTTATGGAGAATGTGATTGTAACCTTTTTTGATGTGGAAAGTGAAGCTTTTCAGGCACTTGCGGAGTTGAAGCAAAAGCAATTTCAGCGTAATGACTTTGTATTATCACAGGTGGCAATTTTAAAAAAAGAAAATGGAAAGCTTGTTTTTAAAGATGGCTTCGATACAGGCATTAAGACGCGAAATGATACGTTAATTGGCGGTTTAGTCGGTTCGCTAATCGGGATTTTGGGCGGACCGCTTGGTATTCTTCTAGGCTTTGGTGTCGGGACTTCCATCGGCGCCATAACAGATATAGATGATCTTCAAGAGGAATCCAGTCTGATTTCAGCTGTGGCCACTCGCCTACAAGAAAATGATGTAGCTATCGTCTCTGTTATATCTGACGAATACGATGCTGTGTATGATGAGTTGGTAGGTAAATTTGCTACGGAAACCCGTCGATACGAAGCAAGCGTGATTCAAGAGGAAGTGGACCATGCACGCGAAGTGGAGAAAGCACTACAGGAGCAGGCGCGTGAAAAAATACGCGAAGAGCGTTCGGCTGAACGGAAAGCAAAGGTACAAGCATACAAGGAACGCATTCACTCAGAAATGGAAGAGCTGAAAGTTAAATTCAAATCATAAGAGATTTAATGAAAACCCGAAGGCGAAAACCTCACAGTTGGTCGCTTTCGGGTTTTGTTTTGTAAGTTTTTTTGATTGTGACTAGATTTGAGGCTTTACATACCTCGTCGCAGCCAGCTTTTATTGAGTATGAGACTCAGCCCATCAGAACCGTTTCGGGCAACATAGGTTGGATCCCTACATGTTTCCGCCCTCGCTTACCAACCGCGCTCTGCCATTCTTTCTTCCAGACTAAGCTGATTTACGTCAATCCCTTTCATCGCTGCTCCCAATTCCTTTGAAAGCTTGCCGATTAAATCGTAATCTTTATAATGAGCCGTTGCTTGAACGATCGCTTTTGCAAACTTTTCCGGGCTTTCGGATTTGAAGATTCCAGATCCAACAAATACACCGTCGGCGCCTAGTTCCATCATCAAAGCTGCGTCAGCAGGTGTTGCTACACCGCCAGCCGCGAAGTTGACAACGGGAAGTCTGCCCAGTTCTTTGATCTGCTTTAAAATTTCATACGGTGCACCAAGGTTTTTCGCTTCTGTCATCAACTCATCGTCATTCATTCTTGTGATGCTACGCACTTGGGCATTCACTTTGCGAATATGACGAACAGCCTCTACAATGTTCCCTGTTCCAGGTTCGCCTTTTGTCCGAAGCATTGCAGTACCTTCTCCGATCCGACGAGCTGCCTCACCCAAATCACGGCATCCGCATACAAACGGCACAGTAAAATCGCTCTTTAGCAGGTGATACTCTTCATCTGCCGGTGTCAGGACTTCACTTTCGTCGATGAAGTCAACACCCATAGCCTCAAGTACTCTGGCTTCAACGATATGGCCAATACGTGCTTTCGCCATGACAGGAATGGAAACCGCACTGACTACTTCTTCAACAATTCTCGGATCAGCCATTCTAGCCACTCCGCCAGCCGCACGAATATCAGATGGCACCCTTTCCAAAGCCATAACTGCCACGGCACCAGAAGCCTCTGCGACCCTTGCTTGTTCAGCGTTTACTACGTCCATGATCACGCCGCCATTAATTTTTTCCAGAACGCCTTTTGCTGCTTCACTTACTGTTTGTGTCATCATTACCCCTCCATTGGATATTGTTTTTTCTTTCATTTGCCATTATTATAGAAATAAGTTGACTCTGTTAAAAGCGCCAGTTTTCAATAAAATGAAGGGGTCAGTTTTATTGGAGGTTAGAAGAATGGACATGTTGTCATGCAATTTAAACCGTTCCATTGATGTTCCGTTGTATGAACAGCTCTATTTATATATAAAAAAAGAGATAACAGAAGGCCGCCTAAAATACGGCTCCAAGCTGCCATCCAAGCGGAAGCTTTCCGAATTTCTGAAGGTCAGCCAGAATACGGTGGAAACAGCCTATGATCAACTGATGGCAGAAGGTTACATTGAAGGCCTGCCCAGAAAGGGTTATTTTGTTCTGGCTTATGAGGATTTGGAATATGTCCAAAATGAAGCTGCCGTAACAGATGAATTAATCGAAGAAAAAAAATGGGTGAAGTATCATTTTCACCCTGGATGGATTGATACGGAAAATTTTCCTTTTCACAAATGGAGAAAATATGCCAGAGACACCATTGACCAACACAATCACTCATTGCTCCTACTTGGTGATAAACAAGGAGAATTGGAACTTAGAAGAGAAATAGCCCGTTACCTATATCATGCAAGAGGTGTACAATGCGTCCCTGAACAAATTATCATTGGGGCTGGAAGTGATAATCTGCTGCAGCAGCTTATTCTACTGTTTGACAAAGAAACAATATACGGGGTGGAGGACCCCGGTTATCACGTCATATCTCATATACTAAAAAGCTCACAGCATAAAATACATCCTCTGGAAGTGGATGACGAAGGTGTAAAAACTGACTCCATCGAGAATACGAACATCAATGTCATTTACGTTACACCATCACACCACTTTCCATACGGATCTGTACTTTCAGTCAACCGGCGGATCAAGCTGTTGAATTGGGCAGCAGGGAGTGATCACCGCTACATCATCGAAGATGATTACGACAGTGAATTCCGTTACAGCGGTAAATCTATCCCTTCACTGCAAAGCATGGATCACAGCGAAAAGGTCATCTTTTTAGGGAGCTTTTCAAAGTCCCTCATTCCATCACTTCGGATCAGCTATATGGTTGTTCCCAAATCTTTATTGAAAAAGTATAAAGAAGAGGCGCTATCTTTCTATCATTGTTCTGTCTCAAGGATCGACCAACGAATATTAACCCAGTTTATGAAAGAAGGAGACTTTGAGAGGCACCTCAACAGGATGCGGAAAATCTACCGCAAAAAACTGGAAAAAACCTTGGAAGTGTTAAAGCCTTACCAGGAAAAGGTAGAAGTAATTGGAGAGCATTCCGGCTTGCACATGTTACTCGCCATAAAAAATGGCATGAATGAGGATGAGCTTGTTCTGAAAGCTTTAGAGAATCAAGTGCAGATCCACCCGCTTTCCCATTACACCTTGGAGAAAAAAGTTGAATTTCCTCCGAAAATCATACTAGGGTTTGCGGGAATACCAGAGAATGAACTGGAACACGCAATCAAACTGTTGTTAAAGAGTTGGGAGATAGCTTAAGTAATATAGTGAATGAAAAGTCCTGATGCCCTATGCGGGTCCAGGACTTTTACTAGTTCAAGAGACTTCTTGCTTTACGCTTCTTTTCGTTTGAGTCAATGTTCATCTTATCAATGCCGAAAACCAGTGTAAAAAACAGCTCCTCAAAAAAGGAACTGCCTTTTCATTACTCCATTTCCCACTTCTTTACTTCCTCGCGCACACGCGGCGCCACTTCTGTTCCAAGAAGTTCAATTGACCTCATCACTTGATCATGAGGCATTGTACCCAGTGGAACATGCATCATGAAGCGGGTAATTCCAACTTCTTTACGAAGATGGATAATTTTTTGGGCAACAGTTTCCGGATCGCCTACATACAATGCTCCCACCGGGCTTCTCGCCGCATCAAAGCTTTCCCGGCTATAATGGCCCCATCCTCTTTCTCGTCCAAGTACATTCATTACCTGTTGGGTAGATGGGAAGAATTTCTCCGCGGCCTCTTCTGTCGTATCAGCTACAAATCCGTGTGAATGCGAAGCTACCGGAAGCTTTGTAATATCGTGCCCTGACTGGGCTGCTGCTCTTTTATAAATTTCCACAAGGGGCGCAAACTGTACCGGCCTGCCTCCGATAATGGCAAGAACAAGCGGCAATCCCAAAATCCCAGCCCTGATGACGGATTGAGTATTTCCCCCACTTCCAATCCATATAGGCAAAGGATCCTGCATGGGCCGAGGATATACTCCAAGATTGTCAATAGCTGGACGGTGTCCGCCTCTCCATGTCACCTTTTCAGATTCACGTATCTTCAACAACAGCTCAAGTTTCTCCTCATACAGCTCGTCATAATCCTTTAAATCATAGCCGAATAAAGGAAAAGACTCGATGAATGAACCACGTCCAGCCATGATCTCCGCGCGCCCATTTGAAATCCCGTCAAGCATAGAAAAGTCTTGGAATACACGAACAGGATCATCGGAAGAAAGCACGGTAACTGCACTAGTCAACCGGATCCTTTTCGTCTGAGGAGCAGCTGCGGCCAGCAAAATGGCTGGTGACGACGCTGCAAAATCTTCCCGATGATGCTCCCCTACACCGAACACATCCAATCCCACCTCGTCAGCCAAAACAATCTCTTCAACCACTTCACGCAATCTCTCTGCGTGACTGATTACTTTTCCAGTTTTCGGATCAGGAGTTGTTTCTACAAACGTTGTAATACCTATTTCCATTGGGCATTCCTCCAAGTAAAGGTTACAAAAAGTAATATACTTATTTTGAAGTATAAACTTTAATTATACAAGTTATTTAACCCGAGGAAGGGACCTAGACTTTCGTTACGCTTTTTTAACAAACTCAGATTTGAGCTGCATAGCTCCAAATCCGTCAATTTTACAGTCGATATCGTGATCTCCTTCAACGAGACGGATGTTCTTTACCTTTGTCCCTATTTTTACAACCGAGGAGCTTCCCTTTACTTTTAGATCTTTGATAACAGTAACAGTATCACCGTCCTGAAGCACGTTTCCATGAGCATCCTTCACCACTTGTTGTCCATTATCGCTTTCGGCTTCCATTCCTGCCTTCCACTCATTTCCGCATTCCGGGCACACCAGAAAATCCCTATCCTCATATGTATATTCCGATTGACATTTTGGGCAGTTTGGCAAATTAGACATTATATTTCCCCCATTTTCATTTATATAGAACCATGTTCCTAACATCCATATACTGTCACAGTTTTTATCTATTGACAAGGAGGTCTGTGACTGAATTGCGTTTCAAGAAAGCTGGCTAAAAGCGCCTCCCAATTACTCAGCAACAGGAGACGCTTCTTGAACTGCCTATTTTATCTGAATGAATACATATAAATCAGCATCATACCGAGAATTGTAGTAATCAACATGATTAGCAACAATGCTCATCCTAACCGCATCATTCTCTTCGGTTACAGTAGCTTCCTTTACGGATAAACTCTTCCCTTTCAACTCCTTCTGTTTATCAAGAATGCGTTCAAAAGCCTTCTTCGCATCGAATCGAATAAGCTCCTGATTATTTTCATCAAGCAAAATCAAGAAAATATTTTCTTCTTCAACCAAGTTCTGAAGCTTGTAATTTTTATGATCTATTTTTAACGGAATAACATCTCCAGCATCCTTTGACTTTCGGTAGCCATCCATATAGAGATTGACCATTCGGTCGTAATTCTCGATGTTCAAAGCCGGACTTCGCTCCCAATCCAAGTATGCGGATTGGTTGTCATTCCTTTCTTCACTCGTTTCATTATATGTTTCCTCAAACCCAAAGGTATTTTTAAAATTCCCATAGCGAAAAACCTTATCCGGCAACCAGTCAATATCATTTATATAATCCATGCTGTCCAAATAACCAACCGTTCTTGTAATAGTTTTCTTATCTTTAGTGGAAATGTCCGCATTTGGAATAATCTCCCCGTTTTCAAGCATTCCGTTTTCTGATAGTGTACTTTTCAACAGATTGATTTGATTTTCACGGCTTATTGTAAAAGCATCTATAGGCGGGACAATGGAAATCGCGGAGAAAACAATTAAAACCGCCGCTACCAACCCGTTTTTCCGGATAGGGAGAAAGCTAAAAATCACCCCAGCGATAACAGCGAAAACGCCGAACAAGATGACATAGTATCGTCCATATGTGATACCCATTTCTCCAATTCTCAAAATGGAAGCAATCGTCTGGAACAATACTATCGGAATTAACACTTTCGGGAAAATTTTTCTAAATAGAACTACAAATTGATTCTCCAAGTTGCTTGCCAGGATATACACCAAAATAACCGTGACAGCGTATGAAACAAGCATCGGTTCTAGTAGATTATTCGTCCAGAAATCACCACCAATATTCAGCAGGACATACGCAAGAAGAATCACTGTGTATATGGCGGTCAACGGAGTGATAATATAAGAGATCAAAATCCCCAACAACTTCGGCGTATCGACTGCTTTTGCCACCTGATCCATTTGAGGGACCTGGTCTCCTTGTATCCTGTCAGCATCCTTTTTACCCGGATAAGGAGGGGTAAAAGATAGAAAGAAAATAGGTGCAAACAATGAGAAAACAATATTTAAAACATGCTCGTAAGCTTTATAATCCAGTGAGAATAAAAGTTGGTCTACAGCCAGCAAAATGGAGCTAAGGCCGATTGAAATGACAGCTGTAAACAGAACCGTAATAAAAAAAGCCTTAAACACGGACATAAAGCTTTGATTAAACGTAACCACACTTTTGATAGACGGAACCAATATAAATACCATCATCAGTGCAAATATGGCGACGCCCGTTTTTGTTCCCATTTCTATGTTAAAGGTGGATGCAGACCGAATGGCAAAGAAATATCCAGCTGTTAAAATGACTGATGCCCCCATCAGTAGGAGTCGTTCATTTATTCTCGTAAAAAAGCGTTCAAACGTTTGCTGGGCCACTACACTCAACAGTGCACCAATCACGAAAGTAAACAGATATTTCGAATAATTTTCAACCTCATTATTAATCATATTCATATTTACTGTAGCTGCTGCCAGTAGAAAAAACATCGTCAATGGATAACGGTTGATGGCCTTTATCAGACCCATCAGCTTTTCCCTCAAGCTTTTGATCACATTCATCAACATCACCTTTTTCCTATTTATTCCAAACGAATTTTCTTTCATTTTATTCACCAAAGCCTGTTTAAGTGAGAAGTCGATCACCTTTCCTTGATGTTACTACCAAATGAAGAAACTGTACATAGTTCTTGTGATAAAACAAAAGAAGCTTCAATTTGCTTGGGGTTACACCCCGTTAACAAATTGAAAGCTCCTTGATTCGCTTTTGTTCATCAGTCGTTCAGTTTTTCATCGCATAGCTTGCTTCACTAGCTCTCGATTTTTCTCCCTAAACAGCTCATTATGTGAGGATACTCTACCGGTCTCATCTGAATCCGGCATAATAAATTGCTTTGCTTTATTCACTGCGTTTGCTGCGTCCTGAAATGCCCCTGCAATTAAATGAAGCTTTCCTTCATGATATAAAATATCTCCTGCAGCAAAAAGCCCTGGGACAGCCGTTTCACTCATTGGAGTACCCGAGATAAAGTAATCGTCTTTCAATTTTATATTGAGACCGTTATTGGACATTAATTCATTATCTCGTTCAAAACCATGATTGATGATCACTTCATCAACATCAAGTTCAATTCTGTTTCCTTCTTCGGAGTTTACCAATACCACTTTCTCAATGCTTTCATGGTTCGTCCCCGCGATTAGCTTTTCAATCGTTGTATTTAATAAACATTCAACTGAACTATTGAATAATCGAGTGACTTCAGCTTCATGTCCTTTTAATTGATCCTTCCTGTACGTCAAAAAGATCTTCTTGGCAATCGGCTCTAATTCATTTGCCCAGTCAATAGCAGCGTTCCCGCCACCCGAAATTAATACTGTCTTGTTTTTAAAACGTTCCAGTGATTTTACAGTGTAGTGCAAATTGCTCACTTCAAAACGTTCTGCACCCTCGATTTCTAATTTTATCGGATTTAATATCCCGCCGCCCACTGCTACGATGACTGTCTTGGAATAGTGCTTTTGATTTGAAGCAGTTTGAATAACAAAATGACCACTATTGTCTTTATCAATAGACACTACTTTTTCACCCAGAACAACTTCCGGATCAAATGTTAGACCCTGTTGAACCGTTTGATGAATTAACTGCTCACCTGAGATAGGCGTAAGCCCTCCTACATCCCAGATCATTTTCTCAGGATAAACGTGTACTTTGCCGCCCAAATACGGTTGAAATTCGATCATTTTAGTTTTCATTTCCCTCAAGCCACTATAGAAAGCAGAAAAAAGTCCTGCTGGTCCCCCTCCAATAATCGTTACATCATACATTTGCTCATCCATTTTATAAACCTCTTTTCATAAATTAAATTCAAAGAAATACTCCGAAGCCTGAGCTTGCGCATGACTACACTTGAACCAAATATAGAGCATACTGTTATATCCCTTGCCAAATGCTAGTACGTTTTAAAATAGTGATTGTTCTTCCAAGATAAAGAACCGTACATTATGATTATATTGATATTGAGAATCATTTTCAACTATGTTCACAATTTTATATTATCCTTATCGAAATTGAGAAAACGAATAAACACTGATTGTGAGGAATATCAAACCAACTGTATATATTGGGGAATTAGAGGGAATCTATAAAGATACAATTCAAGCTCATATGGTGGACTATACAAAAAAGGCACATCGTGAATTTATCGAGGAAGGCTATTTGGAATCAAATTTATTATTTGAGCTAAACCCTGAAGGGACTCATGATGCTCTTTTTTTCTCTACATACTTTATTCAGGCGCTTCATTGGTTAAACGGGAATACTCCCTTTTTCGTTGATAAGAAGAGTTCCTCTACCTTAATCTTCATTACTCCTGTTCAACTAAGAACTTATTGTATTCAGCCATAATAAGGCCCGCTAAATTGGAGCTTTTGACTCTAACTTAGGGGCTTTTTTCCTACCAAAGAGGATGATGGAATTTACTTTTCCTCTGGTCGTAGAATTTGAATATCATATTCTATTAAATTTAACAAAAAACGTCGTGCCGCCCTCATCTGTCTCAATCTCAATCTTTGCACTATGACGGGCGGCTATGGCGTAGCACACACCTAGTCCCAGGCCAGTCCCATTATCTTTCGTCGTGAAGAATGGGGTTCCTAGTTTTTCCATAACCTCAGAACTAATGCCCTTTCCCTGATCGCGAACAGCAAGAACAACAGAATTGTCTTCTTTGTATGTTCTAATCAAGAGAGTTTCCCCCTCTTCCATTGCTTCGAGTCCATTTTTGTATATATTCATAACTAATTGTCGTATCTCGTTGTGATTTAAAAGCAATGGCGGAACATCTTCCGTTTGCACTTCAATCATTTTATTTTGAGTAACCGCATCAACCTCCATTAGAGGGGTCATGTCAAAAATAATGGCATTTAAATCACGGAGTTTCATATCGGAAGTCTTGGTATTTCCCATTGACAGAAATTCCGTAATAATCGAGTTCGCACGGTCAAGCTCTTCGATCATGATGTCAAAGTAATGTTCCTGCTTTCCAAGATCATTATCCAGCTTTAACAATTGCAGGAAGCCCCGCACAGTTGCCATCGGATTTCTGATTTCATGACTGATTCCTGCGGCCATTTGTCCGATCAGATCCAAGCTCGACAAGCGTTTGAATTCGCTCTCAAACTTCTTTTTTTCTGTAATATTTTTAAAGAGGCAACAGATTCCATCTTCATAAGGGTAGGCAACGATTTCGTACCAGCGTTCTTCAAAAACAGAGCAGAGCTCAAATTGTACAGCAAGCCGCTCGGACATCGCCCGGTGGAGCTCCCTATACATTACAGTTCCGACTATTTCCGGAAAGACCTCCCATATGTTTTTTCCAAGCACATTCTTTGCCGTTTTATTTCGTGGTAAAAACTGATGCTGGTTGATGTAAGTAAATTTCCAATCCTGCCCCAATGCAAAAAAACCACCCGTCATTCCTTCGATTATGCTGACTACTTTTTCATTGGCTTTGGCCAGTTCTTTCGTTCTTTCCTCAACTATTTCTTCGAGCCGTCCTAGATGTCGCAGATTCGAGAAGACCGGAGCAGTTGCATCAACAATAGATTGAGCTAACTGAATAAATCGGTCAATGTTTTCAGGCTTGTGCTCTCGATTGGCTACAACAATGGCTCCCAGCACTTCCCCTAGTGAAACAAAGGGAATCACCAGCAATGATTTGATACAAAAGCCTTGGCAACTTTCAGAATGAATTCTTTCGTCCTTGATAATATCTGGAATATAGATCGTTTTATTCGTACGGATCACATCTTGAATAATTCCTTCGAATCTTTGCTTCACACAACTGCAATTAACTTCGGTCTCCTTGTGGCTCGGTATCACAGGATTGATGTTTCTGTCCTGTGAATCAAAAAGGCATGCATTAATAATCGTATGGCTGCCTAGAATTCTTGCCAAATATGAGTAGCAGATATCTAGACATTCTCCCATAGAAGAACATCTTGTTAAATCCCTTAACATGCCCAACATCAACTGATTTTCGGCAAGCAGGTCCTCCTTCTGCTTGAGATGTTTTGCATTTTGAATGGCGATGGCAGCAATATTAACATAGGCTTCGACACTTTTAATAGCCAAACCAGTTAAGTTCATCGGGGCTCCATAATTAAATAAAAATATGAAGCCAAATAGCTCCTGTTCAAAGGAGATGGGCAGCGCGAGCAAAGATTTAATTTTAAAAGCGTTGACCGCTTTTGGATTGGGCCTGTCGTCCTTTGATGTATCAGGAATATAAATCGCTTTTTTCGATTCGATCAACTCTTTAACCAGCAAATCCTTTTTGGGATCAATAATCAAGGTGTCGATCGTAACGCCATTGATTGTTTCAGGCTTTCCTGCAAACCCCTTGAACGTTCCGTCTTCCTGAGGCAAAAATATTCCTACTACGTTGCATTGAACAATTTCTTCGGATATAGCCTTCATGACATGCTCTAGCACCTCTTGCAGATTTAATGTGGTGTTGATGATTTTTGTTATATGTGCAAGGCGAGAATAGCCCGTCTGTTCCCTTACCATTTGTCCAGTCTCCAATCATAAAGTTAAAAACAATTATATCAATCATATAAAAGCCTGATAGCGTTACCCATATTTTACATGGATTTCACAATGTTGATAAGCACATTTGGAAAAAATAAAAACATCAATCATGATAGCACCCCTCTATACAACAATTAACTATTCACATATATTAAAAACAGGTGATGATATGAAAACCAAACTATATATGAATACTGAGAAGTTTTTAATGGGAATGACCATGAGGGACCCCAGAGAATTTGAAGAAAATAACATGGCTTTACACGTATGTAATAGCACTGCTCATGTACTGGAAAACCGAAAAAAGCTGGCTACATTCCTAGATTGTGAATTGGATGATTTCGTTTGTGCCCATCAAACTCATTCCTCAAATTTTTACAAGGTGACGCTTGCTGACAAAGGACACGGGGTTAGACGGTTGGACACAGCCATCGCTCATACAGATGCTCTATACACAGATGAACCGAATTTGGTATTATGTAGTTTTACAGCGGATTGTGTGCCAGTGATGTTTTATAATGAAGCGAAGGGAGTCATTGGTGCCATCCACTCAGGATGGCAAGGCACCGTCAAAGAGATCACTTCAAAATTATTTCAACACTTGATAGAGGTTGAAAAATGTGAGCCGAAAGATTTTCATATCCAAATGGGGGCAGCATTAAGTCAGGAGAAATTTGAAGTCGATGAAGATGTGTATGTGAAGTTCAAGAATCTAGGCTATGCGGATGACTTTATTTACTACAATGAACAAACTCGGAAATACCATATTGACAATCAATTAACGGTGAAAAAGCAATGTGAACTAGCGGGAATACCAGAAAAACAGATTGCCGTGGACCGTACCTGCACCTATTTGAGTCCGGAATGCTTTTCCTATCGCCAGGACAAAAATGCTGGAAGGCATATGAGCTTCATCATGATAAGGGGGTCAGACCCCTCTTTCACAGTAACGCGCTAACGCACTGGGGGTCGCACTGGGGGTCAGACCCCTCTTTCACGGTAACGCGCTAACGCACTGGGGGTCAGACCCCTCTAAGGGACCCCTCTAAGTGCCACAGAAGGTTTGGTAGGGGATGTTTGTTTCCAGCACCTTTGTATATTCGGCCTTTTCCGACGAATATTTATAAGGGCTGGACAGCACCTCCAACAGACGAGCTGTTACACTTAGATCTCCTTCTTCGACCGCCGCTGCCAGCGCCTCTTCCACCCGATGGTTTCGAGGGATGAACGCAGGATTGCTTTTTCTCATCAATTCATATGAAGCCACTTTCGATTCCTCTTGTTGTGCCAACCTTTCCTTCCAGCGCTGTTCCCATTGAATGAAATCCGCAGATTTAAAAAGATCAGTTGTTGCATCCAATTGATCATGGGTTAAAGCCCTAAAAGTATTCGTATAGTCAGCACGATGCTTCTTCATTAGGTTAAGTAAATCATGGATCAGTTCCTCGTCTTTTTCCTTTTTCTTGAATAGCCCCAGCTTCATTCTCATTCCTGCAAGCCAGTAAGATTGAAATATCTCATTAAAACCAGAAACCTTTTCCTGTGCTAATTTGACTGCTTCTTCCTTGTCATCATGCAGTAGTGGCAGTAAAGTTTCAGCAAACCTCGCTAGATTCCAGCCGCCAATCAAAGGTTGATTTTCGTATGCATAACGGCCTTGATGATCAATCGAGCTAAATACTGTTTCAGGATCGTAAGTATCCATGAAAGCGCAAGGGCCATAATCAATTGTTTCTCCACTGATAGTCATATTATCGGTATTCATGACTCCGTGAATAAAACCGACAAGCTGCCATTTCGCAGTCAGCGCGGCCTGGCGTTTAATCACTTCTTGAAGAAAAGAAAGGTATTTGTTTTCGTCATCATTAATCTCTGAATAATGGCGTTGGATGGCATAATCAGCCAATATTTGAAGCTTTTCTACGCCGCCCCATCTAACCGCATATTCAAAAGTCCCGACGCGCAGATGGCTGGCAGCCACTCGTGTCAAAATAGCCCCTTCAAGCTTTGTTTCCCGCCATACCGGCTCCCCCGTTGTCACAACTGCCAAACTTCGGGTTGTGGGAATCCCCAATGCATACATAGCCTCACTGATGATATACTCGCGAAGCATCGGCCCAAGTGCCGCTCTCCCGTCGCCGCCACGGGAATATGGCGTCCGCCCCGACCCCTTCAACTGAATATCGAACCTTTCCCCTTCACGTGTGATCTGTTCTCCTAACAACACCGCACGGCCATCACCCAACATGGTAAAATGCCCAAATTGATGTCCTGCATAAGCTTGAGCCAGCGGTTCCGCCCCTTCCATAATTTCATTCCCTGCAAACACTGCCGAGCCGTCTTCACCCTTTAGCCATTCCGGGTCTAGCCCCAGCGATTCCGCCAAATGATTATTCAATATGATTAATTCCGGTGATTTTACAGGAGTTGGATTAATGGTAGAAAAAAACATTTTTGGCAGGCGAGCATAACTATTGTCAAAGTTCCATCCCGTTTCTTTATTCATGGTATCTCCTTTCTTCCAAGTAGTAAGTTAAACTAATGGATTCTTTTAATGTCTGCCTGTGTCCGTGTATTATACCCTTTCCATATAAAGATGCACCCGTGAAATGATCGCCTGCCTCTGTCTGATTTTATAAAAACATCGCATCAAGAGAGGATTTCCCTATCCAAGTATACTCTGCTCGCCGTTGCCTTCTGCTGCCCGTTGTATTTTCCAATATACGGTTTTGCCTCTTGATCCACCTCTGCTATCACAAGCTGGCAGACCCTTCTCCCAACCGGTAGTTCTATAGGAGCCTTGTTTGCATTGAAAAGCTCAAGTGTTATATGACCTTTAAACCCAGGGTCTACCCAACCTGCATTCTGAATGAATAAACCAAGCCGGCCAATAGAGCTTCTCCCTTCTACAAAGGCTGTCAATGATGGTGGTAACTCTATGTACTCGACTGTTGTCGCAAGTAAAAAGGACTGAGGCTGAATAATGATGGAGCCTTCCTTTTCAACATGGATATCCCGATATCTAGCTTGTTTATCCAAAGTCAGAAAAGGATTTTGGTTCTCATCGATAGTCAGAAAATGGCTTCCGATTCTCAAATCAATCGACGCCGGCTGAACACTGATTTTATCAAACGGATCTATAATTAGATCCCCTTTCTCGATTTTACTATTTATTGTTTTTCCTGAAAGGATCATTCCAATTGATCTCCTCTCTCTTTCTCCTACGAAAGCATTTTTATGCTAAACAAGCTCTAAACTGCCTCTTCAATTCCTTCTTGTCTAAATTCTTTCCAATAAAAACAAGCTGACTGCGCTTAACCTCCTCTTCTCTCCACTTTCGGTCAGGCTTTCCGGCAAAGAGCATATGCAATCCCTGAAATACAACCCGTTCTTCCACACCGTCAACATATAAAATACCTTTATATCTTAAAAGATCTTCCCCTTTTTCTTGTATTAGATAACTCATCCAACGATCCAGCTTACTTCGATCCAAAGGGCGCTCCTCCACAAACGAAACAGAAGAAATCCTGTCGTCATGATGATGATGTTCTTCCAATAAGTGTGGAATAAAATCAAGCTTATGGTTCAACTCAAACGATTTAATTCCTAATACCTCATTTAAATCCACTTTACAGTTTTCTGCGTAGAGTATTTTTGCTGTTGGATTGATCATGTAAACTCGTTTCTCTAAAGGCAGTAACTCATCCCTTTTTAATAAGTCCAATTTGTTCATAATTACAACATCTGCGAAAGCAATTTGTTCCTGTGCCTCATCTTTATCATCCAAATGACGGGATACATGTCTACAGTCCACTACTGTTACAATACTGTCAACTTCAAATCTCTCGGAAAGTTCACGATCCATAAAAAAAGTCTGTGCCACCGGGGCCGGATCTGCCAGTCCCGTTGTTTCAATAAGAACCCTGTCAAAGCGGACTTTTCCCTGTTCCATGGAAAATACCAAGCTACGCAAAATTTTTATTAAATCCCCTCTTACCTTGCAGCAAATACATCCATTGTTCATCTCTATCATTTCCTCTTCTGAATTTACTACAAGCTGATTATCAATCCCGACCTCCCCAAATTCGTTCATAATAATGGCCATTTTTTGTTGCCTCTCCGTTACAATTCTGTTCAACAACGTAGTTTTCCCAGCCCCCAAGTAACCTGTTAAAATAGTGACAGGAATTTTAGATGATGCAAGTCCATGCATATAACCACTCCTTTTCATCATTTTAAATCGTAATCATTACGATTTATTTATTATTATGACCCTTATTTTCATTCCTAGACATAATGGGTGATGCATCCTTTGTTTTTAATCAAAATGCGCCTTGGCGTATTTGCACCCCGATTTTATCGAGCTTATGCTCAATACATATGCATTCATCTCACCACTTACTGAAGTGGGAGACTTCTGCTGAATGAAGTTAATTTTTGAAATGCTTGCCACAGCATTAATGCGCCATTATACCATGCAGGATTATTTCTTCCATTGCAGTACTCAGTTCTTTCAACTCTATAGGGATCGGCCCTTTCCGATCGCTGTAAACAATGGAAGAAGAAGCCATACTAATAATGCACCCCTCACCTATATAGGAAAGAACAAGCGTACAGCGTCATAACATCCCCGCATGTTGGATTTTTATAGGAGAATCTAATTCTCTGAGATTTCTTCTGAATTTTTGCATGATCAAGCACTATTTATTTATAAAAACCGTTGAAGTTCATCTCCCACTCTTAATAAACACATGAAAATCGTAATCATTACGATTTGATTATACCATTTATTTCGATCTTGGAGTAGACCTTCCTAACGAACTCACTAGCGTTGCATGAAATTTCCATTCAAAAGTCAAGTGATTTAACTCGTGGAAT
>JAABNQ010000159.1 GCA_009928435.1 Bacillus sp. HF117_J1_D
TCAGCGGGATGTCAAGACCTGGTAAGGTTCTTCGCGTTGCTTCGAATTAAACCACATGCTCCACCGCTTGTGCGGGCCCCCGTCAATTCCTTTGAGTTTCAGCCTTGCGGCCGTACTCCCCAGGCGGAGTGCTTAATGCGTTTGCTGCAGCACTAAGGGGCGGAAACCCCCTAACACTTAGCACTCATCGTTTACGGCGTGGAATACCAGGGTATCTAATCCTGTTCTCTCCCCACGCTTTCGCGCCTCAGCGTCAGTTACAGACCAAAGAGCCGCCTTCGCCACTGGTGTTCCTCCACATCTCTACGCATTTCACCGCTACACGTGGAATTCCGCTCTTCTCTTCTGCACTCAAGCCTCCCAGTTTCCAATGACCCTCCACGGTTGAGCCGTGGGCTTTCACATCAGACTTAAGAAGCCGCCTGCGCGCGCTTTACGCCCAATAATTCCGGACAACGCTTGCCACCTACGTATTACCGCGGCTGCTGGCACGTAGTTAGCCGTGGCTTTCTGGTCAGGTACCGTCAAGGTGCCGTCAGTTAAACGACACTTGTTCTTCCCTGATAACAGAGTTTTACGACCCGAAGGCCTTCATCACTCACGCGGCGTTGCTCCGTCAGACTTTCGTCCATTGCGGAAGATT
>JAABNQ010000160.1 GCA_009928435.1 Bacillus sp. HF117_J1_D
AACCATTTAGGATTTTCGTATTCTGTTCCGTCAGAAAGAATCGCAAAGTTCTTTAAGCCGACATCAACGCCAATAGAAGAACCTGCCTTAGGCAACTCATATACTTCTGTTTCAACCAAGACGGACACAAAGTATTTCCCACTTGGATTACGCCTAACAGTTGCGTTAAGAATACGACCTTCTATTTCACGACTTTTTGCAAAACGAACAAGACCAAGTTTAGGCAATTTAATTTTGTTACCTACAATGGCGATATTACCATTCGTGTGCTTGGTTGTGTAGGATTGCACTTTGTTCTTTTTAGATTTGAAGCGAGGTGCTCTGTTTTGTTTCTTGAAAAATCGTGAATACGAATCAGCAAGGTTTTTAAGTGAAGATTGAATCGCAGTGCTGTCAACTTCTTTTAACCATACTAATTCCTTTTTTAGTTGTGGTAATTCAGCAGAACAAGAATTGTAGGTTAATCCTTTGCCTGTTTCCTTGTGGGCATCCTTCCACTTTGCTAAAAAATGATTGAATACGAAACGTGAACAGCCCATTGTTTTAGCAATGAGGATTTCTTGTTTTTTGCTTGGATATATGCGAAATTTGTACGCTTTGTTGACTAACATTAATTTCACCTCAACAAGAACGTTTGTTTC
>JAABNQ010000038.1 GCA_009928435.1 Bacillus sp. HF117_J1_D
GGGTAAAATCAGCCTGCTTTTCAAGCTTTTAACAAACTACGTCACGGATTCAGGTAATAGTGTATCTCCGGTAAAAGCCCCTGGATCAGTAACCATTCAACCCTGGAACTAGCTCCAGTCCTTCCATCCTCTTTTTTAATGTTTGCATAGCATTTCAAACATTTTTCAAGATTCACTGGCGACCTCAGTTAATTTTTTGTTAGGGAAGCAGTGACAAAAATGAACATTCAAAACATGTTATAATGTAAGCATCATTCAAAGTTGGTGATATTTATGAAAGAATTTCTATCAAGTTTTTTATTAATAGTTAGTTGGTTTATATTTGCCGTAAGTCTATACTTGTTTAAGTGGACGCTTATAATGCCTTCCATTGCACTTATCCCTTTTCTCATATCTCTAACCCTAGGTGTGGTATGCTTTTATTTTTCTAAAAAACTGAACGATAATTCTAAAACAATTTTCTAGGTTTTCTAACCGGATGGCATGCAAATCACTTCCTATATTCTCATGTGTCCAAAAAAATGGACAAAAAAATACTGCCCTGTTTGATGCATACATGGGCAGTATTTTTAGTTTTTTGGGGTGTTTTAGAGGCGAAGACACTTGTCGCGACTAACCTACCACTCCCCCAAACTCAAGCTTAATAAAGGGTCATATACTGTTCCCTTTCCCAAGGATGAACCTGGGTCCGGAACATTTCCCATTCAATCTCTTTCGTTTCGATGAAGTTTTCAAAGATGTGCTTACCTAAAGCGTCCTTGATGATTTCATCGTTTTTCAATTGTTGGAGTGCTTCTTCGAGGTTATGCGGAAGATCTACAACGCCTTCTTCCTCACGCTCACGCTTGTTCATGATATAGATATTCCGATCAACAGGATGCGGTGGTGTCGATTGATCCTTGATCCCGCTTAAACCTGCCTGCAACAGGACTGCCATCGCTAAATATGGGTTAGCGGTTGGGTCCACGCTTCTGAGCTCAATCCGTGTGCTTTGTCCCCTTGATGAAGGCACCCGGACAAGCGGGCTACGGTTCTGTGCGGACCACGCGATATAGCAAGGTGCTTCATAACCTGGCACAAGACGCTTATAGGAGTTGATGGTCGGGTTAGTGATGGCTGTAAAGCTAGGAGCATGCTTGATAACACCTGCCATGAACTGGTACGCCGTCTCGCTTAATTCCAGTTCTCCGTTTGTATCATAAAAAGCATTTTTCCCATTTCTGAACAGAGACATGTTAAAATGCATTCCGGATCCTGCGACGCCAAATAATGGTTTTGGCATAAATGTGGCGTGAAGACCATGGTTCCGTGCAATTGTTTTAACAACCAGCTTAAATGTTTGAATATGGTCACACGCAGTAACTGCGTCCGCATATTTAAAGTCAATTTCGTGCTGGCCAGGTGCTTCCTCATGGTGGGATGCCTCAATTTCGAATCCCATCTCTTCAAGTTCAAGCACAATATCGCGGCGGCAATTTTCTCCGAGGTCCGTAGGAGCCAAGTCAAAATAACCACCGTTATCATTCAACTCAAGAGTTGGAGCGCCTTTTTCATCCAGCTTGAATAAAAAGAACTCGGGCTCAGGACCCAAATTGAAGTCTGTGAATCCGTATTGTTCCATTTCTTTTAAAACTCTCTTCAAATTGCTTCTTGGGTCGCCTAAGAATGGCTCTCCAGATTTATGATAGACATCGCAAATCAATCTAGCCACTTTGCCTTTTCCAGCAGTCCATGGGAAAATAACCCACGTATCAAGATCCGGCACCAGGTACATATCAGACTCTTCGATCCGGACAAAGCCTTCTATTGATGATCCATCAAACATCATCTTATTATCGAGAGCCTTTTCCAATTGACTGATCGGAATTTCCACATTTTTGACCGTACCAACGATATCAGTGAATTGGAGTCTTACAAACTTTACATTTTGCTCTTCAGCAAGCTGTACAATACTTTCTTTCGTAAATATTTCCATCGAACAAAATTCCTCCCGTGTGAAGCAGAATCACTCTGCAGCCATGACAAGATCTGCGGAGAAAAATATTACTTTAGTAATATAATTCCCACGTTTTCATCTGTCAAGTTTTTTTCAAAAAATGACAGCAGTAAAATGCTGTCATTTATATATATACACTTAATTAAGCTTGATCAAACCTTTTTCAATTAAACGGTCTACCGCAGAGGCGATGGCAATCTTTACATGGGCGTATGTCAGCCCGCCCTGAACATAGGCAGAATACGGAGGCCTGATGGGACCGTCAGCCGATAATTCAATGCTTGCTCCTTGGATAAAAGCTCCAGCCGCCATGATGACTTGGTCATTATAGCCCGGCATTTCACTTGGAAAAGGAGTAACATGTGAATCAACTGGCGATGCAGCCTGGATGGCCTGGCAAAACTCTATCATCATGTCAGCATTTGAAAATTGAACCGCTTGAATCAAATCAGTCCGGAAATCATCCCATTTAGGCGTCGTTTGAAGTCCGATTAATTCCAATAAAGCAGAGGTAAATACCGCACCCTTTACAGCTTGACCTGTCACATGAGGTGCCAAAAAGAACCCTTGGTACATTTCCAGAAGAGTGTATAAGGAAGCTCCTGATTCGACTCCCAGTCCCGGAGACGTCATCCTGTATGAACAAGCTTCGACCAACTCTTCTTTTCCAACTATATAGCCGCCGCTTTTTACCAAACCGCCACCGGGGTTTTTAATGAGAGAACCAGCCATTAAATCAGCCCCGACATTACATGGTTCTAATGTTTCTACGAATTCTCCGTAGCAATTGTCAACGAAAACAATGACCTTTGGATCAATTTCCTTTACAAAACGGATCATTTCTTCAATTTCCTTGATTGTAAATGACGGGCGGTCATCATAGCCTTTTGAACGCTGAATGCCAATGACTTTCGTATTCGGCTTCATCGCTTGCGATACAGCCTCAAAGTCCACCTTTCCGTTCTCTTTAAGCGGTACTGCGTTATAACTAATTCCAAACTCCTTCAGCGACCCGCTCCCATTTCCGCGGATCCCTACCACTTCTTCCAGTGTATCGTACGGTTTTCCCGTCATATATAATAGCTCGTCACTCGGACGCAATACACCAAATAATGCTATAGAGATCGCATGGGTGCCTGAAACAATTTGCTGCCGAACAAGGGCTGCTTCCCCGCCAAACACATCAGCGTAAATTTTTTCAAGAGTTTCTCGACCTAAATCATTGTATCCATAACCTGTTGACGGAGTAAAATGGAATTCCGCCACCTGATGCTCCTGAAAGCTTCGCAACACTTTATACTGGTTTTCTTCCATGATGCGATCAATCTTTCGGTGGATGTCTGCTACTTTTTCTTCAGCTTGTTCAATCAAAGGTCTTAACTCTTTTTCATGCTGTAAATAATTATACATTTTACTTTCGATACCCCTTCAAATTTCAAATAATTTTAAAGACCCGATAATTGGGTGATTTGGAAGAACATAGCCCTTACATCTGTAGGACTCCTTCTCTTCCAGAAAAACGAGCTCCCGTAAAATGGTTTCTCTTTTTAAAACCGAGAGCAAGCGCCCTTCATGAGAAGGGATCATTACATGATAATACTGCATGGAAGCAACAGCCATATCCTCAATTTTTTTCTTTAATCGGTTTCTGTCTGCTTCATCAAACGCACTAATCAATATTGTTTCTCCTGAGCTTGGAACGAAATCAGAACGCACTTCATCCACTTTATTATACACGATCAACTGCGGGAGATGCTCCATATCCAGCTCCTTTAGCAATTCATTTACTGTCCTTTCGTGGTTAAAATAATCTGGATTGGAGCTGTCAACAACATGAAGCAAAAGATTTGCTTCATTCACTTCTTCCAATGTGGAACGAAAAGCAGCAATCAGTGTTGTAGGCAGGTCCTGAATGAATCCAACAGTATCTGTTATCAATGCAGAATATCCGCTTGGGAGCACGACTCTCCTAGTCATAGGGTCAAGGGTTGCAAATAGCTTATCTTCCTCAAAGGATTCCGCCATTGATAACCGGTTGAACAATGTGGATTTTCCAGCATTGGTATAGCCGACGATTGCCATTTGGAAAGTGTTATTCCTTCTTCTCCTCTCGCGATACCTCTTGCGATGTTTGACAACCGTCTGCAATTGGCTTTTGATATCATCAATCCGTCTCCTTATATGGCGACGGTCCGTTTCCAATTGTGTTTCCCCTGGTCCTCTTGTACCGATTCCGCCACCCAGCCTTGAAAGAGCCGTCCCTTGTCCTGCTAACCGAGGCAGTAAATACTGGAGTTGGGCCAGTTCGACCTGAAGAATCCCTTCTTTTGATTTTGCACGCTGTGCAAAAATATCAAGAATTAAATGTGTACGGTCTATCACCCTGCTTGACAGCACACTTTGCAAATTTCGTAATTGAGTCGGACTTAGTTCGTCATTAAAAATGATCAAATCAGGCTCTAGCTCTTTTTCAAGCAGATTCAGTTCTTCCAATTTACCTTTGCCAATATACGTTGCAGGGTGCAAACGTTCTCGCTTTTGTTGAATTTGAGCAATAACCTCACCACGGGCGGTAGATGTTAACGAAGAAAGCTCATCCATACTATATTGGAATTTCTGATCGTTGTCATTCAACTGACAGCCGACGAGGATCACTTTTTCTTTCTCTGATGATGGCACTACATCCCCTGCTTTCTTTGCATTATTCTCCCATCATAGCAAATGTTGTTTGATTTCAAAAAAGAAAAGCCGCCTGAAGGCGGTTTTAAGCTAAGTATTTTGGGTAAATTTAAAATCATTGCTGAGTAGCATCATTAAATCTTTACGGTTAATATGAGACTCCATCAAAAGTCTCATCGCCTGTGATCTCACTGCCTTTTCAATCATGTTCCGAACATATCTTCCGTTGGAAAAGGATGGTTTTTTTTGCGCCTTCACATATATTAAATGATCCCTCAATTTTGCTCCGGCTTCCCGACTTAGTTCATATTGTTTTTCGTTTAACATTCGGGCAGCTATTTCCATCAGTTCATTCACGGTGTAATCAGGAAATTCGAACACTAATGGAAAGCGAGACTGGAGTCCAGGATTTAAACTCAAAAAATAGTCCATCTCCTTGGAATATCCAGCTAATATCAATATGAATGTATGTTGTTTGTCTTCCATATGTTTTACAAGAGTGTCGATCGCCTCTTTACCGAAGTCTTTTTCTCCCCCGCGACCAAGGGAATAAGCCTCATCTATAAATAAAATTCCGCCTGCCGCTTTTTTTACCAAATCACGGGTTTTTTGAGCTGTGTGACCGATATACTCTCCAACAAGATCGGCTCTTTCCGCTTCTATTAAATGCCCTTTCGGCAAGACACCCATTTGATGAAAAAGCTTTCCAATCAGACGAGCAACTGTCGTCTTTCCGGTCCCTGGGTTCCCTTTGAACATCATATGCAGTGCTTGTGGGCTCGTCTTGAGCCCAGCGGATTCCCGTTTCTTATTGATATAAATCCATGCATAAACTTCTTTAAGCGTTTTTTTCACATCCTGCATTCCTACAAGTGTGTTCATTTCCTCTTCGATTTCCCTTAATATCGAATGCTGGCTTGACAGAGGATTAGAGACAGTCGGTTTTCCATCCAATCGCCTTGATTGATCGCGTTTCTGCATATTGAGCATGATACTGATCTGACCGTTATTCTTCATCTTGATTGGCTCATCCACAGCTTCTCACCTCTCATTCAGACACAGTATACGCCCAGTTATGTAATTGTGTTCCTTAATGCCATGCTGGCTCACTTCATTATATTCGTCAGAAGGGTGCTTGATTACCGGAGAAATATGTTCGGCTATTTACGATTAGTGAACTGCCTCGCCATTGAAAGACATAAAATGCATCGTTCGATTATGGTAGTTTTTTAAATATCATGAGCTTTTCAACATTAAAAAGCGCACCGAAAATGAATTCTGGTACGCTTTTGTTCCTTTAGTTCTTTATATTACTGATCTTCGTAGTTTATTTGAACGTTCCTTTGAGGTGAAAATGTCGAAATCGCATGTTTGAAAACTAATTGTTGTTTGCCTTCTGTTTCGAATAATACGGTGAAGTTGTCGAACCCTTTCACCTGCCCACGAAGCTGAAAACCGTTTAAGAGGAAAACAGTAACAGGGATTCCTTCTTTGCGCAATTGATTTAAAAATTGATCTTGAATATTGACAGGTTGTTTCAATCTGATGGCCTCCTCTTTTTCTCTATTAATTATGTATTCGATTTTAATTCTAGCTTTCCTGCAATAAAATGAATAATTTGCTTTATTTTGTTTAAGTGTTCCCTTTCATCCGTCATGTCAAACCAAGAGATATCCATTTTATTACGAAACCAGGTAAATTGCCGCTTAGCATACCGTCGAGTATTTTTCTTTAACAAATCGACTGCTGCTTCTAATGTCAGGTTACCTGCAAAGTATTCGTATAATTCCTTATATCCAATTGCTTGAACAGATTGAGCATTACGGATACCTTGGTCGTAGAAATACCTTACCTCTTCTAAAAGACCCGCCTCCATCATCATATCTACCCGTTTATTGATTCGTTTATACAATACTTCACGATCCATGCTTAACCCGATTAATGAAGCATCATATAGTAGTTCATGATTTTGGGCTTTTGGCTGATCGCTCTTTCTTCTACCGGTCAAATGATGGATTTCTAATGCTCGGATAACCCTTTTCACATTATTCGGATGAATGTCTTTAGCGCTATCAGGATCAACAGCCTGCAATTCCCTGAATAGCTGCGGACCTTCACCGGCAGAAGCCCTTTTCTCCAATTCAGACCTGTATAATGGGTCGCCTTCCACTTCTGAAAAGCGGTAATCATATAGGACCGATTGTACATACAGGCCAGTTCCACCCACAATGAGCGGGATGGACCCTCTAGCGGTTATCTCATTGATTTTCTGTCTGACAACGGATTGAAACTCAGCGACTGAAAATGATTCGCCAGGCTCTCGTATATCCAATAGATGATGGGGAATACCTTCCATTTCTTCAGAGCGAATTTTCGCGGTTCCGATGTCCATGCCTTTATATACTTGCATGGAATCACCGCTGATGATTTCACCATTGAATGCCTTTGCTATCGCAATACTTGTTTTTGTTTTACCAACTGCCGTAGGGCCTACGAGAACAATCAGCTTTTTTTTGCTATTCAATTGTCTCACTGCTTTCATTTGAATCCTTATATCTATTCTAACAGAATTTCAGGCTTATTAAAAATATCTGCTACTTATAATCGATTGCTTTTCTTATTTGCAAATCAAGCACATCTTCATATGCCCTCTTTTGTTCTATTGACCATTTAAATACATCCGATTTCTTCTTTATCTTTCCAAAATAGCCGACGGCAAGTCCAGACAAATAGGCAGCACCTAGAGCAGTTGTTTCATTGATTTGCGGCCTTTCAACTGCCACTCTCAGCAAAAATGTTGATGTATCAATGTTTACCAGTTGTCTGTAATATTTCTGATATTTGCAGGATAATGTATAAAAAAGAACGGATTTGGGCTGCTTTTGGGGCTAATTGAGATTAAATATTATGCTTGGGTAGATGCTAAAAGGAACCGGGCTTGTTTACTTTTTAACTCCCTCTTTGTGAAGAGCTATTCTGTAAATTCAACACTGGCGATGGAAACAAAATCTATTCTGTGGGCTTTGAGATTAATGTCCACATTCGGAGAAAAAAAGAGCTTTTCGATGAACAAGGTATTGTTCGTACATAAACAAATGAACTTGAGAAATAATAGGGGAAAATTAATGAAATCAGGTGAAATAATGGATGCTAATCAAACGTTTACTCCAGGGGAAATCGTATATATTATAATTCGTAATCCCCACGCACAAGATGTAGCTAATATACAACAAGCTGCTGTTGTACAAAATCCAGACAAGCCAAATGAATTAGCACTGTTTATGCATGAAACTTACTTCCCGCTTACAGATGAATTAGCTGTATTTAAGTCAGAAATGGAAGCGGAACAATTGTTTCATGAAGCATTTTCCCAAACGGAGGATGGAGACTATTATGGTTAAACCTTTTATTCCCAAGCTCATCTATGTCGAACCTCGTGCATTAGAATATCCACTTGGAAAAGAACTTATTGCTAAGTTTGAACATATGGGAATGGAAATAAGGGAAACAACCTCACATAACCAAATAAGGAACTTACCAGGGGAAAACCATTTTCAAAAATACCGTAATGCTAAATCTACGCTTGTGGTGGGGATTCGTAAAACATTAAAATTTGATACATCTAAGCCTTCAGCAGAATATGCGATCCCTTTTGCAACTGGCTGTATGGGGCATTGTCATTATTGTTATCTGCAAACAACGATGGGCAGCAAGCCATATATTCGTACTTATGTAAACGTGGATGAAATTTTTGATGCCGCTGAAGCATATATGAAAGAGCGCGCTCCAGAGTTCACTCGCTTTGAAGCTTCATGCACTTCAGATATCGTTGGTATAGACCACTTAACACATACGCTCAAAAAAGCAATTGAGTTTTTCGGAAAATCAAAATATGGTAAGCTTCGGTTTGTAACTAAATTTGAACATGTAGACCATCTTCTTAATGCAGAGCATAATGGAAGAACTCGCTTTCGATTCAGTATAAACGACGATTACATTATTAAATATTTTGAACCCGGAACCTCAAGGTTAAATGAACGAATTAATGCAGCTGTTAAGGTTGCTGAAGCTGGTTACCCATTAGGGTTCATCGTTGCCCCTATTTACATTCATGATGATTGGAAAAATGGCTATCATGAAATGTTTGAAAAATTAAGATCTTCATTACCTGCATTTGCAAGAAAAAATCTTACATTTGAAATGATCCAACACCGTTTTACTAAACCAGCAAAGCGTGTTATACAAGAAAATTATCCAATGACAAAACTTGAACTAAATGAAGCGAAACGAAAATGGAAATGGGGTAGATATGGTATCGGCAAATATGTTTATACAGACAAGGAACAAGAAGAAATTAAAGACACATTAGGAGGATATATCCAACGGTATTTCCCCGAAGCAAAACTAGAGTATTTTACATAAAGTTTTGTTTATTTGTTATTGTAGGTAAAGATTTGAATTTTGGTTAAACACCTTGCTCTTTATAGTTGGCTGGACAAAGAACAAAAGCGCAAGCGCCTGTTCATCGACGTACAGACTGGACGACTCCTGACGAAAAAGCGACCCGTCCATAATTGGATAGGTCGCTCTCTTAGGCAATCGATACCCTAATGCGTTAATTATAACATACTCTTAACCACGCAACTTCTTCAGCAGCTGGGGCTAAAATTGGGGCTAAATAATGAAAATTAGCCCCTCAACCCTTTGATACTCTTGTGATTGTTCATCGTTTTTACTTTATTTACCATAATAGGCTATTGCGATGGAAACAATAAACACAACGAGCATTAGTGCCGCGTACATCCATGACAGCCTTTTAATATTATATTTTAATGACGACTTTTCATAATCATGGGAACGCGCCAATTCGTTTGCGATCGTATCCCCTTCCTCTTCATATTGTTTCATTTGCCTCGAAACATCTCTTCCCACCAGAAATGTTCCTATAAGCGCGGCCACACTCACAATAACCCCGCCGATGATCATATAAGCGGTCATATATTTCACTCCTTGACATCCTATACCATCATTATACCGCTTTGCAAAAATATTTCATGGATTTAAAGTAAAATCTGTTACAAATTAATGGTTTTTTAAGCCGTCATTTACATCATATGCATGAAAAGTGGATAATGTTCATTTTCCCCGATTTTCAGAATGTATGAAAAGATTCAAGTTAAACAATGATGGGATTAATAAATATAACGCATATGCAAAAGACATCCATGCTGTAAAAGCAATCACCTGTGAATCATCTAATGTTGGAAAAACCATATCGTGATTAGATAAAGAAAATGTGTCTAACGCTAAACCAATAATTGTACCAATGACTCCGAACTTTAGTGGTGCATTGTTTGTTTTATCGAATAATAGATACACATATGTAACACCACACAATAAAATTGATGTTCCAACTAATAATAAGACAATGCTGATAATGAACTCATCTGTAGCTGGACTGAAAAGAACGTGTTCTCCAAAAAACCTAAAAAATAATGTAGCAAATAACCATACTAAAACACCCAACAATGCCGTGAATAAATAGCCTTTCATTATTCAGTCTCCTTACTGGCTAATGTGTTGAGCCCATTGATTAATTGCGTGAACTCCCTGTATGTTTTTTCAACAGGAAAATTTTTTTGTAACACTGCTTGTAATGCCACCCCGTCGGCAATAGCATTTAATAGAATTCCCCACGTCTCAAGTGAAACCCCTTCTATCGGGGATTCCGTCCACAAGTTTGATACAATCTCTGTCAGAGCCTTATTTTCTGTCATAATCATTTCGCCAAGCTGACCTCTTATTTTCTCATTATTAAAACTTGAAGCAACCAATGATTGAAACAATTTATGAAAAAACGAATCATATGAACAACGACTTTTAGCTGATGCAATAGCTTCCTCAATCACATATTCGCTGCTTTGGGAAATCTCTTGCCAGCTAGTTTCACAAATGTCTTGCACAATATCGATTAACAGCTGTTCTTTCGTTTTAAAATGATAGTAGATTGTACCTTGTGTAACTCCTGCCGCATCAGCGACCGCTCTTAATGTGAACTTTTCAATACCTTTATCAACCAGACACTCCTTAGCACATTTAATTAAGTCGTCCTTACTAATCACATTTGGTTTTGCCATCTTATCATCTCCTTTTAGTTATTCAACTAACTAACTACATATTACCAGCTTAAATAAACCATTACAATCTTTTCTCCTCGTTAAATTTCTTTTCCTCGCCGTTCTATGTTCGACATGCGACTGAACTACAAGAGATCTATGTAGTCTTTATACCATTTGAAGTTTGTGGACAAGTCATTTAAAAAACAACGCAAAACCCTTATATAACAAGGATTTCACGTTGTTGTTTTTTACATAATCCGTTTAAACATCTTTTCCATATCTGTAATGGAAAAATGCACAATAATCGGCCTGCCATGCGGACAAGTAAAGGGGTCTTCTGCCCTTCGCAATTCATCCAACAAAGCCTGAATTTCATCGTCACGCAAATATCGGTTTGCTTTAATAGCAGCCTTGCAGCTCATCATGATGGCTGCTTCCTCACGAAGTTTTTTTATATCAATCTTATGCATTGAAAGCAGCTGCTCGATAATTTCTTCGATGATTGTTTGTTCCTGTCCTTTCGGGAACCATGCAGGATGTGACCTGACAATAAAACTGTTCATTCCAAAGTCTTCCAAAAAAATACCGACAGTCTGAAGCTCTTCCAGATGCTCCTTAATTTTTAAAGATTCATCGACTGAGAATTCCAAAGTAAGCGGAACAAGCAGTTGTTGCAGGTCCATCGTCACTTTGCCGACCTTCTCGCGAAAGTATTCGTATTTGATTCTTTCTTGAGCAGCATGCTGGTCGATCATATACAACCCGAGTTCGTTCTGAGCAAAAATATAAGTTCCGTGCATTTGCCCGATTGGATAAAGTGCTGGAAAACGTTCTTTTTCATTGACGATTTCTTCTGCTTCATCAACAGTTTGGCTTTCCGGTTCTTCAACCTTTTCAATCATCTGCACATTTAATTCATTTGTTTTTGAAATTTGAGAAGCCGGTTCATACTCAACTGGATCATAAAGTTTTTTCATTTCTTTGGCAGGCAGAAGTTTTTCTTTTTTATACGATGTTGTTGCCGGCGGCTTCCAATCTGGTTTTGGGCTATTTTCGGCAGGAGGCTCCAGTTTAAATTCCGTCTGGACACTCATCTGATTTTTTTTCGGCGTCGGCACAACCCCAGAAGGAATGAGCTGCTCTTTTTTAAATGCCTGTTTGATTGCTTCAGTAATGAATTCTTTTAATTCCTGCTCTTTACTAAACCTAACTTCCAGTTTTGCTGGATGAACATTTACATCCACTAAAATCGGATCCAATTCAATGGATATCAGCGCAATGGGAAAGCGGCCGACGGGCAGAAGCGTATGATAGCCTTCCAACACAGCTTTCACAAGGGAATAATTTTTGATAAATCGGCCGTTAATCATTGTCGATAGATAGTTACGAGATGCCCGCGTCATCTCAGGGCGTGAAATGAATCCAGACACCGAAAAGTCCAATGATTGGGCACGTATTTGGATCATATCCCTAGCAACGTTTTTTCCATAAATCGCTGCGAGGACTTGCCTGATATCTCCGTTCCCGTTCGTATGAAGCAGAATCCGACCATCATGGCTCAGACGAATGGATACCTCAGGATGAGCCAATGCCAAGCGATTGACCACGTCCGTAATATGTCCGATTTCAGTATGAAGAGTTTTTACATATTTCAACCGGGCAGGCGTATTGAAAAACAAGTCAGAAACCGTGATGTCTGTCCCTCTTCGTGATGGGGCTTTTTCATGTGTGATGAGCTTTCCGCCTTCCAATATCGCCTTTGTACCGTCTTCTCCCTCCCTGGCTGTAACTAAGGTAAGACGCGAAACAGAAGCGATGCTTGGAAGGGCCTCTCCCCTGAAGCCAAGGGTACGGATACGGAATAAGTCATGTTCATCTTTTATTTTACTTGTTGCATGCCTTTTAAAAGCTGTGACAATATCTTCTTCCCCGATACCTTTTCCGTTATCAATGATACGAATTTCACCAAGGCCTGCTTCTTTTATATTGATTTCAACGATGGTGCTTCCTGCATCAACAGAATTTTCCACCAGTTCTTTGACAACAGACGCAGGGCGCTCGACAACTTCACCGGCGGCTATTTTATTAGACAAAGCTTCATCCAACTCTATAATTTCACGCATTGCTTCGCTCCTTCCCTCTGTTTATTTCCTAATTTTTTTCTGCAGCGAATATAAAACATTTAAAGCTTGCAGAGGGTTCATCTCAAGCAAATTCAAACTCTCGATTTCTTTTAAAACCTTTTTCTCTGTCCTGTCAACAGCTGAATCCTTCGGTTCGGAGAAAAAGGCCAATTGCTCATTCGAAACTGGGGATTCTTTGACTGCTTCCCCTAAAGTAGGTTCCTCTTTTGTCTTGCCATTCGACTTCTCCAGTTGGCTTAAGATTTCTTCAGCACGCTGAATTAGCGTTTCAGGCAAATCTGCCAATTCAGCGACATGGATACCATAGCTTTTATCAGCGGCACCGTCCTTCACTTTATGCAAAAACACGAGTTTACCTTGATGTTCAGCAGCACTCACATGGACGTTTTTTAAACGGGACAGTTGTTTATCCAGCCCCGTAAGCTCATGATAATGAGTTGAAAATAGGGTTTTGGCACCAATCTGTTCATGAATATATTCAATGATTGCCTGAGCGAGCGCCATCCCATCATATGTAGATGTACCACGACCGATTTCATCGAATAAGATTAAACTATTTTGAGTCGCATGGGTGATGGCATTTTTCGCTTCCAGCATTTCAACCATAAACGTACTCTGTCCTGATATTAGATCGTCCGCTGCCCCAATTCTAGTAAAAATTTGGTCAAAGATTGGGAGCTTGGCGTTTGATGCGGGTACAAAACAGCCTATTTGCGCCATGACGGCTGTCAAAGCAACCTGTCTCATATACGTGCTTTTCCCTGACATATTCGGCCCCGTAATGAGGAGCATTTCCCTTTTGTCATCCATCATGCAGTCGTTTGGAACATATTCTTGTGACCCCATCACTTTTTCGACAACCGGATGCCTTCCGTTTTCAAGAGTCAGTTCTCTTGTGAAATGAAGCGCTGGTTTCACATAGTGCCGAGCCTCACTAATCGCTGCAAAGCTTTGGAAAATATCAATCTCACTAATGATTTTTGCTGTTTTTTGTAGTCTAGGAATAAATTGTTTTACTTGATCCCGCAAATCAAGAAATAAATCGTACTCTAGTTCAATGGACCTTTCATCTGCCTGGAGAATCAAAGCTTCTTTTTCTTTTAACTCGGGAGTTATAAACCTTTCAGCATTTGTCAATGTCTGCTTTCGTTCATATCGTCCCTCTTCCAAAAACTTCACGTTAGCCCGGGTCACTTCAATGTAATAGCCAAAAACCCTATTGTAGCCAACCTTTAATGATTTAATGCCTGTTTTCTCACGTTCATCCTTTTCCAATGTGGCAATCCAGTTTTTTCCGTTTCGGCTTGCATCGCGATACTGATCCAATTTCTCATCATAGCCATCTTTGATGATTCCGCCTTCTTTGACAGAGATCGGTGGGTTTTCAGCTACCGCGCGCTCTAGCAGATCGGTCAAGTCTTCACAAGGATCCAATGCCATGGCAAGCTTGTTCGTTTCCTCATGATCCATACCTTCTATTAAACTGCGGATGGCAGGTACTTGCAGCAATGATTTTTTCAATTGAATGAAATCACGTGCATTTGCATTTCCGAAAGCCACCCTGCCGGCAAGCCGCTCCAAGTCATAGACGCTTTTTAAAAGCTCCTGCAAATCAAGACGTTCAAAATAATGTTCCATGAATAGCTCTACCAAGAGCAGGCGCTTTTCTATCAATGCCTTACTAATTAAGGGTCTGTCCAGCCATTGTCTTAACAGACGCCCACCCATTGCAGTCGATGTTTCATCCAAAAGCCAAAGCAGCGTTCCTTTTTTATCTTTTCCACGGATGGGCTCAGTAATCTCTAAATTCCTTTTAGAGTAAAAATCTATTTTCATAAATTGGTTATTTTCATAGATTTCAAAAGGCTGTAAGTGATCGAGACTGCGCTTTTGTGTTTTTTTCAAATAATGAAGCAATCTCTGTACAGGCTCCTGCAATTCTTCAGCATCAAGCTTTTGAAGAATTTGCTGGAACTCATCGTGCATAAAGGAATTTTCTTCATATGAAATGACTGCTTGACATCTTTCTTTGATCTTTTCCAGAAGGCCTACGTCTTCCTCTGGGGATGCTACAACTTCCTTTGCCCCAATTGTAGCCAACTCATTTAAAAGCAAGTCAACAGATCCTTCCAACACCGTTGCTCTACCCTCACCGGTTGACAGATCCGTATACGCAACCCCGTATGACTGGTTGTTGAAATTAGAGATCGCTGCGATGTAATTATTTTCTTTCGCTACAATGCCTTTTCCATCCATTACCGTTCCAGGGGTGACCAATTGGACAACTTCACGTTTGACAACACCCTTCGCATGCTTAGGATCTTCTGTCTGTTCGCAAATCGCTACTTTATAGCCTTTTTGTATTAAATTTTCAATATAGCCTGCAGCCGAGTGGTGTGGAACACCACACATGGGAATCTTCTCTTCCGAACCTCCCTCTCTGCTGGTCAAAGTAATTTCCAGTTCTTGGGATGCCTTCAATGCATCTTCAAAAAACAACTCATAAAAATCTCCTAGACGAAAAAATAAAAAGGCATCCTTGTTCTCTGCCTTTACTTTTAAATATTGCTGTATCATTGGTGTATATTGCTGACCCATATGTACTCGTTTCCTTTCCATTCGAACACTTAGACTGATTATATCATATCATTTTTAAAGCGTGAGATTCCAATAGAACCAGTTTATGCATTGTCATGTCCGGAATAAAAAAGAAAAACCGGGGGGTTCCCGGTCTACACCTATTCTTCTTCATGTGCTACAAGAAAGTCTGGATCAATTTCTTCAAATTCTTTATCATCTAGTTCATCTTCCCAATCATCGTCATCACATGAGCATTTATCGTGATGTATAGCAACACAAACTTTTGTTTCACCAATGACTTCAACTAGGAATTCTCTCTCGACATTGACGAGTATCCTATTCCCTTTCTTAGATATGACAGCTTCGACACAATTTGGCTGCTGGAGTACTTTGGCAGAGACAATTTTATCATCCAGACAATCAGGATCACGGTACTTCAGCTTGATTACATCCCTGTAATCAACTTTTTCGGTCACCACAGATGTCTTTGTGTTATCATGATGGGAATACCAAACATTAATATCAAAAGAGCCGCAGACTTCGACGTTTTTGCCTACCTTCCGCGCTTCGTATTTATGGTTGATAATCCAACAGCCTAGTATGCTCGAAGGATGATGTGGCGGGTCGATCGTATGATTGGACAGTGTCATTTTGCGCCCTTTCGCAACGACCGCTTTGGTTATAATTTCTCTATATTCTGCCATTCGAGCGAAACCTCCTCATTCATTTTCATTTCATCGTATGCATTCATCTAGACTCCTGTGCTTCATTCGCCTGTCATTGCCCGCCTATATTTAGGCAATTATCCAGAATCTCATCCGATTATTTGACGGAATCTCCCATCCAAATAAAACTAGATAGAGCCTGATTGTACATTATAAAATATGGCAGTTATCATGAAGGGGTATTTTGTCCATTAAAAAGAGCCCCGCCCAAATGGGCAAAGGCTCTGGATTTTCATTCCTATTTTAAGAGCAGCTGGATGGACTGTTCTTCAGTTTTGACCCTGTATCTCCCGTCAATAAATCCCCGCCCGTAGACACAAGGATTTCATCTGTCACTTTGTTGGAAATGGCACTAGCAACCATTTGCAGCAAATCGTTGACATCAGTTTGTGACTGCTTGAATTCCTGAACAATAGGAATCTCATCTAATTCCTTCTCAAGCTTTTCAATCTTTTCTTCGACTAATTCCAATGCCCGCTCTTTTTCGTAATGCTGAAAATTGACCGCTTGCTTTTGTAAGCTTTTAATGCTCGCAATCATTTCTCTCACTTTTTGATTTTCGTTAATTTGAGCTTCTGCACGCTTGAAAAAATCTACTTCTTCCGTTTTAGCGATCATGCTCGCCAATTCATGTGCACGTTCAACGATGTCTTCTTTTGTATATTTTGCCATTTTAATTCACCTCAGCTGCTTCTCGTTCTTCCACCATGACTCCATCTAACGTCCATGTTTTTGCCTCAATGATTTTCACATTGACTAATTGCCCAATGGCAGATT
Organism: Bacillus sp. HF117_J1_D; assembly: GCA_009928435.1. Lineage (GTDB taxonomy): Bacteria > Bacillota > Bacilli > Bacillales > Bacillaceae_C > Siminovitchia. The sequence goes on from JAABNQ010000038.1 coordinate 17,021, forward strand.
TTGGCCCTTTGAAATTTACAAGTTTATTTTTTCGTGTATAGCCTGCAAGTACATCAGGATTATTTTTACTTTCACCTTCTACAAGGACTTCCACAACCTGACCTTCAAACTTTTTCATAGCTTTTGCGGAAAGTTCATTCACCAGCTGATTCAAACGCTGCAATCTTTCTTTCTTCACTTCCATTGAAACATTGTCCTTCATTTTTGCAGCAGGAGTGCCATCACGCGGTGAATAGATAAAAGTATAGGCTATTTCAAATCCAACTTCCTTATACAGCGTCATTGTCTCTTCAAACTGCTCATCTGTCTCATTTGGGAAACCAACGATAATATCAGTTGATAAGGAAACATCAGGGATAGCCGCTTTGATCTTTCTCACAAGCTCGAGATACTGTTCACGGTTGTAGACACGTCCCATGATTTTTAAAATATCACTAGAGCCTGATTGAACCGGCAAGTGGATATGCTCCATCATATTTCCTTTTTTCGCAAGGACCTCGATAAGACGATCATCAAAGTCACGTGGATGACTTGTTGTAAAACGGATACGAGGGATATCGACCTTCCTTAACTCATCCATCAAGTCTCCAAGACCATACTCTATATCGTCAAAGTCTTTTCCATACGCATTGACGTTTTGTCCTAGGAGAGTGATTTCCTTATATCCTTGCGCAGCCAGATGACGGACTTCCTGAATAATGTCTTGAGGCCGTCTACTTCTTTCTTTCCCACGTGTATAGGGAACGATACAGTACGTACAGAATTTGTCACAGCCGTACATGATATTGACCCAAGCCTTGATATTACCCATGCGAACTTTGGGGAGGTTCTCAACAATGTCCCCTTCCTTAGACCATACTTCAATAACCATTTCTTTGGACATGTATGCCTCGTTTAAAATATTCGGCAGTCGATGAATGTTGTGTGTTCCAAAGATCATATCGACAAAATGGTGTTTTTCTAAAATTCGATTGACTACTGATTCCTCTTGCGACATACAGCCGCACACACCGATCAAAAGATCGGGCTTTTCCAATTTCAGCGGTTTTAAATGTCCAAGTTCACCAAACACTTTATTCTCCGCATTTTCACGGATAGCGCATGTATTCAAAAGAATGACATCTGCATCCTCAACAGTTTCAGTATTTTCGTACCCGAGTCCCATGAAGATACCAGCCATGACTTCAGTATCATGCTCGTTCATTTGGCATCCATAAGTACGAATGTAAAACTTTCTTCCTTCTCCCATGCCAAGAAATTGTTCAGGGATCTCAAAGTCTTTATGATATTTGATTTCTTCCCGTCCCCTTTTTCTAGCATCTTTCAAGGAAGGTGGCATATAGACAGTTTGGAAATACTTGCTGTAGTCCTTCTCTTTCTTTTCAGAGGAAGCGTTTTGCTTTACTTGCTGGCTTTCCAAACGCTGTTTTTCGTTCATAAAAATCCCCTTTCTATTTATAAAAAAACAAATTCGGCCTATTGAAAGCCAGAATGGATGTAAATACAATGCAGGATTTTTTCCCATACATTCTACTAGTATAATCCCTTTTTTTTTTGAATACAACAGACGGCTCCTTTTGTACATAATTATTCAGAAATACCGTTGTGAATTTGACCAATATGAAAAAAAGAGCCCCTAGTTGTTTAGAGCTTCATCATGCTAAAGGTTCTTACAATAAACAAAGAAGCCGGCACCTTATAAGGGGTCGGCTTACAACATGACAATTATATAAAACCCATTGTGATAAAACAGGCCTTTTATATATTTACACTACCTAGGTTCCACTATCAATTTTATCGCTGTACGTTCTTCCCCATCAATCAGAATATCCGTGAATGCGGGGATACAGATTAAATCTACACCTCCGGGGGCGACAAATCCTCTTGCAATCGCAACAGCTTTTACTGCCTGATTCAAAGCCCCGGCTCCTATTGCCTGTATCTCCGCTCCACCTCTTTCACGGAGAACCCCTGCCAACGCGCCCGCTACAGAATTTGGATTGGATTTTGCTGAAACTTTTAATATCTCCATTTCCTGTTCCTCCTTGTCATTTCCCCATATGATTGCCTTTCAATCGGCAACCCCGGTAGACCTTTCCACTGATACTATATTCGCGGAATGGAGGAACTATTCCGGTTTGTCCGAAACAGGAGGATACTTAGTCAATCTTTAAAGAAGGGACGATCGTCATTGATCATAATCCGTTCAATCGACTTTGCCTTGCCTGTCTCCTTATTTATATGTATGAGACAGGCACTCAGTTGTTTCCTGCCTATTTTTGGAACCTCAAAACGCGCAGGTAATGATGTTTGAAAACGATAAAGGACTGGACCTTTATCCATGCCAAGAATCTCATCATAAGGGCCTGTCATACCTACATCCGTGAGATATGCAGTACCACCAGGCAGGATTCTTTCATCCGCTGTCTGAACATGAGTATGTGTACCGACAACAGCCGTTACTTTTCCATCAAGGAACCAGCCCATTGCCTGTTTCTCACTTGTCGCTTCTGCATGAAAGTCAACAAAAATAATATTGGTACGCGCCTTTGCAATCTTAATCAATTCTTCAGCCTTCTTAAAAGGACAATCAAGCGGAGGCATAAACGTACGTCCCTGAAGATTGATAACTGCAGCCTCTAGATTATTTAGTCTTAAAAATACCATTCCGGTTCCGGGGGCATTCGGAAAATTAGCGGGTCTAGCCATATATTTAGCTGTATCTATAAATTCGAAGATCCCTTTATTATCCCAAGCATGATTGCCCAGTGTCACCGCATTCGCCCCGGCTTCAAGCAATTGTTTATATATGGATTCGGTAATTCCTCTTCCTCCGGCACTGTTTTCGCCGTTTACTATGGTAATTTGTGGCTTGTAATAGGATTTTAATTTTGGCAAATATTCTTTGATCATTTCTCTTCCCATTGAACCAACAACATCACCAACAAATAAAATATTCATGAAAAGCTCCTTCTTTTCTGTAAACTGGTCACTATGATTGTATAACAATTAATCTCATTAATAAACTAGAAGTATTAAATAATAGGAAAAGCGGTGTGAGATATCACACCGCTTTATTTAGCGTATTCAACTGCTCTTGTTTCCCGGATAACTGTAACCTTGATATGTCCAGGATAATCAAGATCATCTTCAATTCTTTTTCGAATATCACGAGCTAACCGATGTGCTTCCAAATCATTGATCTGTTCCGGCTTAACAATGATCCGAACTTCTCTACCTGCCTGAATGGCAAATGATTTTTCGACTCCATCATATGACTCTGAAATCTCTTCCAGCTTCTCCAGTCGTTTAATATAGCTCTCCAAAGTTTCACTTCTTGCTCCAGGTCTTGCAGCTGATAATGCGTCTGCCGCAGCAACAAGCACAGCAATAATTGATGTGGGTTCAGTGTCCCCGTGGTGAGAGGCAATACTATTAATAACAACAGGATGCTCCTTATATTTAGTCGCCAGCTCGACTCCAATTTCAACATGGCTTCCTTCGACTTCATGGTCAATTGCCTTACCTATATCGTGAAGGAGTCCTGCGCGTCGGGCCAGCATCACATCTTCTCCAAGCTCCGCAGCAAGCATTCCAGCTAAAAATGCAACTTCCACCACATGTTTAAGAACATTTTGCCCGTAGCTTGTCCGATATTTCAAGCGTCCGAGAATTTTTATTAGATCTGGATGCAAACCGTGAATACCAACCTCAAACGTAGTCTGTTCACCAATTTCACGAATATGCTCATCCACTTCGCGCCTGGCTTTATCGACCATTTCCTCAATTCGAGCCGGATGGATACGACCGTCCTGAACTAGCTTCTCCAAGGCAAGTCTCGCTGTTTCGCGCCTTATCGGGTCAAAGCCTGATAAGATGACCGCTTCCGGCGTATCATCAATGATCAAGTCAATTCCGGTTAAAGTCTCAATGGTACGGATATTTCTGCCTTCCCGGCCGATAATCCGTCCTTTCATTTCGTCATTCGGCAGATTCACTACTGAAACAGTGGTCTCAGCTACATGATCAGCTGCACAGCGTTGGATTGCAAGTGAAAGAATGCTCTTAGCTTTCTTTTCCGCTTCTTCTTTGGCACGTGCTTCAGTCTCTTTGATCATTAATGAAGTCTCGCGGGCCAATTCCTTTTCAACATTTGACAAAAGGAGTGCTTTCGCTTCTTCACGTGTCAACCCTGAGATGTGCTCCAGTTCTGCTTTTTGCTGGCGGATCATTTCATCCACTTTGCTTTCCATCTCTTCAATATGTTGTTGTCTTCCATTCAGAGAGTCCTCTTTCCGTTCAAGCTGTTCTTCACGCTTGGACAGAGTATCATCTTTTCTGTCGAGGTTCTCCTCCTTTTGCAATAAGCGATTTTCCTGTCTTTGCAATTCGGTTCTTCGTTCACGAAGTTCACGTTCAGTTTCAATACGGAGTTTGTGGTTTTCATCCTTTGCTTCCAACAGGGCTTCTTTCTTCAATGATTCCGCTGTTCTTTTGGCTTCCTCCAAAATTTGTTCAGCGGACCCCTGTGCACCTGTTATTTTTGCTTGAGCAACTGATTTAAAGATGAAATAGGCAACAACTACACCGACGATAAGGGCAAGCAAAATGGAGATGATGAGTATGGTTAAATCCATGTTTTCACCCCCTCTTGCTATAAACTTGTATCATTCACTAACTGTCGGTTGGTACATGTTACAATATAGAGAGCAAAGCTCTAATTTTACGAAAAAAATTGTAAAATATACAGTTTAATTTTATAGGTGTGGAGAATTATTGTCAAGCGCAGACCCCTATTATTCTGAAAAAAGAAAACAGCAAAACCTGAGCTTTGCTGTTAAAGTGGCATGTTATTGATCCAATAAACTAAATTCTTCCTGTTCCTCATCTTCCGGCGCTGTTTTTTCATCATCCAGTCCATAATACTCCCGAATCTTAAACATAATTTCCCTGCGCAAATCTTCGTTTTCTTTCAAAAAGAGCTTCGCATTCTCTCTCCCTTGTCCAAGACGCTCATCATTATATGAGTACCAAGATCCACTTTTTTGAACAATATCGAGTTCAGAGCCCATATCGATGATTTCACCTTCATGTGAGATACCTTCTCCGTACATGATATCCACTTCAGCTGTTCTGAAAGGAGGAGCCACCTTGTTCTTGACAATCTTAATCCTTGTTTTGCTTCCTACGACATCCTGCCCCTGCTTCAATTGCTCGGCACGACGAACCTCAAGTCTGACAGAGGAATAGAACTTCAAAGCACGTCCACCAGGAGTTGTTTCCGGATTCCCAAACATGACTCCCACTTTCTCCCTGATTTGGTTAATGAAGATGGCAATCGTTTTGGACTTGTTGATAGCCCCTGACAATTTTCTTAACGCTTGTGACATGAGACGAGCCTGCAAACCAACGTGTGAGTCTCCCATTTCTCCTTCTATTTCCGCCTTAGGTACAAGAGCAGCAACGGAGTCAATAACAAGAATTTCAATCGCACCACTCCGGACAAGAGCTTCCGCTATTTCCAAAGCCTGTTCGCCTGTATCTGGCTGCGAAAGAAGGAGCTCATCAATATTTACACCCAGCTTTTGCGCATATACCGGATCAAGTGCATGCTCCGCATCAATAAAAGCTGCCGTACCGCCTCTCGCCTGTGCTTCCGCAATTGCATGCAGAGCAACAGTTGTTTTCCCGGAGCTTTCAGGGCCATAAATTTCAATAACCCGCCCTCTTGGATAGCCGCCTACACCAAGCGCTATATCAAGCGCTAACGATCCGCTCGGGATGGTTGAAATTTTGCGGTCCGTTTGTTCACCCAGTTTCATGATAGACCCTTTTCCAAATTGTTTTTCTATCTGTTTTAAAGCCATATCTAATGCCGCTTGACGATCACTCACACATTTTCCTCCTCAAATATATTCATTCAAGTTTACACTCTTGGGATTTCTTTTTTTTAAAATCTATTTACATTATACCTTCTTTTTATATCATTGCCAAGCAAAAAGGCGAACATTTATTCTGTATTTTTGAAAGAGAAAATGATAGTAAAATTTGATTTTCATTCCCCAATTCTTTTATTTTAAACAGATAAATTTAAATGAAAGTTGAATTTTAGAAAAAGGGACTCCCTTTTACATTCATTTGGCAGATTCATCCGCCCGTCACCAGATGGATGCCCCTCGATGCCTTCCTTCTCATTAGATTCCCTTTCGCTGATGGGTTATACACTATTAATAGAAAACAAAAAAATAGAGCCGATCGGCCCTAATTTTTGTCTAACTCCTTCAATAGATAATAACATCCCATTTTGACAGAACGTCGTCTGTTCCCATTCCGTGTACCTGCCATCTTTACAAGAACTGCCTTGGCTCCCTTGTCTTTGAACGACATACCGATCCAAACCGTTCCAGCCGGGTGACCCTCAAGTGAATCCGGTCCGGCCGCACCCGTGAAGCTGATGCCTATATCGGCATCAAGGGATTGTCTGACATTCTCGGCAAGCTCAATAGCACACTGCTCGCTGACAGCTCCATGCTTTTCCAGTGTTTCAGCCTTTACATTGCACAGCTTTATTTTGGCCTCATTTGAATAGCAGACGATGCCACCAAGCAGCATAGTACTGACGCCGACAACCGAGGTCATCTCGGACTGGAACAGTCCCCCTGTTAAGCTTTCAGCTGCTGTGATAGTCAATTCCCGATCCTCAAGCACTTTCAAAAGCTCAGCCATTAGCGAAGTATCTCCATAACCGTAAAAATATTCGCCAGCCTTTTCCTGAATCGGCTTTTCGATTTCATCTAGCATCAAAATGGCCTTCTCCCTACTGTCGCTTCGAGCAGTTAATCTGACTGTCACCTCGCCATCTCCTGCCAATGGAGCAACCGTCGGATTCGTTTGTGTGTCTATGATATCAGACAGCTTCTCAGCAATCTCAGCTTCACCGATATTGAAAAAGCGAAGCACTCGCGATTCGATACATTCAACTTTTTCTAATTGGTCGATAATCGCTTGGCGCCCGTAGTTTCTAAACATCGGCTTCATTTCATGCGGCGGGCCTGGGAGCAGCATATAAAAATGAGATCCCTCTTTGACAAACATCCCAGGTGCCATCCCGTGATCATTTGGAAGTACTTTTGCTTTCTTAATGATATGAGCCTGTTTTTCATTATTGGCAGTCATATAGCGCCCAGTCCGCTTGAAATAATCCTGAATTTGTTTCCAGGCATCATCATCTGTCACCATCTCACGCTTTAAATGATCAGCAATAATTTCTTTTGTCAAATCGTCTTTTGTCGGGCCCAGTCCACCAGTAAATATCAAAAGATCAGCCCTTGTTTCTGCGTGCTCTATAGCCTCTGTTAACCGGCTTGGATTATCACCTACCACAGTATGGTAATAAACATGTACACCTATTTCCGCTAGCTCTCCTGATAGATACTGGGCATTCGTATTGGCTATTTGGCCAAGCAATAGTTCTGTACCGACACCAATGATTTCAGCTTTCATTCATGGGTCACTTCCTTACTTCGAATGTTTAAATATTCCACGGTTTAGGTAAAAATAATCCCATCCAGACCATACAGTAAATATTAAGGCTACCCATAACATGATGTCAGCAAACGGCACATTAATGGCTGAAAACGGCATATTGTTAAGAAGTAAAGCACTGATGGCAATGATTTGCGTCCATGTCTTGATTTTTCCCAACATATTGGCTGCCACTACTTCACCACTTCCAGCCAAAATAAGCCGTAAGCCTGTCACTGCGAATTCACGGCTGATGATCACGATGACAATCCACGATGGTGCCAGTTTCATTTCAACCAATACGATGAGGGCAGCAGAAACGAGTAGTTTATCTGCAAGCGGGTCGAGGAATTTCCCCATATTTGTAACAAGATTATATTTACGTGCGAAGTAACCATCAACCCAATCAGTTACTGAAGCGATGATAAAAAGAATCGCTCCAGCAAAATGCGCGACTTTCAAGTCAGCACCAAAATAATGGAGGGTTCCCCAGTCAAAAGGTACAAGCATTAATATCAGGAATACAGGAATAAGCAGTATTCTTGATACAGTAATTTTATTAGGTAAATTCATCTGTCGTCTTCCTCCTAAGAAATGCACAAGGTGCCATCTGACGGCAAAAACCTCAAGGACTCAGCACTCATGTTCATGCAAGACTTGAAAAAATGGCCGCCGATTGCGCGGCAGCCTCCCAGAATCATGACTTATTCTTTATCAAACAGGATGCTGATTTCCTGTGTGACATTTTGATTCGGGTCTAGTTCGTATTCCAATTTTTGATCGTTTATATAAATATCCGTTTCGAATGCTCTGCCAATGCGAATGTACGCTTCATCTTGATCAGACAAATCAAAGCTTTCGCTGGCTCCATTTTGAAGCATTCCTTGAAACAGCTGTTGATTTCCACCATCCAGTACCTTGACCCACGTCTCACCCGAAGCCGTAGCACTTACTTTCAGCTCGAACTGATCAGTACCTGACAGCTTATACGTAGTTACATTGCCGGAGACCTTATCCATGGTCAATGCCTGGTCTTCATTTTTGGATTCCTGACCTTTCGCATCTTTTTCCTCATTTGATTCCGCTTTGTCTTTTTGATCAGATGCTGATTCTGAGGCTTTTATTTCATCTGATTCTTCAATATCGATGGTTTGATCTTTCCCTTTAACAGTAGATTGATTTCCTGTATCTCCACTTTTTGAAAATAGATACCAAGCTAGGAAAAGTACCGCTACAATGGCAACACCAATTAAAATTTTTGGCAGAAGCTCGACCATTTTTGAAGCACTCGGCGAGACGGTACGTCTCGTTTGTACACGAGAAAGCTGTTCCGACAAATCATCCTCATGGGCTGCCGGAATTTCATTTTTATATTCCTCAAACAACTCGTCCGGCAAAAGCCCTACAGCCTCAGCATATTGTTTTATAAAAGCTCTCACGTAGAACTTACCAGGGATTTGGCTGTAATCTCCCTTCTCAATACCGGAGAGATATTTTTTCTGAATTTTAGTCATTGATTGCAGTTGATCTAAGCTGATTCCTTTTTCCTCTCGAGCCGTTCTCAGGCGGCCCCCTAATTCACTCAAAGCTAACACCTACCAATCCTAAAAATCAAAGTTTCCAAAACCGCCCACACCAGGCTCATTAAATAGGTTTTGTTTTTCAACCACTTCATAAGTTATTTCCTCATCGGGGTTATTGCGCAGCTCGATTATGTAATCGAAATCTTCGATGGAATACTCCGAATGCTCAACAAAAATATCCGGGTGTTCAATCACCTTTACAGCCGGCATTCTCATAATTTCTCTCACCAATTGCAGATGCCGTTCATCAGCCCTTCTCCTTGAGACAATTCCATCTATTAGGAAGATATTATTCTCATTATATTCGTCTTTAATCAATTCTTTTCTTATCGTCTGTTTCAATAAAGTTGAGGAAACGAATAACCATTTCTTACTGGCACAGACACTCGCCGCAACAACCGATTCCGTCTTCCCGACCCGTGGCATCCCCCTAATGCCAATCAACTTATGCCCCTTTTCTTTGAATATTTCAGCCATGAAGTCAACAAGGATTCCCAGTTCGTCCCTGACAAACCGGAACGTCTTCTTGTCATCGTGGTCTCTCTGGATATAGCGCCCATGCCTTACAGCCAGTTTATCACGCAATTTAGGCTCTCTGATCTTTCTTACCTTAATCGTTTCAACTGTTTCTAAAATGGATTCAAGTCTTTTAATTTGATCCTCGCTTTGTGCTCGGATCAAAAGTCCCCTTCTGCCGGCATCTACGCCATTAATACTTACAATATTTATTGAAAGCATGCCCAAAAGCGATGAAATATCCCCTAGTAAACCAGGGCGGTCAATTGTAATTTCATACTCTAAATACCATTCTTTACCTTCCATAAAAAAACAGCTCCTCGAGAAAATGGAAATCGACCCTTATATATTATCCTATCACAACATTTCTAGCTTATATCATATCTGATTTTAGATAAAGAAAAAAGAGAAACCTTATAATAAAAATCTCATCCGACATAAAAAATAATTAGACATTAAAAAAAGAGAGGATAGCTCCTCTCCGCTATATTGTCCTTATTCACTTAGTGAGTGCTGTTGTTCTCAACTAGCTTAACCATTACACGAGCAATCGCTTGTTGCTCTTCTTCAGATGCCACAGACCATAAATCAGAGAGCACTCGCTCCTGCTCATTTTTGGGGTCAACTTGTTTCGCTAGATAGTCGCCGACTTGATGGGCCATTTGACCGATAACATCTTGTGACATTCCTTGCTCCTGAGCCTGATCCAGGCGGTCACCAAGGAAATTTTTCCATTGTTCCCAGTTTTCAAGTATTGACATGCTATTGTGCCTCCTTCACATTTTGATACGATGTTATTATTTGCATGAGTGAAGGAAATATGCATAAATATTAAGTTTACAATACATATATTATGTATACCAGCCACCATTTATAGCAATGACTTGTCCAGTGATATAGGAAGCTTTCGGCGATAATAAAAAAGAAATAGTATCTGCGATTTCTTCTGGCTCTGCAAGCCGCCTCAGCGGAATGTCCTCCTCCAGACTGCCTAGTTCCTCTTTCGAAAAACGATGGAGCATCCCTGTATTGACTGCTCCTGGAGCTACGCAGTTCACTCGGACCCCAGAACCTGCGACTTCTTTGCTTAGCGCCTTAGTAAAAGAAATTTGCGCACCCTTGACAGTTGAGTAAATCACTTCACATGCAGCTCCTGTCTGTCCCCACAATGAGCTGATGATGACAATTTGCGAAACGGAATTTCTCATCAATTTTGGAAGCAGGTTTCTCACTAAAATCAGCGGACTTTTCACATGTAGCTGAATGGCACTTTCCATTGTTTGGTCATCCAGATCAGAGAAAAGACCAAAAGGGGCATTCCCACTTGAATAAACGATAGCATCCAGTTGAAAAATATTCCTAACCACTTGATCACAGCCGCTTTCGACTGAAAGATCGGCCTTGATCGGAATCACTTCAATATCATACACGGCCAATTCTGTTACAAGGTCTAAGATTCGCTGCTCATTGCTGTGGTAATGCAAATACAAATTCCAATTTTCCTTCGCAAGAGCTCTTGCCGTCGCAGCTCCTATTCCGCCGCTTGCCCCCGTAATCAAAGCAAATTTTTTCATCTTACATTTCCTTTCACAGAAAAAACCCGGGCTATTGGCCGGGTTTTCTATTTATTTCGGGACCACATGACATGTCGCCATTCTGTCTTCTGAAAAGAAGTCAGCTGCTGCGGTCGTCAAATCACTCAGTGTTAAACTCTCCATGACCGGTACAACATCAAACAGGTTCATTCCATTCAATTTATAACGTGTAAACTGATTCGCAATGAATTCTGGAGAGTTGAACGCTCTTAAAAAGCCGCCGATCCGCTTCTTCTTAGCCCTTTCAAGCTCCTCTTCCTTCAATTGTCCCCCGGCATGTAACATCATATTCTGCAAGCGCTCCGTCAGCAAATCCGGCTCTTGAGTATCACTGCCGATAATCGCAAAGCCAAAACCATCTTCCTGCGTATAATCAAATTGGAAGGATTCATCAATCAAGCCTTCATTGTACAACGCTTCGTAATTTGCAGAACTCTTGCCGAATAAAATATCGAGCAAAATATTGACCGTCAATTCCTGCCTGAGCATCGCTTCACCATCACCATGGAAATGAGGTGCTTTTACACCAACCATGCATTTGGGCGTTTGGACGTCCATTTTGATGACTTGCTTCTTCTTTGCTACACTGTCTGGCTCTTCATCGAAACGCCTGACGATTTCCGGCGCTGCCTCGAATTGCTTTTTCTTCTGGTCTTCACGGATGAAGGAAATCATTTTTTCAGGATCGACCGGCCCTGTAACAAAAATGATCATATTACTCGGATGATAGAACGTGTTGTAGCATAGGTAGAGCAAATCAGCTGTAATGTGGGAGATGGACTCAATCGTTCCGGCGATATCAATCTTGACAGGATGATTTTGGTAAAGGTTCTCGATTAACCCAAAATATACTCTCCAGTCTGGGTTGTCATCATACATCGTAATTTCCTGACCAATAATCCCTTTTTCTTTTTCAACTGTTTTTTCTGTAAAATATGGTTCCTGAACCATATCGAGTAACGTCCTTACATTTTGTTCAACATTAGACGTGCTGGAAAAAAGATAAGCCGTTCTCGTAAAGGATGTAAAAGCATTGGCAGATGCTCCTTGTTTGCTAAAGAGCTGAAACACGTCCCCATCTTTTTTTTCAAACATCTTATGTTCAAGAAAATGAGCAATCCCATCAGGAACTGTTTGCATTTCTGTATCATTTAAAGGGATAAAAGTGTTATCAATAGAACCGTATCTTGTTGTGAATGTGGCAAATGTCTTATTGAACCCTTTCTTTGGGAGGACATACACTTGAAGCCCGTTATCAAGCGTCTCATGATATAAAGTTTCTTTTAACTGATCAAAGAAAATGCTCTTCACTTGTCGCCCTCCTCCTTCGTTCCTGTCAAAAAGTAAATGGTATCCATTTCAATCTTTCGGGCTGCGTTCATAATATCCTGCTTGGTCGTTTTAGCAATCTGGTCCTGCCACTCATTTAGATTGATGACTGTATGGCCTACAACATTATGATAAAGTACTTCCGTCAATCCACGCGCTGTATCGATTGTTTCTAGAAATTGATTTTGGATAACGGCTTTCGTTTGTTCGATTTCCTGATCGGAGAACTCTCCTTTTTTCATTGATTGCATTTGTTCTTTAATAATCTTCACGGCATTCTCATAGTTTTGGTCATCAATTCCGGACATGACCATCAGCAAGCCCTTATGGCTTTCTATTCTACTGGCCGCATAATAGGCCAAATTGGCCTTTTCACGCACATTGATAAAAAGCTTAGAGTGTGGAAAGCCACCAAAGATGCCATTAACCATTTGCAATGGAAAATAGTCCTGGTCACCGTATTTGATATTCGTACGGTAGCCTATATTCAGCTTACCCTGTTTTAAATCCTGTCTTTCGATAATTTCTTTTACTTCCATATTGCTTTTCTCAACAGTCTCTGAACTTCTCTGCGGTGTGCGTTCTGTGAAACGAAGTTCATCACAATAGCTTTCTACTTCTGCTTTGTCAATATCACCGATTATGTAAAGATCAAGTTCATCTTCTTTCAACGCCCGCTCATAGTAATGGTGCAAGGAGTTTTGCGTTATGTCATCTACTTTGGAAAGCTCCCCGTGAACAAATAACGAATATGGTTCATCCTTGCACATTTCTTCAGTGACACGATATGTCGCATATCTCATTTTATCATCATAGATTGACTTGATACGCTGTTTTAATGTTCGCTTCTCTTTTTCAACGGTTGCGGAATCAAAGGCCCCGTTGTTTGTATTTGGTTCCAGCAATACTTCTTTTAACAATTGGACTGCCTTTTGTAATAATGGAGTTGAATCTTTGAGAAACGACTCGTTAGCGATTTCAATCGTCAATGTAATAATATGATAGTCCCCTTTTTTACTTAGATCCACATGTAGAGTTGCACCGTACAATTGATCAAGATACGTTCTCAACTGTGATGTGGAAGGGTGTTTTTTTGTACTGCTTTGCAAAACATGGGGCAAAAGAGCCCGATAGGTGACAGTCTCTTTTTCCAGTGGCGCTTTCATTTTCCAGATAATGGTGTTGGTCTTGTATTTATCAGTATGAATCAAGTGCAGATTATATCCTTGCTTTTTCACTGTTTCCTCATGCAACAACGGCATCCGCCACGCCTCCTTTATATATGGATGGGAAAGTTGGTACAGCACCCTCCCTCAAGCCAAGAACTTGAGGGCTTTACAGGCACTTATGCTTTTGTACATAGTTTAAGACTATGTTTATCGTATGTCCAATCTTATCATTAATATTCAAAGCGCAAAGTATCTATTCCAATCAGGAAGTTTGTTCTTCTGTCTGAGAAATTAAAACGGTTCTCGGTTTGCTTCCTTCATATGGACCGACAACTCCTCGGGCCTCCATTTCATCAATAAGTCTGGCAGCCCTTGTATAGCCTATCCTGAAACGTCGTTGCAGCATAGATACGGACGCTGTCTGCATCTCAACAATCAATTGGACCGCTTCATCATACAGTTCATCTTCGACTTCTTGTGATGTCTCTGGAATATCCTCAGGAATCATATCTTCCTGGTACTGTGCTTTTTGCTGGGATATGACAAAATCGACCACATCCTCAACCTCCTGATCCGACAGGAACGCCCCTTGGACCCGGACCGGTTTTGAAGCTCCCACCGGCAAAAACAGCATATCCCCTCTACCCAGAAGCTTTTCTGCTCCACCAGAATCAAGTATCGTTCTCGAATCGGTTTGAGATGATACAGCGAATGCAATTCGGGAAGGGATATTAGCCTTAATAACACCGGTAATAACATCGACTGATGGGCGTTGGGTTGCAATAATCAAATGGATTCCAGCGGCTCGAGCCATCTGCGCCAGCCGTGTAATCGAATCCTCTACATCGTTGGAAGCAACCATCATCAAGTCGGCTAACTCATCCACAATCACAACAATATACGGTAAGAGCGGCTGTTTTTCTTCTCTTTCCGCATTTTCACGTTGAACAAAGTCATTATACCCTTCGATATTTCTTGTTCCAGTATGAGAGAAAAGCTCGTAGCGCCTTTCCATCTCACTTACTACTTTCTTAAGAGCCTGTGATGCTTTCCTAGCGTCTGTTACAACTGGTGCTAACAGATGCGGAATTCCATTATAGACGTTCAATTCAACCATTTTCGGATCAATCATCATCATTTTCACTTCATGGGGTTTAGCTCTCATTAAAACACTTGTAATGATGCCATTGATACACACGCTTTTTCCACTGCCTGTAGCGCCGGCAACAAGAAGATGCGGCATTTTATTCAACTCAGCCACAACAGCGTCACCCGTAATATCTCTTCCTAGCCCAATTTGCAGCTTCGCCTCTGGTTTTTGATGCTCTTGTGCTTCCAGTACTTCTCTTAAAGAAACAACGGCTATTTCTGAATTAGGCACCTCAATGCCAATAGCTGATTTTCCAGGAATGGGCGCCTCGATCCGTATATCTTTCGCAGCAAGTGCCAGTGCTAAATCATCACTTAAGCTGACAATTCGGCTGACCTTAACTCCTGCATCTGGATGTACTTCATATTTTGTCACTGCCGGTCCAAGATGGACTTGGGTGACGCGTGCCTTGACCCCAAAGCTTTGGAAAGTTTTTTCCAGCTTCGCTGCATTAGCATGAATCAATTTATATTCATTGCTTTGGTCAGTTGCTTTAGGCCTTGAGAGCAAGGTGGAAGGCGGCAATTCATAATCCTCATTTTCCACCTCAGTAAAAGTGAGATTCGGAGCAATGTTTATTTCATCCACACTTGCATCTGGTTCATGTGACTCATCTTCCTTGACTTTTGGATGGTTATTTTTTTCGGAGAAACTAGAAATAATCGGTTCATTTGTATGTATGTTCGCCTGTTCAGGTTCTACAATTATTGGAGGCTTGTCGGCATTGTCCTTTTTCGTACCATCTTCTTGTTTCTTCGTCTGTCTTTTTGCTTTTCTTTCTTCCTTCATATCTTTTAGGTCCTTTAAGAACAATGTCCATTGACTTTTGATGAATTCGCTGGACTTTTTTACGCCCCTTTCAACAAGCTCCCCCATCGGTTTACCTGTTATTAAAATAATTCCCACCAAGATTAGGAAAAAGCTGATGATTTTCGTTCCAGTCGCATCAAAAAGCAGGTAAAAGCCGGAAAAGAATACAGCTCCGATCATTCCCCCGCCCAAATCATTGGTTGACGCTTCCCCTTTAATAATCTGCATGAACAAGTGATAGGTATTTTTAATGACGCTTTGGTTCGTAAGCAGTCCTTCCTTATTCATCAGACCAAAAAGCTTCACATGGGCAAGCACAAGAATACTGGCCAATATAAGATAAAGTCCGATGAGCCTACCTTGTAAGAATACTGGCCATTCCCTTTTTATAATGAAAAAACCGGCAATACCTAATGTCGCCAGCAATCCAACCATATACCATTCACCGAGCAAAAAATAGAAAAAACGTGAGATTCCACGGCCCACAGCACCAAGTTCAATAATGGATATCAACGTCAAAGCAATCAAAGCAATTCCTGCCAGTTCAAATTGAAGAATCTTTTTTAGCTTTTTAGTTGTTTTACGACTTCTTCTTTTCTTCTTTGCCATTTTAATCACCTTGCCTAATCTATCATCTTGAACTGAAGAATGCTATTAGTGCATGTTCAAAAGTTGCCAAATCAGAAGGGAAAAAGTCATGCAGCGAAAAATCCATGCGCTGCACAGAAACAAGCCACCGAAGGCATTCACCACTTATCATTTGTGTCTTTTTGAACAGCCTCTTTTGATCAAAAGCAGCTCAGAACATATGAGCTGTATGATCATTCAATTATATCATATATCTGATGTACACTTTAGGTTGTTTTTCCTGTTTTTCTAAAGAGTATAGGGGGTCGTAGAAAATGACTTTTTTAAGACACAGACCAAATAATGCAAAAGAACCAATGCTTTCCCCATCATGTGAGGAAAGCATTGGTTTTTCAGTAGAAATGGATTTCATTTATATGAATATGGGAGCCTGGCTGGATTTCGTTTCTCAAATAATGTGACGGATTGCTGCTCATAATTCGAATCACTCTACATTTGTGACCCTCCTGCTCCACCAATAGAGGAATATCATTCCAAATACACTCGGTTTGATTTAAAAAAACGTCATGTTCTGCAGGAAAAATATGTTCATGTGGAACGATGGAATGGATAATCATTGTAGAAGCCTCTCTTCTTCATTATTGTCTTTTTTAGCAGCAATCATTTCGTTCAGCTTCTTCATAGCAGCGCCTACTCCTCCCACCTCGTTCATCAATCCATATTTTACTGCATCTGGTCCAATCACATTTGTTCCAATATCGCGAGTCAAATTACCCTTGGCAAACATCAAGTCTTTGAAAGTTTCTTCAGAAATATCGGAGTGCTTTGTAACAAACCGGACAACCCGCTCTTGCATTTTATCCATATATTCAAATGACTGAGGAACACCAATAACTAAGCCAGTCAGGCGAATTGGATGAATGGTCATAGTGGCCGTTTCAGCGATAAATGCGTAAGAGCACGATACAGCAATTGGCACACCAATTGAATGGCCTCCCCCTAATACGATGGACACAGACGGTTTTGATAAGGTTGCAATCATTTCCGATATCGCGAGTCCCGCTTCGACGTCCCCCCCTACCGTATTCAAAATGACGAGGAGACCTTCGATTTTTGGATTTTGTTCAATTGCCACGAGCTGCGGAATGATATGTTCATACTTCGTTGTCTTATTTTGAGGGGGCAGTTGCATATGCCCTTCAATTTGACCAATGATCGTTAAACAGTGAATATTTGCATCCTGACTAAGACCAGGGACGTTTGTTGTTCCTAACTGCTGTAGTTTTTCCACAATTCCGGAAGGCTTTTCCTCCGGTGACTCTTCAGGTTCAATCGGTTGGTTTTCAAGCCGATAATCAGATGATTGTTCCTTCTTCATGAAATACCCCCAAAACAAAAGATGATTGGAATTAGTATTCAACTACATCGTTTTTTTCATGCAGAAGTGAACAAAAAGCGCCAAATAGGCGCTTATCGATGGTATGGGAAATTATAAAAAATCTATGCTAGTGTATAACTTGTTTATCAGATTATGCTGCGTCCAGCTCCA
>JAABNQ010000161.1 GCA_009928435.1 Bacillus sp. HF117_J1_D
GTATTCGGTTTGTTACACGAATAAAATCCAACACGGTTATTCATGTCATCGAGGAATTGTCTGTTGACGCCTCTTCTCCCATTACACGACATGCGATCGTGAAAATCGGAAACATGAAAAATCCGTTGCAATTAGTAGAAACAATAGACAGTGAAGGAAATAAGATTTCCATTGTGTGTAATGATGCAAAGGTAAGTGCCCAGGAAATTAGTGATCTTTACCGAAACCGCTGGCAAATTGAACTGTTTTTCAAATGGATAAAGCAACATCTGGTTATCAAAAAGTTGTATGGAAAAAGTGAAAATGCCGTATACAATCAGATTTACCTAGCAATGATTACATTTTGCTTAACCCTTTTAATGAAAAGCAAACTAGGATTTAAAGGTACCTTACTGGAAATGCTTCGCTGGGTTCGTGATTGTTGGTCAAAGCTCATGACCACCTTTATTTCCGAAGTATTCAAAGAGCCTGAACGATCATCAAAAGGTAGGCGAAGGCTAGAACACGAACGTATCTTTGAAGAAACCCTAGCACAATATGAATCAGGAGATGTTCGGCATTTAGATGATCTAACCTACGATCCAATCATTTAATTGTTAATAAAATTCAAAAAA
>JAABNQ010000162.1 GCA_009928435.1 Bacillus sp. HF117_J1_D
ACATATGCAGAAATCACACTCGCAATAAAATAACTTCCCCACAATAAAATGGCGAATAAACGCGATGTGTCATTTATATACACAAAAAAGATATTGGGGATACTATAGAGATGAACCAACAACCCGAAAAAAAAGTGATACCCAGTATAAATAAAGAGAAAACTTTCCTTTTTTTCGTATGTATGAGTAGAAGGGTTAACATATCCCACAATTTTGCACCTCAATTCCACGATTTCATTACATAATAAGAAACCTAGCAGTAATATAGGGAAGGGGGGCCCCTTCCTACATTAACCAAACAGGCTTCCGAGTGCTTTGGCGCCGCCTGATAGTAACTTCTTTGCCCCTTCTTTGACCTCATTTCCAAAATCACTTGCTGCATTCCAAGCAGATTTTCCTGCATCTACTGCGGCATTCCAACCTTTTTCAGCTGCAGCGCCAATTTTCTCTCCAACTTGCCGCACAGGCTCTCCTAAAAATGTGTTCGCTGAGATACCGCCAATTGCAGCGCCAACAAATCCACCAACGACCGTACCGACACCAGGGAAAATCATCGTACCTATAGCCGCCCCTCCAGTTGCACCCGCATATGCAG
>JAABNQ010000163.1 GCA_009928435.1 Bacillus sp. HF117_J1_D
GGCCAAAAGATTGAAGTCAGGATGGATGAGCGTAAAGTATATGTGTTTGAGGATGGCAAACAAGCAGCCGAAGCCGTGCCAGTTTCCATGCATGACAACGCCCATGTCAAACGGGGGCAATCTCCATTCGCCGTCTCCGGGGCTCATCAGGAGGAGGCTGGCCATGTATAAACCATTCTATTCGTTGGCGCGAACCCCCTTTTCCAAAGACATGGACTCGACGGAGGCTTTCCGTTCTACAGATTATCAGGAAGCATTGAACGGCCTTGACTATTTACGGAAATCCAAAGGGATCGGATTAGTCATTGGCGATCCTGGTGCCGGAAAAACCTTCACCTTAAGATCATTCAAGGATTCACTCAACCCAGCGCTCTACCATGTGGTCTACTTTCCGCTATCCACCGGTGGTGTGATGGATTTTTATCGGGGATTGGCCTATGGCTTGGGTGAGGAGCCTAGGTTCCGGAAGGTGGATCTCTTTCGGCAGATCCAGTATGGGATTGAACAGATGGCCCAGGAACGCAAAATAACGCCGGTGTTCATTCTGGATGAGATGCATATGGCAAAGGATGCTTTTTTACAGGACCT
>JAABNQ010000039.1 GCA_009928435.1 Bacillus sp. HF117_J1_D
AACCCACGACAACAGCTTGGAAGGCTGTAGTTTTACCACTAAACTACACCCGCATCATTATGATACTATGGTCGGGAAGACAGGATTTGAACCTGCGACCCCTTGGTCCCAAACCAAGTGCTCTACCAAACTGAGCCACTTCCCGTTTATAGATATTTAAAGATGCAATATGGCGCGCCCGAGAGGAGTCGAACCCCTAACCTTTTGATCCGTAGTCAAACGCTCTATCCAATTGAGCTACGGGCGCATATTCTTCTTGGTGCGGTCGAGAGGACTTGAACCTCCACGGTATTGCTACCACTAGGCCCTCAACCTAGCGCGTCTGCCGATTCCGCCACGACCGCCTTTTTCAAAGACAAGATATATCTTATCATCTTAGTCCAAATGTGTCAATATCTTTTTTGATGTTTTTTCTCTTTTTTTGAAAAAGTGAGCCATGCAGGATTCGAACCTGCGACCCTCTGATTAAAAGTCAGATGCTCTACCAACTGAGCTAATGGCTCTTGGCTGGGCTAGCTGGATTCGAACCAGCGAATCACGGAGTCAAAGTCCGTTGCCTTACCGCTTGGCTATAGCCCATCATTACGAGTCTTCTATTATAAAGAATTAGCCAAGAAAATACAAGTTTTTTCAAAGCGGTCCCGACGGGAATCGAACCCGCGATCTCCTGCGTGACAGGCAGGCATGTTAACCGCTACACCACGGGACCATAAAAAATATTAAAATTTTACAGTTCTTAATGATCAAGCGAATATAAGATCGAAGCAACAGGATATCGCTAAACGACGACGCCTTCCGCTTTTCGTATTGTCTAGCTACAGCGCCTAGCCCCTCGAGGTCATAAGCCTATTCCCTGTGGTGGGGTGGCTGAAGTTCTGCCTCCTCGGGAATCGTCTTATGCTTGTCGGGACTGATCAAGGCGCTTCCGCTTTTCTAATGACCCCTACGGGATTCGAACCCGTGTTACCGCCGTGAAAGGGCGGTGTCTTAACCGCTTGACCAAGGGGCCAACATAAAAAATGGCGGAGAAGGAGGGATTTGAACCCTCGCGCCGCTTACGCGACCTATGCCCTTAGCAGGGGCACCTCTTCGGCCTCTTGAGTACTTCCCCGTATGAATGACTCTTAAAATTATAAATACTCATCGATGGACTGTCAAGTGGTTTTAGATAAAAAACTACCTTTTACTCACAGATGAGGAAAATCGTTGGACATGCTCCCCCGAAATCTGTCTTCATCCCCATATTTTCAATAAAAAAGGAACTGTCACAGAAATTAAGTTTTCACCGGCATTCTGGACAGCCCATCCAAATTCTTTCCTTCTCTTTATCTTTCGTCTCTATTTTGAATATAGGCAGCTAAGTCAATAAGACGGCTTGAATAACCTGTTTCATTGTCATACCAAGACAAGACCTTTACCATATTACCTTCCAGCACCATGGTAGACATGGCATCAACGATAGAAGAATGGTGGTCTCCATTATAATCCCGGGAAACAAGCGGTTCCTCGCTGTATCCTAATATTCCTTTCAAGCTACCTTCTGCTGCTGACTTCAGTATGGCGTTTACCTCTGCTGCAGAAACGTCTTTTTCCAATTCAGCAACAAGGTCGACAACCGATACATTTGGTGTTGGAACACGCATTGCCATCCCATTTAATTTCCCTTTTAATTCAGGAAGTACAAGGGAAACTGCTTTCGCTGCACCCGTCGTTGTCGGAATAATCGATTCGGCGGCTGCACGGGCACGTCGGTAATCTTTATGCGGCAAATCAAGAATTTGCTGATCGTTTGTATAGGAGTGAACGGTTGTCATCATTCCCCGTCGGATACCGAACTCCTCATTCAACACTTTTGCAATTGGTGCGAGACAATTCGTTGTGCAGGATGCGTTGGAGATAATATGATGTTTTTCCGGATCATAGTTACCTTCATTTACACCCATCACTATCGTTATGTCCTCATCTGTTGCAGGAGCAGAAATAATCACTTTTTTTGCGCCAGCATCCAAATGTTTGGCGGCGTCATCCCTTTTCGTAAAACGCCCAGTAGATTCAATCACAATATCAACTCCGAGGGCCTCCCAGTCAATTTGGGAAGGATCCCTCTCAGCAATCACTTTCAGTTTACGTTCGCCCACAATTAATTCATCATTTTCAACTAAAACATCTTCATCAAGAGTTCCGTGCACAGAATCGTATTTAAGTAAATGTCCAAGCATCTTTGCATCCGTTAAATCATTCACAGCCACAATTTCCACTTCCGGATGCCTTAGTGCTGAACGAAATACGTTTCTTCCTATTCTTCCGAACCCATTTATTCCGACTTTAACAGACATGCTTTCACTTCCCCTTTATTTTCCATCGCAGTGCCTTCAATTGCACGCTTTTTTATCATGTTTGTTGGCTGGCCCTGACAAATAATATTGGGGTCAACAATTAACATCCAAACAGTTTAAAATCTATTGTTCTCCATCCGCCATCCATTTATTAATTTCATTTTAGCTTTACGCTTCTCCATCTGCCGGGTAAATAAAGCAAGATCTCAAAGGAATGTCAAAATGGAAAATCTATTTAAACTGTGTTGTTGCTTTTACAGCTTTTACCCAGCCTTCATATAATTTATCTGACCGTTCCCTATCCATTTTAGGAACAAAATCACGATCAAGCTGCCAATTCCTTTGAATATCTCCCTGGTCCTTCCAATAACCCACTGCAAGACCCGCCAGATAAGCAGCACCTAAAGCCGTAATCTCATTTATTTTTGGTCTTTCAACAGGCACCTGTAAAATATCGCTTTGAAATTGCATTAATAGATTATTACTAACAGCTCCACCATCAACCCTTAACGTTTTCAAAGCGATATCGGAATCCTTCTCCATCGCATTCAATACATCTGTTGTTTGGTAAGCGAGGGACTCTAATGTTGCTCTGATGAAATGCTCCTTTTCAGTTCCGCGGGAAATACCAAAAATCGCCCCCCGCACTTCACTGTCCCAATAAGGAGCACCCAAGCCAACAAATGCAGGCACTACATAAACCCCATCTGTATCTTCGACTCTTCGTGCATACTCTTCGCTTTCCTTAGAATAGCGGAACATTCTTAAGCCGTCCCTGAGCCATTGGATAGCCGAACCAGCTACAAAAATACTTCCCTCCAACGCATAATGGACTTTTCCGTCGATCCCCCAGGCAATTGTCGTAAGTAAACCATTCTTAGACCTGATTGCTTTTTCCCCTGTATTCATAAGCATAAAGCAGCCGGTTCCATAAGTATTCTTCACCATGCCGCTTTCAAAGCAAGCTTGCCCGAATAATGCTGCTTGTTGGTCACCTGCCAAACCGGCAATCGGTACTGATGCACCAAAGAAATGCTCCTCGCTCGTATGCGCGTAGATTTCAGAAGATGATTTCACTTCCGGCAGCATGTTTTTTGGAACTGTTAAAAGCTCCAGTAATTCATCGTCCCATTTCAAATCGAAAATATTGTACATTAATGTTCTTGACGCATTGGAATAATCGGTTACATGCGCGGCACCATTTGAAAGCTTCCAAATAAGCCATGTGTCAATTGTCCCGAACATGAGCTCGCCCTTTTCGGCTTTCTCCCTTGCTCCCTCAACATTGTCCAAAATCCACTTCACTTTTGTTCCGGAAAAATAAGGGTCGACTAACAGTCCAGTTTTACTTGTGAATAAGTCTTCGTGTCCCCCCTCTTTCAAACGTTCACAAATATCAGCTGTTTGCCTGGATTGCCATACAATTGCGCGATATACAGGATCACCACTTTTTTTATCCCAAACAACCGTTGTTTCACGCTGGTTTGTGATACCAATACTTACAACTTGTTCGGCTTTCACATTTTTTTGTGACAATACTCCTGCTATACATGTAATGACAGAACTCCAAATTTCATTCGCATCATGTTCCACCCAGCCGCTTTTAGGGAAGTATTGTGTAAACTCTTGCTGCGAACTGCCATGAACATTTCCTTTTTCGTCAAATAGCATAGCCCTCGAACTCGTTGTCCCCTGATCAATAGCCATGACAAATTTTTGTGTCATTTTACCCCACTCCTTTTTCTGTATTGAGATAAGCTTGTTTGTCTATCTTTGAAATACTGATTTGAGCTAAAATAGCAATGATGAGCACAATGAATAATAGGATCCAGAAAGCAACGGATTGAATACCTAAGAAGAATTGCTTATAAAACAAAGCTCCCAAAGTTCCGCCAATGATCGGCCCGACAATAGGAACCCAAGCATAATGCCAATTGGAAGGACCTTTATTTGGAATCGGCAGGAAAAAGTGCATAATTCTAGGTCCTAAATCACGCGCAGGGTTAATCGCATAGCCAGTTGTTCCACCCAAAGAAAGTCCAATGGCAACAATGAGAGCACCAACAATTAACGGGTTTAATCCTTCTGTGAATTCATTTGCACCTATGGTGAGGATTCCGAGGAGTAATGCGAAAGTGCCAATAATTTCACTTACAAGATTGGAGAGTACATGAGGGATCGCCGGGATCGTAGAATACACAGATAAGATTAATTCAGGATCTTTCGTTTTCCCCCAATGCGGCAAGTAATGAACATATACAATTGCCGCGCCAAGCATTGCACCGAGCATTTGTGCAACAATGTATGATGGGACGTCACTCCATGGGAAATCACCAATAGAAGCGAGACCAATTGTGACTGCCGGGTTTAAATGTGCCCCGCTGAAGCTGCCAACAGCGTATACACCCATTGTAACAGCAAGCCCCCATCCAACGGTAATAACGATCCACCCGCCATTTTCTGCTTTAGAGTTTTTCATTAAAACTCCGCCAACTACACCACCACCAAAAAGAATTAAAATCATGGTGCCAATTAACTCTCCAACAAATGGTGTCATTTGCTTACCTCCTCTTTCGGCATATAAAAAAAGGAACCCACAACCTAACAAACGTGCATGTCGGCACATCGTTAGTGTGGGTTCCTTTTCTCAGCCACTTTTGTTTATTAAGTTGTCTTAAATTATACATAAAAGCGCTTTCGCTGTCAACCTATATTTTGTTGGCTTGCTTCTTTCCACAATGATTCATCTGTTGTTGTGATGGCTGTTGCACCTGCATCAATTGCATTCTGAATATGATCGAAAGTATCTATTAGTCCGCCGCAAATTACAGGTGTGTTTGTTTTCGATTTAATTTCTCCAATATATTCAGGAATAATACCAGGCAAAACTTCGATATAATCAGGTTTAGTCTGTCTCACATGAGTATAACTCTTTTCAAGTGCGATTGAATCGAGTAAGAAAATCCGCTGAACCGTCAGAATATTTTTCTCTTTTGCCTTTTGCAGCATGTTTGTGCGGGTAGAAATAATCCCATCAGGCCGCACAGTGTGAAGCAGAAACTCTGCTGCAAAATCGTCCGTTTTCAACCCTTGGATCAAATCCGCATGAATGATTACTTTTTTTTCGTGTTTTTTTGCTTCCCGGAGAACTGGAATCAGATTGCTTAAATGAACTTCAAGTAAAACGAACCATTCATATGAACTTGTTAAAATGGCATCTAATTTCTGCAAGTTCTTTATTGATGGCAAAATTTGTTGATTAATATTCTTCATTCAACCACCCTTCCTTGATCATGTGACGTTGTCTATTAATTCATTCATATTTTTATTATACAATGTCACAGCCTTTTCATCCCAATTAAATTTCTCGGCCATAACTTTAATAATTTCATCCTTACATTGTATTGTCCGTTCTATATCAAATAAAACCAAAGAGGACCTTCTATCAATGAAATCTTCGGGCAATGCGGCCATTTCCTCGTCAATTGCGTACATAAGCTGACAATAAATATCATTCGGCAAGTTTGTGTGATTGCTTTCTATATATTTAAACACTTTCGGGGCATTCGAACCATATACGGACAATATCTTCCTTTGTTGCTCGGCATCCAATCCGTCAATTTTGCCGCGTTTCATTTCATTGTCAACATATAAATGGAATTCTTGGGAGTTTTTAAAATCACCCCCGGATAAGCGAATATTTTTCGTATTGCACTGCTTAAATGAACCGCCGATTTTTTTCGCCATCACATCTACGATATCTTCCGCCATTTTTCTGTAACCAGTTAGCTTACCGCCTGCTATCGTAATGAGGCCCGAGTCTGAATACCATATTTCATCTTTCCTGGAAATGTCTGAAGGCTTTTTATTCTCTTCGGCTATTAATGGCCTTACTCCAGCCCAGTTTGATTCAATATCAGAGAAAGAAATATTTAATTCAGGAAACATGTATTGAATCGTTTCAATTAAATACTCTTGGTCTTCTCTAGTTGCAATAACATGATTCGGATCACCGTAGTAAAAAGTATCTGTTGTTCCTACGTATGTCTTGCCATCCCTTGGAATGGCGAAAACCATTCTATTGTCAGGGGTGTCAAAATAAACCGCCTGTTTTAACGGGAACTTGCTTCCGTCTATGACGATGTGCACACCCTTAGAAAGCTGAATATGTTTATCGTTATCATACGTTACTTTTTTGCGGAATTGGTCAACGGATGGTCCTGTTGCATTGACTACTACTTTTCCTAAAATATTGAATGATTGATTCGTCAGTTGATCTATTACCTTTACTCCAGAAATTGTATGATTATCCAGAACAAAGTCTTCAACCTTACAATAGTTGATGAGCAAAGCACCATATTCATGGGCTTTTTTAGCTACTTCAATCGTTAATCTTGCGTCATCGGTTCGATATTCCACATATAATCCCCCGCCAAGAAGCCCTTCCTTCTTAATGAAAGGAACTTTATTCATTACCTCTTCCTTTGAAAGCATTTTTCTTCTTTCAGATTTTTTAACCTTCGCAAGAGAATCATATAATTTTAGTCCGATGGAAGTACCTGTCCGACCAAAGGTGCCCCCTTTATGAAAAGGCAATAGCATTTTTTCGGGAGTGGTAATGTGCGGACCATTTTCATATACAATTTCGCGTTCCCTTCCCAAGACAGCAACTTCTTTTATCTCAAACTGTTTTAAATATCTCAAACCTCCGTGAACAAGTTTAGTGGATTTACTGGATGTACCAGATGCAAAATCATTCATTTCAACGAGCGCAACCGACATCCCTCTTGAGGCAGCGTCAAGCGCAATGCCCACACCGGTAATGCCGCCGCCAATGACAATGCAGTCGAATTGTTTAGTGCTTAGCCGTTGAATCGTTTCTTCTCGATTATTCAATGTAAAGTTTGCCAAGAGTACCACTCCTTCGATTGTTTTTTCGCAACAAAAAAACCCACTCAAAAGAAGTATGTCCAAAAACATATCTTTCGGTGGGTCCCTTTTCTCAACCACAAGTATTAATTTATATATAGTCTATTCGAAATCTTTGTTCCTGTCAATAACCAGTGCTTTTTTCGCGAAGCTTTCCTCTGCATTTTCCGCAGGAATAACGGTTCGTGTCCACTCTCCTTTGGCGTTCGTAATGCTGTCCGCAATCTATACATACATAGATCCTCTTTACGACCGCCTTTGTCTTCTCATGCCCAAGCGGCGTGCAGTGCCTTGGAGCTCCGACTTCTTCCAACAGCCTCCGAAAATCCCCGTCGCGATGTTTGTAGCCTTTTCCTTCTATATGGAGATGGTAATGGCATAGTTCGTGTTTGATAATGCCTTCCAGCTCCTTTATCCCATGCTCTTCATAATACTTTTTGTTAATTTCAATATTGTGAGTTCCAAGGAGATAACGACCTCCGGTTGTCCTAAGACGGCGATTGAAGATGGCCTTATGTTTGAATGGTTTTAAAAAATATGTTTCAGAGATCATTTCGGTCAGCGCTTGGAGCTGTTCATCTGTCATTCCCTTACCTCCGGTTACCCAAAAAAGTCGAACATGGCAGCTTTTTTCATCATATATTTATATTACCAAAAATGTAGGCGGGGAGGTTATGACAAATGCCTGTCTGGTTTCAAAACCAGATGCAGAAAGCCTTCTTGGAAAAAGACCGGTATCAAATTAAACTCCTTAATCAATGTTGGTTTTTTTACAGAAGAAAACACTGCTCGACATAAGCAGTGTTTCTTCCTTTACTTATTAGAATTGATCATGGTCAAAGACAAACGGCCCTTTTGAACATCAACTTTCTCTACCCAGACGGTGACAACATCCCCCAATGAAACAACATCAAGGGGATGCTTCACGAAACGGTTGCTCAATTTTGATATATGCACCAAGCCATCCTCTTTAACACCAACATCCACAAAAGCACCAAAGTCAACAACGTTTCGGACGGTCCCTTGCAGTTCCATGCCTACCTTCAAGTCTTCGAGCTTCAGCAAGTCTTTTTTCAACAGAGGCTTCGGTAGTTCATCACGCAAGTCTCGTCCTGGTTTCATCAATGATTCTATAATATCCCGGAGAGTCAACTCGCCAAGTCCGAGTTCCTCCGCCGTTTCCTCAACCGACAAATGCTTTAAGGCTTCAGTCATTTTCTCAGTTCCGACATCCGCAGATGTCAATTCAATCGATTTAAGCAGTTTCTTGACTTCAGGATAGGACTCCGGATGAATAGGTGTGGCGTCCAGCGGATCCTTTCCATCCAATATGCGCATAAAACCGATTGCCTGTTCATACGTTTTTGCCCCGAGCCGTGGAATTTTCTTTAATTGGGCGCGGTTTGTAAATTTCCCATTCTCCTCGCGGTGCTTCACGATATTATTAGCGACTGTTTTGCTTAATCCCGAAACATATTGAAGCAAAGAAGGAGAAGCCGTATTTACGTTTACCCCCACTTGGTTCACTGCCGTTTCAACGACAAAGCCAAGCTGTTCATTTAATTTTTTCTGAGTAACATCATGCTGGTATTGGCCGACGCCCACTGATTTAGGGTCGATTTTTACGAGCTCTGCGAGCGGATCCTGCAGACGGCGGGCGATGGAAACTGCACTTCTCTCCTCCACCTGCAGCTCTGGAAACTCCTCCCTCGCCAAATCGGAAGCAGAGTATACGCTCGCCCCCGCTTCATTGACAATCATATAAGAAATATCGGCATTTAACTCTTTTAAAATAATGGACGTAAACTGCTCCGTTTCTTGTGACGCCGTACCGTTGCCGATCGCAATGAGCTCGATGTTATACTTCTTCAAAACATCGATCATCTTTTCTTTTGCTTGCTCGGGCTTTGCTTTGGGCGGGTGCGGATAAATGACGTCAATATAAAGCACTTTTCCTGTCTCATCGACAACAGCCAATTTACAGCCAGTTCGATACGCCGGGTCCACACCGAGGACCATTTTCCCCTTAAGAGGCGGCTGGAGCAGCAGCTTCCGAAGGTTTTCGGAAAAAATATGGATAGCCCGGTCTTCCGCTATGGCTGTCAGTTCATTTCTTATTTCACGTTCAATAGCTGGCTCAATCAACCGCTTGTAACTGTCTTCGATAGCATCCGCTACATCGGAAGCAGTTACAGACGATTCCTTTTTAATGTATTTCCGCTTTAAATAAGCGATGATTTTTTCCGTATCCGGTTTGATGGATACACGTAAAATATCTTCCTTTTCGCCGCGATTTAGTGCAAGAACCCGATGTGGCACAATTTTTTTCACTGGCTCTTCGTATTCATAATACATCTCATACACCGATTTTTCGTCCAGCTCTGCTTTCTTCACTTCTGACGTCACTCGACCAAAACCGAACGTTTCGTCTCTGATCCATTGACGGATGGCGGCATCATCTGAAATCCGCTCAGCCAGTATATCTTTAGCTCCTTGGATCGCTTCTTCCGCATCCTTTGGCCCTTTTTCGCCAGAGATATATTTCTCAGCTTCTTCTTTAACATTTCCTTCTGCCGGAAATCCCCACATCCAGTCAGCCAAAGGCTCCAATCCCTTTTCTTTTGCAACCGTCGCCTTTGTACGCCGCTTCTGTCGGTATGGACGATAGAGATCTTCCACTGTTTGCAATTTATCCGCTTGAACAATCTTCATTTTCAGTTCTTCAGTCAGCTTGCCCTGTTCATCAATCAGACGGAGTACATCCTTTTTACGTTCCTCTAAATTCTGTATGTATGTCCAATTTTCCATAATGTCCTTTATTTGAACTTCATCAAGTGCACCGGTCATTTCCTTCCGGTAGCGTGCAATGAACGGAACCGTGTTCCCTTCTTCAAGTAAAGTAATAACACTTTTGACTTGCTTGCCTGAAAGCTTCAATTCTTTTGCCAGCTTCTGAATAAGCTGATCATGATTGGTCTTCGTTTCAGTTTCAACCATTGGAATCCCTCGTTTCATTTTCGTCACTCTTATTTTATCTTAACATCGCGCTACACCCAAATACCATGGTACCCAATAAGAAACACAACTGATTTTTTCACCATTCAAAATATAAAGTGACGGTGAATCCCTGATAAGTCTATGGAGCACTCCTGCAACCAACTATTATACAAAAACAAAAACCCGCTTACTTAAGCAGGCTTCCTACAATAAATGTAACATCATCATTTTTATTCATTTGATTCTGCTTCAAGCGGTTAGCAATGACTGATATTGTTTGCGAGTCATCTGTCAACAATTTTGAATCCTTTTTGATAAATCCATCTGAATGGACTAAAAAAGTGGATTGAGGTTCGTAAGGGAATGTTTGCGTTCGGAATTTCTGGGGCCTGCCTGAAAGATAGCCTGACACAGGCATCGGATAAACCATTTTTCCCGAAGGAGGGTATAAATAGAACCGAATGTTTCCAACACAACTGTATTCAAAAGTTTTCTTTCGAAAGTCTACTTTAAAAATAGCGGTCGCGGCTCCGCGTTTACTGAGTAGCACTTTATTACTGAAATCCATAAGTGTCTCAACATCTTCTTTTGGGTTTGACTTGACAACTGTAGCGACTGCTTGGGAAGACTCATAGGCATATTCGCCACTTCCAAGACCATCAGACAGAACACAAAGAAAGCCATGATCATCTGCAGTCATATAAAAGCTGTCACCGCAAAAAGCTTTTCCTTCTTTGGCCCTTTGAAAAGCGTAAGCCTCTATACATTCATTTTGAAAGTGCATCATGAAGTGGAGCTCTCCTTATCCATCGGCTCTGCCAAGATCGCATCCTTCAGTTTTTTAATCGCCTGGCGTTGGAGTCTTGAAACATGCATTTGAGAAATATTCAATATATCTCCAGTTTCTTTCTGGCTTAAGTTCTCCAAATACGTATACTGGATAATTTGCCTTTCGCGATCCGTCAATAAATGTAAGACATTTTCCACAACAAGTTTCTGGTTCACTCTCTCATAACCCTCGTCGATATTTCCAATAATATCCAATAAAGTGACGGTGTTCCCGTCTACATCCGCTTCAATAGAATGATCCACTGATAGCGCCTGATAGCTTCTCCCCATTTCCATCGCTTCCAAAACTTCTTCTTCCGTTACTTCAAGGCGGTCTGCAATCTCATGGATTTGTGGAGATCGTTGGAGCTCTCTCGTCAAGTCCTCTACGGTCGACCTAATTTTAGGGCCCAATTCCTTAATTCTGCGTGGAACGTGCACACTCCATGTTTTATCGCGCAAAAAGCGTTTGATTTCTCCGATAATCGTGGGGATTGCAAATGCTTCGAACGATTTACCGTAAGAATCATCATAGCGCCTTATAGCCCCCAACAATCCAATAATTCCCACTTGAAAAACATCTTCGTGGTATGACTTTCCTTTTGAATATTTACGAGCGATTGAATTAACCAGATTTTTATAATGAAGAACTAGATTGTTTTGAGCCTCTTCGTCCTCATAAAGCTGAAAGGCTTTGATCCATTTGTTAACATCAGTATTCAGATTATCAGGTTGAGATTTGTTTGGCATTCAACTCCACCTGCTCCCCTTCGAGGTACTTCGTCATAAAGACACTGACCCCCTGGTTCAATTGGACGTTGACCTCATCCATCAAACTCTCCATTAAATATAGACCCAATCCTCCTTCACGCATAAATTCCACATTTTCTTTTTCGGAGTATGGTCCCGTTTCACGCCGTGTTTTTTTCAAATCAAAGCTCTTTCCAGAATCAGACACCATCACCTCAAGACGGTCATGATAAAGGGCGAAACCGACAACGACTTCCCCGTCCTCTTTCTTCTTATAGGCATGCTGAACCGCATTTGTGACAGCTTCGCTTGTAGCAATTTTAATATCTTCAATCACTTCATAGGAAAAGCCCAGCCGGCTTGAAATGCCTGAAATAGTCAACCTTACGACTCCGACATACTCCGGCTTGGCTGGCACCTTCATCTCAACATAATCAAAAGCCGCACTCATCATACTCCACCCTCCACCTCGGTAGTGATGTTCATCACATCGGTGAGTCCAGTAATATCAAACAAGCGCTGCAATCTTTCTGACATTCCAGTCAGCTTCATATAGCCATTATTAGCACGCAGATGTTTGAAAACCCCGACAAACACACCGAGACCGGTACTATCCATATAGCTAAC
Source organism: Bacillus sp. HF117_J1_D (assembly GCA_009928435.1). Classification (GTDB taxonomy): domain Bacteria; phylum Bacillota; class Bacilli; order Bacillales; family Bacillaceae_C; genus Siminovitchia. Next base: position 12,468 of record JAABNQ010000039.1, read on the forward strand.
ACCTGATAGATCAATGTTTAACTTAGCACCATCACCTTTAGCAGCCTCCATGAGCTTATCCTTCACCCTCGGAGCTGTATAAGCGTCAATTTCACCTGTAAGCTGCACATAAAAAATATCGTCCATTTCTTTTATCTCTATCGAAACATTCACATTACCCACCCCTATAATATGTAGTGTTAATCGTATCCTTTACATATACCCGGCTTTCAGATAAAGCAAACATCGTTATTTGTCTCTCTTTAAAATAATGAGAGTGAAATCATCACGAAGTTCAAATTCCTGCAGTCGTTCCAACTCTTTGTAGACGTTGATCACAATTTCTTGAGCGGGTAAATCAATATATTTATGGATCAGGTCTGTCAATTTCTCTCTTTTGATAAAACCTTCGTCTGTCCGGCATTCAGTGACGCCATCAGATAAAAGAATCACCATGTCGCCCGGCTCCAAAGCTATTTCATATTCGCGATACTCAGTGTTTTTTTCGATTCCAAGCAACAGACCTTTTCCTTCCAGCTCTTTGAACTCTCTGTTCCTAGCATTGTAAATAAAACCAGGTTCGTGTCCGGCTGTAGAATAGCGGAATGTGTATTCCTGCTGATCATAAACACCAAAGCACATCGTGATAAACATGCTTGGATCGACATTCCTCTCAACAACCCGGTTTAGGCTTTTGAGTACCGCACTAGGCCGAAGCTGGTCCTCATGTAAACTATCCATCGCGTATTTAATCATTGACATGGATAATGCGGCAGGAATCCCTTTCCCAATCACATCTGCAATCGCGATGCCGACATTTTGTTCATCATCCTTGACGAAATGGAAATAATCACCATTCATTTGTCGAGCCGGTACACTGATAGCCCCAATCTCTGCCTCTTCCATCTGGGGGATAGATGTCCTGAGTAGCGTCTGCTGCATGCTGGCCGCCACTTCGATTTCGTTTTTCAGTGCCATCTGTTCAGTCCTAAGGCTTTGATGCTCCTTGTAAGCAAGTCCGTAAGCCATCATCACTTCTAGGAGAACATCAAAGGAGTCCAGCATTTGCTTAGAAGAATGATCCTCTTCCATTAGAATCGCTTTATGCAGACTGACAATTTCTTCAGGCCCTATGTGATGCTCTATTAACTTTCGACTTAATTTCTGCCCTTGATAGAGTACCCTTTCATCTTTATCAAGGAGATATCTTTTAATAATATCTTTGTATTTTGATTCAACTGTATCCCAAAAGCCCACTCCATTCACTCCTTTTTACCGGAGCCACTTAATAGCAGTGATGACAGTTCCCTTTCCAACTTGGGATTGAACATCAAATTCATCCATCAATCGTTTGACACCCGGAAGACCGGCTCCCAGCCCCCCAGAAGTGGAATATCCATCTTCCATTACTTTTCGAATATCCTCTATCCCCGGACCCTCATCTTCTGCAACGATTTTTAATCCCTTTTTTCCGTCCAAAAGAATTTTATGAATGGTCACTTTGCCATCACCAGCATACAAGAATATATTTCGGGCCAATTCGCTAATCGCAGTTGTGATTCTTGCTTGGTCCACTACCCCAAAACCCAGCTCTTTCGCTGCATTTCTCCCTAATTGGCGAACTGCTACGATGTCCCATTCATTTATTATTTTTACGAAGGACTGCAGCTCCATAGGATTAATCCCCCAGTTCCTGTTCTAGTTTATCCAACCCATTTTCCAAATCAAGAGCGGTCATGACACCCTCAAGCCTGATCCCTAACTCAATCAGAGTGATGGCCACCGCTGGCTGTATCCCTGTAATGACTACCTTAGCCCCCATTAATTTTGACATTTCCATCACATCCCCCAATACTTTGGCAATGAAGGAATCAATAAAGTCAATGGCGGTAATGTCGATAACGACACCCCGAGCATTTGTCAGATGAATTTTTTGTAAAAGGTCTTCCTGAAATGAAAGCGCAGTTTGATCATCCAATTCCCATTGAATAGAAACTAATAAACAATCCCGCAGCTTTAAGATTGGTATTCTCAATCTGAGTCCCCCTTAAGCGGCACAATTTTTCTATTCGTGTATTCTAATGCCTGTTCAATTCCTTTTTGAAGTGTACTTGTTGTCGTAACCTGATTAAGGCTGATTCCAAGATTCACAATGGTTTGTGCAATTTCAGGGCGGATTCCTACGAGCATGCATCTTGCCCCCACAAGTCTGACAGCATCTGCCGCTTGTATGATATGATGTGCGACCATTGTATCTACAACAGGAACACCAGTAATATCGATTAAAACAACTTCAGATCGGTGTTTGACAGCTCCTGAAAGCAAATTCTCCATGATGAGTCTTGCTCTTTCCGTATCAATGGTTCCCACCAGTGGCATGACGGAAATTTTTTCAAATACAGGTATCAAAGGAGCTGATAATTCTTGCAGAGCAACCTTTTGGAGGGAAACTACTTTCCCCCAATTATTGGAATAAGATTCTACAATTTGACTAGTCATTGGGTTAAGCCAGACATCAATCTCTGAAATCAATTCAACTGTCTGTTCACTCGTATATTCCTTATCTTCCCTCATTCGTCTCAATATTAGTGCTTTTAGGGTATTGAGACCATTCATTAAAAAGGGGAGTTCCCAGCCAATCCTTACAACCCTTTCAGTAAAGTGTTCTACCTTCTGCTTATATTTACTCTCTGAATCTACTTTATTGGAAATGGCAACTTCAATAAATTCTTTGCCGATGTGTTTAAACCCATCATCAGAAATAAGACTCAATGACAGCTCGTCTCCACTTTTTTTCATGACGGCCATCCAATTTTCGAGTAAGTCAACCTTGTATTCTTTCAAAAAATTGGCAACTTCGATATTCACTCCATGATCCTCCAATCGTCTGCCTATTCACGTCCTATTTTTGTTTATGCTGTTATTTTAGCAAGTTCGCCATGCATTTTACAAATGTTTGCAAAAACATCCAATTATTTGCAAAAACATTCTATTTAAGCTTGTATCTTTAAGACTAGATCATGATGCCTGTTTACTTTTTCAGAATCGATGATTGTTTTAAGAATGTGCAGTACACAGGTCTTTTGTCCCCATAAAAAAAAGACGCTAAAAAGCGTCTCAAAAAGCGATGAGACCCAAGCTTATTTGCAAGGCATCATCCACTTTCTCCATCATTTCTTCATCTAGATGTGTAATCTTGTCTGTAAGACGTTGCTTGTCGATTGTTCTAATCTGTTCAAGCAGTATGACTGAATCCCGTTCAAAACCGTAACGCTTTGAATCAATTTCCACATGAGTAGGCAGCTTTGCTTTTTGGATTTGCGCAGTAATGGCTGCAACAATGACTGTGGGGCTAAATCGGTTTCCAATATCGTTCTGGATAACAAGCACCGGCCTCACTCCGCCTTGTTCCGAACCAACTACTGGGGATAAATCAGCGAAAAACACATCACCCCGTTTAACGACCAAAAGATCATCCCCCGCTTACAAGCCGTTCGACAGTATGCTCTGCCTCGTATTCCGCCTGTATAGCCTCCGATGCGATAGCTAGGTTAATCTTTGCCATTTCCATGTAGCCTCGTCTCATTGATTCAACTATGTGGCGCTTTCTTCGTTCACGAATATACATTTTCGTAGCTCGGTAGATAAATTCATTTCGATTTACATTTTCTTGCTCCACAAATCCATCCAACTCCGCCAAGAGTTGCTGTGGTAAACGAATGATAATTTCAGTTGTTGCGCTGGGTTCAGACACCAACTCACACCTCCACCATAAATACAAGCCGTTTTTTACAAAAACAGTTTAATATGAATCCACATACAATCATAACATCATTGCCTTTTGGTGCAAAGAACAATTAGGAGTCTTTTAAAAAAACAATAAAGGACAAATGGCTCATTTCAGATAAAGCTGGTCGCGTTTCGGCTTAAAACATGTCTTCTTATTATCGTCAAGTCAAAGAATTCCTTATACATGAATTCTCCTTTTTTGTCATAACTCCTTCTTTTTTCAGCAAAATAAATTAATTTTTTTATAAAATGCGGATGACGTCGTTTACCGAGGTCGAGCACATAAGACGCTTCTCGACATTATCTTCCGAGAAATAGTTTATTCTCGATTTCAACCGGTCGGTCACCCCTTTTGTAAATACGAGGGACTCGAAAATTGATTGTACAGACTACTTCATAATTAATCGTGTCAAGCTTCTCGGCAATTTCTTCAACTGATATAAAGTCATCGGCTTGCCCGCCAATCAAAGTGACTTTCGTGCCAATCGGCATAAAATGGGGAAGTTTGATCATTGTCTGGTCCATACAGATTCTGCCTACGATGTTAGCTTGCTCTCCGTTGGCGATAACTCTTTGCTTTTCCATCTTACGCAGCCAGCCATCTGCATAGCCGATTGGAATCGTCGCAATCCATTCTTCTTTTTGCGCCTTATAGCTGGCTCCATATCCGATACACTCGCCCGGATGAATTTTTTTCACATGAACCATTTTGGTATGAAGCGAAAATACTTGCTTCACTTTATGAAGCGGGGGTCTTTCCGTCGATGTCGAAAGGCCATAGAGAGCAATCCCTACTCTAACCGCATTAAATAATGAATCGCGATGGCACAGGGCTCCTGCACTATTGGCAGCATGTACATACTTCGGGGCTGTGTCCAATACAGAAACAAGTTGTTTAAAAGCCGCCAGCTGCATTTGATAATACTTTTCTGAAGCCTGGTCAGCAGTCGAGAAATGGGTGAAAATCCCTTCGATTTCAAATCTATCCGTTTCTTTGATAAACTGCTCAATGTCTTTCAGTTCCTTTTCACGCTTAAGTCCGATACGCCCCATTCCCGTATCGCACTTAATATGAACTCTCAGCGGCGGATTCCCGCTCTTCATCGTTAGACTCGCTTCTTTGAGCCATTCCATTTGGAATACTGGTACTGAAATTTGATACCTAGCGGCAATACTAGCATCTGTTGGCCTGATCAGACCAAGGACAAGAATCGGCGCTTTTATCCCTTTTTCCCTCAGTGCCAAGGCCTCATCAAGCAATGCAACAACGAGACCATGGGCGCCTGCCTTCAGAGCTTCTCTCGCAATTTGAAAGTCTCCGTGTCCATATGCATTAGCTTTAACCGCAGCAAACAGTTTCGTTTCCCGAGGCAGCCCATTACGGATTGTTTTTACATTTTGATACACGGCATCAAGATCAATCTCAGCCCATGTATCACGAAAATATTGAGTTTGGCCAATCAAAAAAAGTCACGCTCCCAGGAAAATCAAATTGACTCCTATTTGATTATTCATTTCACTCTCATATATGTCAAATAAATTTTGAAACAAATTTGAAAGTCACCTTTGTAAAATAGCGTGTTTTCTTTTTTAGAAGAAAGAGTGTACTGGAGTTAGAAAAGGGGTTGGAGCAGCTTCAGCCTATATAATAGCTCAGTTCCCTTCAAGGAGATCAGCACGACTCATTCGGGAATCAAATGCGCCTCGGCCTATTTGTGCCTAGATGGTTGGATTTTTTTACCACTTTTTACTAGCATCATGATTAAAAGGAAGGAGAAATGAAAAAAGACGATCAATAAATCAGCTGAGCAGGTGAAGATTTTTAGAAAATATAAGCTCCCGCCTGGCAACGGGAGACTTATCATCTACTATTTTACACGTACAGCTTCAATATCTAGGTATTGGGAATTTTTCACATCGAATAGTCCCGTATCAGTAAGCTTCAATTCAGGAATCACCGGCAAGGCGAGAAACGCCAATGTAATGAATGGATTGAATTCCATCGAGCAGCCGACTTTTGCTAGGGCACTGTTAAGGTCATGAATCCGTTCATTTACCACTTTGGTTTCCATATTGGACATTAAACCGGCAACCGGAAGCGGGAGGGAAGCAAGCAGTTTTCCCTTTTCAACAACTACAAGACCTCCCCTCATATCAGCTGTTAAATGGATTGCTTTTAACAAATCCTCATCATTTGTCCCTGCAGCTACAATATTGTGGGAGTCGTGCGCAACCGTTGATGCAATCGCACCGTTTTTAATTCCCAGTCCCTTGATGATTCCTAAACCAATATTGCCGGTCTGGTAATGGCGTTCGATAACCGCTATTTTCAGCTGGTCCTTTGCAACACTTGGCAGAAAATGACCGTCTCTTACATCGACCTCTTCGATGATATGTCTTGTGACAATCATTTTTGGCCTTATTTCGATGATATTCGCCATATTCCCTTCAGTCATCATTATTTTTAAATCTTCTATAGAAACAGGACTGATATGGACGCTGTTGGTGATAACAGAAGGCGGAGTAATTGATCCTGCCAGTTGGATGACCTCCCCGTTTTTCGCCACAAGCTTACCACCTTTATACACTTGGCCAATGTCAACAGTTTCCAAATCTTTTAACAGTATGAAGTCAGCTTCAAAGCCCGGTGCAATAGCACCTTTTGTTTTTAAGCCAAAGCATTCTGCTGCATTCAACGTCGCCATTTGAATCGCAAGCAGCGGGTCTACTCCTTCTCGAATGGCCGTTTTCACGTTAAAATCAATGCTTCCTTCATCGATAATTTCGTCCAGATGCTTGTCGTCTGTTACGAATAGACAACGGCGCGCATTATGCTCAGTCACTGCCTTAAGCAGAGTAACCAGATCTTTTGCGGCAGACCCTTCACGCAGCATTACATACATCCCTTTTCTCAAACGGACTAGCGCTTCCTCTGCGGTTACGCATTCATGATCCGTTTGAATGCCTGCTGCCATATAGACATTGATCCCGTCAGCATCAATAGCCGACGCATGGCCGTCAACGTGCTTTTCTTTTACCGAAGCATCCATAATCTTGTCCAACATTTTATCGTCCTTCAAAAGGACTGAAGGATAATCCATGACCTCCCCAAGGCCTATGACTCTTGGATGAGTATAATAAGGCTCCAAATCAGAATGCTCCAAGGTGGCCCCGGAGTTTTCAAAAGGAGTGGCAGGAACACATGAGGGTAGCATTAGAAGAACCTCGAGCGGAATGCCTTCTGAAGCTTCCAGCATAAAGTCGATTCCGTCTGTTCCGCTTACGTTCGCTATTTCATGTGGGTCGGCCACGATGGTCGTAACTCCATGCGGCAGGACAACGTTTGAGAACTCGGAAGGAGTCACCATTGCAGATTCGATATGGACGTGCCCGTCTATAAAGCCGGGCACGACAAATTGACCGGAAGCATCCACAGTCTCATAACCTTCAAACTCCCCTGTTCCAACGATATATCCATCCACAATCGCAATATCCTCTTTTATGATTTCTCTCGTAAACACATTGACAACTTGTCCATTTTTAATAACTAAATCAGCAGGGATTCTTTTCGCTGCAACATCGATTCTTTTTTTCAGAAGTTCCTTTGTAAAGGTCAATCAGTATCCCTCTCTCTATTGATCGGATTACCCTCAGCCCATAATAAAATTGATGATAAACGCCGCACTAACAACGTACATAATCCAATGGATTTGATTGGCTTTACCTGTAAGCAGTTTTAATAGTGTGTAAGAAATAAATCCGAAAGCCAAGCCTGTTGCGATACTGTACGTCAAGGGCATTAATATGATCGTCAGGAAAACAGGGATGACATCTGTAAAATCATCGAAACTGATATTCTTGATTTCACTAATCATTAAAGCACCAACCAGAATCAGAATCGGCGCTGTCGCTACTGAAGGAACAAAAACAATCAGCGGGGCAAAAAACAACGCCAAAAGGAATAATATCCCCGCCGTCAATGCGGTTAAGCCTGTTCGGCCGCCTTCTTGGATTCCTGTTGCATTTTCTACATAAGCATTCAATGCTGTACTTCCAAAAGCAGCACTCGCCATAGTACCGATTGAATCCGCTTGAAGCGCACGATCAAGATTCTGGATTTTCCCATCTTCAGTCACCAATCCGGCCTTTTTTGTTAATCCAATTAATGTTGCTAAGTTATCAAACAGCTCAACAATTGTAAAGGAGAAAATGACTGAAAGGATACCGTACGCGATAGCCCCTTTAATATCCATCTTTAAAAAAGTCTCGGACATACTAGGCAAATGAAAGGAAACGATGTCACTCAACCCTTTGGGAAATCCAATAAAACCTGTGATCATCGCAATAATACTTGTTCCAATAATACTAATAAGAAGAGCTCCTTTTACTTTCTTGGCCGTCAATACCGCAGCAATAATGAAGCCAATCAAAGCAAGGATCGGCCCAAGGCTCGTGATATCACCCAACGAAACAAAAGTCGCTTCATCCGCAACGATCAATTCCGCATTGGAAAAACCGATAAATGCGATGAACAAACCAATTCCGACACCAATGGCCGATTTCAGAACATCGGGTACTCCATCTACGATCTTTTGTCGGACTCCGGTTACCGTTAAAATTAGAAACAGAACACCCGAAATAAATACTGCTCCCAATGCCGTTTGCCATGTCAGTCCGTGTCCAAGGACAACAGTATACGCAAAAAAGGCATTTAATCCCATTCCTGGCGCCACAGCAACAGGGTAATTAGCCCAAAGCGCCATTAGAATCGTACAAAAAACACTCGCATAGATGGTCGCAGCCAATGCCGCTTCTTTTGGAATCCCAGCATCAGACAGAATCGCCGGATTAACAAATATAATATAACTCATTGTTAAAAAGGAAGTCAGCCCTGCGAGTACTTCCGTACGAACATTCGTATTTCTTTCCGATAGCTTAAATACCCTTTCCAACAAACCTTTCTGAGTTGGAGGTGGAACGCTGGGCCCCGTATCTTTTTCTATCATAGCCATAGCAACATCGCTCCTTTTAAAAAAATCAAAATCAGCAATTCAAGAGGCGCAGGCCGAGAAATCAAAATGCCTTTATGAAACTCGGACTAATCAAATGCGCCTTGGCGTATTTGCGCTCAGATTGTATCGGGCCTCTGCTCGATACATTTCCGCTGCATGAAGTTAAAACGTTCTTCCATGCCTGATCCTGATGTGGAAGCGGTTTCGTAAAAAGAAAACGCATCGAGCCCCGAAAACACTATCCACCTCCCATATTCTATTTTTCATATCGAATGCCACCTCCTCCGTGACGATTCTTAAAAAGGGACTCCCTCCATAAATGGAGGTCAAGAAGGGGTGCACTTATTATTAAGGTCCAAAGTTCTAAAAATTTATAATTATTAGTAACCATTATATCATTTTTTCAAAAACGCACAACTCTCAGTTTATAATTCTTAACAAATAAAAGACCCTCCATTTAAAAGGGTCTACTTCACCGAGTCTCCTTGGACTGAACGCGCGACCATCATCATCTCTTCCTGCGTCAGGTCTTTGGATGCAATCATGTAATCGACACCGTCCTGGCTCCAAACAACCGAATGATCATTTATAACGCCAATGGCAAAACCTAGATCTACCATCTCACCAGTCATTTCAACTGTCTCCATTGACGCTGTTGGAATCACCTCAGCCTTCTCCTGGAAGAGCGTGAAGGACTTATCCTCTCCCTCGTATGTCAGGATGACGCGTTTTCCTGTGTCCGTATTCATCGTCGTCTCATCATGAAGCACAACGCCAGGAATGTCAGCCATCGCATACTTCACTGAAAATTCCTTTTCATTTAAGTCTGCAAGCACAGGCACTTCTAGTTGGGCACTCGTCATATTTTTCTTTGTATCAAATGCACCCTCATCAAACTTGGCATTAAAATCAACCTTCGTAAACTTCACAGTGACAACCGGATTTTTATCAGTATCCATCACCTTAACACTGATTGGCTCCAAAGTCTTTTTCTTGAAAGTGACTTCCTGAGTCGGGAGCATTTTATGATTCTGGTACCGTGTCTTTGTCTCAAACACATAATGTTCCTTTGTTTCCTTGAATTTCGCTTCCTTGTCTTCGAGTACATCTTGCACCAGAGACTCAAACAAATACGCTTGGCTGCTGTTTTGCGGCCAATCACTCTGAAACTTGTAACTTTTGTTTAGAGCAGGCGTCAACACATAAACACCACTCTTATTCCTTAAAATCATTTGGCTTTGTTCTTTTTTGGCGTTTTTCAAATGGACCCGATAATCACCTGGTTTATGATGCCAGACATCAATATCATAAACTTGAGGCTCATCCCCTACTTCCAGAGTCATCTTCGCTTTCGCCTTATACCCCTTAATATCTCCGGCTCTTTCCTTCAATCCCTTCGCAACATCTTCCTGAGATTTTGAACCACAGGCCGAAAGCACGAGCACCGCCACAAAAAGTCCCCAAACGAGCCATAGCCCCTTTCTCATTCCTTCAACCCCTTTGTTGTCTCATTTACACATGAAAAGAAGAGATTAGGAGGATGCCAAAAACCATTCGCTCGCATTGACCTCTACAAATTGCGTGCCGTTCCGCTCAATGCAGCAATGACTTCCGTACCCAGCCTCCTCTCTCCTGACGCATTAAAAATATATGAGACAACCGTGGACAATATGTATAGAAAAGTGGAGGCGACTGTTCAGCCCCGACAAGCATAAGACGATTCCCGAGGAGGCAGCCCCTCAGCCACCACAGGGAATCGGCTTATGACCTCGAGCCGATGACACTCGTAGCCAGACAACCGCGGTACAGAGTGGAGCGATGTTCTCTCTCTATCTTCTACGTTCCCCTAACCCTCTTCAATGATCACCTGTGCGGCCGCGTATGCTTTTGTATGTGTAATGGATAAATGTATTCTTTTTCCTTGATCCATGGGCCTGACAATATACGGCTTTCCTCTCTCGTCAGCAGCAATTTCAATATCCCGAAATGACAGCTGTGCACCAATGCCTGTTCCAACCGCTTTGGCAAAGGCTTCTTTCGATGCAAACCTGCCAGCCAAGAATTCGGTTTTTCTTCTTTCAGGTAAGGTTTCATACTGCTGAAGTTCCGTGGTAGCCAAAACACGCTCAGCAAATCGCGCCTGACGCCCTCTCAACTTTTCAATTCTCTCTATTTCGACGAGATCTAATCCCGTTCCCCAAATCATTTGAGCACTTCCCTTCTACTTTTCTTCCTCAGCTATAATATAATGATAGGAGTCTCAAACAGAAAGGAGATCATCCCATGTTTGTCCGAACAGAGTCTTTCCAGCAATTTATCCGTCTATATCCTGTGGTCACAGCTCTAGTCGTCATTCATATTGCCATTTTCCTTGCAGTAAACTTACAGTTCTTTCCGCAGCAGCTTATTTTTGAAAAACTGGCCGGCGTTAACGTATTGATCCATACGGGAGAATATTGGCGACTAGTAACACCGATTTTCGTTCACGTTGCTTTTACACATCTGCTCTTCAATTCATTCTCACTTGTTTTATTTGGACCTGCGCTCGAACGTGCACTTGGCAAACTACAATTTATTCTTGTTTATCTCGCATGCGGAGTTGCTGCCAATATCGCTACGCTTCTTCTGAAACCGCCCTATTACACGCATATCGGAGCGAGCGGCGCCATCTTCGGTTTGTTTGGCATCTATTTGTCCATCATCTTTTTCAAAAAAGAAGCGATGCCTCAGCAAGGGAAGCAAGTCATTTTGCCGATTGCAGGGCTGGGTGTGATCATGACATTTTTCCAAGCAAATATTAACATTACTGGCCATATCTTCGGATTAATTGCAGGCTTGTTAATCGGAGCTGTTTTAGTTAAAACTAGACCTATCCGCTTTCAGTAGCTCGCTCATGATGGCGATACCAAGTATAGATTTCCAATACATCCTCCTGATCCAAATGGGCGATTTCTGCATGACTGGCCAATTCACCTGATTTAACCGATGCACTCACCGCAGCTAAACCAGCACGTTTTTGAAACCAACTGACACTTGCCTTCATTGACTGGACCCGATTTTTCTTCATGAGCATCGTATGCTGCTCAATTGTCCTGTACCGCATTGTCAGTTGGGAACCAGTACAATTCCAGCCTGCTGATTTATACTGAGCAAATCCCCATAAAAGGGCAATCGGAATCAAAATCGCTCCGTATAAACCATACGGCCAGAAAAATCCCGTGAGCACACCTGCCATAATAAAGGCAATAACGAATTTCACAAACAGATAACGCCTCATCGAACAACTAGGAGCCGGCTTAAAATCAGTTTGGAACACGTAGTCTGTCAGATAATCCTCTAATATATCTGCTATTTTGTTTCTCTTCACCACCGGAAGAAGAACCATTGAGGAGCTTTCCAAATCAGTGGACGATCCTCCTGCACTCTCCAAAGATACACTTGCGTAGCCGAATGGTTGACGAATCGGACTCTCCTTAATCGTCAATGCCTGGATCCGGTGCAGAGGAACGGTCGTTGTTCTTTTCTCAAGCAACCCCCGCGTAATGATCAATTCATCGTTTACTTTTCTGACTGTAAAATCATTATATTTGAAAAAGGCGATAGCAACAGAAAGCATCCAAGCGATCAAAAGAACCACCGCAATAATCCCAGAAATGAAAACCACACCAAATTTGACCAGTTCTTGCATTTCATTGAACAACTTTTCATAAGGAATAAAGTCCTCAAATTGAAAAGCAAATGCCAGGAATGCTGAAATCACAACCCCAGCCCTTCCCGAAGTTGAAGCGAGAAACAGAAGCTGTCTCGGCGTAATTTTATAAATGATATCTTCTTCCCGACGCGCTTTCTCTTCCTCCACAATGCTTGCCTGCAACTTATTTTTGGCGTCTGCAAGGATTTTCTGTAAAGCTGCTGCATCTTCTTTTTTGATAGCCGTCAGCTCCGCTTCCGCCTTGTCCCCACTCGAACCGGCCGTTTCAACTTTCACCTTCACAAGACCAATTGGACGATGGATAATGCTTTCAGACAAATCAAGACTTTGGATTCGGTCAAAAGGGATATATCTTTTTTTCTTCACAAACAGTCCTTGCTCAATCCGAAGTTCATTATCCTCAATCCAGTATGTAAATCGGAGCCATTTAACGATGATCGAAGCAATCATGAAAAAAACAAAAAGTAAAAATACTAACCCTGGGATCACCTTTGATAATGAACCGCCAAACTCAATTTGATTTTTTCCTAAAATAAAAATAAAGATAAATGGAAGGATCAGTTCTTTCAACGAACGTACTAAATCGTATAATACTGTGATTGGATGCAGCCGTTTCGGTTCAAACATCGTCTTCAGCCACCCTTGCCAAAGCGGAAATCGAGCGACGAAGCTCCTCCGCCTCATGTATATCGACCGCTGGGATTTCATGTACTGTAGCCGCAGTCGAAATAGAAACCGTGGCAAGATTATATTTCTTCAAAATGGGTCCCTGGGAAGTATCGACATGCTGGACCCTTACCATTGGCACAAGTGTCCGATGAATGAAAAAGACTCCGTGCTGAAGCTCCAGTTCATGCTCTGTCACTTCATAGCGCCATCGTTTCCAACGGATAGAAGGAATGATGAAAATCCCCAAAATGGTCATGATAAGGGCAAGCCCAGATCCTGTAAGGACAATCCAAAGAGGCCAATCAAAAAAATAGGTCAACACTCCTAAGACCCCAACTATACCCCATAAGATCAGGGAATGAATAACTCCCATGATGCGCCATACTTTTAAACCCCGCTGTGAAATCCTTCGCGATGGCGGTCTAATCTCCATTGGATCCCCTCTTTTCTGAATGACAATTTCGCTGAGTTATCTAGATATTTCGTTGGATATAGCCCGGAGTATGTCCAACTAACTTTCGGCAAAAGATGTACTCCTTAGGATTTCCTGTTCGTTCTAGAGTTACTCCCAACGATTAGGCCTTACTATCTACTCATCATATTTTAACAAAAAAACAACCGGATATCTCCGATTGTTTTTATCTACGTTTTATATTAAGGTCTACGATTTCCTGAACGACGCTGAGGTTTCCTGTGCCCTTTATAAGATGACTGGCCAGGTTTCCCTCTTCTGCCGCGTCCGCCCCGATCACCTCTATAGAAATCCCGCTTAGAAGGTAGCGGCTTTTCCTCTGTGATATGGACTGGCGTTTTATCCGGTTCTTTAGTGATGACTTTCAATGCCGCAGCAATGACTTCCACCGCATCATGTTCGTTCATTAGGTCAACAGCTGTGGATCTATATTCATCCAGGTTACCCTCTTCAATTGTTTCGTTCAGTTTTTCCATTGTTAAGCGCTGTTGGCCTTCGAGCGCTTCGTCCCAAGTAGGCGGACGCATTGGATTCATCCGCTTTTTCGTTGTTTGTTCAACGATTCGAAGATAACCCATTTCTCGCGGGCTGACAAACGTAACGGCGATCCCTTCTTTTCCAGCACGGCCTGTACGTCCAATACGGTGTACGTAGCTTTCCGGATCCTGAGGGATATCATAGTTATACACGTGAGTTACACCTGAAATATCCAATCCCCGTGCGGCAACATCAGTGGCAACAAGAACATCTACTTTACCTTCTTTAAACTTCCGCAAAACGGATAGGCGTTTTGCCTGGCTCAAATCTCCGTGGATGCCTTCAGCTGTATATCCACGAACAGTCAAGGCATTGGAAAGCTCATCTACACGGCGCTTTGTCCGGCCAAACACGATCGCCAGCTCAGGTGATTGCACGTCAATCAGACGTGAAAGAACGTCAAATTTTTCCCTCTCAGGGATTTTAATAAAATATTGTTCAATTAACGGAACGGTCATTTCCCTTGCCTTTACTTTTACCAGTTCAGGAGACTTCATAAACCGTTCGCCTATGCGGCGGATTGGTTCTGGCATAGTTGCTGAAAAAAGCAATGTCTGTCTTTCTTCAGGAACAGTCTCCAAAATGGATTCGATATCTTCGATAAAGCCCATGTTCAGCATTTCATCCGCTTCATCGAGGATGACTGTATGGACATTACCCAACTTCAAAGTCCGACGTTTGATGTGGTCAAGGACACGGCCTGGAGTTCCAACAACAATTTGCGGGCCTTTTTTCAGTGCTCTGATCTGACGCTGGATATCGGAACCTCCGTAAACAGCAAGTACGCGTACACGACTGTCGATCGCAATTTTGTACAGTTCTTCTGAAACCTGGATCGCCAACTCGCGCGTAGGCGCAATGATAATCCCTTGAACACTGTAGTCCCTTGGATCAATCTTTTCAATCAAAGGGATTCCAAACGCCGCTGTCTTTCCAGTACCCGTTTGGGCCTGGCCAATTAAATCTTTGCCTTCCATGCTGAGCGGGATTGTTTTTGCCTGTATCGGTGTAGCTTCTTCAAAGCCCATTCTATTGACTGCCTTTAAAATAGATGGACTCAAATTTAAATCTGAAAACTTCGTCAATGCTTCTCAATCTCCTTTTAAAACTTCAAGTTGAGGCGTTGCCCCACTTCTCGCGAAAACTATAAACGATGTTGCTAATTCTAACACTAAAATCTGATGATGACAATTTCCACTCAGCTGTCAGTCATCAGTTTTTTAAAAAAAGGTGCCGCTATCTCTCATCTCAACCATCGATATTAAAAAGTTTAGGTGAGAGGTAACGGCACCTAAGTGCAAGGGCGGCAGTTCCCGCCCCGCAATCTTATTCTTTATTCCTCAATGGTTAGCGCTTCAACTACTTTTTCCATTTTCATGCCACGTGAAGCTTTGACAACAATAAGTTCGTTGCCAGAAATCTTTTCCTCAAGGGAGCGGATCAATTCATCCTGACTTTGGAATGAGAAAACATGGCTCGTTGTAAAGTTTTTCTTCGCACCATGTGCAATCCATTTCCCAAGTTCTCCATATGTGTAAACATATTTTATTTTGGAAGGATCAATCTCTTCTCCGATTTGTTCATGGTATTCTTTTTCCTTGTCTCCAAGCTCAAGCATATCTCCAAGCACTATAATCTTTTCCTTTTCACTGTTCATGCTTTCAAGCATCCCGATCACGGCTCGCAAAGCGGTTGGGCTTGAGTTATAAGAATCATTCAGAATGGTAGTCCCTTTGATTCCTTTGCTCCATTCCATTCTCATCGTAGACAGTCTCACGGAATTTAAACCGTTTTTCACATCAGCAGCCGGCACAGAAAATTCCCTCGCAGCAAGCAATGCTGCCAATGTATTCATGACATTATGCTTCCCTGCAATCGGCAAAAATACCGGGTCTCCTGGAAAAATGGATGTGGTCAATGAACTGCCTCTCTCTTCTAGCGTCCAGTCTAACGGATAAGCGTCATTTTCTGTTGATTCTCCAAATGTTACCAGCCGAAAATTCTTTAGTAAAGCGGTTTTTTCCTGTAAAAGCGGCTCATTCCCTGGGTAGATAAAGAGTCCGTCAGGAACCAGACCTTCTGTGATTTCAAATTTCGCATGTGCAATTTCTTCACGTGAGCCCAGATCAAGCAAATGGGCTTCCCCGATATTTGTAATAATGGCTACATCAGGTCGCGCAATCTTTGTCAGCAAGGATATTTCTCCTCTGCTGCTCATCCCCATTTCAAGAATCGCAATCTCGGTTTTTTCATCAAGTGCCAAAATAGTCAACGGAAGCCCAATATGATTATTAAAATTTCCTTCCGTCTTTTGAACACTATACGTCTCACCAAGAACAGCTGCTGTGATGTCTTTCGTTGTCGTTTTTCCGTTGCTGCCAGTTATTCCAACAACTTTTACCGACAATTCATCACGATAAGATTTCGCCATCTCCTGTAAGGCAAGCAGTGTGTCTTTTACAATCAAAACCGGACCGTTAGTTGGCGGGTTCGGGACATCCTCCTGCCAAAAAACAGCCGCAGCTCCTTGCTGAAGTGCCATTTCTGCATGCTTATGTCCGTCAGTATGCTCCCCTTTAAAAGGAATGAACAAATTCCCTGGTAACACTTTACGCGAATCAATGGATACGCCCTTTACAAGATGTTGTGCATGCTCCGATATATCATTTTCTATTTTGACCATGTTAGCTATCTGGCCGATTGTTCTTTGAATCATCAGGATCCCTTCTTTTTAAAAACTGTGAATGATGTTTTGTTTTTCTTCGTAACGTTCTCTGCCCAAATCGACAAGCCGTTCAATCAGCTTAGGGTATGGAACACCAGTATTCTTCCAAAGAAGCGGGAACATACTGGCCGGAGTAAAACCAGGCATTGTATTGACCTCATTGATCAGCACCCTTCCGTCTGACGTTACGAAGAAGTCCATTCTTGCGAGACCTGAGCAATCCAGCGATTTATAGGCTGTAAACGCCATCTTGCGAATCTCGTCGTAGCTTACTTCAGGAATGGCAGCTGGAATCACAAGCTCCGTTGTCTGATCCGCATATTTCGCTTCATAATCATAGAATTCTTTTTTAGGGACGATTTCTCCCGCAACTGAACATGCGAGCTCATCGTTTCCAAGGACGCCAACCTCAACTTCTCTAGCAAGGACTCCTTCCTCAATGATAATCTTCCTGTCATAGCGAAAAGCATCTTCAAAGGCGGATACCAATTCGTCACGGTTGTCACATTTGCTGATTCCGACACTTGAGCCAAGATTTGCAGGTTTTACAAAGCTCGGATACCCAATTTGCTCTTCAACCTGTTTATATGCCGCTTCTCTATTCGATTCCCATGTACTGCGAATGAAAGAAACATATTTCACCTGATTCAAGCCAGCTTGTGCAAAAATATTCTTCATGACCACTTTATCCATACCAGCAGAAGAGGCAAGGACGCCATTTCCAACATATGGGATATTTAAAATTTCAAGTAGCCCTTGAACTGTACCATCCTCTCCATTAGGACCATGAAGAAGCGGGAACACCATATCATAATCCGTATTTAATGACTGAGGCATTAATTCATTGCCGCCATTTGAAAACTGTAGTTGTTTTATATCCTCAACAGGTTCCGTAATTTGCGGGCCTTGAATCCATCTACCTTCCTTTGTAATGAAAATCGGAAAAATATCAAATTTATTCATATCAAGTGCATGTATGACCGCTTTTGCAGTTTGCAGCGAAACTTCATGTTCAGCAGATTTTCCACCGTATAACAAACACAATTTCATTTTATTATCCTCCATCTCCATAACATCTTTTTAATTTTACCATGATTTTTAATAAAACAAAGAAGAAATCGTTATGGCGGACAGGAACGATTTATTTGAAAGGCTGTCATAACTGTTTTCACACATGCTTCCGCCCATTTATTATCATATGCCTATTCAGTATCGCTGTTGAAATGGGATGGCAGCGGGATTCCGAAGAAGTTGATGTTTGCAGTCGAATTGTGTATCAATGTAAGCTTGTTCGTTCGACAAATTCTCATCTATAAAGAAAAGTTCATTCTATTATGCTAGAATAATGCAGGCGGCTCTTTTCAATAAAGAGGCCGATCACAAACATTATGGAGGTCCGTTTATCATGAAATTCGGTTTATTACCGCGCATTATACTTGCCATCGTGCTCGGTATTTTAATAGGGCTAGTCTCGCCTATTCCTTTGATACGGGGCTTCGCTACTTTCAACGGATTATTTGGGAACTTTCTAGGCTTCATCATTCCTCTGCTGATTATCGGCTTTATTGTTCCGGGAATCGGCGCTATTGGACAGGGAGCGGGAAAGCTGCTTGGTTGGACTGCTGCCATCGCCTACATTTCTACAATTGTAGCTGGCCTGCTGGCGTTTATTACTGCAAAAACACTTTACCCTTCTATTTTAGCCAAGCAATCGTTGAAGGAATTCACTAATCCAGAAGAGGCGCTTTTAAAACCTTATTTTAATATTGAGATGGACCCGCTCATGGGTATCATGACTGCCTTACTGTTATCCTTTGTCATCGGGATTGGTATTGCGGCAGTTAAAAGCGATTTGCTTTTGAATGTATCCAACGACTTCAGAGATATCATTCATCTTGTCATTGAAAAAGTGATCATCCCTTTATTGCCGATCCACATTTTAGGTATATTTGCGAATATGACCCATGCCGGCCAAGTTGGATCAATATTGAGCATCTTTATCAAGGTTTTTGCCATGATCATTGTTCTTCATATAGCTTATTTAATCATTCAATATATGATTGCCGGCTCCGTGCAAAAGAGGAATCCTTTTTCCATGTTAAAAACGATGAGTCCTGCCTATTTTACAGCACTAGGAACACAGTCATCCGCAGCAACAATTCCTGTTACTTTAAAGCAGGCCAAAAAAATAGTTAAGCGGGAAAGAGTTGCGGATTTTACAATTCCATTGCTGGCAACCATTCATTTGTCCGGAAGTACCATTACGTTGGTTAGCTGTTCCATGGCCGTAATGTTCATGCTGGGACACAGTTACGCATTGATGACCATGCTCCCATTCATTTTGATGCTGGGCATTACGATGGTAGCAGCACCTGGCGTTCCAGGAGGCGCAGTAATGGCGGCAATCGGCCTATTGGAATCCATGCTCGGATTTGGTCCTGCAATGACCGCTTTAATGATTGCTCTCTACATTACCCAGGACAGCTTTGGAACAGCCTGCAACGTTACAGGCGATGGGGCCATTACAGCAATTATGGATAAAATCAGCCGTGGAAATTCTGTCGAAGATGGCCGTAAAGCCATCTAGTTCTCAGGCCCTCTCGTTAAGAGGGCCCTTTCTTTTTTAGCTTTTCACACATTTGGGGCATTTTCCTGTCCTTAACTGCCAGGATCTTCCCTCTCTCCTTGGAAACCCTCGACTATATTAAAATCCAGCTCCTTATGCAAGTAGCTGGATCCACAACTATCTATTCTAACAATGCCTGCCATTTCCCAGCCTTCCGGTCGAGGACGAGTCTTCCATCGGGTGCATGTCTGCTTTGTTGCAAATATTCATCGTACATTTCATCACTATCCATAAAATCTCCGACTATCCAAATAGGCAATTCCATTTTCAACCGGTCACTCGTCACCTTCTCGAAGGAAAACACAATTCCTTCTTTCATCTGTCCGCTCACGATCTGTATGATATCTGCCGGAATGAAAGGAATTGGACGGGATCTTTGGCGTCCAAAAAAGGTGCGTTCCCTTCTCGGACTCATTCTGTATGAAATGACCACGCCAATCATCGCAAAGAAATGTTCCCATTTTTTATAGTAGATCTTATTAAATATGCCGTCTCCTTCTGTTAAGTAAAAAAATTGATTCCCAAGCATTCTGTAAAAAGGTGGTCTTAAAGGTGATTTAATATGGCCTAAATAGAGAAGTTCAGCAAGTTCCTGGCCTGTCAGCTCATTCAATTCTTCCTCATCAGAAAAATCAGTCCAACAGAATTCATCATAGCGAAAAACGTCATCTTCCAGTAACTGTTCAACATTTTCATTTGTGACGAAATTCAGTCGAGTATGCATGTTATAGTAGCCATCATCAAATTGATGTTTAAGCAATAGCAGATTTGACGGTTTTACAGGAATTCCTTTCATAAAATCGGAGAACTGAATCCCAGATGACAAGATATACCGAGCAGTATGATTCATGTGAATGTATATAATATTTCTCTCAGCTGCTTGATTTTTCAATGAGATTTCCCCCAAAAATATAGTCGCACAATATACCTATAATCTATATTAACAAAAATTTGTTATGACTATTATTACATATTCACAACAAATTGATCGGGTTCGAAACGACTCCTTGAAAATTGGTTATGTGCGAAGAAAGCTTTATGGTGAAAGCGTCCAAATTTTGTGAAATGGAGGAGTTCCCGGTTGGATCAACTCATTGTTGAAGACAACAGAAAAGCATCAGCGACTAAGCCAATCATTTCAAATTTGGATGGATACCTGTCCGCCACCCAATTAGGTATTACCATTGCTTCTCTTGATCTTGGATGTCTCGGTGAAGTTTTCGATTTTATTTCCAGGGAAATGATTTATTTCGACATCATTTCCCCCGATATTCAGACTAAAAAATGACATATTTCAGTGGCTATTCCATCAATATGTGCTGACACCTTGATGGAATAATGCTATACTTCTTTTAGCAATTCGTCATCTAAAAGGAGTATATTTGAATGATATCTGAATGGCTTGCAGTTATTGAAAATTGGCTGATAGACTACGGAGTGTTAGGGCTAATAATCGTCTCATTCACGGATTCTGCTTTTTCACCAATCATTCCCGAAGTATTGTTACTTCCTATGGGCATTGCGGCACCCGATCAAGTTTGGTTGTACGCTTTTTACACGACAGTAGCTTCCGTTTTTGGGGCACTACTTGGATGGTATATTGGAAAGAAATTAGGAAGGCCCATTCTACTCCGTTTTATCAAGGCAGATAAAATAGACAAAGTAGAATATTACTTTGAAAAATATGGTGCGATGGCCATCTTAATAGCAGCGTTTACCCCTGTTCCTTACAAAGTTTTCACCATTTTTTCTGGGATTTCCAAGGTGAGAATTAAGAAGCTCATTTTTTGGTCTATTCTGGGAAGGGGAGGGCGTTTTTTCCTTGAAGCAGCAATCATTGCCGCACTTGGTGCCAAGGCCAAACCTTTCATTGAAGAAAATTTCGCTTTGATCACACTCGGCATTGGCGGGTTTGCGGTGATCGCTTTTATTATATACCGCTTAATCCTTAGCAGAAAAAATGCAGCCACAAGCAAATAAAACAACAATGCGGGCCAGTATAATGTACAAGCCCGCATCGTTTTTATTCTACATGGTATTCTGTATACCCTAGGATAGCCTGTACTTCATCCAAGACTTTGAAAAGTTCCAAACGAGATTTCGTAACTGAAATATCTACTCCCAGTTCAGCAAGACTATCCATAAATTTTTCGAGTTGTTCATGATCTCTATGCAAAAGACCACCCCATTTAAGATTTAACATCTTACAGTTATTTTAACGTACTTTTCAAGTGATTTGAATCGTTTTCAGAAAAAAATAAAAAGATGTGTCCAAATTAAAACATTCTTGTTTAATATTCCCTGTCTTTCGAACAATAAACTTCTTTTCAGGAACATATGATGAAAAATGTTCGTTTACCCTAGTTTTGCAGCGCATTTAATCATTCCCTGACCCGGAGGCGTTGATGCAAT
>JAABNQ010000164.1 GCA_009928435.1 Bacillus sp. HF117_J1_D
TCTTTTTACGGCGGGATGTGTTTCGCTGCACCCCATCCACCTCACCAAAAGCGACTTCTTTCACTTCGTTGGCGAGGCACCAATCGACAAACTGTTTCGTGGTTTTATGCAGGGCATCTCTGAGTTGATGTTCGCTTTTCGAAAGCACATAACGTTTCGCCCGGTTATACCTTTTCCATTGCTTTGATCCTTTTGTACACTTGCTTATTTTCCGTTGGAGTTCGGAAAGCTTTTTATTTCGCAGCCGATGGATGGACCGAAGGTGGCGCCCAGTAATAATCAGATTTTCCCCGTTTTCGGCCACCGCCGTAATGGTATGAATTTCTCCAACGTCAATGGCAGCCCGGTTTACGAATTGATTCTCTTTTACTTTCCTTCCATCTTCATAAGCAATAGACAGCATCAATCGCCGGTCAAAGATTCATTCGATCTCTTTGATTTTCCCTTTCGGCAATTCTTTCACCCAAACATTCAGAGGTTTTTGCCTTTTCCCTTTAAAAATGCCCATGGATAACTCGATTTTTCCGTTCTCAAATGCTTTGAAGCCGTTGTTCGCCCACTTTGTA
>JAABNQ010000165.1 GCA_009928435.1 Bacillus sp. HF117_J1_D
GTGGAAGACATCTTCTTTCTCTCAATGGACGGAGTCAGTGGATTAGAGGAAGGTGCCAGAGCTATTTTTCCTCAAGTCATCGTCCAGCGCTGCATCGTCCATTTAATCCGCAATTCCATCAAATACGTACCAAGCAAGGATTATAAAGCATTTACGCAGGCATTAAGAAAGGTATATAGTGCTCCCAGTCTGAAGGCTTGTCAAAATGCCTTTGCATCCTTCAAACAACAATGGACAGCCTATCCAGGAGCCATTGACGTATGGGAGAGAAACTTTGAACATGTCGAGCAACTCTTTGACTATGGCAGCGCTATTCGTAAAATCATGTATACGACTAACGCCGTGGAAAGCATTCATTCAAGTTTTAGGAAAGTGACTAAAAAAGGAGCATTCCCCAATGAGAATGCCCTGTTAAAAGTATTGTATTTACGTATTAAAGAACTAGAAACAAAATGGGAGGGTGGCCGTATCCAAAATTGGGCCATGGTCAGGAACCAACTACTCCTTCACGACGAACTGAAAGATAGGGTTTTAAGATACCTTGAATAAAGTGT
>JAABNQ010000166.1 GCA_009928435.1 Bacillus sp. HF117_J1_D
GCTCATCCTTGAACGTACGAAGCAAATCGTCAACGAGCGGAAGTATTATCGGAAAATTGTCTGCAGGTTCTAAAGTGTCAGTACAATCAGAGTCTGGCGGTTGGTCAAAGATTACACTAAATGGCAAAACAGGCTATGTAAGCAGTCAATATTTATCAGCGAGTGCCCCTAAGGCTAGTAAGCCATCAGCTAATAAAGTACCGTCAAAACCATCTAAGAGCGTCACAAGGTATGTGAACGTACAACCCAGCTCATCCTTAAACGTACGAAGCAAATCGTCAACGAGCGGAAGTATTATCGGAAAATTGTCTGCTGGCTCCAAGGTATCGGTACAATCAGAGTCTGGCGGTTGGTCAAAGATTACACTAAATGGCAAAACAGGCTATGTAAGCAGCCAATATTTGTCATCAAGTGCCCCTAAGGCTAGTAAGCCATCAGCTAATAAAGTACCGTCAAAACCATCTAAGAGCGTGACAAAATATGTGGACGTACAACCCAGCTCATCCTTGAACGTACGAAGCAAATCGTCAACGAGCGGAAGTATTATCGGAAA
>JAABNQ010000167.1 GCA_009928435.1 Bacillus sp. HF117_J1_D
TGGAGTATGAGGTCGCAGACCCGAAACCAGGTGATCTACCCATGTCCAGGGTGAAGGTCAGGTAACACTGACTGGAGGCCCGAACCCACGTATGTTGAAAAATGCGGGGATGAGGTGTGGGTAGGGGTGAAATTCCAATCGAACCTGGAGATAGCTGGTTCTCTCCGAAATAGCTTTAGGGCTAGCCTCAAGGCAAGAGTACCGGAGGTAGAGCACTGTTTGGACTAGGGGCCCTCATCGGGTTACCGAATTCAGACAAACTCCGAATGCCGGATACTCATCCTTGGGAGTCAGACTGCGAGTGATAAGATCCGTAGTCGAGAGGGAAACAACCCAGACCACCAGCTAAGGTCCCCAAGTATACGTTAAGTGGAAAAGGATGTGGAGTTGCTTAGACAACCAGGATGTTGGCTTAGAAGCAGCCACCATTCAAAGAGTGCGTAATAGCTCACTGGTCGAGTGACTCTGCGCCGAAAATGTACCGGGGCTAAACGTATCACCGAAGCTGTGGATTGTCATAGACAATGGTAGGAGAGCGTTCCAAGTGCAG
>JAABNQ010000040.1 GCA_009928435.1 Bacillus sp. HF117_J1_D
CTAATCCCTTTCATACCAATAGTTAGGGCTTATTTATCATGTCCGAAACTTGAGTATATAAGTTGAACGAAAGATTTTCGGTTTGTTTCAGAGCGAATTTAAACATGTGTAACAGCATTTCTACATTTCGGACAGTATTTTCCGGTTCTGGACAGTACTGCCATAATTCGGACAGTATTATTCGGGGTTCGGACAGTATTATCGGACTTTCGACAGTATTCTCGGATTTAGATTGCAGCATTTTACCAGATGCAGCTTTGATTATATGAAGAGAGCTCCGTAGAGAAATTGGGTACAGGATAGGAAACCGTCCGTATAACTACCGAAGCAACGGAAGGTTAGGGTCAATCTAAATATGAAGAGTGAATTTTCTTCCTTTATAAATATTTGAAAATTGACCATTCATGTAATTTTTGATAAATTAATAGTGAATTGTTGGGACTTTTGATGGAAGAAAACGATTTTTGTTGGTGACCGGGTAAGTCCTAATTTTTCAAAAGAAATGAGGTGGATGATTTAAACTTTAAATGTAAACGCATTCAAAATGAGGAGGTAGGAGATGAAAGAGGAGCAGAGATTTATAAAAACACTGGGGAACAGGGATGTCCTTGCTTTGGCATTTGGCGCAATGATCGGATGGGGCTGGGTGGTCACCGCAGGCCTCTGGATCACGGAAGCAGGATCGTTGGGTGCCATTCTAGCATTTTTAATCGGCGGTATGCTTGTCGTTTTCGTTGGTCTCACTTATTCAGAGCTGGCGTCGGCACTTCCGCTGGCTGGCGGCGAGCTGATTTATAGCTTTAAGGCCATGGGACGGGTCGCTTCGTTTGTCACCACGTGGGCTATTATTCTTGGTTATGTATCTGTTGTGGCATTTGAAGCGGTGGCATTGCCGACAGTTTTTGAATATTTGATTTCTGGATACAGTAAAGGCCATTTATATACGATTGCCGGGTGGGATGTCACAATCACCTGGGCTGGTGTTGGAATTATAGGATCTATTATTATTGCCTGGATCAATTATCGCGGAATCAAATTTTCAACCGTCATTAACTTTATTTTGACCTTATTGATCATTATTGCTGGGATATTATTAATCACAGGGAGTACAGTTGCAGGGAATATGCAAAACATGCAGCCCCTTTTTGAAAAAGGAATGGCAGGGCTGTTGACCGTCATTATTATGACGCCATTCATGTTTGTTGGCTTTGATGTCATCCCGCAGGCGGCGGAAGAAATAAACCTTCCCCAAAAAAGGATCGGCTCTCTTTTGATCTTTTCCGTCTTTTTAGCCATCCTGTGGTATGTGTGTGTCATTTTTGGAGTATCCCGGGTACTCAATCCCGCCGAAATTGCCGGATCCAATTTGGTTACGGCTGATGCGATGGCAAAAGCGTTTGGCGGCAGTCAAATGATGGGGAATGTCCTGGTATTAGGAGGAATCGGCGGAATTTTGACAAGCTGGATTGGCTTCTATGTAGGAGGAAGCCGTGCCATTTACGCGCTTGCGAAAGCCGGGATGCTTCCGAAATCATTGGGAGAATTGCACCCAAAATACAACACGCCGCATAAAGCCATCTTGTTGATTGCTGTTTTATCCACTGCTGCACCTCTGTTGGGGCGTCCGGCATTAGTTTGGTTCGTTGATGCTGGAGGGTTCGGTCTCGTTATCGCCTGGTTCATGGTCGCCGCATCTTTTATCATATTACGTAAAAAAGAGCCGACAATGGAGCGCCCATTCCGCCTACGCGGTGGAACGTCGATTGGATGGATTGCAGTCGTCATGTCAATCGGTGTAGGTATTCTTTATTTGCCGGGGATGCCGTCCGCCTTGGTTTGGCCATATGAGTGGGTGATTATTTTCGTCTGGACCATCCTTGGGGCT
This sequence comes from Bacillus sp. HF117_J1_D, assembly GCA_009928435.1. GTDB lineage: Bacteria > Bacillota > Bacilli > Bacillales > Bacillaceae_C > Siminovitchia. The sequence continues at coordinate 1,886 of JAABNQ010000040.1, forward strand.
GTTTTCTATAAAATGTCTGTGTCCAAATATGGAAAGGAATTTCCGGATGAGCATTTGAATAATGAAATTGACCGTGTTGTGAAATATGGAAATTTTGAGAAAAAATAGGTGCGGTAAATTGAGTAAGATTTTGTAGGAAGCACTTACTTCTATTATTTTTCTTAGATTAAAGACTCCTTGATTCATAGAGGAGTCTTTTTTGTATGAATGTCTCTCTTTTGATGGATAGGTAAGGGTAAAAACTCAAACTTTCCACACCCTATCTCAGCACACTTCTGAATTATTTATTATAATAAAACCATAGAAAAAGCTAGAGGATTTTCTTATCGGAATATGGTTAAAGCCGGAAGCGGACAAGATGTCGGCAAGATCAATTTTGAAAGGGGGATGGCATGATGCTGACCGTCGAAAATTTACATAAAACGTATGGAGATAAAGTCCTGTTTGACGGGATTGAGTGCATTATTCGGGACCGCGAGCGGATCGGTCTGATTGGAGTAAATGGCACGGGGAAATCCAGTTTATTAAAAATTATTGCTGGAATTGAGGCGCCGGATCAGGGAGAAATCAATCATGCTAAGGATTATCGGATTGAATACCTGGCACAGGATCCGGAGCTTGATCAGGAGTTGACGGTCATTGAGCAGATTTATTACGGCGATGCGGATATTATGAAGGCGATGCGCCAATATGAGCAGGCGCTCCAAAGGATGGAGCGTGAGCCTGAAAGTATTCATGCACAGGAGCAGCTGTTTTCCATGCAGCAGAAAATGGATGAACTAAAGGCGTGGGATGCCAGTGCACAGGCGAAAATGGTATTGACAAAGCTTGGTATTTGGCAATTTGATCAAAAGGTCGCCTCTCTTTCAGGCGGACAGAAAAAACGGGTAGCCATCGCCAAAGCGCTGATCCAGCCGGCCAATTTGCTGATTTTGGATGAACCGACGAACCACCTTGACCATGCTACTGTTGAATGGCTGGAAAAATACCTGACAAGTTATCCGGGTTCCTTACTGCTTGTGACGCATGACCGCTATTTTCTTAACCGTGTGACCAATCGGATATACGAGTTGGATAATGGTAAGCTGTATGCATATGAAGGGAATTATGAGTATTTCCTTGAAAAGAAAGCAGAACGAGAAGCGGAGGAGCTATCGAGCGAACAAAAGCATGCCAATACACTTCGAAGGGAGTTGGCTTGGCTTCGGCGCGGTGCAAAAGCCCGATCGACGAAACAAAAGGCGCGGATTGAGCGGATTGATCAGATGAAAGATCGCAAATTCAATACGAAAAAAGAGGAAGCGGCTTTCCATGTTGGTACGAGCCGACTTGGAAAAAAGGTCATTGAACTGATAGGGGTTGAAAAAAGCTTAGGAGGCCGTGAGCTTGTTTCCTCCTTTGACTACTTGCTTAAGCCTGGCGATAAGCTTGGTATTATTGGTCCAAATGGTTCCGGAAAAACGACTTTATTAAACATGATGGCCGGACGAATCCAGCCGGATGCCGGAGAAATCGATACCGGCGAAACTGTAAAAATCGGCTACTATACCCAAGGGGACGAGGAGTTGGACGACAATCAGCGTGTCATTGACTACATAAAAGAGACTGCACAGGTCATTCATACGAAAACCGGAGAAGTTATTACAGCAGAGCAAATGCTGGAACGTTTCCTTTTCCCACGACCGGCTCAATGGACATATATCCGCAAGCTGTCGGGAGGAGAAAAGCGCAGGCTCTATTTATTGAAAGTACTGATGACTGAGCCAAACGTATTGTTTCTGGATGAGCCGACGAATGACCTGGACACGCAGACGCTTGGTGTCCTGGAAGATTATCTTGAAAATTTTCCCGGTGTCGTTGTTGCCGTATCGCATGACCGATATTTCCTAGATCGGGTGGTAGATCGCCTTCTAGTATTCAAAGGAGCAGGTAAAATCAAGGAATTTTACGGGAATTACAGTGAATTTTTGGAGACTGCCGAGGAAGAAACAAAGCCTGAACCGAAAGAAAAGCAGGCTGCGGTCAAACAAACACCTGTAAATAAAAAGCCTGCCAGACTAAGCTACAAAGACCAAAAAGAATGGGAAGTCATCGAAGAGGAAATCGCCGTACTGGAAGAGCGGGTAGAAGAGCTTAATGGTAAGATTGCAGAGGCTGGAAGCGACTCCGAGAAAGTGCAGGAGCTGTTTTCAAAACAACAGGAGATCGAAGCCGCATTAGAGCAGAAGATGCAGCGATGGGAAGAACTGTCACTTTTGGTTGAAGAATTGGAAAGCAGTAAAGCATAAGGATAGTCTAAGAAGAGATATGTCCCAAAAGAACGCATAATCCATAATCCGAGCAGCAGATGTTAGGTTCATTCTAGCGCATATGGAGTATTCCAGAGAATCGAACAATAAGGCTGGGCAGTGGCCAGCTTCATTCAGGACCAGATATAAATCAGGTGAAGGAAAACGAATCGCTTTCCTTCACCTGATTTATTTTGGGAGATTTTTACATTGAAATGGGTTTGGCGAATAATATTTTTAATAGTTGAAAGTGACGTTACGTCATCTTGTATACTGAAATCAACATGTGATGTGAGGGTGGTGTATCAAATTGCTTTCCATTAAGGAGGTCAAAAAGCGGACCGGAGTAACGGTGAGGACGCTGCGCTATTACGATCAAATCGGGTTACTCCCTCCGGCAGACAAGACGGAAGGCGGGCACAGGTTGTATGGGGAAAAGGAACTGATCAAGCTGCAGGAGATTCAATTTTTAAAGTCACTGGGCTTTAGTCTTCATGAGATCAAAGAGATGCTGTCCAATGAAAGGGATTGGGAAGAGTGTCTGCAGGATCAATTGGATTATGTATCCAATGAAAAACGGAAGCTGGAACAAATGGAAGTGACTTTGCAGGGTTTATTAAATGGCATGTCCATCGATGGCCATGTGGATCTGTTGAAAGTTCAGCACTTGATTCAATTGTATACAAAGGACCCACGGGGGAGAGAAGTTTACAGGAAACAGATATTTAATGAGTCGGAAATGGAATTACTGAAGCTGCTTCCTAATGTCAACCGAACAGATCCCGATACGCTGGAGTGGGTTTCATTGCTCGGTCAAGTAAAAAAAAATATGAATAAAGGGGCCGCGGCACCACAGGTTCAGAAAATCATAAGACGCATGTTTGAAAAGCAGGAAGAGTCTTTTGGAGATAACGATGAATTTCTTGATAAGTTATGGGAAATCAGGAAGTCCCCTGAAAAGTCGCAAAAAGCCGGTTTTTATCCGATTGAGACCGAAGTGTTGGATTTCCTTGAAGAGGCTTCACACATTTATTCGAAAAAAAGGCAGGGTGATTCCAGATGAGTGTAGCCTTATTGCTTTCAGTAGGGGCATTGGCCTTGTTGGATACACTCAGTCCCACAACCTTGGGAGTGACTGTATACATGCTGCTTTCGGAGAGAGGGAAAATCGCGGGGAGGTTACTCGTCTACTTGGGAACCGTTGCTTGTTTTTATTTTTTAGTGGGTGTGTTTCTCATGTTGGGGCTGGATACGGTAACTGATGTTTTTTCCGGTCTTGGAGATAACGCATTATTGAGTCGTACGATGACTGTTCTCGGCCTGGGCTTATTGATTGGCAGTTTCTTCATTCCGACTAAGAAGAATGCGCCGAAAGTGCGCAAACCGAAAAGTAGAAGCATGTTATCCATGGTGGCGCTCGGATTAACAACCGGATTGGTCGAAGTAGGAACAGCTTTGCCATACTTTGCAGCCATTGGAATCATGGCGGCTGCTCATTTACACCCCGTGGAATGGCTCCCCATGCTGGCAGGCTATAACTTGATTATGGTACTTCCGGCGTCGCTTCTAATGGTGGCGCATTTCCTGTTTAAAGGCTGGCTGCAGAAGCCACTGGAAAAAATGAGATTATCGATTGAAAAAAATTCAGGTTCCACGCTTTCATGGATGATGAGCATCGCAGGCCTGATTTTATTAATCAATGCATAATAATGTCAGTAGCAGGCGAAAAAGGGAGGCTTTTGTTGGACATTTTTGATTGGAATGTAGGATACCTGACTTATTGGAATACAGAAACTCCCACTGCGGTCATCCGCAGCGGGAGTGATTAATCGTCTGCTTGGTGAGGTCCTTCATTTCCCTTTCTTTTTTCAAAAGTTCATCGACTCTTTCGATTTGGGCGTGCAAATAGGAACTGGAATTTCCATTCGGCCATTTCAGTCATTCGTGGCGGAGTTCCTGCTTCTGTTTCTTAGAAAAATTCTTGAGCTCTTCCTGGGAGCGGAGACTTGATATTGCTTATAGAATGAAAGTTTACAGTTTAATAAAGCAATAAAGATTGGACCATTATAAAATAAAGGTTTCCGACAATCGTACGCAATCTTAATTTGAACGGGGTTATTTGGTTTGGCAGCTTTGAAAAAATTTATTGGTCATGTTCACTAAAATGATTGTTTCTCTGATAGGATAGTAGTGTAAACAGTTACAAAATATTTCACTGAATTAATAAAAAAGTGAATCTTTTTAACCGCTCATCCAGTATATATGTTTAGAATATCATTTAAAGGAGTGGCTGTTATGGGTATTTTAGCAAGGTTCAAAGATATTATGTCGAGCAATATCAATGCATTATTGGACAAGGCAGAGAATCCGGAGAAAATGATTGATCAGTATATGAGGAATCTGAATAGCGACCTGGGTAAGGTGAAAGCTGAAACCGCTTCAGTCATGGCGGAGGAGCAGCGGTCGAAACGGGCGTTGAATGAGTGTTCGGCAGAGATTGAAAAGATGCAGAATTATGCGGTGAAAGCCTTGGAAGCAGGGAATGAAGACGACGCGAGGAAGTTTTTAGAAAAGAAATCCTCTTTGTCTGAAAAGGAAGCAGAATTGCAGCAGGCATACAGCCTGGCGGCTTCCAACGCCGTCCGGATGCGGGAAATGCACGACAAGCTCGTGTCTGATATCAGTGAGCTGGAAGCGCGAAGAACCATGATCAAAAGCAAGATGGCTGTAGCAAAAACCCAAGAGAGACTGAATAAAATCGGCTCTTCTGTTTCAGGAGCGAACCGGTCGATGTCGGCTTTCAATAGAATGGAAGAAAAGGTCGAGAAGACGCTTGATGAAGCCAATGCGATGGCAGAATTAAATGCTGCTCCTAAGGATGACATACAAGACTTGACAGCGAAATATGACAGTAAACCGAATGTAGAAGATGAGTTGGCTGCATTAAAAGCACAAATCGATCATAAAGAATAACGATTCGGTACGGGAGGCCTTACCGATAGTAAGCTGTAGCCCAAGCTACAGCTTTCTTCAAGTAAACGCATGAAAATTTCAGCAAGAAAAAGGGGGGATATCCATTGGTCATTCATTATAAATGCCCGAATTGCGGCGATGATATGGCTTTTGACAGTGAGTCTGGAATGTTGACCTGTCAAAGCTGCGGAAGACAAGACCACGTAGAGGAGTTTTCCGAGGACTTGAAGACGGCTGTTTTTTCCGACGATGAAGCAAAGGAGTATCACTGTGAAAATTGCGGGGCAACATTGATCACAGAGGCCGAGACTGCAGCGACCACTTGCAGCTTTTGTGGTGCAGGTGTCGTTTTGCAAGACCGGCTTTCCGGCGCATTGGCTCCTGCAAAGGTGATTCCTTTTACAATCAGTAAGGAAGAAGCGATGAAGGCATTTAAAAAATGGTGCAGGAACGGCCGCTTGACACCCAAAGGTTTTATGACAGCCGATCGGATCAAGGGGATCACCGGGATGTATGTCCCTTTTTGGCTTTATGACTTAAAAACCAAGGCAAAGGTCAAGGCAATCGGCACTAGGGTGCGGATGTACACTAGGGGGGATTACGAATACACTGAAACGAAATATTATGATGTGTACCGAGATATCGATCTTTCCTATGTGAAGGTTCCTGTTGATGCATCCAAAAAAATGGATGATCAAATTATGGATAAATTGGAACCATTTCCTTATGATCAATTAAAGGATTTTAAAACACCCTATTTAGCGGGATATATCGCGGAAAAATATAACTATAATGATCAAGAGCTTTATACGCGGGTTGAAAATAAAATTCAAAAATTCATAGATACCTATATCCGTTCAACGATTTCGGGCTATTCCTCTGTATCGTATAATCATAAGGATATTGATACGAGGAAAATTCGCAGTTATTATGTTCTTCTCCCTGTTTGGATGGTTTACTATGATTATGATAAAACGGAGCACACTTTTGCGATGAACGGCCAGACCGGAAAAGTGGTTGGGAAACCGCCCATCAGTTATTCGAAGGTGGCCGCCTGGTTTGGAGGCATTGCAGGAAGCTCGTTTATTATGCTGAAATTGATTTCCCTGATCATGGGAGGTGTCCTGTGGTGAGGAGCGTTTTTTTAAGAAAAACTCTGCTATTGGTTGTTTTTTTTCTATTATTGCCTTTTGCCGTCAACTCCGCAGCGGCTGAGTCCCATGTGAAACAAAGAATTTATGACGATGCCGGACTTTTAAATGAAAAAGAAGTCAAAGAGCTAGAAGCATTGGCTGAAAAATATGGGGCCAAAAGGGCTACTGATTTTATCATTCTCACGACTAATAATGAAGAAAACAAAGACGTTGTAGAGTTCATGCAGGATTTTTATGATGAGCAGGCGCCTGGCTTTGACAAGCCGCATGGGAACACGGCCATTCTGACGCTCGATATGAAAAATCGGGATGTGTATGTAGCAGGCTTTTACAAAGCGGAAACCTATTTGGATGATCACCGCGCGACTCTTGTCCGTGAAAAAATCACACCGGATTTATCAAGCGGAGACTATTATGAAGCGTTTCATTCTTTTATAAAAACTTCTTCCAAATATATGGGATTCAGGCCCGGAGTGGATCCGGATAACATCCTGTTCAACCCTTGGTTTCAAATTATTGCATCGCTTGCCATAGGCGGGGCTGTTGTTGGGATTATGGCTTACAATTCAGGCGGAAAAGTGACCATCAACGCACGAACTTACCAGGACAACGAGAATACGAAAGTGAATCATAGAAGAGACAAGTATATCCGGACATCTACCACAAAAAGAAGGAAGCCATCCGAGAAAAGCAGCGGAGGCGGCTTTAGTGGCGGTGGTGGCGGAGGCGTGACAAGAGGGGGGCATTCCCACAGCGGCAGTAGAGGAAAATTCTAGTTCGAAAGGAATGAATGATAGATGGGTTTTTTTAAAAGTCAATTAGCCAACGTAGTTGAATGGGAAGAATTCAGAGATGATATGATCTTTTGGAAATGGAACAATCGTGAAATTAAAAAGGGAAGCCGTCTCATCATCCAGCCGGGACAGGATGCCATCTTTATCAATAACGGAAAAATTGAAGGGATTTTTCAAGATGAGGGCGACTATAACATTGAGTCGCAAATTATTCCTTTTTTATCTACTTTAAAAGGGTTCAAGTTCGGCTTTAACAGCGGAATGAGAGTGGAAGTGCTGTTTGTCAATACGAAGGAATTTACAGTGAAATGGGGTACGAAGAATGCGATCAATATCCCTTCACCGCAGCTTCCGGGCGGCCTCCCGATCCGCGCTAATGGAACGTTCAATTTTAAAGTGAACGATTATATTGCTTTGATTGATAAAATCGCCGGCGTTAAAAACAGTTATCTCGTCGAAGATGTCAAAATCCGGATTACGTCCATCCTTGACCAACTGCTGATGAAATGGATTTCCAAAGAAGGAAAAGACATGTTCAACTTGCAGGCCAATGCTTTTGAAATTGCCAAGGGGATCCAGGAAGACCTCGATATGCAGATCATTGACAATGGAATGACAATCACGGGATTCAACATCATGAGCTTCAATTATCCGAAAGAAGTTCAGGATATGATCACGAAGACCGCTTCGCACGGAATGATTGGAGATATGCAGCGATATCAGCAGGTATCCATGACAGACGGCATTGCTTCCGGCAAGGTGAAAGGTGGCGGAACCGCAGCGGATATGGCCGGAATGATGATGGGAATGGGCATGGCCGGCCAAATGATGAAAAATATGAACCAAACCCAGCAGGAGCAGGCTGGTGGGCAGCAAACACCGAACCAGGCAGGTCAGCCGGCACCTGGTGGAGGAAAGATTCCGAACTTCTGCCCGAATTGTGGGGAGAAGACGAGCGGGGGAAACTTCTGCGCGAATTGTGGACAGAAACTGGTGTAATATAATATGGGGTCAGACCCCCTTTAGTATACTAAAGGGGGTCTGACCCCTATTTTCGTTTTTAGTTTAACATTTCATCTTTCTGACCTGCCCAAAACGCAACCGCGATGGAAGCTCCCAAGACGATAAACGGGGCGTAAAAAATGAAGAAATGATGCATATGCAATCTCCTTTATTCATATGGATCTGATTTACCTGTGACATAGTCTTTATTAAATAGAAATAGCCGCAACAATAAGTAAAGGGAGGGGATTAATAATCCCAGTCCGGCAATAAAGGCGGCAACCAGCGATATGGCCATGGCTTTATTTGTAAAGCCGTCATAAATGGTCAAATGCGGATAAAGCAAATACGGGTAATGCGAAATACCATATGCGAAAAACGCAAGGGCAAACTGACCCACGAGCAAGCCGAAAGCTCTTCCGTAATGCTTTCTTTTCCAGATAAGCCATACAGTTCCGATAAAGAGTAGGAAGGATAAAGCAAACATCCACCAGAGATCCAGTAAATTTCCAAAGTGTTCCGGGTTATGGTCACGGAGTTCAACAATGATCCCGGAAGCTGTGATGATCAGTGGTAGAGACCAAATGAGGGCATATCTTCTCATTAGTTCTGTCGCATCCTTATCCTTTGCCTTATAGGCGTACCAAGTCAGGAAAACAGCTGAAATATAAAGTACGGCCGCAATGCTTAATACGACAATGCTCCATGTAAGAGGGCTGGTAAACAGCGCCCAGTAATCTAGTGCCGGCTTTCCGTCCGCCATCGAAACAAATCCGCCCTCCGAAATGGTCAGTACAATCGATAAGGAGGCTGGAAGGAACAGCCCGGAGAGACCATACATGAACGAATATCCCTTATGCCCCCTTGATCCGTATGTTTCAAAAGCATAGTAGGATCCCCTAATAGCCAGAAGGATAATGGCAATGCTCGTAGGGACAAGAAGAATGGTCCCGTAATAAAAGGCCGTTTTTGGAAAAAAACCGACGATCCCCACAAAAAAGAATACAAGGAAAACGTTGGTCACTTCCCAAACAGGGGACAGATAGCGCTGGATAATATTTGTCAAAACATGCTGCTTGCCTGCATACAAGCTGTATGCGTTAAAAAAACCTGCGCCAAAGTCTACGGAAGCAACAATAACGTAGCCAAATAAAAATGTCCATAACACCATGATTCCCAGTATTTCCAGATTCATCGAACGACACCGCCTTTTTCCTCATGACGCTCTTCTAGTTCACGTTCAACAGGGTTACTGCGGAACATTCTTGTCAATACAACGACACTTCCGATGGCGAGGATGATATACAGCCCGGCAAACAGAACGAGCATAAGATCAACCTGTCCGCTTGTTGTTGCAGCATCCGACGTCTTCATCAAACCGTAAAGAATCCAAGGCTGCCTTCCCACTTCAGCCAGCCACCATCCCATTTCGATGGCCAGGATGGACAAGGGGCCTCCAAGGACAATGAGCCAGCGGAACCATTTCGTGTGAATGAAGGCCCAGCCTCTTTTTGACCCAAGCCAAAACACAAGGGACAATAGCGTCATCCACATCCCAATCGTTACCATGATATCAAAGAGATAGTGGATATATAACGGCGGAATCTCCTCTTCTTTAAATTGATCTAAGCCGACAACCTCGGCAGAGGGTTTGTTGTATGCCAAAATGCTGAGTGCCTTCGGAACTTTAAAGGCATATTTCACTTCTTCATCTTCTAATTTTCCGAATAAAACCAGTGGGACATCTCCAGATGTTTCGAAATGCCATTCAGCAGCTGCAAGCTTTTCCGGCTGATAATCCGCTAAGTATTTACCGGAAAAGTCTCCAATGACGGCTGTCGTGATGGAGAAAATCAATCCTATTTTCATCGTCAGATACATGGCCTTTTTATGATAAATATGGTCCGATCCTTTTAAAAGCTTGAAACCAGCAATAGATGCCAACACAAAAGCGGAAGTCATAAACGCACTGGCAACGACGTGTGCTACCTTTGTAGGCATCGCTGGATTGAACATAGCAATGATCGGGTTGATATTCACAAGCTCTCCATTCACAATGTCAAAGCCCTGTGGTGAATTCATAAATGCATTGACGATTGTAATAAAAACAGCCGAGAAGGCTGCTCCTGCTGCGACGGGTATTAGTAGCATGAGATGCTTACGCTGATCCTTGAAGCGGTCCCATGTGTATAAATAAATCCCCAGGAAAATCGCCTCGAAAAAGAAAGCGAAAGTTTCCATGAACAACGGCAGGGCAATGACATTACCCGCCAATTCCATAAAATTCGGCCACAGAAGCGAGAGCTGCAATCCGATCGCCGTACCGGTCACAACACCGACAGCTACAGTGATGACAAAGCCACGAGCCCATCGTCTTGCTAATAAAATATAATGCTCATCATTCTTCCTGATGCCAACCCACTGAGCAATCATAATCATCAGCGGAACGCCGACTCCAATTGTGGCGTATATAATATGGAAAGAGAGGGTAAGTTCGGTCAATAGCCTGCTGTAAAACAAAGAGTCTCCATTAAACATTAAACTTCCACCCTTTCATCAACTTCCAAAAATTCGTCCAAGCATAGATAAAAGCATAATGGCCGCAACACCAAATGCAAGTCCCATCAAAATCCGTTCATGTTTTTGGTAACTCATTGCACCACTCCTAATGAAATAAGCTCTTTGGTTGCTGATCCATCGACCGCAACCAAAAACCTTATAAAATATCAGCCCAAGTCTTGATAGCTGTAGCCAAAATTAACACGGCTAAAATCATTTGCAACACTTTTGTGTTCAATTTTCCGCTTACTTTCGCACCAAGCGGTGCTGCGATAATGCTTGCAACGATCATGACAGCTGCCGAGGCATATTCAATTTGCCCCGTCGCTATTTTTCCAATAGTCCCTCCAATGGATGATATGAAGGTGACTGCCAAGCTGGAGGCGATTGTCATGCGTGTAGGAATATGAAGGACGGTCAACATGATTGGTACTAGCAGGAAACCTCCGGCAGCACCGACTATCCCTGAACCGACACCGACAATAAGCGCCAATCCCGCTGCCAACGGCTTGTTAAAAGTCACTTCATGCATTAGCTTATCATCCACTTTTTTCTTCGGTATGAACATCATGACCGCCGCAATGACGGCTAATGTGCCATATACGATGTTAACGGTATTCTCCGACAAGGCGCTTGACCCCAGGCTGCCGATCAGACTTCCGATCAAGATGGCAGACCCCATATAAATAATTAAATCTCTGTTTAAAAAGCCGCCTTTCCTATAAGCCCATACGCCCGCAATAGAGGCGAAAAAAACTTGGATAGCGCTGATCCCGGAGACTTCATGGGCAGTGAATGCGGTCAATCCAAGAAGCGGCGGGATATAGAGAAGCATCGGATACTTGATGATGGACCCGCCGACCCCGACAAGGCCAGAAACGAAAGACCCGACAAAACCGATAAGGAATATGACGGCAAAAAATGTCCAGTCTATTTTTGACACCTTCTTTCTTCATGCTCTATACTTCAAATTTAGTATAAATAGTGGGGAACGAAAAAAGTATAGGGGGATCCCACCATAAACAAAACCAGTTTGACAGTGTTGTGACAAAAGGAGTTAACCGGGAAATGAAAAGGAGGAAAAAAAGAAGATCGGAACGCTAGATGCATTCCGGATCTCCCCTGGATCAGTGGAAATTTTGCCAATAGCTACTTGATATAGTCATTGGCAATTCCGTACTGGATTAGTTCAGCCTTTGTTTTGACATTGAGCTTTTGCATGATATTGGATTTATGGTTTTCAACTGTTTTTGTACTGATGAACAGCTGATCGGCAATTTGCATATTGGAATAACCGAGAATGGTTAAGCGTAATATTTCCTGTTCCCGTGTCGAAAGGATATCTGCTTTCTTCTTACCCTTTTGTTTAAAAAGCTTTTCCAACTGCTCTTCGGGTAGGCCTACCTCATAATAAACCCTGCCTGAATAAACCGATTGAATGGCCTGGTACATTTCGCTGCCTTGGCTGTTTTTTAAAATATATCCATCCGCCCCTACTTCAATGGCTTGCTGGATATAGGCAACTTCGTTATGCATTGTTAACATGATAACTTTGACATCAGGCTGGTGTTTTTTTATTTCAAGTGTGGCGGTAAAACCGTCAATGCCCTTTGGAATCGATATGTCCATTAAAACGACATTCGGCTGTAATTGTTCCGCCAGTTGAATCGCTTTGGCGCCGTCGGAGGCTTCGCCAATCACCTCAATATCCTGATAGTTTGTCAAAAGCAGAGCGATCCCCTTACGGATTAACACATGGTCATCTACCAATAGAACTTTAATCATTTTTCAGGCCTCCATCTTGGAATGACAATATCAATGGAAGTTCCCCGTCCGATTTCCGAGAGGATTCTGCATGTGCCCCCCAACTGGTCGACGCGTTCCTCCATATGTTTTAGGCCAAGCCCTTCATTTTGAATGTGATCACGATCGAAACCTACTCCATTATCTTTGATCGTCAAATAAATATGAGTTTTATCGCGCAAAAGATTCATTTCCACCTTAGTCGCTTTTGCATATTTGATCACATTGTGCATGGCTTCCTGCGTGATGCGATACAGATTGATTTCTACAGCAGGATCGCTGCGGTCGATCCCTTCTGTTGTCAGTACAACTTCAAGTCCCGGAACCTGTTTATGGATCAATTCAATCAAATGGCGGATCGTTGGCTCCAATCCCAGCTGATCAAGGCTGTGGGGGCGCAGACGGTGTGAGTAGGCGTTGATGTCGTCCATTACTTTCTGCAATTCTTTCCGTACCTCGACCATGTACTCATTCAGTTGTTCATTATCTTTAACAAACGATTCAATGGCTTGTAAGGCGACAGACACGGAAAACAATGACTGGCCGACACCGTCATGCAATTCCTGGGCGAGCCTTTTATGTTCCTCTTCTTTTGCTTCAATAAGCGCTCTGATCATTTTCTTATTGATCGCTGATTCTCTTGCCTGCTTATGAAGTTCATGGTTCCGTAAAACAAGCAGGTATTCAGTCTCTCCTGTATCGTCATTTTCATATATAGCGGCAGTGCTCATTTCCACATCAATCGTTTTTCCATGATAGGTCGGCATTTCTGATAAAAAGGTCGGTACCTCTTTATTTGCTATCAAATAGCACATCGGCTCGCCTTTATTCAGCTTGCGAGCCTTGCAATATGAACAGTAGTCGACGTACCCGCCGACTTTCCAGCCTGTCATCCTCACAGCAGCAGGATTGATCATGATAATTTCCCGGCTTTCTTTCATAACGATGATGCCTTCCAACATGTGCTCATATATTCCCCGAAGATATTTATTTTCCTTGTCCGTACTCATGCATTATGCCTCCTTAAGCTCCAACTCCTTTGTTGTTTCTATTTTAGTAAAGCTGGTGACTGTAAAGCCATGTTTTTGCAACCAACGGGTCGATAAGTTAATTTCGAGCCGGGATTCACCAACAATATGAAGCGGCTCCTTTTTCAGCATATACATAGAACGGGGTAAATAGCCGTAAGGGATGTGGATTCCTTGTTCCAGACGGCTACCTCCTGAATTGTAGTCACGCACATCTAAAATTTGTACATTAGCCACGTCATCCAGTTTTTTCTCCTTTACTGTAAACACAGGGATATACCGATTCCATATAATGACCAAAATCGGCACAATGAAAATGAGCAGCAGAAAATACATGCAATCATCCCCCAAAAAGAGTGCCCTTCTGACAAGGGCACTCTTGGTTAAAATGGATTAATTCTTTACATCCTTCGTCCATTGGGCATAGCCGCCGGCCATATTCACAAGGTCATGATAGCCATTCGCTTTTAAAATACTTGCGGCAATAGCGGAGCGACCGCCGGCTTGGCATTGGACGATCAGTTTTTTCTCTGCAGGAACTTCGTCCAAACGGTTTTTTAGTGTCCCAACCATAATGTGTTGCGCTCCTTCAATATGGCCTTCCTGATATTCTGTCAAATTACGAACATCCAGAACAGCAACATCCTCTTGTTCCATGAGCTCTTTTGCTTTAAGCGGAGTTACGTTTTCGTATGAATCAAGCTCAGCCGCTTGTTTTATCATATCCGCTGCATCTGCGTATGCCACCACGTTGTCAATGCCGATGGAACGAAGGGCGATCAGCATTTCTTCAAGTTTCTCCGGATCTGCGAGCAGGTATAAAGGCTCTTCATAGTTGACAATCCAGCCCATCCAATTGGTGAATGAGTTATTGAATGGGACGTTCATGGTTCCTTTTACATGACCGTTAGCAAAGCTTCCTGCATCGCGCGTATCAATTACTTGGTTGCCCGCGGCGATGAGACGGTCCACTTCATCAATGGATGTGATGGATTGGACTTCAGGGATATCTTTGATTAAACCGATTCCCACTTTGTTGACGTGTTTCATCACGGCAAAATAATAGGGTGGTTCAGGCTGGCCGTCAAGCAATGCTTTAACGAATTCCACTTCGTTGTCAATTTTCATGGCCCAGTTGAATTGTTTCTCATATCCGACGGTAGAGGACGGAATGGCGCCTAATGCTTTACCGCATGCGCTACCTGCTCCATGTGCCGGCCATACTTGCAGGTAATCAGGCAATTTCTTGAAGCGTTCCACAGATTTATACATCACTTTCGCGCCAGCGTCTGCAGTTCCTTGGATTCCTGCCGCTTTTTCCAGCAAATCGGGGCGTCCGATATCGCCTGCGAATACGAAGTCGCCGGTGAAAATACCGATGGGTTTATCTGCTGCTGCTCCGTCGGTTAACAGGAATGAAATGGATTCCGGTGTATGTCCGGGAGTGTGCATCACTTCAAATGTTAAACGGCCCAATTCGAATTTGTCTCCGTCTTTGAGCAGTTGATGAGGAATCCCGTCAAGGTTTTGATATTTCCAATCCTCATCCCCTTCGTTGGATAGATACAGTTTTGCGCCGAAACGATCGGCCAGTTCACGTGATCCCGCTACAAAGTCGGCATGAATATGTGTTTCAAGCGCACCGACAATGTTCATCTTTTCTTTCTTAGCAACTTGGATGTACGGTTCGATATTACGCATAGGGTCAACGATGACAGCTTCCCCTTTTTGTTGGCATCCTACCATATAAGATGCGTGTGCCAGTTTTTCATCATAAAAATATCGTAATAACATTCTTATTCTCCCCTTATACTGTTTTATTTAAAGTAGTCAGCGTAGCTTGCACATATTTTAGCGCTTGCTGTACCGATGGCTCTTTTAACCATTTTAGAATGGTGAATAGCTTAATAGGTTCAGAATCGGCATGTGCTCTTTCCTGAATATCTTTTACTAGGTCTAAACCTCTCCGGCCTTTTTCGGTGATAGGGTCCGTGTACGATTTCAAGCTGGCTGCGGCATAATTTAAAGAGGCATCATCATGTAAAATCGCCTCTCCGAACTGTAGGAAGTTGTCGAGTGTTTTGACCAGCTCGTTTAAACGCGGAAGTTTTTCCAGTAGACTGATGAGCGCTTCTACTGTTTCCAGATCCAAATTGTAGCTACGGATCAGCTCGTCGTACTTATTGAGTGCGTGCTTATCTTGTAAAACTGCTTTTCCAAAGTCGATCCATTCACCAAGCGTCTCCAGGTTTTTCTGATAGGCTGGGAGGTTTACCAGCAATTTGACAATGGCTTCTTGTGTTTCCGGCTGTTGTAGTTGTTTTTGTATCGGATTCATTTCCATCATGTCCGCTCCTCTACATGGTTCCTTTTAACATGCCGTCCCAGTACATGATTGGCAGCAAGTCCTTTTTCAACATATACATGCTGGTTCGTTCAACACCTTGGTTAAACGGCATGGATTCTGCTGGCTCCTTTGAATAGTCGAACTCCGCAAGAATCAGTTTATTATAGCCTGTTACAATTGGGCAGGAGGAATAGCCATCGTAATGGTGAGTCATTTGCTGATGGCGCATGTTCGCAACGATGTTTTCTACAACAACCGGCGCCTGTTGACGAATGGCTGCACCTGTTTTTGATGTTGGCAAGTTTGCATTATCAC
This sequence comes from Bacillus sp. HF117_J1_D, assembly GCA_009928435.1. Lineage (GTDB taxonomy): Bacteria > Bacillota > Bacilli > Bacillales > Bacillaceae_C > Siminovitchia. Next base: position 18,149 of record JAABNQ010000040.1, read on the forward strand.
CTAGCCCGAATACATTATCATATTTTTTATGTTGCAATGTATGCATATCAACGTCTACCCAGCCGTTTTCATCAGCTAAAGGGCTATTGGCAATAAAGCCCGGAGCCTTCATATGCGGGACAGCGTGGATCATGTCATATCGCACTTCTTCGATGCCGCCCGTATCAAGGTTTTCAAATACCGCAATCTTTTCGTCCGCTTTGATCTCAATCAGATCTTGGCGAAAGTGTGTCTCGATTTCTTTGCGTTCTACAACCTTTTCAAGTGCGTTGCGGTATTTCAACACATCGAATATCGCCGGGTTGGCTGATCTGAAGATGACATTGACGTTGTTCCGTATGCCTTTTTTACGGAAATGGTCTTCCGCAAGGTACATGATTTTTTGCGGCGCACCCCCGCATTTCACCGGGGAATTCGGATGTGTAAACAAGGCTGTTCCTGATGTGAAGTTACGGATCGTTTCCCATGTATACTGAACATGCTCAAACGAATAGTTACTGCAGACGTTTTTTGAGCCGAGTGCCTCTTTTAAACCTTTAATGGAGTCCCAGTCGATTTCGATTCCCGCTGCGACCACTAAATAATCATAGGTGACGGTTGTTTGATCTTTTAAAATGACCTGGTTATGGTCTGGATCAAAGTTCTCGACAGTCTGTGGAATCCAAACGGCTCCTTCCGGAATGAGGCCTTCCATATCACGCTCGGAATCTTCTTTTTTCGCTGCTCCTCCGCCGACAAGCGTCCAAAGCGGCTGATAATAATGTTTTTGTGCAGGATCTATAATAGCCACCTCATTGGTTAAATGATGTGACTTACGAAGTAAACGCGCTGCAACAGATATTCCCGCTGTGCCGGCTCCGACAATAACAACTTTATAAGAGTTTTTCATGCGCTATCCTACTTTCTTTTATTCTATGAACTTTCTATACTAACCATAATCAAAGAAGGGCGGTTATCATATAGGGGAAATCCCCTAATTTAAAGAAAGGGTTTACATTTTTGGGTTAGAGGGAAGGAGAAAAAGTCCCGACATGAAGTGCTTTTTTTATTAGGCTAAACCGGGATTGTAGGATGACGGATGAGGTTCCTGAATATATCATTGGTGAATGTACATTGTCCAAAGTGCAATGGCATTATGATTGAGATAGAAAAGAACCCAAGCAAATAAACATCACTTGGGTCGTAAGAGCAGCGATTTTGTTCTGAAAAAATTTTTAATAATAGGGTGAGATCAAAATGTAGACGAGCACGCCTGTGAAGCTCACGTACAGCCAGATTGGCATTGTCCAACGGGCAATTTTTCTATGTCGTTCGTTTTCCATGTTCCAAGCGCGTGCAACACTGGTAAGAGCGAGCGGCACAATAGCTGCAGCCAGTGTGATGTGTGTGATTAAAACAAAATAATAAATGCCTGCCAGTAGTCCTGACCCGCCATATGGTGTAGAGGGAGAAAGGAAGTGGAACGTCACGTATGTGATCAGAAAGAAAAATGTGGTGACGAAGGCCGCATAGATAAAACGACGATGAACTTTGACATTGCGTTTTAGGATAGCGATCAATGCCCCTACTAGAAATAGAAAGGTGAAACTATTTAATATTGCGTTCAATAAAGGAAGAATCGTAACATCGAATGCATCGAAATCCTCGATTCCTGGCATTCCAGCTAACACCCCGATCGCTCCGATCAGCACAACTGAAATTGTGATGATAGCAGGCCGATAGTTGCGTTTCACATGACCGATCGTTCCAAAATGATTATGGTTCATAGACAATACACTCCAATAAGAATTCATTTCGAATTAAGTGTATCATAACAGCATCTATACAGGGAAAAGTTCACAGTCTTTTTGATTATTTTTTGCATCATGAGAATGTAAAATGAGAGCAGGTAGAGTGATGTATAATAGTACTTGGGTCAGTACAGATATTGACTCTTTGCCCAGTATATTCCTTTTTCTGGCGACCCAGCCCAAAATGGCGATACAATATAAAGTAAGCATTTCCTAGAAAAACACGCTTGATGAGATCACCACCACCTCCCTGCTGTTTAGGATATGATGGGTTCTTGTCACTGGTTCGAAATTCAATTTCAAGGGAAAGCGAGGTTGATCATATGGTGAGGCGTTATTTGCTACCATTCATCAGTTTTATTGGAACAACTCTTGTAATGATCGGTAAAAAGTTTCAAACGCAGACTGCATATCCGAAAAGCTTCCCGATTAAAGCAGTTGAGCATTCAACAGATGAAATCATTTTCTATTTTAAGAGTGTGAAGGGCCCGTTTCGGATTTACAGGGGAGGGCAGCTGATTTATGAAGGGACTGATGAAGTCTTTAGGGATAGTGAATTGGTTGCGGAGACTACATATCTTTATACAATTGAAATAGGCACGAGAAGAGGTTCGCCGGAACGGCTGAAAGTTCAAACTTCAACGGCGGCTGAATCCAAGGAATTAATGAATGTAGTGAAAAATTGCGTTCAAACTACTATTATTTCGCGATCGTTGGTTGCATTGGAGTGGGATCCGATAGAAGGTGTTGAAGAATATCTTATTTATCGGAACGGCAAAAGGATTGGCAAAGTGGATGAGCCATTATTTGTTGACCGCTGGGTAAGAAGCCAGGTGGAATACACATATCGAGTATTTGCTGAACGTCCGTTAACTTGGAAGCAAGATTCAGGTCACGAATCCAGAGTGATGCAAAAAAAGGCGAAAGAACAAAAAGTAGCCATGGAAAAATTCCAAATGACAAAGGTACTTGAGCCGTTGGAAGACATTTTAAAAGTTGCAGATCATCCACTTGAGAAAAGGGAATGGAAGCTTTTGTACAAAACGTTTGTATCTAAAAACTGGATAAAAAATTCGGATCATACATCTCCTTATCGCTATTTTAAAGGAGAAGGGCGTAGTTTTGACCCAGCTTCTGAGGCTTATCGTTCAATGACTGAAATCGTTGTAACAGCAGATGGATCTGAGGTCAAATTGAACAAAGATATAGGGAAAACGCATGGATATGGAATGCTCCGAAATTTGAAGGGGGAAGTGGTTCCTTCAGATGAGGGCATTTTCTTGGAAGAAGTCGAAATAGAGAAGGAGAAAGCTTCCTTCGTATTGATGCATTCGGTTGAAGATCCTTTGGTTGATTTGCCCGCTGTCGATTACCAGGTTTGGGGAAGGTTTTTCCAGAGCGGATTTTATGATATTACTGGAGTGCATGAGCAGGCTCCTAATCATGAAGTTTATTTGAAACACGGAATACAACGGTCGTGGACAACCCTTCACCAGTCCAAAGAAGAAGGGAGAGAGTTAGCAGCTCCTATGCATTGGAGAATGTCGAATTTTAAATAGAGCCTCCAGCAGATGTCACAGATTTTTATTCAATTCTTTGAGTTGGATCTTCGTTGGGGTACCTATACTGAGTTTGAAGGGACATCGTTCAGCTCAATAGGAACCCTATCTCTTTTACTAATTAAGATAAGAACCTTCTGCGCACTTCTGGAGATGGAAGGACACAGATGTCTTTTTTCCCAAACCAGTTGTAGCGATTTCTGGCTAAAACATCATAAATAAAATTCCGTGCTGGAGCCGGAAGGATGATTAGTATATAAGCCAACCTCCAAAGTCCTTTCAAATGTCGGCAGATTCTCAGAGCCGCATCTGATTTGCAATAGGTCTTATCTTCTTCGATCAAAACGATACTGTCTACATCGGCTGAAACATGATATTGCTTCAGCAGTTTTTGTCCAATATCGCTTTGTAGCGGAGCAAAGCGGAATTTTCCTTTAGGATCATTTTTTATGATAAACTGCACGCTTGCATCACAGAAATTACAAACGCCATCAAATAATACGATGGGATTCACATAAATTCCTCCTAATCGCAGTTTCTCCTTATTTTAACCTTGTTCACTTGTGAAACATAATATTTTTCATGAAAATTATTATGTGTGATTATTCGGTTCAAACATTTGTAGCACAAAGCAGGTCCACAAGATTTTGAATTATGCAGTCTTCGTTTTGATCGTTCCGTTTACTTCATTCAATGGAGTTTTAAACCTCGGTTAAAAAATATGTCACCGGATACTGTAGCAAGTCATATCACCATTCCGGCAATCGGCAAAGGGGAGCTTTTATTAGTAGATTAAATGGCTACCCCTTATCCTTTGTATAAGTCTCCCTTGCTGCTCGCCTTCATAATCTTCAAATCAATATATAGTTGACAGTTCTGATTGAAGTCATCAAAGTCGATTTCGGTTAATTCGTTGATTTGATTCAATCGGTATTTCAATGTGTTTGTATGGATGAATAACTTTTTTGCAGCCTGCTTCAGCCGGCAGTTTTCCTCCAAATAGATCTCTAGTGTTTGAAGGAGATTCGTTTGGCTTTCTTCGTCCTTTTGCTGTAGCTTCAACAAATCTTCGTTCTGGTCGCCCATTTTTTTCTGCTGTTGTAGAATTGTCTCCAAATAACGGAACAACCCGAGCTTTTTATATTCAAAAGACGGAAGTTCCTCAATCCCGATAAATTTGGCTGTCTTTATCACTTCAATGGCTTCAAGATAGCTTTTTCTCAGATGGGTGACAGAAGTATATTGATGACTGATTCCAGCATATACTTGCTTTCCGTTGAATTGTGCCAAAACAGATGTTGTCAACGCGTTTGCGTGTATCGTCAGGTCTTTGGGTGATGATAAACTGCTTCCAATTAGAACAACTGCCATCAATTGATTAATAAAGACGTGGCTCGGCATTTTTAGTGTGTTGGCGAAAAGTCCTACTTTTTCAAGCAGCTCTCCAAAAGATTCTTCACTGGAGGGCCCGACTGTAAAAACAATGGAAATAAATGAGTCTGGAATAGGAATATTGACGTTGGCGGCTTCCCATTTGATTTGAGCTTCTGTTTGAAAAGTATCCTCCAAGATTTTTTTATAAAAATTATTTTTTTGTTCGTCTTTTTTCAACTTCAATTGCTTATTTTGATAGAGGAGTTTCCCGACATGAAAAGAGACATCCAGCAGAAAAGATAGCTCATCCTCAGTCAGCGCCCGATCCGTTTCCTGTACCCAGATGAAACCAAAAACATGGCTTTTATATTTAGCGCTTACAACAACACGCTGATTCAATCCGATTTCTTCGATCTTTTCAACTCTGAAGGGTTCGGGAAGTGTCTTTAAGCGATCCACAATTCCCTCATCCATGAATTTCTCCAATATAGGAATCGTCCAGCGCTTTGTAAAAATGGTTTGTTTATTGGCTTCATCAAACTGATCAATATAAAAAGAGCTGTACGCTAAAAGGGAAAATTGTTCATCTTCTATAACAACAGGTTTCTTTAAAAATTGACTGATCATTTCTGTTATTTCTTCTATATTTGTCAGTGAAGTAATTTTTTCTAAGAGGCGCTCCATCCAAACTCCCCCCATCCCTAAATACAAGCGGTCAATGAAAAGTTTATCATACTTTCATTGACCGCTTCATGAAAATTCATTATTCCTTTAGGAGGCGTAAACTTTCATCAAATTCTTTGTCAATTTTTTCATTTGGTTTATAGGTGATGAGGCTGACCAACACTGCAACGAGAAGGTTGATGATGAAGCCTGGTATGATTTCATATAACGCAGAGTCCAAGCTTTGCCAAACAAGTACGGTGACTGCTCCAGCGACCATTCCAGCAATTGCCCCCCAATTGGTCAATTTCCTCCAATATAGGCTTAATACAACGAGTGGTCCGAATGAAGCTCCAAACCCAGCCCATGCATGAGCGACAAGGTTTAGGATGGACTCAGTTTTATTGGAGCTGAGGATAAAGGCTATTAATGCCACGGCCAAAACTGCCATTCGTCCGAAAAAGACCAGCTCTTTGTCACTGGCATCACGACGGAAAATTAATTTGTACAAGTCTTCAGTCAGAGCACTTGAAGTGACGATTAACTGTGATGAGATGGTACTCATGATGGCAGCAAGAATCGCCGCTAAGACAAAACCTGCGAATAATGGATGGAAAAGGATTTGACCAAGCTCGATAAAGACAGCTTCCTTATCATGGAGTGTGTGATTCGTCGTATGGAAATACGCGATCCCAATCAGGGCTGTCAGTACAGCTCCCAACAACGATATAATCATCCAGCTCATCCCAATCCGGCGCGCTACTTTTGTTTCTCTTACTGAATTGATAGCCATGAACCTTACAATGATATGGGGCTGTCCCACATAACCGAGACCCCAGGCCAGGAGGGAAATAATTCCGATAAATGTTGTATCCCTGAAAAATGAGAAAATTTTAGGATCAATAGACTGAATCGTTTCAACTGTTTTTGCCGGACCGCCCGTATGCATGATGGCCAATGCGGGTACAATCAACAGTGCGACTAACATGATTAGGCCCTGTGCAAAGTCTGTCCAGCTAACAGCAAGGAAACCGCCAAAAAGTGTATAGGCCACAACAACGAGTGCAATGATGAGCAGCCCTTGCTGATAGCCGAATCCGAAAGAACTTTCAAAGAAAACTGCTCCTGCAACAAGACCCGAAGAAACATAAAAGGTAAAAAAGACCAAGATGACAAGGGCCGAAACGATTCGCAGTAGTTTGGTATTGTCTTTTAGCCGGTTTTCAAAAAAAGAAGGGATCGTAATAGAGTCATTGCTCACTTGAGTATAGGTACGCAGTCTTGGCGCAACAAAAATCCAATTTAAATAAGCGCCTGCTGTCAATCCAATGGCAATCCAGACACTGGTTAATCCGGTTGCATAGACGGCTCCCGGCAGACCCATAAGCAGCCAACCACTCATATCCGCTGCCCCGGCACTGAGTGCTGTAACGGCAGGTCCGAGAGATCGCCCGCCAAGCATATAGTCGGTCAGGTCGCCCGTCCTTCTAAAGGCGACCCATCCGATTACAAGCATAAGAATCATATACACAATAATCGTTACAAGCTTTAATGTTTCGTCAGTCATATCAAGTCATCTCCGTTTTCATGACTATAACATTTCGGAAGTAGTTTTTGCCTGCATATGAAGCAGTAAGTAATCAGGTCCTCCTGCCTTGGAATCGGTACCCGACATGTTGAAACCTCCAAAAGGCTGGTAACCGACAATGGCTCCAGTGCAGCCGCGGTTAAAATATAAATTTCCGACATGGAAGTCTTCACGTGCTTGCTCCAGGTGCAGACGGTTGTTGGAAATAACGGCTCCCGTCAACCCATATTCCGTGTTATTGGCAATTTCCAATGCTTCATCAAAATTTTTCGCCTTGGCGAAGGCAACAACTGGACCGAAAACCTCTTCCTGCATGATGCGTGCTTTAGGATCAAGCCCGGAAAATATGGTCGGCCTGATGAAATAGCCTTTGGAATCATCGCCTTCTCCGCCAATCATCAATTCACCTTCGCTCTTTCCAATTTCAATATATTTCATGATTTTATCAAAAGCATTTTGGTCGTTCACAGGCCCCATGAAGTTGTTTGGGTCGGAAGGATCGCCAATAGTCAACTCTTTTGTCAGTTCGACAGCCCGATTTAACACTTCTTCATATACATCCTCGACAATGACAGCACGGGAACATGCGGAGCATTTTTGACCCGAAAAACCGAAAGCTGAGTTGACGATTGATTGGGCAGCAAGCTCTAAATCCGCTTCCTTATCAACGACAATCGTATCTTTTCCTCCCATTTCAGCAATGACACGCTTCAACCATATCTGGCCTTCGTTTACGATGGCAGCTCGTTCGTAGATGCGGGTTCCGACTTCTCTCGATCCTGTAAAGCTGATAAAACGGGTTTTTGGATGGTCAACAAGAAAGTCGCCGACTTCAGATCCGTTTCCTGGAATATAGTTGAGCACACCTTTTGGCAGTCCAGCTTCCTCCATTACTTCAACAAATTTGGCTGCGACAACAGGCGTCGTGGATGCCGGCTTTAAAAGAACCGTATTTCCGGAAACGATCGCTGCCACTGTTGTTCCAGCCATGATGGCAAAGGCGAAATTCCATGGGGAAATAATGACACCGACTCCAAGTGGAATGTAGTCATAACGATTGTATTCCCCAGGTCTGCTATCTACTTTTTTGCCATCTTTTAGCTCAAGCATTTGTCGCCCATAATACTCTAGAAAGTCGATGCCTTCCGCTGTGTCTGCATCCGCCTCATTCCACGGCTTGCCCGCTTCCTTGACAAGCAAAGCGGAAAATTCGTGTTTTCTGCGGCGAATGATAGCGGCAGCTTTGAAAAGGACATCTGCACGTACTTCCGGTTTCACTTTTTTCCAAGACTGGAAGGCTGTAAATGCACTGTCCATCGCCTGTTCGGCTAGTTCCCGGTTTGCCTTTGAAACCTTTCCGACGATTTCTTCTTTATTAGCCGGGTTGATCGAAATGATTTTTTCATCCGTCGTAATTTTCTTTCCGCCGATAACTAATGGATACTCCATGCCAAGATAGGTCTCTACCAAATTAAGCCCTGTTTTGAATGCCTGTTTGTTCTCCTCTTTGGAAAAATTGGTGAATGGTTCATGTTTATAAGTGATCATCTCATACAACTCCTTATCAAATATAAAATGATTAATTTTTTACGAAACCCTTAAAGGCAAATGAAATATTAGCGGGCCTTTCAGCTAGTCTTCTCATAAAATATCCGTACCAATCACGTCCGTAAGGAACGTATACTCTCATCTTGTATCCTTGTTCAACAAGCTCTAATTGTGTTTTGTTCCGCATGCCGTACAGCATTTGGAATTCGAACTGATTATTGGGAATTTGCAATCCTGCAGCTAGCTCCTTTGTATACTCGATCATATGATCGTCGTGAGTAGCGATGGCAGTATACAATCCCAATTTAAAGCTTTGCTCGATCAATTTTTTATAATTTTCGTCCACATCTTTTTTATCCGGATAGGCGACAGTTTGCGGTTCTTTGTACGCTCCCTTGACGAGTCGTAAAAACGGTTTCATAGAACTTAATTCTTTCAGGTCTTGTTCTGTCCGGTACAAATAGGCCTGCAAAACTGTGCTGATACAAGTGTATGACTGCCTGAACTGTTTAAAGAGTTCAATTGTCTTTTCGCATCGTGGCTCATCCTCCATATCAATTGTCACCATAACGCCGTGTTTTTCTGCTATATCTAAAATTTTTGTCATATTATTGATCACGAGATCCCGGTCAATATCAAGGCCGAGCGACGTCATTTTGACAGACATATGGGAATCAAGCTTTTCTCTGCTAATCGTTTCAATTGTGGCTATAGCTTCTTCCGTCCTTTCAACAGCTGTTTTTTCTGAATGGACAAATTCTCCCAAATGGTCAACAGTGGTGGCTAGACCTTTGCTGTTCAGTTCCTTAATGATTTGGACGGAGCTGGGAAAATCAGTACCTGCAATGATCTTTCCTGTAACAATATTACCGCCTCTTTTCTTTGCCATCTCGTTTAGCCAATTGTTTTTGGAAAGAAATAAAAATAAGTTTCTTGTTACCGCTTCCATTCTATTCACCACCTTGGACATATTAGACTTACATTCATTGTATAAATTTTGAATATATCTAGCATCGTCTGAAGAGAACAAACTTTGGGTGCTTTCGTTGTTGGTTTGGAACAAAGAGAGGGATGAAAGAGATAGTAAAAGGTTCAGGGTTGGTGCTTTAGCAGAAATGGCAGGAATTGAATATTTCTTCGGCGAGGGGCATGGGTAACACCTCCAGCGGATGCCACAGATTTTATCGAGCGAATCTCGATAAAATCTGTGCGCAAATACGTCGAGGTATATTTGACCAAGGATTGTGATCGTTTTTGAAGAAGGGCACTTATTGGATATTAACTTCAAGCTCTAAAAGTATCGGGCATGACGACAGCAATCACTTCGCCTTTTGCACAAAGGACGTCCCCAGCGAAGACTTCTACTGAAGTTTTCCACTTCTTTGGATGAATCTCCTCAACTAGGCCGAATGCGTTTAAAGCCGTCCCTTGTGGTGTAGGCTTCAGGTAGTCGACATGTAATGAGGCGGTGACAAATCGGGGAGCGGCATGCCCGCTGCCCGGTTCATGGCCATTTTTCCTATGTAAGGCAAGTGCCGCCGAGCCTGTTCCGTGGCAATCGACTAGTGAGGCGAGCAATCCGCCGTAAACAAACCCGGGAATCGCAGTGTGTTCTTGTTTTGGTTCATAAATGGTGAGTGTTTTGTCACCGTCCCATCCAGTACGAAAATGATGCCCTGCTTCATTTAAGCGCCCGCATCCAAAACAATGAGCGAATTCATCTGGATAATCATCTTGAATAGCATAAGTAATTTTCTTCAACTTTCCAGTTCCTCCTCTATTTAATTTCAAAATCTTCTATCTTTATCTACATTATAATAGATAAGTAGTTTTATTTACAGAATAATTAAGATTCGATAAGCTTTTTATAAGAAAAATGAAGGAGTGACAAAGATTGAACTTGAATGATTGGTTTGAGAAAGGGCTGAAGCCTGAGGAGTACATAAGTGAATTAGAGCATCACAAAGATGGTTTCATACATATCTATGAAAGCTTCCAGCTCCCAGCTGATGAGGATTTTTTCAATAAAGTAAAAGGGAAGAATCTGCGCGCTATAGCTTTGGTCGAAGTTTGGTGTGGACATTGTATGCTGAATGTTCCCGTTTTGCTTCGTTTGGCGGAAAAAGCAGGGATGGATGTTCGGTTGCTTCCGCGAGATCAACATCTGGATTTGATGGAGCGATATTTAACAAATGGTAAACGGGTCATTCCGATTTTCATCTTCATTGATGAAAATGGCGAACAAGTTGGTAAATGGGGGCCAATTACGGAATCGACGAAAGCGTTTGTCGACGAATACAGGAAAGAGCTACCACTCAAGGATGATGAGAGCTATGATGAAAAATTCAAAGCGATGGTAAAAATGATCGCAAAAAGCTTCAAAGAGAAGCCTCATTTCTGGGAGAATTCTTATGAAAGCATGAAAAGTATTTTAATAAAGTGAAATAATAGCTGGGGCGGGGCAGGAGCCCCGTCCATTTCAGTTTAGGGCTGCAATTCCCTGGCAACTGCTCTCGTGATGTCCAAAAATCGTTGGACTGTCGAAGGTTGATAATATTTTTGCAATGTGACCAAGCTGAGCTTCGTCTCTAGTTTGGGTTCAGCCAGTGGAACAAGCTTCGGGAGTTCTGGCCAGTGAATGCGGCTAAAATTATATGGTGCGAAGCTAATTCCCACGCCTTTCATCACCATAAGGAGCATTGGAAAAACCTCCGTACCCCAATAAATAACGTTAGGTGTAAAACCGCTGTTATTGCAGGCCTCCATAATCTCCTCGGCAATTCCAGAACCGTGCGAAGATGTCGGAAGAATGAACTTTTCATCTCGCAGATCGGCAATGCTAATCGAATTTTTTTCTAATAAGGGATGTCCGGGCGGTAAGGCCAGCAATAAAGGCTCCGTCAGAAGGGTGGATATGTGGAGATCCTCCGCTTCGAAAATAGTCCGGACAATGCCGATGTCAATTTTATGGTTTCGCAACTCATTCAGCACGAATGATGAATTTCCTTCTTTGACACGCATGATAATATTCGGTGCTTCCTCACGGAGCTTTTTGACGGCATCGGGAATGATGAATAGATTGGCGGATGTGATGCACCCAGCGGTCACCGTACCACGCATCCCGTCGTTATGTTCCGACAGTTCCTTCACCAGATTTTCAGTAGATGCAATTAGTTCCTTTCCCCGTTGATACAGAAATTCACCATCTCTCGTTAAGGTCAATCGGCGTCCAGAGCGGTCAAACAGTGATACTTTCAATTCTTTTTCAAGCTTCCCCATCATAATGCTTAAAGGGGGCTGCGTCATATTCATCGCTGCAGCAGCTTTGGAAACACTTCCTTCCTCCACTATTTTTATGAAACAACGCAAACGATGAAGGTCCATTTAATATCTCCTCTTATAAATTAATGAAATATATCTAATTCCCGAATAGTATATATTTAACATACATACACTATAGTTTACAGTTAAAATGAAAGTTTTTTCAATGAATTTAAACTTTTTAACTTCACAGGACAAGTCATCACTTAGTAAATGAGATGAAATCATATAGGTAGTTCATTCAGTGGGGCTCAAGTCCCAGCGGAATAAAGTTAAAATCTGGGCACAAATACGCGAAGCACATTTGCTAGATCATACATCTAAAAAGTAAGGGTAGGTTAGAACAAAATGAACGACATAACGACCATATCCTATATAACAAGTCAAATTAAACAGCCAGTCACCTGTAATATTGGTAACTGGCTGTTTTTATACAGAAGATCAGTCCTGCTGGTTGCTTCTTGGCTGGATTTACGATGTTACGAACGGCTTTGAATTCTCCGTATGGTCGTCTTTTTTCACATACCCCTCAAGAATTTCTCCCTTTTCCAAATATAAAATCCGATTCCCTAACTTTTTTGCTTCCTCATGGTTATGGGTGACCAAGATAATGGGGATGCGCCAAAGTTGATGGATGCGAATCAGTTCTTCGTGGCTTTTTCTCCTAGTTTCATCATCAAGTGCTGAAAAAGGTTCGTCCAAAAGTAGTGCATCGGGTTCAGTCGCAATGGCCCTCGCGATGGCGGTGCGTTGTTTTTCTCCACCGGATATTTCAGACGGATATTTGGATGCCAGATGTTCGATTCGGAGTTCTTTCATTAGCTCTTTGGCAAACGCTTCGTTTTTCATGCCATAAGCGATATTCTTCCACACAGTCATGTGCGGAAAAAGGGCGTAGTCTTGAAAAAGGTAGCCAATATTCCTTTTTTGAATGGGCACGATGGATTTGCCGTCAAAAAGGTCTGCTCCATTCAAGCGGATGATCCCGGAATCTGGATGACTTAGTCCTGCAATACTATTCAGGATGGTGGTTTTGCCGGAGCCGGAGGGACCGAACAGAACGACAATGTCATTGGCTGCAGAGAATTGTATATTCAGTTCAAAATGAGACAGTTGTTTTTGAATATCAACGGTGAGCACAGTTATCCCTCCATTAGGACTTCGAATGTTTCATCATATTCCTTTTGCTCCACCAATTTAGCCATAAGATCGCACTGAATCCGAGAGCGACAATAATGATTACCCAGAATTTGGCCAAATCCATATTTCCGGATTCTACAGCAAAGTAAATAGCGAGCGGGATCGTATCCGTCACATTTGGGATGTAGCCGGCGATCATGAGCGTGGCACCGAATTCACCAAGGGCACGTGCGAAAGATAGGACGGTCCCTGCCAGTAGACCTGGCCAAGCAAGGGGAAAAGAGATGGTCCAAAATACTTTCCATTTCGAGGCGCCCATTGTGTAAGCTGCGTTTTCAACGTTTGGATCATATTGCTGAAATGCGGCGGCAGCACTTTGGTACATCAATGGAAAAGAAACGACAACCGCAGCGATTAATACCCCGTACCAGGTGAAAACAATTTGGAAATCGAACCAGTCGAGTAATCGTTTTCCTATGAACCCGTTTTTTCCAAAAATATATAAGAGGCCGAAACCGACAACGGTAGGGGGAAGCACGAGCGGAAGCAAAATGATGGCTTCTACTGCACTTTTTCCATAAAAAGAGTTACGTCCGATGACCCTTGCCAGGACAACGCCTGTGATAAAGACGATCACTGTTGCGATGGCGGCCGTTTTAAATGAAAGTAAAAGCGGAGAATAGTTCATAGATCAATCATACCTTACTGCCTTTATTTCTTGAACCCGTATTTTTCCAAAATGCTTTGTGCTTCTTCCGCTTCCAGGAACTTCAGAAATTCTTCCGCTTCTTTTTCGTGTTTTGTATCCGCTAAGACGGCTCCTGGGTAGATAATCGGATCATGCAATGACTCGTCGATAGTTGATAAAACTTTGATTTTATCGGAGGTCACTGCATCACTTTCATAAACAAATCCAATGTCGGCGTTTCCAGTTTCAACATACGTCAACACTTGGCGTACGTCCTTAGCCAATACAAGCTTATCTTTCAGTTCATCCCATTTTTTTAGATTATGTAAAATCTCCTCTGTATACTCTCCAGCAGGGACGCTTTCAGGATTCCCAATAGCAATCTGATCTAGATCTGCTGCAGAGATTTCATCAACTGATTTATAATCAATTTTGGAGTCTGCTCCTGTGATCAAGACGATTTTATTACCCGTTACATTTTCTCTTGTCGGTGTATTGACAAGATCATCTTTTTCAAGTGTGTCCATCCATTCTTGGTTGGCCGAAATGAAAATATCAACTGGGGCACCTTGCTGAATTTGCTGGGCTAGTGTACCTGACCCGCCTAGATTAAAAGTCAATTCAACTGGATGATCTTTTTCGTAAAGCTCTTTGATTTCTTCCAACGCGTCCGTTAGGCTAACTGCGGCGGAAACAGTCAATGGTGTTTTTTCTTCCGTTTTATCAGCTTTTTCTGTTGAATCTTGGCTGCTTTTACCGCTTGTATCATTGCTGTTGCATCCTGCAAAAAGCAATGAGGCGATAACCAATATGAAAATGACAAGTTTTTTCATCGTGATCCCCCTAAAAAGATTTTCTAATTATATCTAATTATAATTAGTTATAAACAATTATAATTAGCTTGTTCGTGTAAGTAAATGATAAAATGGAATGATTAAGAATATTGAGGTGTTTCTCTTGGCAAACAACGAGTTTTTTACGACAGAGGAAATTGCTAAAGCTTTAAAAGTCTCCAAATTGACAGTCTATGATTTGATCAAAAAAGGGGAATTAAAGGCTTTCAGAGTAGGTCGGCAAATGCGTGTGGACGCGAAAGAACTGGAGAATTATAAGTCTCGAGGAATGGAGGTGGGAATTGTTCAAGGAGCAGAGTCGATTGCGACGGCTTCAGGGACGGCACGTCAAGTTGTGATCAGCGGGCAGGACAGCAGTCTTGATATGTTGGCAAGGCAGATAGAAGCAAAATCAAGCGACTTTCGACCGCTTCGTTCCCATGCTGGCAGTCTGGACAGTTTGATTGCGATGTATTTGGGAAAAGCGGATGTGGTGAGTACCCATCTCCTTGATGGCGATACGCTCCAGTACAATATCCCATACATAAAGAAAATGTTGGTCAGCCAATCATTTGTTGTTATTCACATGCTTCAACGTGAAGCAGGACTTTACGTAGCGAAAGGAAATCCGCATGGTTTTCAATCATGGAAAGATCTGGCTAAGCCGGGTATAAAGCTGATCAACCGGGAAAAGGGAGCAGGGGCGAGGATTCTTCTTGATGAACAATTACGGATCAATGGAATCAAAAGACATCAAGTAAATGGATATGAAAATTTCCAAACGAGTCATTTAGGTGTGGCTAGCGTCATTGCGAATGGACGTGCTGATGTTGGAGTCGGGATCGAACAAACAGCCAAGGTTGCGAATATCAATTTTATCCCTCTGATTACAGAAAGCTACGATTTGGTCATTTTTAAAAAAGAAAACAATGTTCAGCTTATTAACATTGTTTTGGAAATCTTAAGCAACAACGAATGTAAAGAGAAGCTGCGGTCGCTTGGATACGGGGTGGAAAAGACTGGGGAAATCTTGTACGAGCAGTAGGCGTATTTGCTTAAAAGCAGGTGATTTATCGTCGGGACGGTTGGCGGGATGATCGGCGGCAAACTAATGGTATTGATCAACGAAAAGTGGTTAAACCTAGATGTGCCCAATTCCCGCAGCTTTTTGATGGTTTAGAAAACCCCTGGCTATGCCGGGGGTTCCAGAGAGCTTATAG
>JAABNQ010000168.1 GCA_009928435.1 Bacillus sp. HF117_J1_D
ATCACCGAAGCTGTGGATTGTCATAGACAATGGTAGGAGAGCGTTCCAAGTGCAGTGAAGTCATTCCGTAAGGAATGGTGGAGCGCTTGGAAGTGAGAATGCCGGTATGAGTAGCGAAAGAAGGGTGAGAATCCCTTCCACCGAATGCCTAAGGTTTCCTGAGGAAGGCTCGTCCGCTCAGGGTTAGTCGGGACCTAAGCCGAGGCCGAAAGGCGTAGGCGATGGATAACAGGTTGATATTCCTGTACCGCCTCGTTTCCGTTTGAGTGAAGGGGGGACGCAGGAGGATAGGGTAAGCGCACGACTGGATTGTGCGTCCAAGCAGTGAGGCTGGCAAGTAGGCAAATCCGCTTGCCATAAGGCTGAGCTGTGATGGCGAGGGAAATATAGTACCGAAGTTCCTGATTCCACACTGCCAAGAAAAGCCTCTAGCGAGGAAACAGGCGCCCGTACCGCAAACCGACACAGGTAGGCGAGGAGAGAATCCTAAGGTGATCGAGAGAACTCTCGTTAAGGAACTCGGCAAAA
>JAABNQ010000169.1 GCA_009928435.1 Bacillus sp. HF117_J1_D
TCAATAGGCCCAAACAGGCTGTCGATGGTCGTTCTTCGTTTGTCAAGCATTCTAAAACGTCTTTTGTCCCGCTGCTCCGCAATCTGCTGGTCCATCTCCTCCAAGATCCCTTTCATGACATCTGAGTAGGTTTCCTGCAGATTTCGCCAGACCAGTTGCTCAATCTCTTTTAAAGATGGTAAAGCTGTGTTATTATTTTTCACAGTGGGTCTCTCCTTTTTGAATCTGGTTTTGGTCGACTTTGATTCTACTAAGGATTGACCCTTTTTTCATGGAATCTGCTTATGGTCTCTCACTTGTTAACCCGATAAACCCTTAGATGGCTTGACATGGGGCCCCTGCGGGCAAGAGTTCCCCGCCAGGAAGCCACCTGCATGATAGGCTGGCCCGCCAATGAAGGCTATCATGCCCGCCACCCCATATAAAGCCGTGGATATCATTTTGAAAGAGTGATCTCCTGCCACAATAAGCCTATCCATTTACTGGAACAAAATAGGCGTGTTCGCATTTTGTTCGCCCA
>JAABNQ010000170.1 GCA_009928435.1 Bacillus sp. HF117_J1_D
ACTTCCGATCACTGTTAATTTCAGATTTCCTGAATGACCCTTAGTGCGGTCGAAATCTGAAATTATAGGCGAACACTCTGTTTCTCCAGTTCAATTCCACCCTCTCCGCTGGGTAGCCGCCTCCCCCACAATCACTGTTGGTGGGGGAAGGGCGCGGGTGCCCGGTCCGTGTTCGGAGCGGGCACAGCGCTTGTTGGCTGTGTTCTGCTTCGATGACTATGTGGTGCTGCTGCGATGGCGGATTGCACTTCCTAGATAGCGTCGCTTCGATGACTACTGTGAATGCTGCTCCGGTGTCCGCTACGATGGCGGATTGCACTTCCGATCACTGTTAATTTCAGATTTCCTGAATGACCCTTAGTGCGGTCGAAATCTGAAATTAAAGGCGAACACTCCGTTTCTCCAGTCCAATTCCGCCCTCTCCGCTGGGTAGCCGCCTCCCCCACAATCACTGTTGGTGGGGGAAGGGCGCGGGTGCCCGGTCCGTGTTCGGAGCGGGCACAGCGCTTGTTGGCTGTG
>JAABNQ010000041.1 GCA_009928435.1 Bacillus sp. HF117_J1_D
AGAGCATATATGAAATCCCCATCTGAATACAGGTGGGGATTATTTGACGCTTACTTTTTATTGGCTACATGACTTAATCGCACCATTTCTAAAACATCCGCAATACGCTTTTCAGGTACTTTTAAAACTTTACGCAACACTTCTACATTTTCTTTTGCAGTTAAATGCGGATAATAGGATGGGTTTTCAACTAATGAACCGACTTGCCGTAAAATTTCTTTTCGGTGCTTTTTTAAATCCTGGTTAAAAATTTGAATGTCGCCAGCGGTCGGTTTCATTAAGCCTAACAACATCCGAATCGTCGTTGACTTCCCCGCTCCATTTGGACCGAGAAAACCATAAATTTCTCCTTCTTTAATTTTTAAATCAACGCTTGAAACGGCAGTATGTTTCTCAAATTGTTTCGTTAAGTTGGTTGTTTTAACAATATATGTCATCTCATTCACCTCACCTTTCACTTTAAAGGCTGTAGTTTAAAGTAAAGGTTAAGTTTGTTTAAATTTCGTTTAAAAAAGCGTACTCGAAAAACTCGAATACGCTTTGGTAGATTATTTTTATTGAAAGCATGAACGTGATATATTTATTGAGAAAAAGAGCGAAAAATCCGTTAAAAATAACTAATACTAATCGTCGTCACTTTCTCTTTTAATTCCATGGTTGCATCATCAAAGAGAAAGTGAAAGATACCATTCAGGAAGAATTTAAGCAAAAAAGATAATCCACCCTTGAGTTTGGCTGCTCTGGTGGATTATCTTTTCCATTTTTGCCAGTCCCCCTTGAAGGGAACCATTGCTATTGTATAGGCTGAAGGTGCTCCAACACCTTCAGTCTTTTTTTATTTATTGATTTTATAATACCAGTATCCCCCTTTTTACTTAAAAACAGAACATGTTTTGTTTTATTATTAACTTTTAGTGTGTAATCGAATCGTCGTACCTGTCCCCGTACTATTAATAACGAATGCTACATTCATTTTTTCAGCCATTAGCTTAACGATTGAAAGTCCAATTCCCGCTCCTTTCGTATGAGCATGATCTGTAAAGCCTTGCCCTTTGTCCACCACCATAATCTGATGATCCTGCACGACAACGCGAATAAACTTGCCTTCATTAGCATGGCGCAAAACATTTTGGAACAGATTATCGAGTATCCGTTCTAGCCATACGGGATCAATAGACCACACAAGCTCTTCCATTTCCAATTCCACATCAAACCCTTGCTCTTCAAACAGCGGATACCACGAGGCAATACTCTGATTTACAAGACGGTCAACGCGCACATCTTGGGATTCATAACGCATTTTATTCGCTGTAAGTAAAGAGTAGGACATTAAGTTCTCGATTAAGCTGCTCATCGTACTAATGGAATGATCCAAATGTTCAGCTTGTTCAGCAGGTACATTTTGCAGTTGTGCTCGCATTTTAGTGAGTGGTGTTTTTAAATCATGTGATAAATTCGCAATCAATTCCCGTCGTAACTGCTCTTCCTCTTGCTCTCTCTTTTTCGCTTCCCGCAGTTCGTCCACCATATTATTAAAGGCTTGTTCGACAGCACCGATTTCGTCTTTTCTCTTCACTTCTGTGCGAATCGGTAAACCGTCCACCTCTCGGATTGTCATGGCTTCTTCCAAATGGACCAAGCGCTTTAAAATACGGATGAAAAATAATAATGAAATAGCTAAAAAAGCAAATATTAAGAAGGAGGCGACATATATAAAGCCTGATGTCATTTTAGTAGGTTCTAATATGGTCCGCTCCATTTGCAACACTAAAAAACCATTGGCATCTTCATTCCCTACAAAACGAATAACGGTAAAAGTCGGACTATTATAATGGGATTGAATAAAACGTGTAGTCGCGACCATGTCCCAGTGCTCAGGTATATTTGTACTAACATGATTGCCCCACTTTTTCATAAGTTCGCCTTCAGCATTAACATAAAAAAAGCTTGCCTGCGGATAATCAGCATGCCATTTATCGACAATTGACTCCACATCATCCAATGTTGCCCCGTAGACATCTTCAGTCCAGCTTTCTTCAAATTCTTGTAAACTCGGTACATCCGAAACTAAACGTTCGTAGTTAATACCAACCATGTACAAGATCATAACAAGCTGCAAAAAACCTAAAGCGATAAGAATTAAAACAATATATTTTGTGAGTAAAGAATGCCAAATCTTTTTCATGCTCTCACCCTGTAACCAATACCTCTTACTGTTTCAATAATTTGAGGCTCTGATGGATCTTTTTCAATCTTTTCACGCAAATAACGAATATGTACCATAAGCGTCTTATCCCCGTCCATATACGGATCTTGCCATACTGCTTCATACAACTGTTCCTTCGTTAAAATTTGATTCAAATGCGTAACAAAATAACGGAGTAAACCGTATTGCTTCTGCGTCAATAAGATCTCTTCAGCAGTTTCTGTATCGTGTACTGTGAAATCTTTCGTACGAACTTCAATATGCTTTAAACGGATCGTTTCATTTGTTTTATTGAAACGGCGTAATAACACTTGAATCCGCGCAATAATTTCTTCTGCTTGGAAAGGCTTCGTCACATAATCATCCGCGATGCTCAAGCCTTCTAATTTATCATCTAACATCGAACGTGCCGAAAGCATTAAGATCGGAAGGTCTTCATATTCCCGCTTTAATTTGCGTGCGATTGAAAAACCATCCAGTCCCGGCAGCATAATATCTAAAATCGCTACATCAGGGGTAAACTTATCTTCACTTTCTTCATACACCTCACAAGAAGGATAAGCATGTACAACAAAACCTTCATGTACGAGCGCTTTTTTTAACCAATTCGCAATTTCAACTTCATCTTCAATATATAAAACGTGTATCATCTCACCACTCCTTGTTATGTATTTAATAACATAACATGTGAGGTCATATTGCGTCCCAACTTTTTTTCTTAAGGATCCGATACATCAGAAACTTGATAAAAAGAAAAAACCGTCACAAACATTGCTGTGACAGGTTTTGCATGATATTAACCAATCTAGCCTTCCATTATTTTTTAAAAAATTTTTGAAGCTTTTCCAATGTAACGTGGCACAAAACTGATCAATTCGAATAAGTGAAATCGATGTAGTATCAAGACCATGAAGTTCTACGGAATTATTTTCTTTCTGTTTTTCTTAAATATTTGTGGAATACCCAAATGACCGCTAAAAGCCAAGAGATGCTGACCAAATACCCCGCAATGACGTCACTCGGATAGTGGACACCTAAATAAATTCTACTCCCACCAATCATAAGAATAAGTAAACCACTGATACTGAGTACCGCAGTACGGCCAGCTTTACTCGGAACATGTTTCCACAGAAAATAAGCCAGAACACCGAAAAGCGAAGCAGCATTCATCGAATGTCCACTTGGGAAACTGTAACCGCCAATTTCAATTAAGCGGTGTAAATAGGGACGGCTCCGCTGAAATGCCTGCTTTAACATCTCATTTAGTAACGGTGTTCCAAGTACCACTATCCCAAAAATAAACATATTTAGTTTACTTTTATAAAGAACAAGTATGACCGAAACGAGTAAAAAGATCATCATGATCGATGAAAATGATCCGATCTGAGTAAAAAACTTCATCACCGAGGTAAGCTGTTTGCACTCTAAACCTTGAATAAAATGAATAATTGTCTGATCAAATTCGGTTAACTTTTGAGCTTTGACAAGAATAGCTATGCTGCAAAAGCCGAGAAAAAGAAGGATTGCTGTTAATAAAATATTCTTAAGCTGCTTTTCATTTAACATTTATGAACACCTAAAAACCCTTGATTACTTCCAAAGTCTCCATCGAATCATCCGATGGACTCTGAAAGTATGCTCCCATTTCAAACAGCTCCTTTATTGTATCGATATGTCTTTTCGTTATTTCTTCTCCCGGATTTAATAACGGGATTCCAGGAGGGTATGGAAGGACTGTTTCAGCGCAGTAAGAACCGATGGATTCATCCAATTTGACTTTATGGTACTGCCTGTTAAAAGCATCTTGCAGGCTTATTTTCGGCTCATATAATGTGCCTTCCGCTTCGAACATGATCATTTCCTTCTGCTCAACTGGAATGAATGACGGCTCCTGCAATTGTTGATCGACCGCCTTGATAGCATTCACTACTTTATCAATATCTTCCACTTTTTCATCTAAGGAAAATAAAAAAACGATATTACGAGGATCACTGATTTCTGCCACAGCCCCCTCATCATAAAAAAGGTCATGCAATTGATATCCGGAAACAGCGGCTCCACCCTTGGCAGCAATGATCCATTTAAGAGGATCTCGGCGATGAACCTTCGGGCTTCCTGCCCAGATTGTTAGTGATGTCAGCTCTGTCGTCAGCTCTTTCCTACTATTTTCCACTCTTTGAACTGTTTCTTTTAACTCATTCCTGCCTTGTTCCACCAAATATCTTCTTGCAAGATCGAGTGAGCCAAGAAGCAGATACGATGGGCTAGTTGACTGGATCATCCCTAGTACTCTTGCCAATCGCTTGCGATCCACTATGTTGCCATTTACATGAAGCATCGAGGACATGTGCAAGGAGGTTAACATCTTATGAGTCGATTGGATCACCAGGCTTGCTCCCATTGAAAGGGCGGAAGGCGGGACCTCTTCAATTTGGCCGAAATGCGCACCATGCGCCTCATCAACAATTAACGGAATTCCAGCTTGACGACACAAATCTGCCAACCGCGAAAGGTCTTGGCTCATTCCATAATAATTGGGGTTTGTTACCCATACCCCTTTTATATCAGGATATTTTGCCATTGCATCTTCAAAATACCGGATGTCAGATACCATTGCCGACATTGTATTAGGTTCAATGGCTGGGGCTATATAAATCGGGTGGGCGCCAGCAAGTAGCAGACCATTAAATACCGACTTGTGCATATTCCGTTGTACGAGGATTTTGTCTCCCGGACCGCAAACAGTCTGTGCAATTGCTAAGTTCCCAATTGTACTTCCACCAACAAGAAAGAACGTTTGATCAGCTCCAAACGCATCAGCTGCCAGGCTCTGAGCCTCAAGGATTGAGCCTGTGGGCTGGTGTAGGTCATCTATTCCTTTCATACAAGTTGCATCGATTTTTAATATATTGGAAAAGTGATGTTGAGCAGCTTTGTCAAATACACGTCCGTCTTTGTGTCCCGGGACGTGCATGGAGATGTGGTTTGTTTCTTCGTGTAAACAGAGTGCTTCATAAAGTGGAGCTTTAGAGTGGTCGAATTTTTTTGATTTTTGTACCGTTTTTTTTGTCATATTTACACATATTCCCCCATTTTTTTGCTGGATCAATGATTTGTCCAATCCATTAAAGTTGCGTGTGCTCATGATTCCTCATCGTTCGGAAGATAAATTTTCTAGAATTGCCTTCAAAGAAAATCCGTTCCTCAACTGAAATATAAGAACCGGATTAGAAATCCTAACACTCGCTCTATGTATTCGCTTACAGAGAGCCTGTCAGCATACTTATGAAAATGCGGGATGCGCCCGCCAAACATAATATTTTTCAATTGATGTGTCCGCAAAAACCTGCCTGCGGGCCTCCGTATAAAAGTCTTCCCAAACCCTCTCCTTCGTATTCCAGATGAACAATGTCATCGAAACCGTATAGCGTTTTGCCTTCGGTATATCTTCGTGTCTTGTTTGCTGAGGTTCGTTTTTTAGTTTTCAGGGTGAGAACAGAAAATAAAAATCCTCTTTTCAAGGGGAAAATATATTTATCAAATTAATATAAAACGATATTATTATAATTTATCAATCTAGTCAATTAAGGGTTTTTTACAAGAATTTACTTTTTTAGAAATTGCTCGATTATATTGTATAATAATCTTTGGGATAATTTTGGTATAAGAAGCCGGATAAACGAACCGGAGCAGATTTACTTTATCCCAAAGATATTTTTCTAAGTCTTTTTTGTGTTTCAAAATCAAGTTTTATTTGATTGAAATCTTAAAAAGCGCGAGAAATCAATATAGAAACATTGGTTTCTCGCGCTTTTCTAATGTTTTTCATTTAAAGATCGTTCTACTTCAAATTTACCCCTTTAGTCTGATTAGCGACAGCCCCTTTAACTAGGCTGAAGTCACATTCTTTCAAAGGCACAATCTTTGTTTTATTCATGATTTTATAACCTAGCCAGATGGCTATGAACAAAGGAAGTCCGATATAGGAAACAAGCGCGCCGTTCCAGTCGATGGAACCGCTTGTAAAAGCACTGTAGTTTTGACCAAGGATGACGAAAATGCATAGAGCCAAGGCAAATAAAGGTCCAAATGGGAACCATTTAGCTTTATACGGAAGATCATCCAAGCTTCTTCCTTGAGCGACGTATGCCCGGCGAAAACGATAATGGCTGAGTGAGATTCCTACCCATGCAATAAAACCGGACATACCTGAAGCATTCAGCAGCCAAATATAGACCGCTCCATCGCCAAAAAAGGAGGCAAGGAATGCGAGACAGCCGACCAATGAGGTAGCAACTAAAGCCCGTACAGGCACACCTCTTTTGTCAAGCTGACCAAAAAACCTTGGCGCCTTTCCTTCTCGTGCCAAATCCCATAACATCCGAGTGGAGGCATACAATCCAGAGCTCCCGGCAGACATGACAGACGTTAAGATAATTGCATTCATGACAGATGCCGCAAAAGCAATACCTGCCTGATCAAAAACAAGTGTGAAAGGGCTTACGGTTACATCCTCGCTAGTCAAACTTTCTGTTGTATATGGAATAATCAAGCTGATGACTAAGATGGCGAAAATATAAAACAATAGAATCCGCCAGAAAACCGAACGCACAGCTTTTGGAATGGACTTGGCGGGATTGTCGGTTTCCCCAGCTGCTACACCAAATAGTTCTGTCCCTTGGAAAGAATAGCCCGCTGCCATAAATATACCCAAAATGGTCATGAATCCACCATTAAATGGCCCTTCGCCAATATTAAAGTTTTTAAATCCGATATACTCTCCACCCATTATGCCAAAAATCATCAGGACTCCGACACTCAAGAATACGATAACAGTTACAACTTTAATCATGGAAAACCAATATTCCGATTCTCCGAAACCTTTGACAGAAAGATAGTTTAACAAGAAGATAATCGCTAAACACAGGCCGCTCCATAGGATGGAAGGACTGTTTGGAAACCAGAATTTCATAATTAAAGTAACCGCTGCCAATTCAGACGCTATGGTAATAGCCCAATTATACCAATAGTTCCAACCTAGTGCGAAACCTAAAGCCGGATCGACAAAACGGGTTCCATAGGTGCTGAAGGAACCAGCTACTGGCATGAAAGCGGACATTTCCGCAAGGCTGACCATGACGAAATAAACCATGATCCCAATAGCCCCATAGGCAACGAGTGCGCCACCAGGACCAGCAGTATGAATAGCTGTTCCGCTGGCGAGAAATAAACCGGTTCCAATGGTACCGCCAAGGGCGATCATCGTTAAGTGCCTTGACTTTAAATTCCTTTTTAATTCTTGGACAGGTTGAGCCGCGTTCGCGCTTCTTGTCTCATTTTGTGCAATATAAGTTTGTTGGGCGGCATTGTTTGACATACAGATAATTTCCTCCTTTTATGACTGAGTTATTAGTTGTTTGAATCCGCGCATTCAACTTTTGTTGTATGATTTTAAAATAACCCAGCCGCTTTAATCTAGTCGCGGCTGGGTTGATAAGCGACTATTTTACGACGTAAATTGTTTTCATAGTGTCATCTGATGGGCTTTGGAAATAAGCGCCCATTTCATGAAGCTGCTTGATTGTATCGACATGGGTTTGAGTTATTTCTTCCCCTGGCGTCAAAAGTGGAATTCCAGGTGGATACGGAAGGACGGTCTCCGCGCAGTATGAACCTACTGCGTCCTCTAGCTTCATGCGATGGCGTGGCTTGTGAAATGCTGTACCCAAGGATAAAGCCGGTTTTTGAAGTGCTCCTTCCTCTGCAAAAAGAACAATCTCTTTTGTCTCCTGACGGGTGAATTTCATCTGCTTCAGCTTTCTGTCGATTGATTTGATTGCTTTCACCACTTTTTCAATATCGTCTTCTTTTTCATTCAGTGAAAACAAGAAAACGATATTGCGGGGATCGCTTATTTCTGCCGTGCACTCTTCTTCATAGAATAGATCAAGCAATTGGTATCCAGTTACTGTTTCATCCTTGCAGGAAATAATCCATTTTAATGGGTCTCTTCTATGAACTTCAACGCTTCCTTCCCAAATCGCAAGCATTTCTAGTTCGTCAGCAATCTGGACTCTTCTTTTTTCAACTAATTGTACAGTTTTTTTCAGTTCATCCCTTCCCTTTTCAACTAAATATCTTCTGGCAAGGTCCAATGACGCAAGTAATGGATAAGAAGGGCTAGTCGATTGAATCATACCGAGTATTTGTGCTAATCGCTCACGGTTAATTAGATCCCCTTTTACATGAAGCATGGATGCCATCGTCATCGCTGTCAGCATTTTATGTGTGGATTGAACAACAAGATCAGCACCCTGAGAAAGTGCGGACGGCGGAACTGAGTCCGACTGTCCGAAATGGGCTCCGTGTGCTTCGTCAACGATTAACGGAATACCTGCTTGATGACAAGTCTCAGCCAATTGCGAAACATCTTGGCTCATGCCATAGTAATTGGGATTTGTAATCCAGACGGCTTTTGCATCCGGATGAAGCTTCAAAGCTTCTTCAATATAATAGATATCTGAAACCATGGCTGCTTTTGTCGTTGATTCGATAGCCGGCGCGATATAAATTGGATGAGCGCCAGCCAATAACAAGCCATGGAATACCGATTTGTGCATATTACGCTGAACAAGGATCTTGTCTCCAGGCCCGCATAATGTAAGGGCTGCCCCAAGATTTCCAACCGTGCTGCCTCCAATTAGGAAAAAAGTATGATCAGAACCGAATGCCTCTGCAGCTAGAGCTTGTGCATCAGCAATAAAATCAGTCGGATGATGCAAGTCGTCAATTCCAACAGATTCAGTCACATCTATTTTTAAAACATCGTGAAAGTGATCGTATCCTTTTTGGTCAAAGACTCTTCCGTCCTTATGGCCAGGAACGTGCATGGATGTTCGATTGCTTTCCTCATATTGACAAAGCGCCTCATAAAGCGGAGCTTTGGAATGGTTTGTTTGTTTGTTCATTAATTTTTCAACTTGCGAAATGTCTATACTCATAACAGCTTCTCCTCCCAATCTTTCTATCTGTTCTTAGTTAAGAGAATCCATATAAAAAGAAGAATGTGATACCGTTTACAAAGCGACTAGATCACATGTTTACTTTTTTCGTGGAGCTCAGTTAAATATATTGCAAGTTTTGTGCCAACGAAAAATTTTTATATAAAAGCGGCGTAAACCTTATCAGATCAGAGGTATTTCATTCAAAATCAGATTGAAGCGATCTGTAGATCTATGTAAAAAACCGCCGAATATTCGGCGGTTTAATCTTCGATATTTATTTTTATCAGCTTGTATTGCAAAGTTTGTCGAGGAATCTTCAATAATTTTGCGGCTTGCTGTATATTCCCGTCGGTTTTTCTTAACGCTTCAGTAATCAGGTTTCTTTCTGTTTCCATCAAAGCTTCCCTCAGTGGTTTAAGACAAATGCGATTCTCGTTATGAATAGATGTTCCTCCACTGCCTGCAATATGCTGCGGGACATGCTCTATTGAAATTGTGTGTCCATCCATGATGTTCATAGCTGATTCAATAGCATGCTCCAGCTCCCGGACATTGCCTGGCCAAGAATAGTCTTGGAACAAATCCAAAACGTCATCACCGATTTGTGTAACCAGTTTGCCGAATTGAAAATTATATTTGCGGATAAAATGCTCTACTAGTAATGCAATATCGCCTTTTCTCTCTCTAAGCGGAGGAATGTTCAAATTGACAACATTTAAGCGGAAATACAGATCTGACCGCAATGTTTTTTCCTCTATACATTTTTCTGCCGGTTCATTCATAGCTGCTATGATCCGAACATTGACAGGATTCTCTTTCGTTCCTCCTACTCTGCGGATGAGTCCGTTTTCAAGAACCCTCAACAGCTTTGCCTGGATATCAAGTGGCATAGAGTTGATTTCATCAAGAAACAGCGTTCCTCCATTAGCAATTTCAAACAACCCAGGGCGATCTGTAGCCCCTGTATAGCTACCTTTTGATGTTCCAAACAGGATCCCTTCCAAAAGTGATGATGGGATGGCCGCACAATTTTGTGCAATGAACGGTGCAGATCTGCGTGGCGATGCATTATGAATCACTTGAACAAACAATTCCTTCCCGGTCCCTGTTTCCCCATAGACCAAGATGGGAGATGATGTTTGCGCAACTTTCGCTGCTTTTTCTTTCAATTGTTTAAAAGGAAGGTCATTCGTGATAATGTCTATGAACTGATACTTTGCTCCCGATTCTCCTTTTGCAGGCTGCGGCTGGCTGACGGCGGGTTCCACCTTAGCTTGTAAATCAAGCAGTTTTTCTGACAACTGCTTGATTTTAGTCAGGTCTTTGGCAATTTCTACAGCCCCAACTATTTCCCCATTTACCATGATTGGAAGGGTCGTATTAACCGTATCGATCAACACGCCTCGAATATTGTAATAGGATTGATGCTGGTTATGGATGGGCTTCCTTGTATGAATCACTTTCAATAATGTACTGGTTTCAACTGTTAAGGAAGGAAATACATCCAGCACATGCTTGCCTAGGACCTCTTCACCTTCCACCCCATCGAGCTTTGCTGCAACATGGTTATAAAAAATCGTTACCCCTTTTGCGTCAACAGCATGGATTCCTTCATCAATTGTACTTAAAATCGAATGGAGAATTTCCTTATCCTTCGTGTCTGTTAAGTTCAATAGCAGGGAAATCATCTCCTTTACCGTAAAACCGTTATTGTATAAATAGAATGTGCCGAAATTTCGTCAAGTATGCGCCTGAATTTAGGCACTTTCTTATTATATAGGAATTGATGCAATAAAAAGCAGAATGATGTTAATTCTTTGTCACCAGTCTCCCGCCTTTAAAAAGCGACATCATTGTAGGACAAAACCTCCCCCAAAAACAGCCTCTAATAGGTTGTTTTTCCCTTTTCCTAATAACAGATAAGCCTACTCAACATTTCACGCACGCCTTCAATCAAATCAGGAGCAGCTACTCCGTAATGGGAATATTCTTTTGCCTTCTCCTCTCCCGCTTTTGCATGTACATAACTTGCTGCGATCATGGCATCTAAAGACTGGGCCCCCTGCGCGATGAACGACGCAATTAAACCAGTCAGTACATCGCCGCTACCTCCCTTACCAAGAGCATCATGACCGGCCGGGTTAATAAAAATTTCTCCCTCTGGTGACGCAATAATGGAGCGATGGCCTTTTAACAATAAATGAATACCATACTTTTGTGCAAATTTTTTGGCATGTTCCATGCGTTCTTTCTCTACTTCCGCTACTGTCATGTTCAATAAAATGGCCATCTCTCCTGGATGAGGTGTAAAAACGATATCGCCTTTATAGCTTTTCAGTAATGGCAAATAATTTCGGGACAAATACAGGGCGTCCGCATCAATGACAATTGTTTGCCCTGTAGCTGATTGAAATAATGTTTCCATCCATTTTTCTCCTTCTGGAAATCGGCTCATCCCCGGACCGACTGCGATCACATCAAATTTCTGCAACTTGGATGTAATCTCGTGGATGGAACGTTCAGAAAAATGTCCGTCCGTTTCTGAAAGCGGGGAGAACAAGGCTACGGGCACTTGTGCTGCTGCGATTGGATAAATATTCTCCGGAATCGCCAATGTAACAAGCCCTGCTCCTGAAAGTAGTGCGCTTTTGGCTGTAAACAGCGGGGCACCAACGTATTGACGCGATCCTCCGACTACAAGGACATGCCCAAATGTTCCCTTATGTCCATTGATGGGTCTTTTCGGTATTACAGATTGGACAAGCGCTTTCGTGATTACTGAAGGCATGCTCAATTCAATGTCCTTGACAGTGGAAGGTGGAACAGAGATATCGACAGCCTTCCAACTTCCAACATGTATAGGGCCATCCTGCAAGAAAAACCCCTTCTTCGGGTAAACGAACGTAATCGTTTGATCAGCATTGATTGCGGGCCCCTCCGCTTTGCCGCTATCACTATTTAAACCTGAAGGAACATCTACAGAAACAACCTTTTTTTCTTGTGCGACTGTGTTGATCATGGAGATGATTTCAGCATAAGGCTGCCTAACAGGCCCGCTCACCCCTGTACCTAGAATAGCATCAACAATTATATTTGCCCGCTCCAGTATTTCAGGAAGGTCTTTTTTAGAATTCTCATGAATGTACTGAATCGGGAGTTCTCTGTTCAAATAAACATCAAAATGAAGCTTTGCATCCCCTTTAATCCGTTTGGGATCACTAGCCAGGCAGAGGAGACAATCATATCCTTCATCATACAGCCGCCGAGCTATAACAAATCCGTCTCCCCCATTATTCCCTGATCCGGCTATTACTACTATTTTCGGATTTTCAGAAGAAAGCTGATGGGTGATTTCTTGTACTATTTTGGCACCGGCATTCTCCATCAATACAACACCGGGAAGTCCTATTTTAGTTATCGTATATTGATCCATTTGCTGCATGTCTTTTTTGCCCGCTGCAAACATATCCAATCCTCCCTAATGAATGGCATTCAACTTGAAAACCATCTAGTACTAGAAAAAAACGAATGATCTCATGACCATCCGCTTTTTCCAAATGTTAAACTGCTGATTTTCTTTTTTTGATTTGTTTACTCCTTAATTGACCGCATGCTGCATCTATATCAGTACCCTGCTCCATTCTGACGCCGCAATGGATGCCTTTTTTCTTTAGCGTATCAAAGAATATACGAATAGATTCTGGCTCACTTCGTTGATATTGACCATGCTCGTCGACAGGGTTATATGGTATTAGGTTCACGTATGCAAGATGCCTTCTCTTTTCAAGAAGCTTGGCCAATTCCAAAGCTTCTTTCTCATGGTCGTTAACATCCTTTAATAAAATATACTCGATTGTGACCCTTCGATTGCTTTTATCTAAATAATAATCTAGTGCCTCCATCAGCTTGGCTATTGGAAAAGCCTTGTTGATTTTCATAATCTGAGTACGGAGCTCGTCGTTAGGAGCATGCAAAGATAAAGCAAGATTAACTTGTAAATTTTCATCTGCAAAGTCATAAATTTTATGCGCAAGTCCGCTTGTTGAGACTGTAATATGCCTTGCCCCGATGGCTAATCCCTGAGGATCGTTAACGACCCTCAGGAAGTTCATGAGGTTTGTATAATTGTCAAATGGTTCACCAATTCCCATTACAACAATATGGCTCACTCGCTCATCTTTGCCGCGTCCATCAAGGAACTTTTGTACCTGCATAATTTGACCGACAATTTCGCCACTGTTCAGGTCACGATTTTTCTTCAAAAGGCCGCTGGCGCAGAAGCTGCAGCCGATATTACAGCCGACTTGCGTTGTGACACAAACGGATAGTCCATAATGAAAGCTCATGAGAACAGTCTCAATCAGGTTGCCATCTTCCAGTTCAAATAAAAATTTAATGGTCCCATCTTGGGATTCCTGCTTTACCGCCTGTTTGAGTACTTGAATGGAAAAATGTTCATCCAACAACTCCAAGCAGTCTTTATTCACGTTCTTCATCTCAGAAAAACTGTCAACTCTCTTTGTATATAACCAATCCCACACTTGCTGTGCACGGAATTTTTTCTGTCCGTGCTCGACTAACCAGTCTGTCAGTTGATCTATTGTTAAGCCATATATTGATTTCTTCAATTGAAAACCCTCTTTTCAAATAAATCCATGCTGTTATTATAATACTAGCATAGAAATAAGGAAACAACCTATTTCTTCTCGAGTGATTGAACATAAAATATATATTTCAGAGGTGTTATACCATGGGTGATTTGGGCAATGGAATACATTATAAGTGGCTTATTTTGATAGTTGCCACGTTTTCCCAAACCTGTGCCTCTTTTGTTATCTTTGGAATGGGACCGATGGCTGCCTTTTATCAGCAAGCATTCAATCTTACTCAATTTGAAACTGGATTCATTGTTTCAGCAGTTAATATCGGGCCGATTTTTTCCATGATAATTTTTGGGAATTTAATGGATAGATACGGTGAAAAATGGGTGGTGGGATTCGGTTCCGTTTTGCTGGGTCTCAACACGTTTGTCGCCTATTCAATTGATAGTTACATAGTTTTATTGATCAATCTGTTTTTCGTGGGTATTTGGTATGGAACCGCACAGCCTGGAGGCAGCAGCGCAATCGTCAAATGGTTTCCTGGAAAGCAGCGCGGACTTGCCATGGGTATCCGGCAGACTGGAATACCGATTGGCGGAGCAGTTGCAGCTGCATCACTGCCTTTCTGTTTCCACCACTTCGGTCTGCACTCTGCCATATTACTGCAAGCTTGTGTAGCAGTGGCAGGCGGGCTGATCTTCCTTTTCATTTATAAAAATTCGGGAATAGATGCGAAGCAGGCAAAACAATATACCTTCAAGGAAAAATTAATCCGTATCAAAAATAATTATCAGTTATATCCTGTATTTTTCATCGGCATCACGATGGTTTCTGTACAGCTCATTATCGTAGCTCACTTAATGGGCTTCTTAAAGGACGCCTTTCATATGAACCTTGGTCTGGCTGGTTCTCTGTTAAGCCTTGCCTTGGTTGGCGGCATGTTTGGGAGGGTGATACTTGCATGGATCAGCGACAACCTTTTTCAGGGAAACCGAAGCAAACCACTGCAAATGACGATTTGGTCAACAGTTTTCATTATGATCATACTGCTCCTTTCGTCCACTCATCTGTCATTATGGGCAGTCGGCTTGCTGTGTTTCTTTTTTGGATTTCTAGGGATTGGCTGGTATAGCTTATTCATTGTCATGATTGCTGAAAGATCTGACCATCGTTTTATTGGACTGACAGTCAGCTTTGCACTGACCTTAAACCAATTTTTCATTGTAGCTTCTCCTGCCCTGTTCGGCTTATTAGTCGATTGGACCAATGGATACGTTTTGCCGTTTGGGCTGTTGGCGGCAGCCATCTCGATTGGGGGAATTTGGTTGAAGTTGACTGAGCAGAAACAGTATTTAAACAATGTTGAGTAACCATGAAGAGCTATAATGAGCCTATTTGAAGGTACAACAGAAAAAGGTATTTAGCTAAAATAATAGAAGAGACACGCGGACACAACTAGATTGGGTAATCCCATTAAGAACAATCTCGCACTTACACTCGTTCTTTTATGCCTTTCTTCCATTGATTCAGAAGCAAAGTTGGCTCGCATCCGGTCACCGCTTACCATTGACCCCAATATGATCATGCTTAGGATGAGGAGAAGCAGCCCGATTCCCCCGGTAATGTTAACAGCCATATTCATCCCCCAAACTGATAAACTGAGCACCGTTAAAATAGCAGACAGAAGAATTCCCATCATGAAATATTTCAATGTGATCCCCCCTTGTATTTTATATACGTTTGCAGGGCCGCTTTGTTTCAACTAAAATATAATCGTCGCAAAAAATAATCTCTGGTGGTGGGAAGCTTTGAAAAATAAAGGTGAAGAGTGTCCTATTTGTGGTCATCTCAACAATTGCTGCTACTCTCAGAACAAAAAACTGGGCCATTGCTGGTGCAGTCAAGAGTCATTTCCAAAAGAAATTTTTGAACAAGTTCCTCAAGAATATTTATTTAAGACTTGTATTTGCAAAAATTGCCTGGAAAAATTTAAAAACAACGCGTTTTAGTTTACATAATTCAATTACGGTATACTTGTGAGTTTCTCATCTTCTATATTGCCATGCTTTTCTATCATAATCAGCAATTTAAAGTGAAAAAGGGAGCAACTAACTGCTCCCAAAACATTATATTTGCAATGATTTTTGATTGGCCCAAGCCCAAAAACCAACAGATATTTGTATTACAGCTGCTATAACAAAAACAGATTGAACGCCAAAATGCTCTGCCACTAAACCCATCAACAAGGAAGAGATTCCAAACACCCCTGTTGAAATGGATTCTCTAGCTGACATGACTTTAGGCAACAGACTGGCTGAAGCTTTTAATTGTACGACCGTTTGTTGACCGAGCAGCTTGACTTGAACAACAGCGCCTGTCAAGAATGATAATATGAGCGACAGCCACGGTATGGAAGAGAGACCGAAGCAGAAGGTGAAAATTCCAGAAAATATCGTTCCGAAAATAATAGCTCCATGCAATTTATTTTTTACGCTTTGCCCGATTCGGTATAACCCCATACCGGTCAATAAGAGGCCAGCAAAAAAAGCTGAATTGATGTACCCCCACCATGCTTCACTTTTCGCTAAGATTTCCTCGACGTATACATAAAGAATGGCTGCAATCCAGACAACGTTTGCCATTGAGTCCACCAAGTCGATAATAGCAATCGTTTTGAAGGAAGGAGTCCTCCAAAGGGCTGTCCACCCTTCCTTTAGCACAACCCATTTTGTAGCTGGATGACTGACCTTTCTTTCTTCTGCGTAATGAATAAAACTAACCTTTCAGCTAGATATAACTCTAAGTATAACATGCCGTTTTCAGAATATACAAAGAAAAAAAGCCTTGCTCTTGCTCAAGGCCCTTTTTCCGGTTTATCCATTTCCGCCCTTTCTTTCATCATTGATCTCAATTTTTTCACAGCCCGAATATAGACAAGAATAAATATCCAATCCTTCTTTCGCTTTTGCCAATCCTTTTAAATAGGGAGTGACCAAATCCTTAAAATCTGCCTCCACCCCTTTCTCCTCCAACAAACCATGTACATATAATTTCTTTTCATCAAATAAAAAAGCAATATTTCCAACTGCTTTTCCTTTTGCATCCATAATATTCAATAGCTGAAAATGTGGATTTATCACCTCAGGTGAAAAATATATCTCCACTTTGATTCGCTCCTTTATGTGAACTTTAATTGCTCAAATAACGTGCTGCTGCCTGTAGAAGATTCCTCTTTCTTCACCCGGATGAAAAACAGACATAACAACATAGCCAAAAGTGTTATTCCAGCAGTGACCAAAAACATTCCTGATCTTGACCAATCCATCATTGCGCTAAAAACCGGCGGACCAATGGCGACTCCCAAAAATCTGACAGATCCATATAAAGAAGTGACAAATCCTCTGCGTTCCGCAGATACTGACCCGGTAATAAAGCTGTTAATACAAGGAAGAACAAGTCCCGTTCCTATACTGCTGAAAACCAGAATGGAGATGAAAGGGATCAATCCCTTAAAAAACACTAAAATTGAAAACGACGCTGTCATCAATAATAACCCTATAATAATCAGCTTCTTCATTAATTTCATGTTCTTTCCAATCTTGCTTCCGGTAATGTAGGAAGTTAATGTCATAAACAATAGAGGGATTGCCAATATTCCACCTTTTAGTAAACCATCAATATGGTGATCTTTTTCAAGAATATCGGATATGTAAAATAATATTCCGAACAGCGTGAATAAACATGCTGCACCTGTAAAATAGGCAACAAAAAGCCATCGCCCTTCATTCTTAAAGACAGCTCCCAGCCCCTTGATATAATCGCCGACACCTGGTGGTTCTTCATCTTTTTTCTTCTCCCTTACAAAAAATAGTGTCAAAAGTATGGAGATAAGGCAAAAAGCGGGAAAAGCAAAAAATGCAGCATACCATATAATCATTGCCAACAACGACCCAAGAATCGGACTGATAACCTTTCCAAACCCATTCGATGCTTCAACCAGCCCGAGTACCTTACTTTGTTCCCCTCCCTTAAAAAGGTCACCAGTCAAAGCCATAGCAATAGGAGCAGTGCCAGCAGCACCAATCCCCTGCAGCACCCTTCCAGCCAAAACCCATAAGTACGCATTAGAAAACCATGCAGAAGCCGCTCCTGCCAGTATCCCTCCTCCTCCATATAAGATAAGTGCCGGGATTATGATGGCCTTACGGGAAAAACGATCAGATAAATAGCCTAAAATAGGGATGGATACAGCTGCAGCCATCGAAAAGACTGTTATAATCAAACTGATTTTAAACTGGGAAACATCCAACTCACTTTTCATTTTCGGCAAGATTGGAATAAGCATGGAATTCCCCAACACTAAAATCAGGGGAATAGATGCAATTGCAGTAATAGTCATCCCCTTGCTTTTTTGCTTCGGCAACTTTTTCCCTCCCATTCGCCGAGTTTCAATATCTTTTTTATTTTGGCGGCATACTTGCTTTTTATGCAAATACAATAAATTAATTCAACATATACGGCACTCTTGCCCAGTTACTGAATACTCTATCCTAGATAATGGAGGAGGGTTATTCCATATGGAATTTTTGGATTTACCGAAAAGGACTTTCGGAACGAGAACCTATGGTATTACGTCCATCGTAGATTTTGGCGTCCCTTTGAAGGAGCTGGAAAATATTTTAAACGATTATGGGCATATTATCGATATTGCTAAGCTGGGAATCGGCTCAGCCTATCTCACGCCGAATGTCGACAAAAAAGTCAGCTTATATAAAAGGTTTGACATCAAACCATATTGCGGGGGCACCTTATTTGAAAAAGCCTATGATCAAAACAAACTGCCTGAGTATGCCAAATACTTAAAGAATATAGGGATGGATTGGATAGAAATTTCCAATGGGACAATCGAAATTCCATTGGAGGAACGACTTAATCTTGTGGATCAATTCAAGGAAGATTTCCATGTCATAGCGGAAGTTGGATCTAAAGATGTAAACAAGCAGATGTCCAGCTCGGATTGGGTAGATGAGGTATGGAGCTTCCTTGAAGCTGGCTGCTGCTATGTCATCACGGAAGGAAGAGATTCCGGCACCTCTGGCATTTACGATCAAAGCGGTTTGATTAAATCTGATTTGGTGGATGAATTATTAAAAGAGATTGACTGCAATAAAATCATCTTTGAAGCACCCCTTCCCAAATATCAAATGTATTTCATTAATAAGATTGGAGCGAACGTCAATTTGGGAAATGTGAAGCTATCTGATGTCTTAATTTTAGAGGCGCAAAGATGCGGGTTAAGATGTGAGACATTTTTCTTGGAGAAAAATGAATGCAAGCTACCTTTATAAGACATCTGCCCACTGAATGGAATCAAAAGACATGGCTGCAAGGCAGGCGCGATATCAGTATTTCTCCTGTCACTGAAAATAGCCTAAAAGACATTCGAGCTAATACGAGGTACTTGAAAAGCTTAGCGCCTTTTGATCTTGTTTTGGCCAGCACACTAAAAAGGACGCAGGAAACGGCACAGATCTATGGATACGAGCCGAAACTGGAGCAACTGCTTGATGAACTGGACTTTGGGTCATTTGAAGGTATCCCAAAAGAAAAAATGACAGAGGCATTGGGAGCTGATTGGATAAATAATCCGCTGGCTATCACAGTCGGTGAACCCGTTCAACATCTTGAAAAAAGAATCATATCTTTCCTTCAACTGTATAAAAAACATAAGAATATCCTGGTTTTTGGCCATGGTGCATGGATGCGAGGAATCCGTTCATATTTAACATATGGAAATATTAACCAAATGAATAAAATGGAAATAAAGAACAATGAGTACTTCTCCATTCACTTATTGACATAAATAATCCTTATCTTCTTCTCCATCCTAATGACATGAAAGGGATTCGGCGAATGTTTATGTGATAAATAAAATCTATGATATTGGTTGACATAAACTGGCAAATGATGGCATAAATGACGATTTTATCATCTATGACTAAAGAAGTTAAAAGGAAAATGAACAGGTTGATCCCCATCATCACTTTTCCTGGGCTCCAATTTTTATGAAAGGCAATCATCAGCGCCGGGATAACCATCCCGCCGCTTGATGCGCCTACACGAATAAGCAAACCGACCCCTATGCCAAAAAATAAGCTTCCGGCTGCCATATCAAATAATAAGTTGTGTGAACTTAATGGTATTTGCATAGTAAAATAGCTGACAGTAGCGGAAGTTGTCGCTACTGAAAGCACAGTCCGGAAAGTCCACGTATACCCAAAGTAATTCAATGCGAATAATAAGAAGACGGCATTTGCCAGCCATAAAGAAAACCCCAATGACAAACCAAACCAATGGTTCAGTAGGAGTGCGATCCCAGCCGCACCACCTGAGGGAATCGAATGAGGAAACAAAAACAAAGACATGGCCATTCCCTGAAGAAATGCTCCTGTGAACAAACAAACATACGTCAGTAAAGTTTTCCTCATAAGATCAAATGCCAATCCTTTAAAGCAGACTTTGCCTCCACGTCTATCCCTCCTTGTCCATTTTATGAAAGAATAAAGATATTATGAGGATAAATAAGGAAGCATCAAAGGCGTTCGTTTACAAATAAAAATAACCTCCCTCAAAGAGATGGAGATTATTTTTTCACATTTATCGTTTGTTTAAGCGGGTGAGAATTCATGAACCCAAACTTTCATTTGGGGAACCCATTTCATACCGGGATGAAACCCTAAAATGACTTTCTTATATTCCTCCAAATTTTCATACCCTTCTTGTCTTGCATGCTCATCAGTCATTTCTCCAAGGCTTTGAGAATATACGTTCTCAACGATAAATTCCTTTCCCTGCAATTCCATTATTTCACCAATGTCCGCGTAGCGACCATTTCTTCTTGTTGCCGTTTTCCGGCCCTCAATCACTTTTTTTACATCAGCAGGCACTGTAACAAGACGTTCAATTGTACAAGTTTTTGGCGGAAGATTCACATTCATTTGTAAAACCACCTTTGTATATAAGATCTCTAGGAGTCTATCATCTTTCAAAATCATTTTAACACATCTTACATGCGATAAAAAACCCTCTGGCTCGAATCAATTGCTCAATGTTTTGATGTTCCTTCGTCATGATGTAGATGAGTAGCTGGAAGGTGAATGAAAAATGATGTCCCTTCATTGAGCTTACTTTCCACCGTTATTTTTCCTTTATGTGACTCAATGATCTCTTTGCAAATAGCCAATCCAAGTCCATGTCCAGCTCGTTGTTTCGTTGATTTTGTGTAGAATCGATCAAAGATATATGGGAGCTCCTCTTCGGGAATTCCTTGTCCCAAATCAGTGACAGCAAGGATCACTTCATGATTATCACTATCTTTCATTAAGTGAAGGCCAATTTCTCCGGAGTCCGCATGTTTGACTGCATTCGTAATCAGATTTTGAACCACCTGCTCCATCCTTCTCACATCCACCTCAACAAATGGATAGCCTTTGTGAAGGGAATCGTCCATTTCAGCTGAAAAGAACACATTCGAATTTACAATATCATGCTCAAACAGTGTGCGCAAATGATTGAACAAGTCGTCTGCACGAATCGCCTTCTTGTTGAATATGATTCCTTTTGATTCCAGTTTTGATAATTCGAATAAATCGTGGATCATTTCATTTAAAGTCAACAAGCGCTGATGGCTTTTGGTAAGATAATGCATCTGCTCTTCTTTGTCCTGAATGACGCCATCCAAAATCGCTTCAATATATCCTTGAGCTGCTGTTATAGGTGAGCGCAAATCGTGAGAAATATCGGAATAAAGCTGGCGTCTTGACATTTCAACATCGGCTAATTCCTGATTAGCTTTCTCTAAATTATCGTTTGCATCTCTTAGCTTTTTTGTACGATCGATTACTTTCTTTTCCAAGCTTTCATATAACAGAGCATTCTCGATAGAGATCGCTGCCTGTGAAGAGATTAAGTTCAAAATTTCTATCCTATCAGGCGAAAAAGCAGACACGATTACATTATTTTCTAAATAAATAATTGCTCCGAGCTTCCCTTGGTGAAGAACCGGAAAACATAAAACCGATTTAGGTTTATTCTTTTGAATATAAGGATCGGAAGCGAATCTTTGATCAGTAGTTGAATTTGTTAAAATCACAGGCTCAAGACTCTTTTCAACGTAATGCACAATATGTCTTGGAAAACGAATCGTACTGCTATGGGTGATCTGTGTTCCACCTTCATCAATGCTGCCTTGAACAATGGGCTCAAGGGTATCTGCGTCTTTTATCAACATGATTCCTTTTTGCGCGCCACCGTTTACTAAAACAATATCCATCACCTTGCAAATTAATTTTTCTAATACAATTTCACTTGATAGGGCACGAGCAGCATTTAAAATGGATTTTAAATCAATAGAATAAGCTCTTGCGCCATTTCCCGCTTGTGAAAGCTCTGTTTCTTGAAACATGCCGGGATATTCCTGTTTTAGCATAGCGATTTTTTTCTGAGCTCCCCATTTATCATAAGCATCAACAGCGGCAAGCAAGGCTGTTTTTGCCAAGCGAGGAAAGCCTTGATTTTTATAAAATTTTCCCGCCAGCTCATTAATGATTCCTTCATCTTGGTTAAATCCATTTTCAGCCGCTGTCTCTGCCGCTTTTTCAAAGTATGTCGTTGCCTTTTCCACATCATTTTCTAAAGCGGCTGTTTCAGCTTTAAGTAAATAGTATTTGTGAGCATAATTAACAGGACTATGGCTCATCCATCTGTTAAATTGCTTGAGATTCCGCTTCATGCGTTTTTTGGCTCGTAATGGATCAAACATCTTACTGTCATCTTTTAAACTTCTTAACAGCCATAGAGACTCATAAAAATAATATTCAGGAGCTATGATCAAGAATAGCGATTGATCTACCAATTTCCCTAATTTGTTCATAACGTTTTTGGCAATGCTTTTTTCATTCAGTAAATAGGCAAATTGCAATCGCAATGTATAATGAATCATCATCGCTGATTCATCTGCTGTTTTAAACTCGAAATGCCAATTCGGATGATGCTTTTCTTTTAATACAGAGATCCAATTGTTTAATTCGTATAAAAAATCATCAGCGAGTGTATATTGTATACTCACTGAAAAGTTCCGTTGCCATTCAATTAAATCAGCTGTTTCTTGTAAACTATGTCCTTTCAAGAAGTTAGATAAGCAAAGAAACGAGCTGTTGGCACCTGCAAGATGTAGATTCCCCGTTTCAATACAAAGTTTTTGAGATTGCTCAAGCATCTGTTCGCTTTCTGTTATATGTTTCTTCCAGTGATTAATATAAGTGCCAAAAATGAAATAAGCACTTGCCCTCAGGATAGTGCTATCATTTTGATCAGCTATTGAAATAGCCATTTTCCCAAAGTCGTAGCTTTCA
This sequence comes from Bacillus sp. HF117_J1_D, assembly GCA_009928435.1. GTDB lineage: Bacteria > Bacillota > Bacilli > Bacillales > Bacillaceae_C > Siminovitchia. The sequence continues at coordinate 23,225 of JAABNQ010000041.1, forward strand.
TCATATCGTCCAAAGCCTGAGCTTAAAATAAGAGCATAATTAATATAAACGAGTGCTGACATGTCTGCATTCCCATGTTTTAATGTAAGCCGGAACGCCCTTAATATAAGGAGTGCAGCCAAATTTTGATCCAGATGATAAGCAGAGGCGTTCATTGCTAATAACGTTTTCGTAATCTGTTGGAGATCCTTGTTTTCCATTTTAGGCAGACGCTCGATGGAATCCATTCCATATTTCCTCAAATAGATTCGGGTTTTGAGGAACTCAGCTCCTACCTTTAGCTTGCCAGGGTTTTTATCAATGATCCATCCATATAGCCTAAGAGCCTTCAGACCTGAATCAACAGAGTCCTCCACCCGGTGTATATGTGTGTACAAGGTCATTTTTAAATTGTAAATCTCCAGTTTTTCCTCTTTTGACTTAACTTTCTCTAAAGCTTCATCAAACTTTTCCTCGGAAAATGAAAATTGATTGTTTAAATATGCCAGTTCACCAAGTCCCATCGCAATGTGAACAGCTAATTCATAATGATTGGTCCATGCATCATCCCCGAGTAGTTTGTTGGCTATCTTAAAAAACGAATAGGAATCTTTCAATGCAACTCCTTCCTTTGCTTTTTTACCAGCCAGCATATTCCATTCTGCCAATTGAATTTTTTCATGGGGATTCAGCAATGGAATGCAGTGATTATAGTGATTCACGATATCAAATATATATTTTTCAATAGATCCCTCTTGCTTAGACAAATCGGAAAGGCATCTGCCAATGGTTAAATGCCTTTCTTTGCGTTCAACGTTGCTCATTGTTGAGTAAATCGCTTGCTGTACTTTATCATGTAAAAATTGATAGTCATTTGATATCCCTTCTACATGATTACTACCTTCCCCTGGATAATCAGATGAATATGCCGTATTGATCCTAACAATGAGGCCATCTTCTGTTGGAAGCGATAATAATCTAGCAATCTCGCGATTGTCTTTTTCATTTAGTGCATCCCTCAATAAAGACAGGCCAAATTGATTACCGATACAAGAAGCATGTTTTAACAGATCTTGCGCTTCTAACGGAAGTTTATGAAAACGGTCAATAATAAAATTCACAATATTTTCAGCGAAATTCATATTATGGAGCTTTTTAAAGTCAATTGTCCATGTTTTTGTCACTTCATCCAAAGCGATGAATCTTTGCTCATAGAATGCCTGCAGTAGCTGTTTAGTAAAGAATGGGTTTCCTTTTGTGATTCTTTGAATAAATATCGCCATTTCCTTAGATTCCTGATCGGAACACGCAAACAAATGTTTGATCCAGGCTTGCATATCTTTCTCATTTAAAGGCACCAATTGGATCTCTATAGGTCTAAGTCCTTTTTCTTTCATATCCTGAAGCATGATGTGAAAGGGATCGCCGGGTGATACCTCGTTATCACGATATGCCCCTATGATGAATAAATAACGGTTAACTGGTTGTAATATGGCCACATGATGGAGCAAATCGATCGTTGCTTGATCTGCCCACTGCAAATCATCTAAAAACAAGATGAGCGGGTGCCCCTTTTTTGAAAATACTGAAATAAGCTTGTCAAACGAGTAGCGTAAACGGTTATTGGCCTCCAATGCCGTCACATTCTCCGGCTCTTTTTGTTTTCCGACAATCCATTGAAATTCAGGAATAATAGAAGCGAGTACAGGCAAATGCCCTTCAAGCTCCGTTTCCAGTGTCTTCCTCCAATAAGCAATCCTTTCACGGCCTTCGGACAATAGCTGTTTAATTAGGTCCGTAAAGGCTTGAATAAGAGAAGCATACGGTTTTTGCTTTTTTAATAAATCGAATTTTCCAGAAATGTAATAGCTACGATATTGATAGAGTGGTTGCTGAATCGTATTGACGAGAGCTGTTTTACCAATTCCCGACTCACCCGTTATAAAAGCAATCGTTGAGTGGCCATTACAGCAACGATCAAGTGCATGACGTAAAGCTTGTTCAGACTTTTTCCTACCGAACAGCTTTTCACCGAAGTCGAACTGCGGCATGTGGTCTTTCTCCCCTAGAGGAAAAGCGGGGCTATCTTCACCGAGTCCAAATCTATTTTTAAATTCCAATAAATCCTCTTTCAGACCATAGGCACTTTGGTATCGAGACTCTGGATTTTTTTCCAGTAACTTCATGACAATATCAGAAAGTAAACGCGGGATTTTACGATTCAACTCAATGGGCTGCTTTGGGATTTTTGCAAGATGGGCATGAACGAGATCAACCGGGTCCTGAAGCTCAAAAGGAAGCGATTGAGTAAGCATTTGATAGAACAAAATACCCAGAGAGTAGAGGTCGGATCGTTTATCGACGTTCCGATTCAGCCTACCTGTCTGTTCTGGAGACATATAGTGTGCCAGTGGACCTGGCAACAATGTGTTTTTATCTTTATGAACGGAATCCTGCCCAGTTAGTTTCACCTTAAAAGGCTTCATACGTATAAGAACGTTCGCAGGATGGATATGTTTATGGATTATTTGTCTGCTGTGCAATTGCTGAATGGTTGATGCCAATTCTATGGAAATGCTGAGAAAGTGAGTGATGTTTAACGTGTTTTCTTTTAATAATGTATCCAAAGAAAGCCCATCAAAAAATTCTGTTACTAGAAAGGATTGATTGTTATATTCTCCCATTGTGATCAGATTCAATATTCCTTCTATTTGATGATTTTCACGCAGATGTGATTTGTCGTGTTGATTTTCGGAGATGTTTGGATTCTCAGTTGAGCGCATTCTAATCAGAACAGGAGAATGAGTGGATTGTTGCACAGCGGATACAAAAACCCACAGCGCGTTTTGGTCCAATATCTTTAGCTCTTCATAACCAGGTAAATGGATCATATCTACAGCAGCTTTCATAACATTTTCACCTCTTATCCATGGTACCGATTTGATTGATCTTTCTTTACTCAATCGAAAACTTTAACTAAATTTTAGAAAAATTTAACTGAACTTTAAGAAATTTTAATTTTGAATTATACAAGTGCGTGTAGACTATTAAATAATATCCAGTTATGGGGGGAAACGGTCTTGAACCAATTCATTGTGGATGTAAAAAATAAGGATAAGGAATTAGATATGGCATGGGTATCTTTAATTGTTGAAGCAAAAGAAGCAGGATTGACGATAATTGAGATACGCCATTTTTTAAACAGCTTTCGTCAATCCGAGTAATGAAATTTATAGCCGATGCCCCTTACCGTTACTATAAAATGAGGGCTTGCCGGATTTGTTTCAATTTTTTTCCTTAAGTTGCTAATATGAACCATAACGGTTCGAAAATCACCTGAACTTTCCTCTCCCCACACATGTTCAAAGATTTGCTCAGTTGTATATACACGATTGGGGCTTTTAGCCAGCAATGTTAAAATGTGAAACTCTTTAGCAGATAATTGGATTTCATTTCCATTCATTTGCACAGAATAATTATCTGGATTAATAACAAGTCCATGATAAGAAAGTAGGGGTTGAGTGTTTTCTATTTTCTGTTGAAATAAACGGTTTCGTCGGAATTGTGCCTTGACCTTTGCTGTTAAAACAGAGGGGCTGAAGGGTTTGGAAATGAAATCGTCTCCTCCGATTCCAAGCCCAACGATTTTATCTGTATCATCGTCTTTTGCACTTAAAAATAAAACGGGTACATCGCTTTTCTTTCTAATTAGCTGACACACTTCAAATCCATCCAAACCAGGCATTATAACATCTAAAATCAGCAGATCAGCTCCATGAGCATTAAAAAGTTCCAATACCTTGTTTCCGTCCTCTGCCTCAAGTATCCGAAAGCCTTCCCTGCTTAAATACATCTTTAGCACTTCTCTAATATCTGGATCATCATCCGCAACAATGATATGCCCTTTCAACAGCAGCTTCCCCCTTCCTACTATTGATTGAATGGTATATGAATGACATAGTAATATACTACCATTACTTTCAAAGGTTTACCTCAAAAAAAATAAAAAAATGACTAGATAACTGAATAGCAGTCTCTAGCATCGAGATGAACCAATCTTTACTTTAACAAATCCTTCATTTGCTTATAGATAGCTGCAATTTCATCTACGGACATCCGAACCAGACCGCTTGATGAAGGTCCAACAAACTCAATGACTCCCGGAACAACAGGGTTATTTTGTTTCCCCCAAGCAACATTTCTTCTTTTGCTATATTGCTGATAAACTCCTTTTCCAACAAAACAGGCCATTTTCGGACGATAGAATGAGATTTTCTCCATTAATATTTCTTGTCCCTCTCTGTATTCCTCAGCAGTGATTTCTTGGGCATTTCGTGTGGGTCTTGCAACGATATTGGTAAATCCATACCCAATCTCCAATAATGTGCCGTCTTCGCTAGGGTCGAACTTCCTTTCGGTTAATCCTGCTTTGTGAAGAATTGTCCAAAAGCGATTGGAGGGATTGGCGTAATGGTGTCCGGTCTCACTTGACCGAATACTGGGGTTAAAGCCAATGAATAAGATACTTAATCCTTTTTTGATATGGTCAGGAATGGGATTCACTTTATTGCTCCTTTCTTTCAGTACGTTTAACGAAAACAGGAGCCGTCCCGTGGGCGGCTCCGTGTCTGGGTTCACAATCTATTCTACTTTTATTCTCCATCCAAACGGATCCTCTTCCTTACCCGTTTGAATACCAGTCAATGAATTGTAGACCTTTAATGACAATTCACCCGTTTTTCCGTTATTGATGATCATTTTCTCATTTTTCCAGAATAATTCTCCAATAGGTGAAATGACTGCAGCCGTACCAGAGCCGAATGCTTCCTCTAATTGTCCGTTTTGGGAAGCATCATGTAATTCCTCTATTGAAATTCTTCTCTCAGATACTGGTACACCCCAATGCTGCAAAAGCTCTATAACAGACTTTCTGGTAATTCCCTCCAGAATGCTTCCGCTAAGTGCAGGTGTAACTACTTCACCATTTATTTTAAAGAATACATTCATACTTCCTACTTCTTCAATATATTTATTTTCTTTTCCATCAAGCCAAAGTACCTGGGAGTAGCCGGAAGCACTTGCTTTTTCCTGGACGATCATGGCAGCCGCATAGTTGCCGGCTGTTTTTGCATTCCCTGTTCCTCCACGGACAGCTCGGACAAACTCGCTTTCTACCGCTATTTTTACAGGGTTCATTCCTTCTTTGTAAAAGCTGCCAACTGGCGACATGATAATCATAAATGTATATGATTTTGAAGGTGTTACATCCAGGTTGGGTTCGGTTGATATGATGAAAGGACGGATGTATAATGACATGCCTTCCTGATTAGGAATCCAGTCACGGTCAATGGACACAAGCTTTTTGAGTGCTTCAAGCGCGATCTCTTCGTCCACTTCTGGTATACACATGCGGCTGCTTGACCTGTTCAGTCTCTTGATATTTTCATCTGGTCTAAATAAGAAAACTTCTTCATTTTCTGATATATATGCTTTTAGACCTTCAAAAATGGTTTGCCCATAATGGAAAATTGTTGCAGCCGGATCGAGTGTGATTGGTTGGTATGGCACAATTCTAGGATCATGCCAGCCTTTTTCCCCCGAATAATCCATCATAAACATGTGATCAGTATAAGTTTTTCCAAATTTCAAGTTGGAAAGAGACGGTTTGTCTTTGCGGTTTGTACTTAGTTGAATGTCAATTTGTTTGTTCAAAACTTATTCTCCTTCTCTCTCTAATCATCTATTTAATATTATTTAATCACTTTATTTACGAACTTGTCCATCACCAGATACATAAAACTTGGTTGATGTAAGGGCGTTAAGTCCCATCGGTCCACGCGCGTGCAATTTCTGGGTACTGATGCCGATTTCTGCACCATAACCAAACTCAAACCCATCTGTAAATCTAGTGGAAACATTATGATAAACAGTTGATGCGTCCACAGCGACTTGAAATATTTGTGCGTTTTCTTCATTTGCAGTGACAATGGATTCAGAGTGCTTCGTTCCATATTGATTAATATGCTGGATAGCTTCGTTTACATCTTCCACGACTTTTACACTGACACTCAGTCCAAGATACTCTGTTGCCCAATCTTCCGCAGTAGCTTCTGTAGCTTTAGGGAAAACTTTGCGAACTGACTTGTCACCATGGATTTCTACGTTGTTTTGATCAAGCTTCTCAAGCAATTCCTTACCATGGTTTGCGAACCAATCTTTTTGTACGAGTACTGTTTCAATAGCATTGCAAACAGATGGGCGTTGCAGTTTGGCATTGAGCACAATGTTCTCAGCTATTTCTTTATTTGCAGACTCATCCACATAGACGTGGCAGTTTCCGGCTCCAGTTTCGATGACTGGTACAGTTGATTCTCGGATGACTGTTTCAATGAGTTGCTTTCCTCCACGTGGAATCAATACATCCAGATAATCATTCAATTTGAATAATTCCTTAGCTGTTTCTCTTCTCGTATCTTCTATCAATTGGACAGCATCTACTGGAACCGCGCTTTTTCCCAGTGCTTTGTGAATGGTTTGGACGATAGCCAAATTGGAGAATTTAGCGGAAGAACTCCCCCTTAATATAACCGCATTTCCAGTTTTTAAGGATAGAGTGGCTGCATCAATCGTCACATTCGGTCTCGCTTCATAGATCATGCCAACCACGCCGATAGGGACCCTTTTTTTCGTGATGGTCATGCCGTTTTCCTTCTTAATAATCTCCAATGTTTCACCAATAGGATCTTTCAAATCTATTAGAAGTTTAATGGCATGTGCCATATCCTCAATTCGTTTTTCATTCAACATGATCCGGTCCAATATTGAATCAGACAGACCTCTTTCCTTGCCTGCTTGCAAATCCTTCTCGTTTTCTTGAATAATATCATCTTTATCCTTCAACAGTTGTTCAGCAATCAACTCAAGGGCCCTGTTTTTCTCCTCTGTTGAACGGTTAACAAGTGCTCTGCTGGCTTTTAATGCAGCTTTCCCTTTTTCTTCCACTTCACTTACGGAAGCCTTCTCTTTTAGTGTCATCAGTATTCCTCTCCTATCACTCGTAAAATTATTCTAAACAAATAGGCCTTGGCGTATCTGTGCCCAGATTTTATCAAGCGAAGCTCGATAAAAATTTCCTCTGAAAATCTGATGTCTCCGGAGGCTTTGACTTCATTCAGCCGGGGTTTGAACCCCGCCACTTACAGAAATGGGAGACTTCTGCTGAATGTCGTTAATTAGACCTTAACCCATCTATTGCGATGGATGACTTCAATGGTCGGCATAAATGTCTCCTTATTCTCTTCACAGCTTCTTTTTTCAATCAAATCTCTAAGCTCTGGAGAGGAGTACGTGACTTCTCCTCTTCCCAACAATCCATTTACCCCGTAAACTTCAACAACATCGCCTTTTTGAAAATTTCCCTTCACTTTGAAAACACCGGCAGGCAGTAAGCTTTTACCTCTATGAAGAATGGCATCCTCCGCTCCCTGGTCAACATAAATTTTTCCTGATGTTTCAGAGTGAAAGGCGATCCATTGCCTACTCGTATTAATAGGATCGAGTGATCCGTTCGCGATGTATGTGCCGTCTCCGTTTCCGCGAAGGATTTCAAGCAGCTTGTTTTTTCCGATTCCTTTGCCAATGAAAACAGGAACACCGAGGGAGACTGCCGTTTTTGCTGCCAATAATTTGGATTTCATGCCGCCTGTTCCAACTTTGGAGCCTGTCTCATCAGTAGATTTCAACAAATCCTTTGTAATATTCTCCAGATAATCAAACTTCTTCGCACCCGGGTTCATCCTTGGATTGGAATCGTACAGACCGTTTATATCTGTTAAGATGATGAGCATGTCAGCGTGTATAAACCCGCTGACGAGAGCGGAAAGCATGTCATTATCTCCAAATGTCAACTCATCGACTGCCACGGTATCATTTTCATTAATAATCGGTAACAGTCCGCGATCCAAGAGCTCGCTAATTGTTGCAAACGCATTTCTATAGCGGGATCTGTCTGCAAAATCACTTCGTGTGAGCAAAATTTGTGCTGGAATGATGTTAAATTCGCTCAATTTCTCTGTATAGGACTGCACAAGGAGGCTTTGGCCGACTGCTGCAGCTGCTTGTCTTCCTTTTACCGTTACCGGACGGGTAGGGTATCCAAGGTTTTTGAAACCAGCGGCAACAGCCCCTGAGGATACAAGTATCACTTCATGATGGGCGCCTCTTAAAGCGGCCAATGCCTGAACGTGATCAGCAAACTTTTCCTGATCGATTTCTCCTCTGTCATTTGTCAGGGAACTGCTTCCGATTTTAACAACAATCCTTTTTTTTCTCATGGGTCTATCTCCTATTACAATGATCATTCTTAGAAAAATAAAATAGCTCTTCCATCCTCATATTAAAGGACGAAAGAGCGCAGCTTCCGCGGTACCACCATTTATTGGGTGCATCGGCACCCCACTTTGCCTGATAACGCCAGGAAACGCCCATGTTTTTGCACGGGACTCAGAAGGCAGGTTCAACGGTTTTCCAGTGGCGAAATCTCTCAGCTTGTAAATTCCGCTCTCTTGTCACGGAACAAATCCGTTTACTAGTCCCTCGTCTACATTCAACGTTCATAATTTGATAACCATTATGAACGTGAAGAATGAATTTGTCAAGGTGGGGAGTCTATCCGCTACTGAAACGTGGTAGAGTACAAAGTTTTAAATTCTAACACCCAAAAAGTGCGTAGATTTTATAGAACACAATCACTTATCGGCTTTTTTACTCCACCATGTAGCAAGCAGCGAGCCTGAAATATTATGCCAGACACTAAAGATAGCACTTGGTACAGCAGCAAGTGGGGAAAAATGCGCTGCCGCCAATGCCGCACCAAGTCCAGAGTTCTGCATGCCTACCTCGATGGCAACGGCTTTCTGGTCAGAATAGTCTACTTTTAATAAGCGAGCAAGCCAGAAACCTAACAAATAACCTAAACAATTATGCAAAATGACAACAAGTAAGATTAGCAAACCTGTTTCAGCGATTTTTTGCTGACTTCCACTGACAACTGCCGCGACGATGGCAACAATTGCAATGACGGAAACAAGCGGCATAGCTTTTACACTTTGCTCTACTTGCTTACGGAAAAGCATTTTTACAATGAGTCCAAGAATAATAGGAATAAGGACAATTTTCACGACCGATAGAAACATATCGCCTGCCGAAACTGGTAGCCATTTGCTAGCCAGCCATAGAATCAATGCAGGGGTTATAAGAGGTGCCAATAAGGTGGTGCAAGATGTGATGGCAACAGATAAGGCCACATTCCCTCTCGCCAAAAAGGTCATAACGTTTGATGAAGTACCACCGGGGCAGCAACCTACAAGGATGACACCTGCCGCAACTTCAGGCGGTAGCTTAAATCCAACAGCAAGTCCAAAAGCGATGAGTGGCATAATCGTAAATTGCGCAAGAACACCAATCGCCACTTTTTTCGGATGCTTTAATACCTCTTTAAAATCGTCCACAGATAATGTCATACCCATCCCGAACATAATTATTCCCAGAAGAATAGATATGTAAGGTGTAATCCACGTAAAACCGCCTGGCATAAAAAATGCCAATGCTGCAAATAACAACACCCATATTGCGAAGGTATTGCCTGCAAATTCGCTAATCCTATCTAACATCTTCACCTGCATAAACCTCCCTTAATTATAGATTGATTATACATGCTATGCGGAAATTTACAATAACTTTAATGTGCGTGTCTACGGAACTAGATCCACACATTCATTGATTAAAATTAAAATAACTCGTTCAGCCTGTCTTGAAAATCAAAGTAATTTCATTTTCTTTATTCTTAGGCAAAGCTGTCACAGTAAATATGCATAGAACGCGCACTGTATGAGTAAAATGTTTATGGGCGAACAAAATGCGAACACGCCTATTTTGTTCCAGTAAATGGATAGGCTTAT
>JAABNQ010000171.1 GCA_009928435.1 Bacillus sp. HF117_J1_D
CTAAGCCCGACTTTCGTCCCTGCTCGACTTGTAGGTCTCGCAGTCAAGCTCCCTTCTGCCTTTGCACTCTGCGAATGATTTCCAACCATTCTGAGGGAACCTTTGGGCGCCTCCGTTACCTTTTAGGAGGCGACCGCCCCAGTCAAACTGCCTACCTGACACTGTCTCCCAACCGGATCACGGTCGCGGGTTAGACGGTCCATACAGCCAGGGTAGTATCCCACCAGTGCCTCCACCGAAGCTAGCGCTCCGGCTTCCAAGGCTCCTACCTATCCTGTACAAGCTGCACAGACAGTCAATATCAGGTTGCAGTAAAGCTCCACGGGGTCTTTCCGTCCTGTCGCGGGTAATGCGCATCTTCACGCATACTATAATTTCACCGAGTCTCTCGTTGAGACAGTGCCCAGATCGTTGCGCCTTTCGTGCGGGTCGGAACTTACCCGACAAGGAATTTCGCTACCTTAGGACCGTTATAGTTACGGCCGCCGTTTACTGGG
>JAABNQ010000042.1 GCA_009928435.1 Bacillus sp. HF117_J1_D
AAGCATTCATCCCCCACCTACGCTTTGCGGAGGAAGGGGATTTCTGCCCTAAGTTGTTAAATTGTTGTGTAGCAGTGTGATCAACTTCAAATATTTCCAGACTGTTTTCAAATTCAGGATGCCGAAAGCAAAATGTGTCCAGCCCGGCTCCAAGTATGACATATTGCTCTACTCCCAACCTGATTTCATTTTGGAGCACTTTTTCGCAATACGCAGCTCGTGCCAACGGCGTTGGGGATAATTGAACCTGTGTAACCCACTTTAAAATTTCTTCCGGATTATCTTTGAATTTTTCCGCAACATCTTTGTTAAAGAACTGTATACCTTGAACCATATTCTCTTTTATGTCCCTAAATTCCTTTTGGGAGATTAAATCCTTGGCGATAAAGTCATCAAAAATTTTAGGTGTATCAAACTGACTATGATAGGCTCTACCAAATGCCGAAATTAATGAAGTTATACTGCGTTTGCCTTCATTCATGAAATTCCCCCCTGATTAGAAAAACGCAAGGCGCGCAACAAGCATAAGACAAGCGCTGAAAAAGGCGTAATTTACCTTCAAAAGCGACTGGCTTAACCCTTGCGCCGATGGCGCATGGATCTGGACAAAGAAAGCTTCTTTTAAAGATCATTTTCCATAACAAATTATACTTTCTTCACTTATAAAAAAATGGGATTCCCCTGGCCAGGAGAATCCCATTATAAACTCTAAAATTATAAATGTAAATTATAGCACAAATAAATTTTCTTGTCAACTTTTTAGACTTAACATCAATGACTCAATTGCTTGCTTTTTTCAAAAGCCGCTGCTAAATCTTCTATTAAATCTTCGCTGTCTTCAAGACCGATTGACAAGCGGATGAGCCCATCCTCAATGCCGATTTTCAAACGGCGTTCACGCGGGATGGATGCGTGGGTCATTTTTGCTGGAAGAGAGATTAAGCTTTCAACTGCACCCAGGCTTTCAGCTAGCGTAAAATATTTCACATTTTTTAATATCTCCAAAGCTTGTTCTTCTGTGCTGACGGCGAATGACATCATTCCCCCGAATCCTTCGGACTGCTGCTTATGAATGTGATGACCAGGATGATCGGAAAAGCCCGGATAATACACTTTATGAACATCTGGATGGTTTCTTAAAAACTGAGCAACGCTATTGGCATTCTGTTCAATCTCCTCCATACGTACACCCAACGTCTTCATTCCACGGATCAAGAGCCAACTGTCATGGGGGCTTAAAACAGCTCCGGCACCGTTTTGAATGAAATGGAGCTTTTCAGCCAACTCGTCGTTATTTGTAACCACTAATCCCGAAACAACATCACTGTGTCCGCCCAAATATTTTGTCGCGCTATGCACCACTATATCTGCACCTAACGTCAGTGGCCGCTGCCAATAAGGAGTGCTGAATGTATTATCAACAACCAATGTGAGTTCATTTTTATTTGCCAAAGCAGCAATAGCTTCAATATCCGTTACTTTCAGCAAAGGATTTGTTGGTGTTTCGATAAAGATTGCTTTCGTCTCCGGGCGGATGGCTGCTTGAACATTACCCTGATCTGTCGTATCAACAAACGATGCTTCGATTCCAAAGCGGCTTACAATTTTGCTCATTAAACGAAAGGTTCCTCCGTACACGTCATCAGTGATAATAATATGGTCGCCTGCAGAAAATAACTGCGTAACCGCAGTAATTGCCGCCATACCTGAAGCAAAAGCGAATCCCCTTTTTCCCTCTTCCAGATCTGCGATGAAGGTTTCTACTCCTTCGCGGGTTGGGTTTCCAGTTCGTCCGTACTCATAAGTAAAGTTTCCAACACCATCCTGTTTAAAGGTAGTCGCTTGAAAAATCGGCAATGAAACAGCACCGGTTGATTGGTCCACTGTTTTTCCGCCATGAATTAATTTTGTTTTCTTCCTCATTTCTCTATCCCTCCATAAATATTTTTGCTTAAATATCGCTCACTGCTATCCGGAAAAATCGTTACGATGTTCTTGGGAGCATTGGCTTTTTCAGCCTCCAACAAACAAGCCTCAAGAACAGCTCCTGATGAACTGCCAACTAGTAGTCCTTCACGAAGTGCTATTTCCTTCACCCTTGTAAATGCCTTTTGATCCGAAATTGTATAAACATCATCATATAATGAATGGTCAAAAAACGGCGGGAAAAACTCCATCCCAATTCCCTCTGTTTCATGCGAACCCGACTGTCCACCATTAATAATCGAGCCCTCCGGTTCAACGACAACCGTTTTGATCAAAGGATTTTGTTCCTTTAAATATTTGGCTACACCGGTAAAAGTACCTCCTGTCCCGGCCCCAGCAATAAATATATCAATATTCCCCGCCAATTCTTTATAAATTTCAGGTCCAAGCCCTTGATAATACGCTTCGGGATTCCATTCATTTGCAAATTGATTGGGATAATACACCCTTTCACGTGTTTCAGCTATTTGTTTGGCTTTTTCAATGGCTCCTTTCATCCCCAACTCAGTTGGAGTGTGAACAACCTCAGCCCCGAGAGCTTTCATGAGTGTTTGCTTTTCTTTACTGAACTTTTCAGGCACAACAAAAATCGTTCTTAAGCCATAGTGGATCGCCGCTAATGCTAAACCAATGGCAGTATTTCCTGCGGTTGGCTCAACGATTGTATCCCCTCTTTGAATCAATCCCTTGTTCAATGCCTCTTCTACAAGATGAAATCCAAGCCGGTCTTTCACACTGCCGCCCGGATTGAAAGATTCCAGCTTTGCAAAAATCTTTACATCGTTGTTGAACTGATATGATTCTAGTTGAAATAACGGGGTATTTCCTACAAGGCTCCTCAAATTTCGCTTATCAATCATTTCGTCTTCCTTCCAGCCCTTCTATATTTTTCACCTGCGCAGCTTTATAAAGTTAATTTTTCCTATGAATTTACTTGGTTTTATACATTCAATATATTTTATTTTAATAAAAAAATCAAGCATAAAAAAAGAAACTCAGCATTTTAACTTCTTGGTTCCATTTGAAAAGCCGGTCTCGTACAAACGAAACCGGCTTTTTCTTAATTATATCTGATCATATAATATTTCTTCTTGCCTCTGCGGATGATAGTAAAGGCGCCACCTAGCTTATCTTCCTCACTCAATATATAGTCAATATCTGTGACGCGCTCCCCATTGATTAGGACAGCTCCATTTTGAATATCTTCACGAGCTTGGCGGCGAGATGGAGATATCTTCGCTTCTACAAGCACGCTGACAAGCCCATTGTCTTCTCCACTGTGCACATGCGTAGGTACATCCTTAAAGCCCTGCTCTACTTCTTCAACAGACAATTCTTTTACATTTCCGCTAAATAGAGCTTCTGTAATCCGGATCGCCTGCTGAAGGGCTTCTTCCCCATGAATTAAACGGGTCATTTCTTCAGCAAGTGCCTTTTGTGCTTTACGAAGATGAGGCTCTTCCTGTAATGATTTTTCAAGTTCCTCAATTTTCTCTCTTGTAAGGAATGTGAAATACTTAAGATATTTCACCGTATCTGCATCAGCTGCATTGATCCAGAATTGGTAAAACTCATACGGAGATGTTTTTTCAGGATCAAGCCAAATGGCTCCGCCTTCGGTTTTACCGAATTTCGTTCCATCTGCTTTTGTCACAAGCGGAATAGTCAGGCCGTATGCCTTGGCATCTTCGCCGGCCATTTTTCGGATAAACTCTAGTCCAGTTGTAATATTTCCCCATTGGTCGCTCCCACCAATCTGCATTTTGCAGTCGTGGTTTTGATACAGATGAAGAAAGTCGATTGCTTGTAAAAGTGTGTACGCGAACTCGGTAAATGAAATACCACTTTCTAAACGACTGGACACTATTTCCTTTCCTAACATATAATTAACGCCAATATGTTTACCGTAATCACGTAAAAATGTGATCAAGTCCATTTTGCCTTGCCAGTCAAAGTTATTGGTCATGATTGCGCCATTTTCGCCTTCGAAGTCGAAGATCCTCATTAACTGCGCTTTGATCCCTTGCACATTCTTATCAACCTGCTCAAGTGTCTGTAGCTTTCTTTCTTCTTTCTTGCCACTTGGGTCACCAATCAGGCCAGTCGCTCCGCCAACTAGAACAATCGGACGATGCCCGTGCATTTGAAAACGGCGCATTGTCAAAAATGGAATCAAATGCCCAATATGCATGCTGTCCGCCGTCGGATCTACTCCACAGTATAATGATATTTTTTCATTTTCCAATACGTCCTTGATTCCTGCTGCATCTGTCTGCTGGTAAATAACTCCCCGCCATTCCAGCTCCTGAAGTAATGTGTCCAAAACGTTTCCCTGCTTTCTTTTTTAAAAATAAAAAAGCCCCTTCGTAAAAACGAAGGGACGATTTGATTATCGCGTTACCACCCAACTTGGGAAAATAATATATTTTCCCCACTCTGAAAAATAACGGTTCATTACCGTTTGTCGCTACTAACATTTCACGACAAAAGCTCCCGGAAGTAATTCGCCGAATACTGTTTGTACCGGTTTGCACCAACCACCGGCTCTCTGACATACAGGGACAAATCGACTACTCAGCCCGTTCTTTGCTTAATATTGTTTAAGATTATAAAAAGTATTGTAACCATTTAAATGGAGAATGTCAAATTCCTCCGAAAAAAAGAACTTCCTTATGCTATAATAATGATGATTTCCAGGAGGTATTTTTTATTATGCATAATTTTTTCAGTAAACTGCGGGAGCGCGCGAGGCAATTTTCTAACGAGATAGACACTTTAAACACTAAAGATATTAGAAAAAAAACTAGAATCACTTATGGAGTTGCATGGAATATGATTCTTCTGACAGTGATTCTCTTTTTCCTCGGAGGCATTTTTGCCGGAGGAGTAGGTGCTGGATATTTTGCCTCCCTTGTAAAAGAGGAAAAAGTTCGCCCTGCTGCAGACATGAAAGACGATATTTTTCAATATGAGGAAACATCCAAGCTTTATTTTGCCAATAATGTTTACCTTGGAAAACTCCAGTCAGACATTGATAGAGAAGAAGTCAAGATTAAGGATGTTTCTGATTATGTGAAAAAAGCTGTGATTGCCACAGAAGATGAGTATTTTTATGAACATGGCGGCGTTGTCCCAAAAGCCTTGATGAGGGCTGTTTATCAGGAATTGACCAACTCAGCTGTCCAATCAGGCGGAAGTACACTGACACAGCAATTGATCAAAAATCAGATTTTAACGAATGAAGTTTCATTTGAACGTAAAGCAAAGGAAATTTTACTTGCATTAAGGCTTGAAAAGCTTCTCGAAAAAGATGAGATTTTAGAAGCGTATCTGAATGTGACAACGTTTGGACGTAACTCATCGGGTCAAAACATCGGAGGAGTCCAGGCTGCCGCCAGAGGCATTTTTGGAGTGGATGCGAAAGATCTTAACTTGCCTCAAGCTGCTTTTATAGCAGGCTTGCCGCAAAGTCCTTTCGCGTATACCCCGTTTGCCCAAGGAGGCGGAATTAAAGAAGAAAGTCAGCTTGAGCCAGGGCTAAATCGGATGAAGACGGTTTTATATAGGATGTACAACGAAGATTATATTACGAAAGAGGAATATGACAAGGCCTTAAAGTATGATATTGTGACCGATTTCATCAAACCGCAGCCGAGACCATTTGAAAAATATCCATACCTTGCAACTGAGATTGAAGAACGTGGTATTGAGGTCTTGACAGAAGTTCTTGCCAAAAAGGACGGTCACAGCAAAAAAGATCTTGAGAAAAACGGTGGAAGGCTGAAGGAAAAGTATGAAAAGCTCGCAAGACGAGATATCAGACAAAGCGGATATCACATCCACTCAACCATTAATAAAGAGATATACGACAAATTTCAAAAAGTAAAAGACGAGTACCAAAATTACGGATATACAAAGGTCACACAAGTAAAAAATAAAGAAACAGGCAAAATGGAAGAAATCATTGAACCTGTTCAAATCGGCGCCATTCTGATTGAAAATAAAACCGGTAAGATTTTAAGTTTCGTGGGAGGTCGCGATCATAAGTTAAATGCACAAAACCATGCGACCCAGGCTAAGCGTCAAAACGGTTCAACGATGAAGCCACTGCTTGTCTATGCACCAGCGATGGAAATGGGCTTAAGTGCACCAGGTGCTGTCGTGGCGGATATTCCCATTTCTGCTGGCGGGAAAACGTTCCGAAACTATACCGGCCAATTTTATGGGCTTGTTTCTTCCAGGGAAGCCCTAGCCAAATCACATAATGCGTCAGCCATCTATACGTATTTAAAAACCATTGATAAAAAACCTTATAAATATGTGGAGAAAATGGGCATCTCCACTTTAACAGATACCGATAAAACCACCTATGCTGCCGCGCTTGGTGGTGTTCAGAAGGGAATCTCTGTTGAAGAAAACACAAATGCTTATACTACATTCGCCAACGGCGGTAAATTTGTCGATGCTTACATGATTGACAAAATTACGGATGCTGACGGAAAAATCGTCTATGAGCATAAAGTAAAACCAGTCGAAGTCTTTAGCCCTCAGACAGCTTATTTGATGACCGATATGATGAGAGACGTGTTCCGATATGGAACAGCATCTGCCGTTCCAGGAATGCTGACATTTTCTTCTGACTGGGCAGGAAAAACAGGTACGACAAACGGACCGAATGATTCTTGGCTGATTGGTTCGAATCCTAAAGTAACCTTCGGTACTTGGATTGGTTATGATGAGCCGTCACCTCTTTCCGGTGACGGAAGCGAGGGCAGGCGGAATTACGGGATTTGGGCCAGCCTGATCAATGGCGCCTATGATGTGGCTCCTGACCTGATTAAGACAGATGACAGATTTAAAATGCCTGGAGGCATTGTCAGTCGTTCTTACTGTGCGATATCAGGACTGCTCCCATCAAAAGCATGTTCGAATCTCGGTCTTGTAAAATCCGATATTTATAACGCAAAATATGTACCAACAGCGGTAGATGATAGTCTGGGCAACGGACGCTACGTTACAGCGGGAGGAAGAAAGTATATGGCTCTTCCAGAAACGCCTGATGAGTTTACCAAACCAGGTGGAATGCTCAGTCCGAACTTCATCAAGCGGATCTCACTTGGAAGATCGATTGATCCTTCCTATCTGATTCCACCGAATGACGAACGCTGGAAGAACCTGCTTGCTGCCGGCGCTGTTCTCAATGATGACGGAAAAGCACCTGCAGGCGTAAAGGTCTCCATTTCAGGTGGCACAATTTCATGGACGCCTTCTCCAAGCTACGATGTAGTCGGATACCGTGTGTATTCTCAATCCGGCAAGAAGATTGCTTCCGTCACATCAGACGGACCTCTCTCCAAAAAAGTAGGAAAAGGATCATACTACGTCGTTGCGGTAGACATTGCCGGACGGGAATCGGCTCACTCAAATAATACTGTTGCAAAAGAAGAAACGAAGAAAGATAAAGATGTGATGGAAACATCCGCTACTGCCGATAAAAAGGAAAAAGAAAAGAAACAGCAGGCTGAAAAGGAAAAGATAAACGCTGAAAGAGAAAAAGCCGCAGCAGAGAGAAAGAAACAAGAAGATCAGAAGAAAAAACAAGAGGAAGAAAAGAAACGTCAAGAAGAGAAACAGAAGAGTCTGGAAGAGCAAAAGAGGAAACAAGAAGAACAGAAACAATTAGAAGAACAAAGGAAAAAACAGGAAGAAGAACAAAAACGACTGGAGGAAGAAAAGAAACGTCAGGAAGAGGAGAAGAAAAAAGAGCAAGAGAAACAAGACAACGAAAATGAGGGGAATTAACCCCCTCCTCATCTTTCAGAAAAAATCCGGACAGCTGAAGAGCCTGTCCGGATTTTGTTTTGGTATAGGAAATGATAAAAATCTATGCTTGTGTATAACTTGTTTATCAGATTATGCTGCGTCCAGCTCCTATCGACTAGCAGACTTCGCGCCTCCTCGATAAGTCAACATCGGTTCGCCTTTGGCTTCACCGTGTTTCCTTTATCTCGTCGAAGGCAACTCCAGTCTGTACGTCGATGAACAGGCGCCTTACGCTTTTGTTTATTATTTGGTCGAGCCTCGAAGCTCAATCCGATGAGGAAGAACGACTATGTTCTCCTGAACCTTTTCTTTGTTCATATATTTAGTTAACAGCCTCATTGAAACCGCTCCAATATCGTAAAGCGGCTGAACAATTGAACTTAACTGTGGGCGTACCATAAGCGCCAGCTTCGTGTTATCTGATGTAATGACTTCAATGTCACCCGGAACTGATAAACCGTCATCTTGCGCACCATGCATGACACCAAGTGCCATTTCATCATCGCCTGATACGATGGCTGTTGGCTGATCATCAAGTTCTTTTAGTTTTTTCCAGCCTTCAATACCTGACTCGTACGTGTATTCTCCTTCAATAACGTACTCTTCTCGGAATTCTATGCCTGCTTCTTCCAGTGCCTGCTTATAGCCGATCAGTTTTTCTCCGTGGTTGATTAAGTCGCGCGTTGGCCCCATCGCAAAAGCAATTTTTTTATGGCCTTTTTCAATGAAGTAGCTAGTTGCATCAAAGGTTGCCTGGCGATAATTGATATTGACAGATGGAATAGTGGCAGAAGCTTCCATTGAACCGGCCAAAACAATCGGTACAGGGGAACGCTTCAATTCCTGCACAAAATCCTCTGTAATATTTTGGCTCATGACGATAAGGCCGTCCACCTGTTTGCCGAGCATCGTGTTCAAGAGATGAAGCTCTTTGTTCACATTTTGGTCGGAGTTGCTCAAAATGATATTGTATTTATACATCGTAGCAATATCTTCGATTCCACGGGCAAGCTCCGCATAGAAAATATTCGCAATATCAGGTATGATTACCCCTACAGTTGTTGTTTTTTTGCTGGCAAGACCACGTGCAACCGCATTTGGCCGATATTCCAGCCTTTCAATCACTTCAAGCACTTTTTTTCGAGTGGCAGGTTTTACGTTTGGATTACCGTTTACCACTCTCGATACAGTGGCCATAGATACATTCGCTTCGCGTGCCACATCATATATCGTAATATTCATCCTTATCACTCTCCTGTATACAACTACGCCCATATGGTCATTTTAGTTTCACTCTATTATTTATAATTTTCCATTCTCTCATAATCATACGCCAGAGTAGCACTTTCTTGCAAACCTATTGTCCTTCTCGTCAAGAAAATTTCATAAAAAACGGGCGGCCTTGAACTTAGCCGCCCATTTTTTATGGATTCATTGGATTATTCACTTGATCCGCCATTTACTCCGCTTTTTGAGGAGCTTCCTCATCTGCTTGCAAAGTTTCTGACTGGGCTTTATTTGGTATGGTCTACAGTCAAGTCAACCGACTTCTGTACAGTATCTTGTACATTATCTGTACTTGTCTTTCCGTCCTCAGCTACTTCATCAATCGCTGCTTTAGTCGTACTGCGGAATTGCCCCGCTTTATCTTTGACCGTTTCAGCCAAGTTAGTGCCCTTCTCCATTGCAGTTTGGCGAATTTGGCTTGTTTTTTCCATTGCGGTGGATGTAAAATCTGAACCTTTTTCCATGACTGTTTCTTTCCATTCACCGGATTTCTCTCTAAGAACATCCACCTGATCGCATAAATCACTACGCAGCTCCCTGCCGGATTTTGGAGCGACCAATAAAGCAGTAGCGGCTCCTACAATGCTTCCCACTAATATTCCCGTCAGAAAATTACCAGTACCATTATCTTGATTGCTCATACTTTTTCATCCTCCTTCATAGATTCAACTCGCCTTAACCTCTTCCGCCTTCCAACTGTTGAGTATGAATAACAACCTCTGATTGGCTGCCCTTCTTTTTGACCGTCGCTTTCTTCTTACTTGACCATTTGTCTTTCAGCTCTTTCAAGGCAGTACCCCATTGAACAATTTGAACGATTTTATCTTCATTATTGACAACGGCAGAAGACACGGATCTTGTTACCTTTTGTAAAGAAGTATTTAAATCTGAAACTGTATTTCCTACACCTTGGACGGCATGTCCGACACCCTGTATGCCATCAACCACTGTTTCAACCTTCTCTGCTTTTTTCTGGATATCCTCCGCAAGAGCATTGGTTTTATGTAGAAGTTCCGCTGTTTCACTTGTAACCCCTTTTAGTTGACCTTCAAGACCAACCAACGTTTCAGATACACTTTCCAATGTTCCTTTTACAGCTTTTAATGTTTTTGTCAAGCTGATTACGAGAATCAGAAATGCAATTGCTATTAAAGCAACACTTAAGTAAAGTATAATTTTCATCAGTTCCACACCTCCTGTATACAACAACTCTACCCTGTTTATTATAAATTAAACAGCCAGTAAACATCTTCTTTTCTCTACTCTATTTTCCCTTTATTTTTCCTAAAAAAACACAAAATCTTCATTTTTTCGATTTAAAAAAGAAGATGTAGGAAATACACCTTCTTTTTTCCCTTCATCCATGACAAAATCCTGTTTATTATTGCGCTTTTTTCAGTTGTTGCTGCAACAGGTTTTCGTAAGCGACTTGAAATTTCTGTATATCTCCTGCTCCCATGAAAATTAGAACTGAATGATCAGCCATCAACAGTGGGGATGTGTCTTCTTCCTTCAGGATTTCGGCTCCCTCAATTTTGTCTTTTAGATCTTCAATCGTCAGTTCTCCATGATTTTCGCGGGCTGAACCGAAAATATCACATAAGTATACCTTATTCGCTTCGCCTAAACTTTCTCCAAATTCTTGTAAGAACGTGCGCGTCCTTGTAAAAGTATGTGGCTGAAATACAGCAATAACTGGGCGATCTGGATATTTCTGCCTTGCTGCATTGATTGTCGCTTTGATTTCAACAGGATGATGAGCATAGTCATCTATAAGAATTTGGTTGCCGAGACGCTTCTCAGTAAAACGACGCTTCACACCATCGAATGTCAATAATTGCTGCTGCAAAATTTTTGTATCTACTTCTTCATAGTGACATAGCGCAATCACTGAGAGCGCGTTTAAAATATTATGATCTCCATAAGTTGGAATTTCAAAAGAGGCGTAAAAATGATTACGTACAAAGACATCAAATTTCGTTCCTGAAGTTGATTTTTCAATATTACGGGCTTGGAAATCATTTCCTTCACCAAATCCATAGAAAAGAACAGGAACTCCCGCCTGGATTTTTTGAAGCTGTTCATCATCACCAAAAGCGATGATCGCTTTATTGACTTGCAGTGCCATTTCCTGAAATGCTTGGAACACATCATCCACATTAGCAAAGTAATCAGGGTGATCGAAATCAATATTTGTCATAATAGCGTAGTCTGGATGGTACGATAAAAAGTGCCTGCGGTATTCGCATGCTTCAAATACGAAGTAAGACGCATCCTTTTCCCCTCTACCTGTACCATCGCCAATTAGGAATGAAGTGGGCTTAGCCCCTTTCATAACATGCGCAAGCAGTCCGGTTGTAGACGTTTTTCCATGCGACCCTGTAACTCCGATGCTTGTAAATTTTTTCATATACTCGCCTAAAAATGTATGATAACGAATGACTTCAATTCCCTGCTTTAATGCTTCATCGATTTCTTCATGGGCATCCGAAAAAGCATTACCGGCAATGACAGTCATTCCGGGCTTTATATTTTCACGATTAAAAGGTAAAATTTTTATTTTCAAATCATCAAGCGCTTCTTGGGTGAAGAAGTATTTTTCAACGTCGGACCCCTGCACCTTATATCCAGAATTATGAAGAATTTGTGCGAGAGCGCTCATTCCGGTGCCTTTAATACCGACGAAATGGTATACAATCATAACAGAACCTCCAGCGATTGTCTATCTGTATGTATTATATGAAAAAAAATGAATTTTGCTCAAACGTCAATAAGCCTTAGTCCTCTTATTATGAACTTCCGACTGTGTTCATATGTAAGCATTACAGATAGTTTTTTTATTATGCCATTATATCATTGATCAGAAACAGTGACTATTCATTCATCATCTTACAAAAACGAGTCTTCAATCAACCTTTTCAAGACGCGGGTTAGGGCGATATCTTCTCCCCGCTTTGGCAGAATGCTCTCCGTTCAATAATACACAATCTCCAGTAAAACCGATATTGATTTTCAGCAAACTGCTGCCAATCCCATACATATCTACCGGTACACCCATATTTTCAAATTCAGTAATTCTTTCCTCGTTAAATCCGCCTGAAACAACAATTTTGACATGTTGGAAACCTTCGCGATCCAAAGCTTCTCTCAAGGCAAAGATGAGCGTTGCATTCACTCCACGGGGATCAAAGGTGCCAAGCAAATGTTGATTTCTAAGAAAGTACTTATCAATCATTGTTTTGGATGTATCAATCCGGACCGCTTTCAATTCTGAGCCGAATTCGCGAGCCAGCTTCAAAGAATCAGTGATGACATCATTATTATAATCGACCAGAGATACAAGTTCATCTTCTGGAAAAGTCATATGGTAAGCTTTAGTCGCTTCCACAATGTCGCCATTGAACAGTTGAATCATCGCATGAGGCATCGTTCCCATGCCTTTCTTTCCCCACCATTCGTTCATTGCAGGCGTTGCTTGTGCTGTAGAACCTCCAATATATGCTGCATATCCGTCACCGGCCTGTTGTGTGAAATGATCATCACGGTCTCCCATAAAAATCACCGGCTTCTGTTCTCCAGATATTGCTGCTGCTTTCGAGACATTATAAACATTCGTCGCAACGGATGTACGCCTTGAGAGAATTCCATCAATGATTCCTTCAAGGTATCCAAAGTTCTGATAGGGACCTGTAACGGTTAGAACTGTTTCAAATGGGGTAATTTTCTCCCCATCTTTCAACGAATAGATTTCCAATGCATCTGGATCTTTTGCAAAATTTTCCAAAAGGGCGATCGCCTCGTCTGTACCACAGAGAACGGCATCTTTTCTTTGAAAAAATTGCATAGTCACGATGTTATCTTCTTTATAACGCTCTGCGATTTCTCTTGTTTTCAAAAAATATACAGCTGAAAACCAGCCGTCCTTTACACGCTCATCGAATTTAAATGTTTTATTAGTCAACCTCTTTATTTTGCCCTGAAGCTTCAGTTCAATTTCCTTCATGTCGGATACTCCTTGTGCTACATTAATCTCCATAAAAAAAGGGGAAGCCTTCGTTCCCCATTAACAAATAGAATAACATTTTATCATCTAATGTACTAGGGAATCTTTTAATAAATCAAGTTCCGCCTCCTTTATGAGCACGTCTCGAGGTTTACTTCCCTTTGATCCAGAAATGACTCCCTGATCTTCCATCATCTCCATCAATCTTGCAGCACGGTTATATCCAATTCTAAATTGTCTCTGTAATAAGGATGTGGAGGCATTCCCTTGTTTTACCACAAATTGGCATGCATCTAATAAAAGTTCATCTTCGTTTTCCTGAATTTCTGCCTTCTTCAAAAGCTCCTCCTGTTGGAAGATGTAATTCGGCTTACCTTGATCGCGGACATGATCAATAACCTGATCAATCTCTTCATCTGATACAAAAGTTCCTTGGAGCCTTACAGGTTTGACAGATCCGTTATTTAAAAATAGCATATCTCCGCGTCCGAGCAATTTTTCAGCACCGCTCACATCAATCACTGTCCGTGAGTCCACTTGCGATGAAACCGCAAACGCGATTCGTGTAGGTACGTTCGCTTTGATCAGACCAGTGATGACATCTACAGAAGGCCTTTGTGTCGCAATAAGTAAATGGATACCGCATGCCCTTGCTTTTTGGGCAATCCTGCAAATGGATTCTTCTACTTCAGCAGGTGCTACCATCATCAAGTCAGCAAGTTCATCAATAATGATCACGATATAAGGGAGATGTTCGCCTTTTTGCCCCTCTCTTTTAGCAAGCTCATTGAAACGTCCTATATCGCGGACACCGGCATGAACAAAGAGCTCGTAACGTCGTTCCATTTCATCCACCGCCCATTTTAAGGCAGCTGTCGCCGCTTTTACATCCGTGATAACCGGACTGACTAGGTGCGGAATATGATTGTATGGAGCAAGTTCAACCATTTTCGGGTCAATGAGCATTAGTTTCAGCTCATCAGGCCTTGCCTTATAAAGCAGGCTGACAAGAATAGAGTTAATGCAGACACTTTTCCCCGAACCTGTAGCCCCTGCAATTAAACCATGGGGCATTTTCCGTAAATCCGTCACAACCGGTTCTCCAGAGATATCCAGCCCAAGAGCGGCAGTCAAAGGAGATTCTGCATTTAAAAAGGCTGGTTTCCCAATAATTTCACTAATTTGAACCGGGCGGCTTTCCTTATTTGGCAGCTCAATTCCAATAGAGCGCGTTCCAGGAATCGGAGCTTCCATTCGAATATCTCGCGCTGCCATACTCAGTTTGATATCGTTGCTCAAATTAGTGATTTTATTGACTTTGACACCTTTATCAGGCTGCACTTCAAACCTTGTGACAGAAGGACCCTGGCTCGCTTTGACGACCCTTGCTTTTACATTAAAGTTTTCCATTGTTTCATCAAGAAGGCTCGTTTGCTCATTTAGCCATTCTGTATTTTCCTCTTTAAAAACAGGTGGTTTAAGAAGCGAAAGGTCTGGAAATGTATAATGCACAGTTTCAGAGATGGGTGTTTCTGACTCTTCCACTTCTTTAACTGGAGCCGAAACAGCTTCACTACTGTTTTTTTCCCTTTCACTTTGCTTTTTCCAATTTGTCTTGTCTTGCGTAAGCATCAGTACATTAAATGGTAAATTTGATCGTGGCTTACTATCTGAACCTTCTTTAGCTGACTCTTCCACGATTGATAATTCTTCCGATGATGACTCCTCTGCTGCGTCCTCTTGATCCAAAGTCATTTCAACAGCAACCGCCATCTCTTCATAAGCTTCAGGGCTTGAAGACTCAGACTCAGCCTTTTCATTCTCATCATCCAGTGGTAAATCATCAATTAATTCTCGCTCAGCGTTAAGCTCAGATTGTTTTAAAGCCATTCCCTCTATTTCTGGTTCTTCTGAGGAGAGCTGGTCTTCCATTTTATAGATTTCTCCATTCGCTGATTCTGCTGCTTCATCGGACTCTTTGATAAAGACAGGGGCAAATGAGGCTTCTTCTATTTCGGATGAAAACTGAGTTTCCGGCTCAACGATTTCTCCGGTTGAAGCCGGGTTTGCCGGTTCAGCCAATTCTTCGGTAAAAACCGGGTCATCTGTTTTCCTACTTTCTTCGGAGGAAAGCGGGTTTGCCGTCTCATCAATTTCCTCGACTAAAGCCTGGGTTGCATCCATTTCTGTCCTCGTTTGAACAGTCAAATTGTCCTCAGCATGTGCTCTATCTTGTTCTTGAGAAACGTTTTGCAATATCTCTGAAGTTTTTTCTTCAAATCCCTCGCTTGTCTCGCGATGTTGCTCCCATGTTTTTATTACTAAGTCATTATGTTGTGATCCACGTTCGTTTTTTTCAATTTCATCTATTTCGTGCTTTCCAGACTGGTCTTTCAAAATAGCTTTTTCAGTAATCTTCTCATTTTTTTCTATTTCTTGTTGAGCCTTACCACCCCGTAATTTCGATTGGATATCCTTTAATTCGAATTCAGGAATATGGGGTTTTGGACTTACTTTTCTTTCTATTGGCCGATTAAATCCATAAATCGGAGAAGGAATGTGCGTCGGTTCAAATGGCTGACTATTTTGAGGCTCAATCTTCCTCCTTGTTTGTTCCGTGGGTCTTCTGTCTGCTCGCCTGTTCTGTTTCTTTTCGAAAGTTCTTCTTTCGTCTCTAGGCTGTCTTTTAATTGGCTGCTTCTGTTTGCCTGAAATTGAATGGCCAGGCTGATCCTTAATTAAAGGAAAGCGAAACTCTCCTTTGGGATATTGGTAAATCATCCGTGTTTTCATCTCATGCTGTTCATTTTTATGATTATTTTTTTCATTATTTTTGGGGTTATTTTCTATATTCCATTCAGTTTGTTCATCCATTGTTTTATCTGAAAAAAAATTTGAAAGAAATTTTTTCCACCAGTGCATTATTTAATCACTCTTTCTTTCATTAAAGGTAATAACTGTCATCCATTTATTATAACAAAAAACGAATAATAAATAATCCGTTTGGAACATTAAAAAAGATTTTAGAATAAAGGAGGTTACTTAATTGATGAAATTTATAAAACCGTTTATTTATGCAGGTTTGGTATCTGTGGTATTGGCAGGCTGTGGCACTTCAAATAATAATGACCGCTTTACAAACGATGACAATCGTCCTCTTGGAGTCCGTTATAACCCTACGGATAACCGCGATGGGACTAATAACGTGAACAATGACGGCACAGTCAATGACAACAGGATGGATGGTTTTGGAACAAATGTCAACAATGATACAGCCAACAACAACAATAATGATCGCAATATTGATCTTGCAGATGATGTTGCGGATAAAGTGGTCGGCCTGAAAGAAGTTGATGATGCAAGTGTTCTTGTAACGAATCGGAACGCGTACGTTGCAGTAAAACTCAGCGGACAAGGTAATAAAGAGATGACCAAAGATGTGCAGAAAAAAATTGCAGATAAAGTCCGGAACACTAATCATAACTTTGACAATGTTTACATTTCGGAGAACCCGGACTTCTACGATCGAATGAGAGGATATGGTAACGATATTCGCAATGGCCGTCCGGTCGGCGGTTTCTTTGATGAATTCACAGATACCGTACAGCGCGTATTCCCTAATGCCAGGTAAATAAGAAAAGCACAAGACGATTTCGATGAGGCAGTTTTTCACAGGGGAGCGGCTTGATCCTTGCTGGCCAACATTCCCTTTGGCTGAAAAACAAACCTTAAAAAGCCGAAATTTCAACGAGAAATTTCGGCTTTTCTATTGTTGTATTATGAGTCAGATACCATGTCCCACTCATGGAGTTCATAAGTTCTTGCATCGTTTACTACATAAGGATCTTGCTTAACCCAAGATTCAACTTGTTCCAGGTTCTCGCCTTGATAAATGACAAGACCGCCTGCTCCATCCGTGAAACGGCCAAACATAGCCACTTTCTTTTCTTTTTTCATTCTTGCCAAAAATTCTAAGTGAGCCGGGCGGTGCTGCTGGCTTTTCTCTTCATCTTTCATTGGCAAAAAAACAGCAAAGTACTTCATTTTGTTCCCTCCATCTTTCCTTTTCTTGACGTATTATATCACGCTCACTAGCTGTAATAACAGCCGATTAGTTAACTCTTTTTATACTGCCGACACCAAGAAGTGCATTATATAGATTATCTACAGCCAATTCGGCCATTTTCATTCTTGTGGCTATACTAGCACTTCCAATATGCGGCAAAGTAACAACATTCGGCAGTGTTAATAATGGATGATGTGGATGGATAGGCTCTTTCTCAAATACATCCAGGCCTGCCGCCCATATCACTTCATTCTTCAGCGCATCATACAGCGCGGCTTCATCTATAATTCCTCCACGCGCTGTATTGATCAGAATAGCTGTCTTTTTCATCAGGCGGAGTTCTTTGTGTGAAATCAGATGGTGAACCTTCTCACTATATGGCAGCAAAATACTGATAAAATCCGATTCTCTCAAAACATCGGCAAGCGCTGCGAATCTCGCCCCCGTTTCCTTTTCAGCCTCAGGTTTCTGCGACCGGTTGTAATAGAGAATATTCATTCCGAATCCCGCCGCCCGTTTGGCCAACGCCTGCCCGATTCTGCCAAAACCGATGATTCCCAATGTCGCGCCATGAATATCCATTCCTGTCAATTGCATGGGTGACCAGGTTCCCCATTTTCCTGTGCGAAGATAATCGGAAGCTTCAACTAGCCTCCTTGCTGTCGCCATCATCAAGGCAAACGTCAAATCTGCTGTCGTTTCCGTTAAAACCCCTGGCGTATTCGTAACAATCATTTCTCTCTTAGTTGCGGCTTCCACATCAATATTGTTGTAGCCAACTGCCATGTTGCTAATCACTTTTAAATTAGGAGCAGCATCCAGCAACTCTTCATCTATCGTTTCGGTCAGCATGCAAAGCACTGCTTGTGCATCCTTTACTTTCTCAAGCAACACTTCTCTTGGAATTGCTTCCTCTTCTTGATCCCACATTTCAATATAAAATTCACCCTCCAGCTTTTTTACAACACTAGCGGGAAGTTTACGAGTTATGTAGATCTTTTCTTTCAAAATCTTTTCCCCTTTCTATCTGCCTTTTTGTCATCTTACAATACTATTTCGACCACTTGCCATAAATCTCCTTTTCAACAAGATCACAAGAAATTATACTCATGGTGAAAGGAGTTGATGCAGTGAAAGTTAATGTAAATATCGATCCCAACATCAAAGAAGATGAAATTATAATCTCAATCAAAGAAATGAATACAAAAGTGGAAAAAATTTTGTCCATCATAACCGAAGAGGGTGCGAACGGTGTTATACCTTTACAACGGGAGAAGCGGGTGTATCTAGTGAACCCTCAGGAAATTTCTCATGTTTTTTCAGAAGACAATAAATGCTTTGCGTTTAGAGACAAGGAGAAATACCGTTATAAAGATACTTTGAAGCAATTCGAAGAACGATTTAGACATAATTTCATGAGAATTTCTAAGTACTGCCTGGCAAACATATCCTGGATGGAATATTTTGAAGCTACTTTCGGAGGAAGCTTGGTCGTCGTCTTCAAAAATGGTGAAAAGGAAATTGTTTCCCGAAAATATGCCAAAGAACTAAAAAAAACTTTATTGAAGGAGTGAATGATTATGATGATTTTTAAAGCAATCAGAAATATATTGATCGGATTTGGGGTTGCAAATCTTTCCCTACTCATCTTCATTTTAATTGCAGGTTTTAACGGCTGGACCCAAATGGATATGGGGTTATTGAGAACCCAGGTCATTGGCAGCATGTCCTACGGTGCCTTTTGCGGAATCGTTTCCCTTGTATTTGAAAGCAAGCGATTGTCGGTGTTTACAAAAACAAGCATCCAATTCTTTGGTTTTGTAACCGGCTATGGAATATTCGGATACTCCTTAGGCTGGTTTCATTCCCTTGAAAACATGCTCCTTATGTTCACAATCTACATCGTGATATATATGATCATCTGGTTATGCATCTATTTTTTTCAAAAGCGATTGGCTGACGAGCTGAATAAAGGGATTAGATAGTGAGTTTGACTTTTTGGAGCTTTTATAAGAGAGTTGGAGCGCGCCATCACCCCATAAGGGCTCGGCGCGCTCCAACCGCTCAATAGCTTTCATATTTTTTAAAGGCAAATGAGGACAATAAGACCAACCCAACTATTAAAGCTATGCTTACGAACATCATCAAGCCAAAAAAGTCTTCCCACTTACCTGTCATAAGTATACTGACTGCCTGATTTTGAGCATTGGATGGGCTCCAACCCATAAATTTTGGAAAAGACGAGCCCATAACGGAAAATGCAGCCACAGTTATAATGCTCATACCAGCAATCCCGCCATTTTTCTTCATTATTGTCCCTAGAAGCAAAGTGATGGAAAGTATAAACAATATCCAAATACTGTAAACTCCCAAGCTTGAGATGAATCGATGAAATTCCACCTGATTGAACAAGAGGTTTGTATAATAATAGGCGAGCCCATAGCTGAGCGCAAACGAGATCAGAAAAATCAATGCCTGCACTGTCCATTTGCTGGAAATGTATTCAAAAGGGGAAACAGGCCGCGCCATTAGCAACGAGAGCGAACCACTGTTCCGCTCATTTGATACGATTCCCATTGCGCTTAGTACAAAAATCACGGTTCCAACCATACCCATTTGTGACAGCGTCCCCGCCAGGACTTCCTCACCGGAAGGAACCGGAAGTTCAATGACAGCCCCTTCGGGAAGATTGCCTGCCATTTCCAAAATCTCTGGCATAAAATACGTACTGATCGGCTGGGAAACAGCTAATAAGCACAAAACGACAGGAAGCCAAATCAGTTTCTTATCACGCCAAGCCTCTAGCCATTCTTTTCTAAAAAGAGTGAAAAATGTACTCATTGTTCCATCAACTCCAGATAAGCATCTTCCAACGAACGTCCTTTTTCAGAAAAGTGGGTAATTGTCAAGCCTTTTTCCATGCAGTCTCTTAGCAATTGGTTCCGGCTTTCCACATTCTGCAGCCTGAGTTCAACTGCCCAAGGTGATGAAAAAGAACATTCAGCTACATAGCTTTTGGTTTCTAGCCATTTTCCCATTTCCTCCTTCGTCTCCAGCATCACACGATTTTCTCCCTGTCTCTTTCTCAAGTCCATAAGATTCCCGATCCATTTCACTTTGCTGCTCTTTAACATGACAATCTCATCACAGACTTGCTCAGCATCATGCAGCACATGTGTTGAAAATAATATGGTCATCTTCTTTTTCAACTCATTCATCATTTCCAATACATCTCTTCTTCCAGAAGGATCCAAGGCTGAAACTGGTTCGTCAAGAATCAATAATTTCGGCTCATGGATCATTGCCTGTGCCAATCCAAGCCTTTGTTTCATCCCTCCTGAAAAACCACCAATCCTTTTGTTTTTTACACCTTCTAACCCTGCAAAAGAAAGCATGTCTTCCGTTTTTCCCTGCAATTCTTTTTTGGGGACTCCAGAAACCCTGCCTGCAAACTGCAAATACTCTTTTGCAGTCATCCAAGGGAAAAAAGCTGGATATTGCGGCAAATATCCGATAAACCGCCGATCGATATTGTCTTTCCCAAGAAACCTAATTCTGCCCGAGTTTGGAGTCAATAAGCCTGCCAGCATTTGCAGCGCTGTTGTTTTTCCCGCTCCATTCGGTCCTAACAAAGCAACACATTCATGATCTTTTATAGTTAAATCGAGCTGGTCGACTGCTGTATACATACCGAACTTTTTCGTTAAGTTTTCTGCTGTTAATAACATGTAACGTCTTCTCCCATCACTGTTTTTGTCGGCCGACGACAAAATATAAAACTGGACCAATTAGATTAAGGAAAAGGATAATAAGAATCCACATCCATTTGGGCCCGTTTGTATTTTCTTCTTTTATGCAGCTAACAAGCGCTGTAATCATCAATATCAAATCTAAAATGATGATAGGAGCTATTAATCCCCAAGGTATATCCAATTGTCATCCCTCCAACACCTAAAGTTTCATTTTTTTCCTGTACGGTCTAATAATAATGAAGTAGTAAAATATGGATGGACACGGAAGCTGTACCAATCCCCATAATCCCCAAAACCAAGCATATGCCCCTTTCTTCTTGGCATCTACAAAAAGCAGGATACTTTGTGTCAACAGAATCGGCGATAATAAAACAAGCGCAAGCAGAGTTTCAGAATCCATCATCCGACACCTCATTCAAGCCATTGCGGCGCTTCCTTTCAGCAACATAAATAAATGGAATCGTAATAATAGCCAATATTTGTACCCATAAGAAGACTGCCGGCATTTTTAGTAAGACAACGAAATATGTGGCCAAGATGGTCAGTGCTGTCAAAATAAAGATTGTCAACTCACGTTTCCATGCTTTTTTACGCTGGTTTTTAAATTCAGTCAAAACATTCATCAGCTCGTGTTGTTGGGGGACTTTGGCTTGGTGAGCATCTTCAAGCTTTTTCATATCATTCATGAACCGCTTAACCCATTCCTTTTCATTGCCTTCCTTCAATCTGACCACTCCTTTCGTATTTTGCTCAGCCCATTATGCACGCGTGACTTTACAGTCCCCTCCTTAATACGGAGCATTTTGGCAATCTCCAGATAAGAATACCCATAATAATGCTTAAGCAGGATGGGAGCTTTCAATTCCGGCTCAAGACCTGCGAACAGTCCCAAATCCTCTGTCCAATCATCCCCCTTTAATGAGAGCTGCCACTTCATTTTTCGAACCGCTTCATTTCTTGCCTTTTCAAAAATCTTCCTATGTCTGATCTCTTTTCGTTGTTGATCTATATACAGCCTTGAAGCGATCGAAATCAGCCAGGTCGAAAACTTTGATTCCCCTTTGAAACTGTGCAAATGAGTGTATGCTTTGATCATCGTCTCTTGAATGAGATCTTCGGTAACATCCGGGTGAAGGCTCAGCTTAATTAAATATTTATATAAAAACGCATAATTATCTTGGAAAAGCCTTGTAAATGCTTCGTCTTTTCCCTTTATTGCTTCCTTGATAAGATCTCTTTCACCTTCCAACCAACGCCAAGCCCCCTTTCTTTTACCTTCAATAATAAGACGTAAGTTTTATCGTAACCGTTCATTTAAATTTCAACATTTTTTATTTTTTTGTTTATATTGGTGAGAACTCAAAAAAGCATGATAGAAAAAATTAAGTTTGATGATCCAAAAAAGATATTCCCCGGGCAATGAAGTATATACCTTGTTCTCAATTAATCATCTATCCTGCACACGCGCGAATAATCCCAAAATTCCAATAACAATTTCATTCAAAGAACTCCATGTGCATTTTTTCCTTTTTGTAATAATTCATCCTATCCTGCAGAGTGCCTGTATGGAATTCGAACTTATGTCCATCTGGATCCGTAAAGTATATAGACTTTTTATCTCTGACATCCCGAGGACGTCCCGCCAATATATGAACGCCCAAGTCCTTTAACTTATCGTGCATTTTATCATGATCCTCTTCATCGATTGAAAAAGCAATATGGGTATATGAATGGCTGATTTCGTTACGTGGAATATCTTTTTCCTCATTTAAGGCAAGCCATATTCCGTTCAAATCAAAATAGGCAGAGCTTCTCCCCTTAACAAGTAATTTGGCATTAAATACATTTTGATAAAAGCGAATAGATTCATCTAAATTTGAAACTGAAAAAAGAAAATGATTCAAACCCTTAATTGTCAATATGGATCACCTCATAGAGTAATATAATCAAGACGGAACAGTTCTTACCTTTGAATCTTGTCCTATACCATGAAGGAGTTCATTCCGGCACAATAAAAACATTGAATAATATCATTGAATAGGAAGCAGCAGGCTGCATTTATCCAGCCTGCTTTCTTAATAAAGCAATAGGAGCCATACATATAGACCTGCCAAAGTAACGAGAAGCGTTGGAACCGTCAAGATAATGCCAACTTTAAAATAAAATCCCCATGAAATATGAACCCCTTTTCCTTTCAACACATGCAGCCATAGCAATGTAGCCAATGAACCAATCGGTGTAATCTTTGGCCCTAGATCTGTTCCAATAACATTGGCATAGATAAGCGCCTCCCTCACAACTCCCGTTGTATTCGTATCGGCAATCGCCAAGGCATCAATCATAACAGTCGGTAAGTTATTCATGATGGAAGATAAAACAGCCGCAATCATGCCAGTCCCTATCGTCGCCGAAAAAAGCCCTTGATCAGCCGTTACCCGGATCAAGTCCGCCAATACTTTGGTCAATCCCACATTTTTCAATCCATACACGACTACATACATGCCAATGGAAAAAAACACAATAGCCCATGGAGCACTTTTAACAACTGATTGAATATGAATCGCCGGGCTTCCTTTCGCAGCTATTAAAAATAGAATAGCTACTCCCCCCGCGATGAAAGATACAGGAATTTGAATGATTTCGCTTCCAAAATACCCAAGGAGCAATACTACCAAAACTCCCCATGAAATACGAAACAACTGTTTATCCCTAATCACTTCCGAAGGCTTCTTTAGCTGATTCAAATGATACGCAGCAGGAATGCTCTTACGAAAATATATGTAAAGGACGAAGATGCTCGTCGCAAGGCTAAACAGATTAGGAACAATCATGCGAATGGCATATTCGGCAAAACCAATGCCAAAAAAGTCAGCGGTAATAATATTCGTGAGATTACTTATGATGAAAGGGAGAGAAGTGGTATCTGCGATGAACCCCGAAGCCATGATAAAGGGAAGGATCATCTTTTCTTGAAAGTCCAGAGCCCTGACCATAGCTAAAACAATCGGAGTTAAAATCAATGCAGCTCCATCGTTTGCAAACAAAGCAGATACAACTGCGCCCAATAAAGTAACAAGCAAAAACATTTTAATCCCATTTCCATTGGCAAAACGAGCCATGTGCAAAGCAGCCCATTCAAAAAATCCGAGCTCATCCAAAATCAAACTAATCATAATCAATGCAACAAATGTGAGTGTCGCGTTCCAAACAATGGCAGTCACGTCTGCAACATCATGCCATGAAACAACTCCTGCAGCAAGTGCCAGCAGTGCACCGGTACAGACTGACCATCCGATAGACAATCCTTTTGGCTGCCAGATCACCAAAAACAAAGTAATAACGAAAATCGATACAGCTAAAAATACAGACACGGACTCGTCACGCTCCATTCTATGTATCTCTCCATAATTATAGCGGCTATTTTTCTCAAAGAGCGCACAACAAAAAAGATTCCCCGGCGATTGGGAAACCTTTTTTGTGTTTTGAACATCTTTTATACACTATTTTACAATTAAAACCGGGCTGTCAACCCTTTTAGCCACTTTATGACTCACGCTTCCGAGCACCATTTCCTGAAGGGTATTTAATCCCCTGCTTCCAATAAGCAGCATATCGCAAGAGCTCTTATTCACGTATTCCACAATAGCAGGACCAGGATCTCCATTCAGTATCGTTACTTTGTAAGGAACCTCACTTTTAACGAAGACATCCTCAACAGGAACCAATTTTTTCCTCCGCTCAGCCTCCAGCATTTCGCCGTCACGGCTTTGTAAAACCTCTCCCTTGGATTTTGAATAATCGATAACATAAATGACTTCGACAACCGCATCTTCTGCCAACTGGGCAAGCTTTGCTGCCTCTTCTGCTGCTCGGACCGAGTTTTTTGAACCGTCAGCAGCAACTAACAATCGCTTGTACATTTCTTATCCCTGCCTTTTTGTTAAAATCCTAAACTTGCTACCCCTAATCTAGTAACCTTATATATTTTCTTGACGTTACACATAATAACATAATCTGTAAAAATTTACAGCAAGAAACAAGCATAAGCGACTGCTACTTACAGATATTGATTGGCTTATAGTCATTTGAAAACAGGGACACTCTATATAGAATTAGAATGAGTTTATTGCTAACCTCCACCATTTTTCTGTGGCTTGAAAACTCGTTCAAAATAAAAAACCCACCCTTTCAGATGAGTTTTCTGCATAATCATAAAGGAAACGCTTGTCCTGTTTCGTATTTTTCATCTTCCAACACAAGGATTCCTTTTTTCTCCGGAGCATTCGGCAATCCAAGCTCTTTTGCAGAACAGATCATTCCACTTGATGCTACCCCTCTTAATTCCGCATCCTTAATGACCATTCCGCTCGGCATAACGGCTCCCACTTTTGCCACAACCACTTTTTGCCCGGCGTCAACATTTGGTGCACCGCAGACGATTTGCAGCTCTTCCGTATCTACATCTACCTTGCATATGCTGAGCTTATCAGCATTCGGATGCTTTTCCTTGTCTTTTACATACCCCACAACAAACTTCGGTGACAAATCTGCTTCAATTCGCTCATCGAAGCCATTTTTGGCAAGCGCCTCATTTATCTTTTCAATCAATTCTTCACTCAGTTCAACCTGCCCCTTCGCTGTAACATCAACATAGCTCGAAGCATTAAAAAGATTAAAGCCGCCAGTCACATTCGACTTTTTATCAAAAATGCGAACCGCGTCACCTTTTCTTTCAAACGTGCGATTTTTTTCATCGAATTCACCTAGTGAAATGATTAGCACGTCACCAATACCATTAAGATTATAAAAAACATTCATTACTATTACTCCTTCCCGTCATCCACTCGTTGATTTTTTCCTAATATAAAGATAGGCTCCAGCTTGCCGTCTTCATAAATAAATGAAAGAGCCGTTATTGGAACAAGACCTTTTGTAAAAAAGCTCATGGTCATCTGCGCCAATATATCATAACCTGTTTTATTCCGGATATCCGCAATAATTAATACATCCTGATGAGGAACTGCGACAGCCATGTCTCCCTTGATGATCTCTGCTTTATCCTCAAGAAATTTTTCATTTAAAATCCTGCTTGCATCGTAGCCATCATTCGTATTTAAAAAGTAAAAGTCATTGTCCGCAACTGTATCCTTTTTCATGGCAGTAGAAAGAGAGCGAACATTAAATCGCGCAATTTCACGGATTTCCTTCGGATCCAGCCCTTCCTTTTCGATAAAGCGCTCGTCAATCAAGCGATACGTTTTTCCAAGATCAAGCGCGTAAAAGATCCTTGTTTCGGCCGTATGATCATCCGTTAAAAATTTATTCCCATCCTCGGATTCCACAGGAAAGGAAGTCGAGCGAATGACAGGAAAAATTTTCTTCTCGCTTCCTGCAATAGTTTGCTCCTTGCCCATAACATCCAATGCTTCTTCCACATAATAAATGACTTCATCAATAGCCTTTTCCTTATGTTCATGCCATTTGGAAACAATACCAGATAAAGCAACATCAATGCCTTTTCCTGTATTTTCGTTTTCAATACGCAGGCTTTCTTTTTCTCGGTCATATGTAAAAATCCGACCTTCCTTTTGAAGACGGTTTTCCAACTCTTTGCTCATCTTCCGTTCATTCATTTTCATGCTTAACCCTCCTTGGCAATATGGGCTACATCCCATCATACACGAAAACTCCAAATGCCAAAAGGAAGAGGCTTGTTCGTACAAAAAGAACGTCTTGAACAGCTTGATTCATTTCAAAACACGAGAACAATCTCTAGATGCATGCTAGCTAAGTCCTATCTTCTGCACAGAATTCACGAGTTTCCCTTTACCAATCAGTCATTTTCATTCATTGGGCGCGACAACCAATATAAAAATTTTACTTAAAAAAGAGCTGTTACAGGAAATATTCCTGACAGCTCCATTCATTAGTTTGACAAACCATTGATGAAATCTTCAATTTCTTCAAGTGTTTTACGGTCTTTGCTGACAAACCTTCCGGCTTCTTCACCGTCATGATACACGATAAAGCTTGGAATGCCGAAAATATCAAGCTCCTGACATAGCTCTAAAAATTCATCACGGTCTACATGAATGAAAGTATATTCTGGATAATCCGCTTCTAATCGTGGCAATACTGGTTCAAGCACTGTGCAATCCGGACACCAATCCGCAGAAAACATAAAGATTGTCCGCTCTTCTTGTTTTAATTGTTCAAATTGTTCTTTTGACTGTAATTTTTCCATATCATTTACCTCCAGTGTTAATGAGCATTTGGCCCGGCTTAATCCAGCCGCGCTTCCTCATATATTCTGATATGATTAAGCTTATCACAGCAGGACCAATAAAATGGAGTACAATGACTTGGATTAAGACACTTGCTGAGAAACCCATTGTGGTGAATGTCATAATTTGCCCAACAAATCCACTTGTTCCCATGCCAGCTCCAGCTGCATTACTCGTCATCCTCCAAACAGTTGCCCCAAATGGGGCTAATATTATTCCTGCAACGGTCGGGGGAATTAATATGAGTGGGTAGCGAATAATATTCGGGACCTGTAACATGGAAGTTCCAAGTCCAATAGCCAGCAAACCACCGACTTTGTTTTCCCTGTAGCTTGCGACGGCAAAACCGATCATCTGCGCACTACAACCAATGGTAGCAACACCTGCAGCAAGACCATTTAAATCAAGCATCAGAGCAATAGCTGCACTCGAAATAGGAGCCGTCAGTGCCAGTCCCATTAATGTCGCCACTACAATTCCCATGACGATAGGCCGCTGATCGGTTGCCCACATGATCCAACTTCCAAATACTGTCATAAATTTGGAAATAGGTGCTCCGACAAACTTCCCAACAACAAACCCAATAAAAATAGTGACAAATGGAGTCACAATAATGTCCACTTTCGTTTCTTTACTGACCATTTTTCCTATTTCCGTAGATATCAAGGCAGCCACATAGCTTCCAGCAGGACCTCCGAAAGCTGCACCTGCTGCCCCAGTTACAACTGCGGCAAAAATGACAAGTGGAGGAGCTCCAAGACCAAATGCAATTGCGGCTCCGATGGCGGGCCCCATTAGCCCCATTGCCAGGTCGCCCATCTCTACAAGGAATGGCAAGCTTAACTGCTTCCCTAGCGTTTGTATAATCAATCCGATGATTAATGATGAAAATAGTCCAAGCGCCATATAACTTAAAGCATCTATAAGATAGGCTTTAGCCGTAATATGGACCCCTTTGCGGTCTAAAAACTGTTTCATTCCAAATCCCCCAATACATTTTCATATCCTTAACTAGTGTAAAGACATCTGTAATTTTTGTCTATCTCTTTTTTATTATTAGGAAATCAAATAATCTAATGCAGGCGAATAGAAAACACCCCCATACGGGAGTGTCAGCTTATTCACTCAACAATATTAATAAATAGCTCTTTCTTATCAGGCTCATCTTGAATATATTTCGTTTCTGCCAGCCACTGGATTACTTCTTCCCATAAATCCTCAGACTGGCTGCCAAACGCCTCATTCTCAGCCTCCATTCTCGGAAGCAACTCTGCCAAGCTTTCCTTTTCCACTTCTTCATTTAGTGGAAAATTCTCTTCATCTTGATTTTTCAATAGTATATCAAGTGCCTCATCCGGATGATCCTTCATGAATTCATAGCCCTTTGAAGCAGCACGCCAAAATGCGCGAATCTCATCTTCCTTATTATTCCATGTTTCATCATTGGTGACGAAAAGTAGTTCATAATAACTGGGAACTCCATAGTCGACTGGATTAAAATGATTTGTCTCAATGCCCTCAGAGGCAAGAACGGGCACTTCATGATTGATAAAAGCACCGCTCACCGCATCTACACGCTTGCTGGCAATCGCTGTATTGAGCTCAAAACCTATATCGGTCATTTTAACTTTACTCATGTTTCCACCGTCTGATTCCACAATTGTCTTAACAAGCGGTTCATTTACTGGAATTCCCGGCCAGCCTACCGTTTTTCCTTCCAGGTCTTTCGGACGCTTAATATCACTGTCTTTTAAGAAAACAATATGATTTAACGGATTCCTGACAATAGCGGCTACCGATTTGACTGGGACGCCTTCTGCTCTAGCGGAAATCACATCAGGTTGATAACTAATGCCTAAATCTATGTCACCGGTTGCAGCCAGATTGATCGGATCGGTTGTATTGGCTGGAAAACGGATATTGATTTTCAACCCTTCTTCTTCAAAATATCCCTTTTCAATAGCGGTGTACAAATAGCTATGTACAGCATTAGGATACCAATCAAGCATAATATCAAATGTCTGAAGCTCATTATCTCGTTTATTCGAATTAACTTCTTCCTTGTTTTTCCCACATGCCGCCAAGATCAAGCAAGTTAAAACAACGGCCATAAATACCATCTTTTTCTTCAATTCTCATTTCTCCATTTCATCGTAATTTTTTCTAGCAATCCTACCAGTAAGAATAGAGCAATTCCTAACAATGATAGAAGAACAATTGGTGCAAAAACACCTGCTCCGTCAAATTGTGTCATCATTCTCCTACTGAAATAGCCAAGGCCCGAATCAGCCCCGAGCCATTCGCCGATTGCCGCACCAATGACACTTAAAGTAACAGCGACCTTTAACCCTGAATAAAAATGCGGCAATGCAGACGGCAATTCAACTTTGAGGAATATTTGCCGTTTGGTCGCTCCCATTGTTTGTAGCACTTCTTTTAAATGGGGATCAGTTGCTCGTAATCCATCAAACGTATTAACGGTAATCGGAAAAAATGTAATCAAAACAGTAACAACCACTTTACTCCAAATAGAATACCCGAACCAAAGGACGAAAATGGGAGCGAGTGCAATTACCGGAATCGTCTGAGAGGCAATAAGCAGTGGAAAAAATGCCTTCCTCACAATTGCACTTTCATGCATCCATATTGAAAGTCCGATTCCCAATACAAGTGACATTAATAGGCCGATTAAAATGACAGCCAATGTTGCTGGCAAATGATTAATGACTAATACAG
Source organism: Bacillus sp. HF117_J1_D (assembly GCA_009928435.1). Taxonomy (GTDB): domain Bacteria; phylum Bacillota; class Bacilli; order Bacillales; family Bacillaceae_C; genus Siminovitchia. The sequence goes on from JAABNQ010000042.1 coordinate 29,938, forward strand.
ACCTCAATTCCCACAGCCTGGCCAAAATATGTATTGGCGATGGCAAGATAAACGGCTTTCCATACAGACGAGCTCCGATTTCCCATACAATTAGTAACAGGATAACTAGCCCGATAGACAATCCATATCTTCTAAAAATTTTCATATGCTCACCATTTTTTTCAAATCCATCAGCAGCTTTTCTTTTAACTCCGTAAATGCGGGATTTTTCAAATCCGCAACAGTCCGCGGACGAGTTAGCGGGACTACTATTTCTTCTAGATGGTTCACTGGGCTCTTGCTAAAAACAAGGATACGATCTGATAAAAACAGCGCCTCTTCCACATCATGGGTAATAAAAAGAATTGTTTTTTTCATTGCTGTCCATTGCTCCAAAAGCCATTCCTGCATGACCATTCTAGTTACCGCATCCAAAGCGCTGAACGGCTCATCCAGCAGCAACAGCTCCGACCCGCTTAACAGTGCCCTCAAAAAAGACACCCGCTGGCGCATCCCTCCTGAAAGCTCATGAGGGTAGCTACTTTCAAAGCCTTTTAATCCAAACCTTTCCAGTTGTTCTATGACGTCTTTTTGTGCTTTTTTTCCATACAAACGTTTTAATGTAAGCGGCAATGCAGCGTTTTCCAACACCGTGAGCCAAGGAAGTAACCCGTCTTTTTGAGACATGTAGCCAATATGCCCAAGCCTGTTCTGCACTACCTCCCCATTCATGAAAATTTTTCCTTCATCTTGCGTTTCCAGTCCCGAAATGAGCCGAAATAATGTACTCTTTCCAGATCCGCTCGGACCGATCACGCTGACAAATTCACCGGCCTTAATCGCAAAACTCAATTGACTTAATATCTGTGCTTTTTTTCCTCCACTTCCCCTGTAGGAAAAAGTAACATCTTCGAATACAAGACTGTTTGTCATCTTCCATCCCCTTTCCTTGCGAGAATACCAAGTGCCTTTGTCTTCAATAAAAAAGAGCCGCTTCATCCTAGAAGTGGCCCTGAATCATAGACATACGTATACAATTTTCTATTCAATTGCATACAACCACTTCCCTGCGCTGGCATTATCCAGATCAGGTTCAAGGGTTGAGGATCAATCCTCTCTCAGCTTTTAGCACCCCTAGTGTTTCTCAAATTGTATTTAATTTTTGCTTACCTTTAACTTATAACCTATTAATCAATTAAAATCAAATGAATGATAGGTATTAATCCTATTATTCAAAAGGATTTTACGAGATTATTCTGACTATTAATGTTAAGATAGATAAAGTTGAATCATTTTAGGAGGAGTTTTGATGAGATTAACTGTCTATCTTGCCGGAGAAATTCACAGCAGTTGGCGGGAGGAAATCAAAGAGAAAGCCCAAGCGCTTCAGCTTCCAGTTGATTTTGTTGGGCCAATGGAAAACCACGACCGCTCCGATGCCATAGGAGAAGAAATTTTAGGGGAGCAACCCGATGCGATTTTCAGAGATGAAGCCGCTTCCAGCTTCAACAATTTGAGGACTCAAGTTTTGATGCAAAAAGCTGATTTGGTCATCGCCTTGTTTGGAGAAAAATACCGACAATGGAATACGGCCATGGATGCCAGCGCTGCTCTTTCATTAGGTAAACCGCTCATTTTGATTCGCCCCAAAGAACTTCATCATCCATTGAAAGAACTCTCCTGTAAAGCAAATGCCACCGTGGAAACGGTCAACCAGGCAATGAAAGCTTTGGCGTACATTTTTGAATAGAAAATAATCAGACTGAAGTCCAATTGAAACTGCAGCACTTCGCTCTAAAGTTTCGCTGGAAAAGGGGCAGGATCCTTGTTGGGACCGCCCCTCATGTTTACCTACTATTTTTTTCTCAGTGTCAAAATTTCTATACAGATTAGTAACAAGCGCTAGTCATAGCTCCTATTATTGATTTCGAATCGAATCCACTGTCGTCTGATCCGTCGCTTTCACTAGCTTCACAAGAAGTTCTTTAGCTGCAGCATAATCATCTACATGTACAATAGACGCATGTGTATGAATATACCGGGAGCAAATTCCGACTACTGCACTCGGAACCCCTTCGTTAGACATATGTACCCGGCCGGCATCAGTTCCGCCCATTGATACAAAATATTGATAAGGAATATCATTGGATTCAGCCATATCAAGGACAAATTCCTTCATTCCTTTCAGCGTCACCATGGAACGATCGAGAATCCTTAAAAGAACGCCTTTTCCAAGCTGGCCAAATTCTCTTTTGTCACCGGTCATATCATTCGCAGGGCTGGCATCCAGTGCATAGAAGATATCAGGCTTAACCATATTCGCAGCAGACGCAGCACCTCTTAAACCGACCTCCTCCTGTACCGTTGCTCCTGAATAAAGAATGTTAGGCAGCTTTTCTCCCTGCAGCTCCTTCATCAATTCAATCGCAAGACCACATCCGTAACGATTATCCCATGCTTTTGCCATGATTTTTTTCGGATTTGCAAGCGGAGTGAATGGACAAATTGGAACAATTTGCTGTCCAGGCTTGATTCCTATTTTCTCAGCATCCTCCCGATCATCAGCCCCAATGTCTATCAGCATATTTTTTTCTTCCATCGGCTTCCTTCTCTTCTCCGGACTAAGCAGGTGCGGAGGTATTGAACCAATTACTCCAATAACTGGCCCGTTGTCCGTAATGATCTGCACCCGTTGAGCCAGTAGCACTTGATTCCACCATCCACCCAACGTTTGAAAACGCAGCATCCCGTTGTCCGTAATTTGCGTCACCATGAATCCTACTTCGTCCATATGACCGGCAGCTAAGACTTTCGGTCCCTGTCCATGCTTCACACCAAAAACACTGCCTAGGCGATCTTGTACGATTTCATCTGAGTACTTTTCCAGCTCACTTTTCATAAACCTGCGTACTTGATGTTCAAACCCTGGTGCTCCAGGAAGTTCCGTTAAAATTTGAAACAAGTCCTTTGTTTCTTTTTCCATGAAATTACCCCTTTTCATCATTGATTTTGAATAACTTATTACTCATAATATTGGCCAGATTCAACGGACAGAAAGTACTAGTATAGGCAAGTGCGACAAGACCTCCCCCTGACTAGAAATATATTGAGCATTCATCGCCGCTGCACTTGCCCTTTTAACGTATAATTCCATTTTATTTTTCTTTTAT
>JAABNQ010000172.1 GCA_009928435.1 Bacillus sp. HF117_J1_D
CCATTTACATAAGCCTTTTTGCTACCGATTGTCAGCTTAACCGTTACCCCATTTCGAGTAACGGTTACTGTTTTCGCTTTTTGTTCCCACTTGACTTGTGAATCCATCTTTTCAAACACACCTCGTAGAGGGATGAAGGTATTCCCACTGAATACCTCAGCTGTTGGATTCAAGGCAACCATACTACCATTGATACTTACTCCTACATTATCTATCGTGTACTTCTTCGAAGTGTCAGGAGATGTCGGTGTGGTTGGATTCGTAGGTTTTGAAGTACTTTCTGCAGTTGTAAAGGACCAGCTTTTAGTAAATAATGTGTCCTTTTCTTCCCCATATGCTGGGTAGTATGAAACCGTAACTGTGTAAGTTTCGCCAGCGCTTAAAACTTTTTTAGGATACATTATCCAAAACTCATCTGGGTTTTCAATAAAGTAAGGGACACTTCCCCCTTTGCTGTTCTTTATATCTACCGACATTTCTTCAGCGTAATG
>JAABNQ010000173.1 GCA_009928435.1 Bacillus sp. HF117_J1_D
GCGCTTCTTTTTAATTTCAATATGGATTCATCGAACCCCTTTATCCTTGTGCTGGCCGGGCTGCCACATTTGAAGACACGGCTGAACCTGAATCATCACCGCCCCTTGGCCCAACGAATCATCATGAGATATCAGATTCAGCCTCTGAAGAAAGAAGATGTGTTTGCCTATATTGAACATCATTTAAAGCTGGCCGGAGCCAAGATGCCTATTTTTACGGAAACGGCTCTTGAAGCGATTGCTTTACGTTCACAGGGCTGGCCACGTGTCATCAACACATTGACGGTCAATTGCCTATTGTATGGGGCGCAGCTGAAGAAAGAGCAGGTTGATGAGGGGATCGTCCAAATGGCCGTCGAGGAGAGTGGTTTATGATGCGGCGTGGGATTATGTTTTTTGATGTGGACAGCCAGGGCTGGAAAATATGGATTGGCCAGCAAGAGTATGAAACATTTACAGGAATGACCTTCGAAATACGGATTCAACA
>JAABNQ010000174.1 GCA_009928435.1 Bacillus sp. HF117_J1_D
CAACATCACTCTTGCACATCCCAAGTACGTCAAGGCGATCCGTGGCAAGAAGACAGATAAAAAAGACGCCAAATGGATTGCTGATTTGTTTAAGCATGATCTTGTAGCCGGTAGTTTTATGCCTCCACTTGAGATTAGACAGCTACGTGACCTTATGCGTTATCGTTTTAAACTGACTAATTTTATGTCAAGTGAGAAAAACCGTCTTCAAAACAGTTTAACCGTGTCTAACATCCAGCTTGGAAATGTTGTTTCAGATACCTTTGGCAAAAGCTCTATGAACATCATTGAAAGGCTCCTTAAAAATCCTTTAGACACTTCTTTTGATATTGAATCTTTAATCCACGGCTCTATGAAGAATAAACTTCCTGATTTGGAACTCGCCATTGACGGATTTATTACACCGGAGCAGGCTGAAAAATTAAAGGTCATTAAACAACATTATGAAGACCTTCAATCTCGTAAAGCTGATCTTGAAAAAAT
>JAABNQ010000043.1 GCA_009928435.1 Bacillus sp. HF117_J1_D
ACCATTATAACTTATTTATCAGGTTTTTGTGTCTCACCTTATGGGAGCATTATAAAACACTAACTTTGAAACAATCCTTTTCACCTATTTGTTCTTCGTTATTATTATTGGCGAATATCTATCCACCAACGATCATTCGAGTTCATATCTTCCGTTTTATCGAACCCGCTGTAATGGAATACATCTAGGAACATTGAATCGAGTTTATCCTCATCTACAAAATATCCCAAGCTAATCTTCATGGTTTCTCCTGGTTGGAGACTGCCAATATTGTAAAAGCTTTTCCCATTTCCATGAGGCTTCAGATAATCAACTTCTCCCGTCGTCATAATACTGTCTTCGGCGATTCCATCTTCTCCAGCATAGTTCCAGGCATTATTTTCAGGTTTAAGGATCTGTAGGGATGGATGCATATAGATTTCTTCTGTTGCTTGTTTACTAATATTTTTCACTTTTGTTGTCAAGTAAACAAATTTTGGGTGAACTAAAGGAGAGTCCAGCAATTTGTCAATTGAATCCTTACCATTCCCCACTTTATATACATGGCGTCTGTATGGTATTAATTTCTTCGTCTCGTCTAAAGCCTTATATTCGTTTATGATCCCTAGGCTAGAGTCATTAAAGTCCACTTGTTTAAAATCTTGGATTGAATCAAAGACTTTCACTTCCTCTATAACGAAATCCAGTTGACTTTTCATTCCAGTTTCTGCTTGCTTGAAGGTCACCGGCACCGTTTGACCCACTTGAAACAATTGTTTACTATCCTTTTGTAAAGGAATAACACTAAGCTCAGAAGTGTTATCGTCATCGTTAAAAAGAGATTTATCATAATCCATTATGATGGATGACTTTTCCTCTGATGTTGATTCAAGTGATATGCTTTCCAAGACTTGCATCATCTGTTCATCATTTACATCTGTTCCGATATAACTTTCTAACATAATCCCCTCTTCCTCAAATAAGAGAAAGACCTGTCTATCAAACATTAAATGATTGTTTCCCGTGTCTCTTTTGACAATCACCGCTTTTTTTCCATCAATCTCCTTTTCTTCATAGCCTTTTGAATATAAGGTAGAAAAATCCGAATCCCCCCCTAATCTCCAGAGAAGAAATGAAAAGCCACCTTGTGCAAAGTTATCTTTAAAGGAATATTTCATTTTCGATTCATCGATTGCTTCCATATTTTCTGGCAAATGCCCTATTTTCAATTTATACCAACCATGATTCTTTTTAAAAATTTTATTTATCACTGAAATATTCACTTCATAGTTTTGTTTTTTGACAACCATATCATACACTTTCGCTACTCCAAAAGCGGTCGTTGGCATGCCAATTAATAAGCAGGCTGCGGCTATTAAAATACGCTTCCTTTTACGTTTGGGCTGTGACTGTTCACTCTTCCTCTTGATTTCTTCCATAAACAACTTCTTTTTCTGCATATATGTATCTGAAAATCTATGTTGTTCATTCAGTTTATCAAAGTCATCTAAAACAATTTTTTCAGCTAAGTCACCCATTTTTTTTGAGTTTTTTAAGTTCGTCATTTTGTGTACCTCCTATCACATCAAGAACTTGTTTACGCGCTCGTTCAAATTGCTTCCGAACATTGACTTCACTCATTCCCATTAGCTCAGAGATTTCTCTATAAGTTAGGTTATAGAAGATCCTGTACTTAAAAACTTGTCTGTAAGAATCTTTTAATGTAGTTAACAACGTATCAATTTGAACCTCAGACATTAAATATTGTTCCCACGCATCAATATTTTCATTTGCTGCTTCTACTGCCTCTCTTTGATATTGTTCTAAAAATAGTCCATGTCGTTTATTTTTCCTGTAGCTGTCAATTGCTTTGTTTTTTGAAATTCTCAAAATGTAGCGTTTAAGTTCATGGGTTTTTAAACTACGGACTTTCTCTAGCTGTTGATAAATGGTAATAAATGTCTCCTGAACCACATCTTCTGCCTGTTGAACATTATTCAAAATAGAAAAGGCTACAAAATAAATTTTTTGTTCGTACAACTCATATAGCTCTTCCATCTTTTCATAATCCTTGTTTGTACCCTTCATGTAATACCTCCTCTCACCTTATATAACGAAAGAACGTAAGCTTTTTGTGACATTTTATAAAAAAGATTTTCAATCTGTAGCGCTGAGTTATATGTTTGACTTATTTTAATCTTTATTTAGCTTCCATTTAACCTCTATAAAAATTAAAAAGTCCAATATCTCATTAAGTTTGAGAAATTGGACTTGTCATTCTAAAAAAAGCACCAGCTGCCTTAAATATATCTTTTAGTTAATGCATTCGATTTCGGATAACAAACAGGAATTTGACATCCTACATTGCTGTTCTGTCTTCTTACAAGGGCGGTTCCAACTTTATTTTTGTTTTCAATGAGTGAATTCTGGTTTCAGATCGCCATCATAAGGTTCATGCTCCACAAATACAGTTATATCTTGCCCATCCTTGTCTTTTCCAGTTCTTTTATAAGTAAATTTATTGTCATTAAGCTCTGTAATTTCAAGTACAGCCCCATATTTATTTTCCCCTAATGAAACATGGGCTCTTATTTTATTTCCGTGTAGTACATTAAAGTAACCATAGTCTCCACGGCTTTTTCCTGTTTCTGGATTAAAAAACTCATATTTATTCGTCTTGTCATCATACTTTGCCAAGCTAATAAAATTTGTATTGTGCTCTGTTACATCATTTTCATCTTCATCTAATACAATGGTTCCATGCCAAACTGTATTAGCTAAAATTTTATCCCCATCTACATCTGTAACAATATCTCCCGTAGTAGTGTCCAAAGTTTTATCCGGCTCAGTAAAGGAAAGCTCTTTCTCTTTATATGGAACATGCTCCACAAATATCTCTACGTCCTTACCTTCAGCATCTTTGCCCATTCTTTTATAAGTAAAAACATCCTCATTTAATTCTGTTATGTCAACTACTGCCTGGTAGTCCTTGGATTCTGAAATGAATACTCGACTCTTTCCATCATTTGTGATAAAAAAAGTTCCCCTATCGTCACGACTTTGACCAGTTTTAGGATCAAAAAGTTCGTATCGGCCTGCCTCGGCATCATACTTTGCAAGGCCGATATAATCGCTGTTCTCTTTTGTTAAATCGTGATGATCCTGATCATAAACTCTTTTGCCCTGCCAGTTTGTACTGCCAAGAATGTTGGCCATCTCTTGGCCTTTCGTTAAGTTATTTGTTGATTGAGCTTCTTTCTTTGTATCCTCAGTTTTAGTTGTATGATCTTTTTCAGCATCATTGTTTGTGTCGGGTTTTGTTTGACATGCTGCAAACAGGACCAGTGTTAGACTAAATAAAAATAGTAATTTTCTCATATGTAATGACCTCCAAATTTTTTATGATATGCTTGTACCCATTCTTAACATTGAAGTTGGCCATTTTCCCCTCGCATTAAAGCCATCTATTGCTCCGTGAATGGTGTTTCCTTGTTAATTCTTACCACATATCCAATTGGTTATTGAATGAGATACATTGTGAAAAATATAGTCAACACCCATTATTAGCCATTTGCAGATAGGATAAACTTCTAATTTTCAAATGCTTTTCTATTTAAGCATTTTTTTCATTGCAAACTCGCTTTTGCCCATTATTGTTTCAGCTATTTACACCATTTATCGCAAATTAAAAAACGCACTCTTAATTTAAGTGCGCTTGAAGCTTGAATGATTCATATGCTAAAGCAAGTATGTTTACAACGCCCAACTTATCATCACTTGCTTGTTTTTCTCTGAATAAGTTAATCTTGAAAAGCTTATAACATCAAGGTTTATTTAATAGTTGTTTCCAATGCCACTTCAATCATCTCATTGAAGGTTGTCTGACGTTCTTCTGCTGTCGTCAGTTCTCCTGTCAATATATGGTCACTCACTGTCAAAATGGAGAGGGCTTTGCGGCCGAACTTTGAAGCCAATGTGTAAAGTGCAGCAGTCTCCATTTCAATAGCCAGAATGCCGTACTGTGCCCATTTCTCATGCTCAGCATTATCATTATAAAACATGTCGGCTGTGAAAACATTCCCTACTTTTAAATGCAGTCCTTTGTCCACACCCTCATCATATGCTCTTTTCAGTAGATCAAACGATGCGGTTGGGGCATAATCAATGCCATTGAAGGTTAGACGGTTCATTTGAGAGTCAGTAGAGGCGGACATGGCAAGAATGACATCACGTACTTTAACATCTTGCTGAATCGCACCACATGTTCCCACACGGATCAAATTTTGTACATGATAGCTTTCCATCAGTTCATTAATATAAATGGAAATGGACGGGACACCCATCCCAGTCCCCTGGACGGAAATTCTTTTCCCTTTGTATTCTCCTGTATACCCAAGCATATTCCGAACAGTATTATACACTTGTGCATTTTCTAAGAAAGTTTCGGCAATGTATTTGGCACGCAACGGATCGCCCGGCAGAAGAACCGTATCTGCAATAGCTGACTCAGGTGCATTAATATGTATACTCACTCTTGTTCCCCCTTCCATATTTCACCTTCTATATTAAATGTTTGCCAGCCTTCGTGCAAATCAACTCAGAAGAAATCCATTTAAAAAATCCACCAGCTACGGAATTTGATTATACACACATTTTATTTGATTTCGAGCTTGTTCCATCATTTCTTCTAGTAGCTGCTTAACAGATGGTATATCCTGAATCAGACCTGCTGCCTGTCCACCATTTACATAGCCTTTTTCAAAATCTCCCTGGATGGCTCCTTTCACATGAAACTGCTCAGAAGTCTTTTCCAAAAATTCCTCTTCCATCAGGCCTTCTTTCTCTGAATCTATTATTGAAGTGGCATACTCTCCCTTGAGAACCCTTCTAATTCTTCCCAACGAACGCCCCAGAATGATTGTTCCCAAATCATCGGAATGAAGAACCTTTTCCTTATAGGCTTTATGAAATGGCGCTTCCTTTACAGCGACAAATCTAGTTCCCATCTGAACACCGCTTGCACCAAGCATAAGGGCGGCCGCTAGCCCTCTTCCATCTGCAATTCCTCCAGCTGCAAAAACGGGTATGTCAACCTTATCAACAATTTGAGGAATAAGTGAAAAGGTAGTCAGTTCAAGACTAGAATTGATTCCGGCAGCTTCAAAGCCTTCGGCAACCAACACGTCAGCACCGGCTTCCTCTGCTTTGATCGCATGTTTGACGGATGCGACAATCACGATCGCTTTAATGTCGTTTCTTTGTAAAATAGGTATGAATGGAGCCGGGTTACCCGCAGATAAAGAGACCGCAGCAATCCTATGCTTAATTGCCAAGTCAATCAATTCGTTTGCATACTTAGTTACAGAAATTGGAATATTCAACGAAAAAGGATTTGTAGTCTTACTCTTTATATCCAAAATCAGTTTCTCTACCTCATCCGGCTGCATCGTCCCAGCTCCCACTGTTCCCAATCCGCCCGCTTCTGAGACGGCTGAAGTTAATGGAGCATTACTGATGTTGCCCATACCGCCTTGGATGATTGGATACGTGATGCCCAATAAATCACATACATATTTCAAATTTTTCACCATCCTGAAAAATCATGTTATAGTAAAAGAGACAATAAATTTTTAATATTATTTCAATGGAGGTTGCGTAATGAAAATAACGTATAACCAAACAGCTCCAGCAGTTCACCCTTCCGTCTTTGTCGCACCGGGAGCCTATTTAATCGGTGATGTTACAATCGGAATGGAATCGACCATTTGGTTCAATGCCGTTCTACGTGGAGATGAGGGGCCTGTAAAGGTCGGTCAAAGATGTAGCATTCAAGATAATTCAACTCTTCATATGTACGAAGGATGTCCGGTCATCATTGAAGACGAAGTCACTGTTGGACATAATGTCATTCTACATGGCTGCAAAATTGGAAAGCGCTCTATTATTGGAATGGGTTCCACTATTTTAGATCATGTGGAAATAGGGGAAGAATGCATCATTGGAGCCAACACATTAATCCCCTCAGGTAAAAAAATACCACCCAGATCACTCGTTATCGGTTCTCCAGGAAAAGTTGTCCGGGAATTGAATGATAAAGATTTAGAACTAATCCAATTATCCATAGATACATATGTACAGAAAGGGAAGGAATACAACTCAATATTGACGAAGAGTTAAAGCACTTAATCTTTTACCTGCCTTCTCAGCCTTCTGAAGGCAGGCCAATTTATTTTACAATATATGGATGGTCATTCGCGTTGTAGGCTTTATCTTTTTTCCGCAAGTCATTGCCTTTTTCAAAAACAGCTTCGAAAAAATCACTCGCTGGTTCAGCCAAAAGCTGATAATATTGCCTAAAAAGTAATGCAGCATGGTTCCCACTCCACATTGGCGGCAGCAATTCTTTAGGCAGTCCCGGATCTATGAATAAGAACTTTCGGTATTCATGGACCAGTTTCGTTCTCTCCACAAAGCAATCGGCATTGCTCATTTTTCCTTCATTAAGCAAGCTTTGATGGACAATAAATTGTTTGCCATATGCTGAAACGAACTCTTCATATTTCGCTTCTATTTCTTCCAATGGCCAACTCTTCTTCACTAATTCGGCATTATCTTTTGGCCCCTTATATTCAGATGCGAAAAAGTCCACAAATTCCTGAATCTCATATTTTTCAATTAACCATTCCACTTCTTTCTCCAAATGATTAGGGGAAATCCAACAACTGTGCGTGAAGCTGCCAAAACCGCTCCAAAGCAGTTCTTTCCTGAGATCATCCCTAATTTGTCTTTTTTCTTCGGGAATGGAATACATAAGCATTCTCCACTTCCCATCCCATTCATGAGGATCCAGCTTAAATATTCTACGACCCGCTTCATCTATACGGCTGACGCCGCGCGTTGTTAAAAAGTAGTAGCTCTTATTTCCCTGTCTCTCTGACTGTAACCATCCCTGCTTTACCATCCTTGATACTGCCACCCTCACCGCCTGTTCATTGTGGCCGAACTCCTTCAACAGCCGGATTAGACTGCCAATCCAAATTTTGTTTCCATAATGGCGAATATAGTCACCATATATTGTAAAAATCATTGATTGTGTGTTTAGCCCCATACATCCGTCACTCATTTCTTTACAAATCATTTTTAACTGAATTATACCATTATTGAAGTAAAGAATAAGCAAAACTGCTCCTGGATGTCTGATTTACCAACTCTTCGAAAAAATCAAGCGTCCTGCTCGATTCTATCCCTCTTCGTCAACAATCCTCAAACATTAGATAAAGCAAGGGCACTTGATATCACCCCTTATTTTCAACAATGACCGAAATGCCTTGACCAACCCCGATACACATAGTGGCAAGCCCGTATTTTGACTCCCGCCTTTTCATTTCATACAGCAGCGTGGTCAAAATTCTGGCCCCGCTTGCACCAAGAGGATGTCCAAAGGCAATGGCACCTCCATTCACATTCACCTTTTCCTTATCCAGACCAAGTTCTTTCATACACTGCAATGACTGGGATGCAAAAGCTTCATTAAGCTCCACCAAATCGATGTCATCTACTGTTAATCCAGCACGATCCAAGGCCTTTTTACTCGAATAAATCGGTCCAAGTCCCATAACAGCCGGCTCTAAACCAGCCACAGCTCCAAGCTTATAAGTACCCAAAGGTTTCAGCCTCAATTCTTCCGCTTTGTCCTTGCTCATGAGTAAAAGAGCCGCGGCTCCGTCATTCACGCCGGAAGCGTTCCCTGCAGTGACTGTTCCTCCGCTGAAAAGCGGTCTTAGTTTTGATAATTTCTCAAGAGAAGTATCCGGGCGTGGATGTTCGTCACGATCTATAATGATTTCATTTCCTTTTCTGTCTGTATAAACGACAGGGACCATTTCTTCCTTAAAAACATTTTCTTCTATCGCCCTCTTAGCCTTCATTTGACTTTCAAAGGCAAACCTGTCTTGTTCTTCTCTCGTAATACCGAAACGCTTTGCAACATTTTCTGCCGTTTCTGGCATCGTGTCCGTCCCATACATTTCTTTCAGCTTTGGATTGGTAAAACGCCATCCGATAGTCGTATCCTGGAGTTCCATTGAACCACGTGGAAACTCCTTATCTGGTTTTGCCATGACCAGCGGTGCTCTCGTCATGCTCTCCGTTCCACCGGCAATAAAAATGTCGCCATCACCAACTGCAATTGCTCTCGCAGCATACATAACTGCATCCAGGCCTGAGCCGCATAGCCGGTTGACTGTTGTTCCGGCAACATGTAAAGGCAGCCCAGCCAATAATGTGGACATGCGGGCAACGTTTCTATTGTCTTCCCCAGCCTGGTTCGCATTTCCAAGAACTACCTCCTCGATTTCTTCCTTTGGAAATCCAGGATTACGATTGATCAAGGCTTCGATAACGATAGCGCCCAAATCATCAGGACGAATGTGTTTCAATGCCCCTTTATACCTGCCAAACGGTGTCCTGACAGCATCTACGATCACGACTTCTCTCATTTTTCTATCAACTCTTTTTCATTATTTGTATAATCATAAACGCCTTTTCCACTTTTCCGTCCTAACCTGCCAGCTTTTACATATTGTTCCAACAGCGGTGCTGGTCTATATTTTTCGCCGAGTTTCTCATGAAGGTATTTCAGGTTGTTCAAGCGTACATCCAATCCAACGAGATCAGCCAATTCAAAAGGTCCCATCGGATAATTCAAGCCCAGCTTGATTGCTTTATCAATGTCTTCTGGTTTTCCAAGTCCTTCTTGAAGCATATAAAATGCTTCATTTCCAACAAGTGCACTGATTCTGCTTGTAACAAATCCCGGAAATTCATTGATGACAACAGTTTGTTTCCCCATCTTCACCGCAGTATTTTGAATCGTTTCTGCCGTTTCTTCACTCGTTTCCAATCCCTTAATGATTTCAACCAAAGGCATTTTATGAACTGGATTGAAAAAGTGCATGGCGATTGTTTTGTCTGGCCGCTTTGCATAAGAGGCAATCTCTGTAGGACTCATCGTTGATGTGTTCGTGGCAAACAGACAGTGTGCTGGTGCGGATTCCTCTAATGTTTCAAACACTTGTCTCTTTATCTTTGCTTTTTCTGGAACGGCTTCAATGATTAAATCCACAGTAGATGCGGCTTCTTTCAAGTCTGTACTGTAGACTAATTTCTCTTTTATATGAGTGAACCTTTCGTTGCTGATTTTTCCTATTGCCAATCCCTTCTCAGCTATTTTCACCATTTCTTCTTTTGCCTTATGGAGGGCTTCTTCACTTACATCTGTGAGGATAACGGAGTAGCCTGCCGCAGCAGCTACATAGGCTATCCCCCTCCCCATAACTCCAGAACCAACCACTGTAATGTTTTCAATCATTCGTTTGCCTCCTTGTAAAAAAGTACGAATAGAAAACCAGTCATCCTCTATTCGTACAGTGTTTAACTCCTATTCAAATGTTTGATATCGGTTTCATTGCTTCGAATGGATTTTTGCAAGATTTACAGTATAAGATGCTTCTGCATGCTGTTGGACCGAAAATATTCTCCATCGTTACGTAAGTTGATCCACAGTATGGACAGTCAACATGCCAAGTTCCATCTTCTTCCATATGCCGAGGCGGTGGTGCAATTCCAAACGCTCGCAAGCCTTCCTGTCCTTTGGAAGTAATTCGGTCAGATGTCCATGGCGGATGATAAACGAAACGAACCTTTGCTGTTTCTGCCGACGTAGAAACCTTGATGGCTTTTACAATATTTCGTTCGATTATTTCCAGTGCAGGGCATCCGAGGAAAGTTGGCAATACATCCACTGTCACATTGCTGTTATCAATATGGATATTTTCAATCATTCCCAAATCAATCACGCTGACTGTATCAATCTCCGGATCTTTAACAGTATCCAAAATTTCTCTGATGGTATCTTTGGAAATGGGCATGGCCGTCTTCATTATTGATCACACTCCTTGCATATTACCATGAAGCTGCAGTGTCCAGACAGTATACCTCTGAAAGGGTTTCAATAGCGGAATCCAAATCCGGTGAATGATCGCCAATCCGTCCATCCATTCTTGGCACTTTCGAGATTTCAGGAAGTTGTAAATCAAGAGAAGTATATGTTTTTTCTAGTTCAGTCAACCATCTTTTTTGCAGAATTGACCCTTCTTCAATTAAGCCATATTCGTGAATATCTTTTGTCCATTCTCCAAACCTGAACATATCTCCAAAGTCCTTTACAACATCATCTATCGCATTTTTCATCCTTTTGATTGCCTCGTCGGAAGAGCTCAAGAGCTGTACAAACCAAGTTTTCCAATGTAACGAATGATAAAATAGCTCCATGTTCACCCTTGTAGCTATTTCGGCTGCAGGCCTGTATGAACTATTCTTCAATGAATCTATTTTCACTTTCTTTGCGGTAGTATAAAAATAGTTTCTTACAACGGCATAAGCCCAATCATATTTCGGCGTTTCCATATAATAGCCTTCACCGTTTGGCCTTTCTGCAATAATGCTGTTTCTACGCTCCCTTGAGAGACGAGAGTGCGCCAGCTCATCCGCTGTACCATATTCCAACTCCTCGAGTAAACTGTAAAACATTGCAGCGTGACCCATGCAATCCTGACTAATGGAGGAGAATGCCACATCTTCCTCAATATGGGGTGCTAATCCGAGCCACTCAGAACCCCGAAATGAAATCAAAAAATCATCATCTGCAAATTGAAATAGTAAATCTGCAACCGCCTCTTTATAATTCATATCGTCTTTAATATTTGTCATTTCCTACCATCCCCTCCCCAAGAAAGAATTTCTTTCTCATCCAGCATTTTTTGTTCATATTGCCTCCATTTCTTTCTTAAATAGCCATAGCCTTTTGTTGTCCGATAATCCTTGTTATCCAAACGGGCAAGGCTTCTTTTCTCTGCCGGATCCAGTGAACGGATATGATCCCTTTTCACGACCCATATATCCACTACTGGTTCTCTCCTCATAAAGTTTTCTTGTGCCATGACCAATGCTATTTCTTCATTCGGTGCTAAGAGACAAAATTGATGCTGGATTGGTGAAGTTGCGGTACGTTTACTGAAAACTTCATACTCATGATAGAACGTGTTTTCGGCTGTCATGACTGTCCCTCCTTATGCATGGCTGAGTGCCTCCCGCACCCATGCGCTATTTTCATAAGAAACTTTTCTTAAATTTAATCGTGCTTGTGATCTTGGGCCTTCATTTTTGAGGATCTTTTTGAATTCATTCCAATCCGGCTGCCTGTATTCCCACCTGTTTTCCCCTTCAATATATTGAAGGGTGGGATCTGGAATGCTTAATCCCAATGAGTGAATACGCGGGATATACTTGTTGAAGAAGTCCTGTCTCAATTGCTCATTCGTTTTCGTCCTGATTTTATATTTGATCGTAACATCCTGCTTAGATTGCCCTGTTGTCTCTTGGCTTGCTGGTCCAAAAAACATCAATAAAGCTTCCCACCAACGGTTTAAGGCATCCTGGATCATTTGCTTCTGCTCCTCTGTTCCTTCAGCAAGCGCCATAATAATCGCTTCTCCATGCTGGGCATGAAACACTTCCTCCGCACAAATCCGCTGAAGTGCTCTGGCGTAAGGTCCATATGATGCTTTCAGCATATTTGTCTGTGTAATAATGGCAGCTCCATCTACAAGCCAGCCAATCAAACCAGCATCCGCCCATGTTAGCGTTCTCATATGAAATACGTTATGAAACTTCAAGTCTCCTTTAAATAAATCTTTCATTAAGTCATCCCTGTTTTTTCCATATGGCTTTAAAAGATCTTCAGCAACCCTCAATAATAATTGGCCATGCCCCATTTCATCCTGAACCTTTGCCATAATCCCAAGCTTTCTTCTTAACGATGGTGCCTTAGGGACCCACTCCTTCTCAGGAAGCGCTCCCATAATTTCACTTATTCCATGCATTGAAATTAATTTGATTAAAGCTGTTCGATAGTCATCTGGCATCCAATCATCTGCTTCTATTTTATCTCCTGCTTCAATTCTTTCTATAAAGCTTTCCAATTTTCTAGCGTCCGTAGTATCCTCTGAATATAGTAAGGCCTCCATATATGCAACCTCCTCATTTATATAACAATGTTTTAACGTTATTGTATATTATTGTTATATTTAAATCAATCGTTTTCCCCTTGAACGATGAGTCATAGACTAATCTTATCCAGCTTTTTCAGCCTGACCTTCAAACGGCACATCTGCCACTTTAATGGAATCTGTCGGGCATCCATCACAAGCATCCTCTAAATCGTCATGCAGTTCTTCCGGCACCTGCATCACACCTGTATTTCCATCAAGAATGACATATGATAAGCCTTCGTCATCATAATCAAAAATATCAGGAGCACAAGCCCCACATGAACCGCAAGCAATACATGTATCCTGATCAACAATTGTATACTTTGGCATAATTGGTATCCTCCTTTGTTTGTAAATCTGGCGTTTATGTTCGTTTCCAGCTTCTACCAGCCGGCATTACCTTGACACAACAACTGCACGCAAAGAGTGAAAGTTTGTTTGAGACTACTTCGATCAATCTGATATTTCATTGAATTGACCGAAGCGCTCGCCTCCTTCAAACAATAGATGCTGTATTCGGTTCAATTTGTATTCAAACATGTACTTTTTTATTTTCCATCACCGTGGTGCTGTGTATCGGCTGAACCTTTGATGCCGGGTCCATCCATACTTTTGCATTGCTTACAGCAATTGGAGCTTCTCCAAACCCTGTGGCGATCAGTTTGACCTTTCCATCGTACGTATTGATGTCGCCTACTGCATAGACACCTTTCATATTTGTTTCCATTTTTGAGTTCACCACAATGGAATTCTTCTCGATTTCCAGTCCCCAATCTTTGATAGGACCGAGCGAAGCCACAAAACCGTAATTGCATAAAACAGCATCCACTTCGACTGAAACTTCTTCTTTTGTTTTAACATGCTGTAAAATAACCTGTTCAATTTTCTTGTCACCAATCAGATCAATTGGGACATAAGGGGTAAAAATATTGACCGAAGATCGATGAAGCAATTCTGCACTGTGCTCGTGAGCCCTGAATTTATCCCTTCGGTGCACAATATTCACTTCTTGAGCAATCGGCTCAAGCATAAGAGACCAATCCACGGCAGAGTCCCCACCACCAAAAACAATGACTCTGTTTCCTGAAAACTTTGTCATGTTATCAACAAAATAATGAAGATTTTCTCCCTCATATTTATTTGCTTTTTCTAACGGTAGCTTTCTTGGCTGAAAAGCTCCATTTCCGGCAGTGATGATTACGGCTCGTGAAAAATGCCTTCCTTTATTGGTAGTTAATATAAAAGTACCGTCGTGTGCCTTCATTAAGGACTCTACCGATTCCTCCAGACAAACTTCCTGTTCAAACATCTGCATCTGATTCGATAAATTCCCAACAAGCTCTTGGGCACGAACCTTTGGAAATCCCGCTACATCATAAATGTATTTCTCAGGATACAAAGCCATGAGCTGTCCACCCAACTGCGGCAAGCTCTCAACGATCTTGACTGACATTTGTCTTAAACCTGCATAAAATGCCGTAAACATTCCAGCAGGCCCGCCCCCAATAATGGTTATATCAAATATTTTATGATTCATTTGTGTTTTAGAGCTCTCCTTTTTAACAATATTCCGTTAATAATGTATAGCCGGGTTCTTTTTTCTTCGATCAACAATTCTGATCGCTTTACCTTCTGATCTTGGAATGCTCTTAGGTGTCCCAATCACTGTTTTCACCGAAACGAGACAGGCTGACTTAATTTCATGCTTGACCTTTTTCTCAAGCATCAATACTTGTTCATGTTCGAGATCCCCATTTAATCCGGTGTAAAGGTCATCACTAATTTCAACATGCAGTTCTGCACAATCCATCGGACCATCTTTTATCAGCATAATTTGATAATGCGGTGCCAAACCGTCGATTTGCAAAAGGACCCGTTCCATTTCTGAAGGAAATACATTTACGCCCCTAATGATGATCATGTCATCTGTTCTTCCCTTTACTCTGGACATCCTGGTCGTTGTCCTTCCACATTTACATTTTTCACGGGTGATGGATGCAATGTCCCCAGTGCGGTATCTGATTAATGGAAACGCTTCCTTTGTGAGTGAAGTGAAAACAAGCTCTCCGTCCTCACCGTCTTTGACCGTCTCTAAGGTTTCGGGATCAATAACCTCTACCAAAAAATGATCGTCAGCAATATGCAGGCCATCCTGGGCCACATGACATTCAATCGATACACCAGGACCCATGATTTCGCTTAAACCGTAAATATCAACTGCTTTTATTCCGAGCATTTCCTCAATCGTTGCGCGCATTCCTTCTGACCATGGCTCAGCACCAAAAATTCCATATTTCAGGCTGTTATTTCTCGAGTCAAGCCCCATCTCTTGCATTTTTTCCGCAATATTTAACGCATAAGACGGGGTACTGGCCAATCCTTTTGGCTTGAAATCCTGGATGGTCAAAATTTGTCTCTCTGTATTTCCACCCGAAATAGGTACGACCGCTGCTCCCAATTGTTCCGCACCGTAATGTAGCCCTAGCCCTCCCGTAAACAGACCATATCCATATGCATTTTGGAATACGTCTCCTTTGCCTCCACCTGCAGCCACAATAGCTCGAGCGACCAGCTCTGACCATACTTTTATATCATTTTTAGTATAGCTGACAACAGTAGGCTTTCCGCTTGTCCCAGATGATCCATGTAAGCGGACGATATTTTCAGTCGGCTCGGCAAATAATCCGAAAGGATAATTATCTCTCAGGTCCTTTTTTTGTGTAAATGGAAGCTTTTCAACATCCTTTAAGCTTTTGATCTCATCAATTTTGATTCCCTTTTCATCAAATTTCTCTTTATAAAATGGCACTTTGTTATATACCCTGTCCAATGTTTCCTGTAGTCGTGCATATTGCAATTCTTCTTTCTCCGCAATTGACAACGTTTCCATTCCAGGGTTATACATCATTGAATCTACCTCCATTTGTTTTTCTCTATAGCTTTAATGTAACAAAGTTATGTCACTTTTAAATAAATATGTTATATGTGTAATTTAATCTCTTCATCGAAAAATGTCAACAGTTTTTTCGGAAAATTTGATTTGTTTGTGATTATTCAATTCTTGGGTCCCAAAATCCCTTATATGCTTAAATTTATTTATCGGATTCATCCATTGTCATACATTTGTAATTTTTCTAATTATTATGTTTACAACGATTTTTTATTATGGTATCTTTGTCTCAAGTTGTAAGGGATTTCTTACTGCTCGTTTTTCTTTTGTAATAAAGATCTTTAGGAGGTGAAAATCACAAGATTAAGTTTGTAGCTTCGCAATGATTCTATAAAAAAACAAAGAGGAAATGTGAAAAAACGTGGAAACACACACTCAATCAAGTTCGTTAAAAGGGGAAAAGAATATGAAGAATATCAAGTTATGGATTTTTGGGCTTATGGCCTTTGTCTTAGTTGGTGCAATGGCAGCATGCGGAAATAAAAAAGAAACCTCTGGCGGAAGCTCGGGCGGTGGGGATAAATCTGAAGAAATTAAAATCGGAAGTATCATAGACGCATCTGGGAGTGCTGCTCCATTAGGAAAACCCGAAGAAGAAACAATCAAAATGATTATTGACGAAGTGAATGAAAATGGCGGAGTCGATGGGAAGAAAATAAAACTCATCTCAATAGATTCTAAATCTGATCAAAACGAAGCAGTTTTGGGTATGAAAAAATTAATTGAGCAGGAAAAAGTTACAGCAATTATTGGCGGGACAATCAGCGGGAACAGTTTGGCGATGATTCCTCTTGCTGAAAAAGCACAGGTGCCATACATTTCTCTTGCTGCGAGTAAACAAGTGAACCAACCTGACGACAATTCGCCTCGTGACTGGACTTACAAGACTGCTCAAGGTGATGATGTAGTAATCCCTAAATTGCTGGAATATTTAGGAGATAAAAATTTAACGAAAGTTGCGTGGCTAGGTGTTGCAAACTCATATGGAACCAGCGGCCATGAAGAATTTGAAAAACTAAAAGGCGACTACGGAATTGAGACTGTCATTGAGGAAGAATTTGAAGCAACAGTTAATGATGCAAAATCGATGCTTACTAGAGTTAAAAAAGCAGATCCGCAAGCAATCATTATTTGGGGAACAGCCCAAGAATCTGCAGTAATGACTAAGAACATACGTGAAATTGGTTTAGATGTTCCAATTATTGAAAGTCATGGAATTGGTACAAAGGAATTTATCGAACTCGCCGGAGATGCAGCCAACGGGGTCATCTTCCCGGCAGGCAAATTACTTATAGTGGATCAGCTCGAAGACGACGATGCGCAGAAAGAAGTGTTGAATCAATTTAAAGAAAGTTATGAAAACAAATTTGATAAAGCAGCAAGCACATTTGGCGGACATGCCTTCGATGCTGTACATATTTTGGTCAATGCATTGGAGGAAGTTGGAACTGATCAGGAAAAATTGCGTGAGGCATTGGAAAGTACCAAAGGCTTTGTTGGTATTTCTGGTGTATTCAATATGTCTGCCGATGATCATAACGGTCTCAAATCCGACAGCTTGGCAATAATTGAAATCAAGGATGGCAGTTGGACAAAAGGAGAGTGATCGTATGGCAGGGAATATGTTCTACTCCCTGCTTTCTCCTTCCATAACTATTTTCGTTGCACTAACACTGAAAGGAGTTTAATAATGGAGCTTTTGACCCAAATACTTCAATTGATTTTTTCAGGCTTAACGATTGGGAGTATTTATGCTCTTATCGCTATCGGCTTTGTCATCACCTATAATATCACTGGTGTCCTGAACTTTGCTCAAGGAGAATTTGCCATGCTTGGTGCCATGTTCGCCATTACATTTGTATCGATGAACATACCAATGCCGATCGGAATTATTATGAGCATTGCAATTGTCATTCTTATAGGCGGGGTTTTTGAGCGATCTGCCATTTATCCTGCAAGAAATTCTTCCTTGCCTACTCTTATTATCATTACAATCGGAGTGGCCATTGCCATGCGCGGACTGGCGATTCTGCTTTGGGGAACTCAACCTAAATCACTGGCTCCGTTTACCAAAAACGATCCAATTAATATAATGAATGCTGTTTTGCTTCCACAAAGCATTTGGGCCATCGGGATTTCGTTCATTAGTTTGATTGCGATGTTTTACTTTTTTAATAAAACCTTTGTAGGGAAAGCCGTAACAGCTTGTGTAGTCAATCGGAGCGCAGCGCGCTTAATGGGAATCAAACCGGAATGGATGTCCTTCCTCTCAATTTCTGTCAGTGCTGGATTGGGTGCGGTTGCAGGAATTATCATCGCTCCTATTTCAGGTGCCTCTTATGAAATGGGTCTCATGCTGGGAGTGAAAGCTTTTGTTGCAGCCGTCATAGGCGGGCTTACTAATGCTCCTGCTGCAATTATCGGTGCTTTCATGATCGGTATTTTAGAATCCTTCACCGAAGGACTGTGGACTTCAGGCTACAAAGATGCCGTTATTTTTGCCTTGCTACTATTGGTTTTATTTTT
The DNA here is from genome assembly GCA_009928435.1 of Bacillus sp. HF117_J1_D. Classification (GTDB taxonomy): domain Bacteria; phylum Bacillota; class Bacilli; order Bacillales; family Bacillaceae_C; genus Siminovitchia. The sequence continues at coordinate 17,566 of JAABNQ010000043.1, forward strand.
CAAGCCAAGTGGACTATTTGCAAAAGCAAGTGGAAAGCGAGTATAGCATATGATTGATAAACATAACCAACCAAAACAACTGATTGGAGTAACAATTTTGGTTGTACTCTTTACTGTCACCCCATTTTTTGCAAACTCTTTCATGCTCAGTGTCATGATCATGATTGGTTTATACGCCATCGTAACTTCCGGTTTGACTATGCTCATGGGATATGCGGGCCAAATATCATTGGGACACGCAGCGTTTTATGGAATCGGTGCTTATTCAGCCGCTATTGTCACCGGAACCTATGGTTTGCCAAGTGCAGTGGGCATTTTGGCAGGAGTTGTCATTGCTTCTGTGATTGCAGTAGTTATCGGCATCCCGACTTTGAAGCTCAAAGAAAACTATTTAGCGCTTGCAACGCTGGGATTCGGCATTATCATTTTTGTGTTTTTCAAAGAATTCAAAACACTTACAGGAGGATTGAATGGCTTTTTTGGAATCCCTTCTTTTGAGCTTTTTGGTTTTACGTTTAATACAGATATGAAGTTTTACTATTTGGTTTGGCTTATCCTCTTCTTAAGCATTTTGTTTTCCAACAATATCATCCACTCCCGGGTTGGAAGAGCTTTAAGGTCTATTCATGGGAGTGATATTGCTGCCAATTCCATTGGTGTCAATATCCAGCAGTATAAATTAAAAGTGTTCGTCCTAAGTGCGGTCTATGCTTCAATTGCTGGGAGCCTGTATGCACATTATGTCTCCTTCATCAATCCAGAACTGTTTACAGCCATGGAGTCAATTAACCTGTTAATCATGGTTGTCATTGGAGGTTCCTCAAGTATCTGGGGAGGTATGATTGGAGCGATTGTGTACGTTCTACTTAATGAGGGCCTGAAAGATGTTGTCCCTATCCTTCTCCCAAGTGTAGGCGGAGAATTCCAGATCATCTTTTTCAGTTTTTTGCTGGTAGTCATTTTGATTTATATGCCGCAGGGACTTGCACCAGTATTGGGAAAGCTCTGGAACTTGATCCCTTTTCGCAGTAAAAAAGAACACCCATCCATCAAGAAGAAAAATGAGTCTAAAGTATCGGCAGGAGGTAGTAAATGATGAGCAATCCCTTGCTGGAAGTAAACGGACTCACAAAGTCGTTTGGAGGTGTCGTAGCAGTGGATAAAGTCGATTTCCACCTTAATCCCGGCGAAATCGTAGCGGTCATCGGTCCGAACGGCGCCGGAAAAACAACCCTGTTCAACATGATTACGGGTGTTTTGCTTCCTACATCGGGAAAGGTTTATTTCAATGAGGAAGAAATAACTGGCAAACAGCCTTATCAAATCGCAAAGGCGGGAATCACTCGGACATTTCAAAACCTGCAGGTGTTTGAGAATATGACCGTAATAGAAAACGTAATGACCGGTGTACATTGCCGCCTAAAGACTGGTTTTTTAACCTCAGGCTTCAGGCTCCCGCTCGTTAGGAGAGAAGAAAAACAGGCTAGCGAAATTGCGATGCATTACTTGGATAAAGTGGGGATTGCCGGTCTGGCACATGCGGACTCCAAAGTTCTTCCATACGGAAATCAACGCTTATTGGAAATTGCCCGCGCTGCGGCATCTTCACCAAAGTTGATTTTGCTGGATGAACCTATGGCCGGCTTAAACCCTCAGGAATCAGCACAGCTTGTCCAGGTCATCAAGCAAATGAGAACTGAAGGTATGTCGTTCCTGTTTGTGGAACATGATATGGAAACGGTAATGGGGATTTCCGACCGGATTGTTGTCATTGATTATGGCAAAAAAATCGCGGAGGGGACTCCGGCTGAAATCTATGAAAATGAGAAAGTCATTGCCGCCTATTTAGGCACTGATGACGAGGAGGCGATATAGGTTGCTGCAAGTCGATAACATTCATACGTATCACGGGTTCCTCCATGTGCTAAAAGGTATTTCATTTACACTTGAGAAAAGAGAAATTTTTGCCATCGTCGGTTCAAATGGTGCGGGAAAAAGTACCTTGCTTGGCACCATTGCAGGAGTGTATCTCCAAAAAGAAGGAGATATCATATACGAAGACCAAAGCATTGGTAAAAATAAGGTAGAGCAAATTGTCAAACGGGGTATTTGTCTTGTCCCGGAGCGGAGACAAATCTTTGATGCGCTTTCTGTAAAGGATAACCTCATGCTCGGGGCCTACCACCGGATCAAAGAAGGTAAAAAGACTTTGCAAAAAGATATGGGCCGTTGTTATGAACTGTTCCCTAAATTAAAAACGATGGAAGATCGTCCCGGCGGACTGTTGAGCGGCGGGGAACAGCAAATGCTGGCCATTGCCCGAGGTTTGATGTCAAATCCGAAATTGATGATGCTTGACGAACCTTCGTTGGGTCTGGCACCCTTGATTGTGAAAGATATCATGAATATACTTGATCATCTCCGAAAGGAATTCAATACGACTATCATCCTTGTAGAACAAAATGTTAAAGCGGCTTTGAAGGTGGCAGACCGTGCCTGCGTCATAGAGCGAGGAGAAATCGTCATTAATGGAGATGCAAAAGAACTGATGAAAGACCCCCGTGTCCGGGACGCTTATTTGGGAGGAAAAAAAGAGACCAGCTTCATTTCTTGAAGCCGGTCTCTTCCTCCATTTCTTCTACCGGAACAAAAAAATCATTTTTTCGGTAGACTGTAGCATCCATGGTCACAAGCAGTTCATCACCACAGAACACTTTGATTTTGTACCAGCCCAGCCTGTTGCTTTTCTTCTCTTCGACCGCTTCCGCTCGCAGAATATCTCCCTTTTTTGCAGGGGCCATAAAGTTCATTGTTGTAGTAAGTCCTACAGCTGTCTTCCCATAAGAATTACTGGCAGATGCAAACACATAGTCCGCCAAAGCGAATAAAATAGCTCCATGTACCGTTTCATGTACATTCAGCATGTGTTTCTGTATCTCTAATGTTGCAGTTGCTGTTCCTTCCCCTAACGTTTCCAGCTTGATTCCCAAATGTTGAGCATACGGCTCCTGTTCCATTATAGAAAAGATATCCTTATAGAATGATTGATGTACCTTTCTTTCATCTACTTTTTTCATTTTCAGCATCTTCCTTAGGCAATAGTATTGATTTTTGTTGGATTAACACAGATGAAACGCACGAAGCCACCTTTTTATCATTTTGAACCAACTCTGCAGTCACATAGGCAATCGTCCGTCCAAGCCTCTCCACTTCCGCTTTGATTTCGATGACCCCTTCAACTGCCGGTCGATGAAACGTCGTATCCAAGTCAATGGAGGCAAATCCATTTTCATCAGTCAATAAAGATGAAATCGCATATGCCATCATAATATCTGCAGCGGCTGATAAGAATCCTCCCATGACTACTCCCGATCCGTTTATGTACTTACTATCAACTTTCCAAACCCCTTGGGAAATCCCGTTTTCGGCTCTGCTAACTTTTATTTGCATTGTAAGGTCACAAGGAGGCGGTGTTTCCGCTTCCATCACAACCCTTTGCAGATCGCTCATAGTATATATTTTGGCCATGACTGTACCCTTTCCTTATATCGTTTTATAAACGAATTATACATTTTTAGTTATACTTAATCAACTAAATTTTTTGAAATTTAGATAAAGTTCTTCTTAATATATGCTAAACTAGTATTCATTACGATGACCCGACACTTTTTTGAAGGAGGTAAAAATATGTTATCAATCAAGGACTTGCTGGAAGGTTATAGAACAAAGAAGTTTTCCCCTCTTGAAGTGACGAAAGAGTATTTACAAAGAGCTGAGCAGGCTGAATCGCTCAATGCTTTTATCGAAATAACCGGACAAACCGCTATGCATCAGGCAGAAATAGCCGAAACCCGCTGGTCAATAGGACAGGCTGGAAAGCTGGAAGGTATACCGCTCTCATATAAGGATAATATTTATGTAAAAGGAATACCGGCAACAAGTGGATCCATTATTGACCGCCAATTTGTCCCAACTGAAAATGCTCCTGTCATTCAAGGTTTGCAGAATGAAGGCGCTGTCATGATAGGAAAAACGAATATGCATGAATTCGCCTTTGGGATCACAAACAACAATCCTTTTTATGGTCCTGCAAGGAATCCTTGGAATCCAGACTATATTTCTGGAGGTTCAAGCGGCGGTTCAGCAGTTTCAGTCGCAGCTAACTTGAGCGCGGCTTCCATCGGAACAGATACGGGGGGATCCATCAGAATTCCTGCTTCCTGCTGCGGATTAATCGGATTAAAGCCCACGCACGGGTTGATTAATAATGTCGGCACTACCCTCATTTCATGGTCTTTAGACCACATCGGACCGATTGCCAAAAATACCGCTGATCTTGCTTTAGTAATGAAGGCAATGACGGATATCAGCTATTCATATGATAACGCTAGTTTAAAAGGCTGGAAAATAGGCGTCCCTGTCAATTATTTTACAGAGCGGATGGAGCCAAAGATTTCAGAGGTATACAAAGATACGTTAAATAAACTTGAAAAACTGGGCGCATCACTGATTGAAGTGGAAATTCCGCATGTTGAAGAAGCATCTTCCATTACATTTACCTTGGCAGTTGCAGAAGCGGGGTATGTTCATAAAGAGAAAATTGCGCGTGAGTTAGAGAAATACGGAGACGATGTAAAAGCAGTCATGGAATCCAGTTCATCGATTCGGGCAATCGACTATATTAGTGCTTTAAGGCGAAAGGAACAAATAACCGCTGACTTCAACCGTTTATTTAATGAAATCGACCTGATTGTAACACCTACCCTGCCGGCTCTTCCCAAACCTATTGGAGAAGAAGTTGTCCAAATCAACGGAGAGCCAGAACAACTCTTTAACTGCCTGATTCGATACACATCTTATTTCAATCTTACGGGCCACCCAGCCATCTCGATACCAGCTGGTCTCACCGACGAAAAGCTTCCTGTAGGTGTTCAGTTTGTGGGAGAAAAATTAAATGAACAACGCCTTATTTCCGCTGCAGCCGCTTTTGAAAAACACTATTTAGAGGACTTTTTTGATATGAGAGAAGAACAGACGTTAAACTTTCAAAAAGCTTAAGGGGAAGCCGCGGCTCCCCCTTTTCATCGTAAATAAAGAATCAGATTTCCATATCTAGCTCTGACGTATAGAACGTACGTGTGCAGGATGTCGCGTTCTGAGACTGCCAGTGCCCAACGCCTTGCGCATTTCTGATCGATCATTCATCCCATTCTTCAGCAATGATACCTTTTTTCAATAAATATTCAAACGTAATATCTGCGAGCTCTCTAATCTCGTCTTCTGCAGGAACGAAACCCCTTTTGATGAGTTCTTGGTAAAAAAAATCTGCAATTTCTTCTGTATCAATAAACACATCGATTTCACGCATTTCATTCCGCTCCTTTATTTTCTATTTTTTGTTCTCAGCTTCCAAATACAATTCCCAAGCTTCATCGAAGACCGACAGCGTTGTGTGATATCCTCCATTCAGTTCAAGGTAATCGCTGATTTCATAGTAATCCAATGAACCCTTTGGAAAACCATGATCCTTATATACTTCTTCAGCAAAAGAGCTTAAATCATCTTTTGAATCAGGCTGCCGGTATTTAAGTAAAAAATGATAAAAAGATTTCATCATGACTCCATACGCCTTTCAGCTGTGTTGTTCATTCAATATAGCTGATAATCCTATTTCTGTAAACAAAAAACTCCTGTTGTTGTCTTTCTATCATCGTATGCTTAATTGGTTTCAAAAAGCCCCCTATTTATTCAGGAGGCTCAATTTTTTAGAAATTTCCAGTTTCTCTTCTATATTTTTAGAAACACCAACAAGCGCCGATAATGATCAACAGGATAAACAGCACAACAATCAGTGCAAAGCCGCCTCCAAATCCGACTCCACATCCTCCGCCGTATCCAAATGCTGGGGATACAAAGCCACCGTCGCATCCACAACCACCGAATCCGCCATATCCACCATATCCACCGTACATGTCATCACTCCTCATTTCATTTCTTATCGTCTCTTCATCCATATACTATGTAGGTGTTTTGTGGACCGCATGTGCTTTTGCCTATTTTTTTTAATAAATGAGGGATATTGGCTCAGAGGTATGAGCTATTCAAACATCTTTTTAAATTCGCCGAAACCTTCTTTTTCCAGTTCTTCTTTTGGAATGAAGCGTAAAGAAGCAGAATTGATGCAATACCTAAGCCCAGCCGGACCGGGACCATCTGGAAACACATGACCTAAATGGGAATCGGCAGTCTTGCTTCTTACTTCTGTTCTGATCATTCCGTGAGTAAAATCCTTTTTCTCCAATATCTCACTGTCTTCTATCGGTTTAGTAAAGCTTGGCCAACCGCAGCCAGCATCATATTGATCCTTTGAGCTGAACAAAGGTTTTCCTGAAATGATATCTACATAAATTCCTTCCGCCTTATTATTCCAATATTTATTATGAAAAGGAGGCTCAGTTCCATTATTTTGAGTCACTTCATATTGAAGCGGCGTCAATTTATTTTTAAGCTTATTTTGATCCATTGTGTTCACCCCAATATCGCTTAATAAATGGTGCTCTTCCTGAACCGTGCTGATAAGCCTTGTAACGTTCAGGGTTTTTCTGATAAAACTGCTGATGATATTCTTCTGCTTCATAAAATGGCTTAGCTGGTTCGATTGCCACAACGATAGGCTTGGAAAATTTCCCGCTTTTGTCCAAATTTTCCTTTGATTCCTCTGCAATAGCCCTTTGCTCTTCGTTATGATAAAAAATGGCCGGTCGATAAGAAACGCCTCGGTCATAAAATTGTCCTTCTGCATCGGTCGGATCGATTTGCATCCAGTATAACTCCATCAGTTTGCTGTAAGAAATAACTGTTGGATCAAAGGTGATTTGTACAGCTTCCGTATGTCCAGTCATACCTGAACAGACTTGCTCATAGGTGGGATTTTCGACTGTTCCGCCTGTGTAGCCTGACACGACCTTCTCGATGCCAGGCATCTCGTCAAATGGTTTCACCATACACCAGAAGCAACCTCCAGCAAAGGTTGCCAATTGCAGCTGATCGTCCGTTTTCATTGCTACTCCTCCTTGTACGACTCATTATTCTATTCAGTAGGGACAAGCATCTTCATGGATATCCGATCTTGTGCAAGGTCAAATTCCTGCACCCTTACCTGAATTCCATTGTTAAGTCTCATTTCCTGCAATGCCACATATATTTGCTGATCATTTGGCTGAATGATGACCCACGACGGTAATTTATAGGCATCTCGGATAAACTTCATGATATAAGAGACTGGTAATTTTACATCGCCTAAATAAACATCTTTCTGTTCTAGTACCAAATCACCATTGTCTAAAGCTTTAGGTTCAAAAGTCATCTTCAACTGCAACGCTTGTGAAAATACTGAAACCTCTCCATAAAGCTCAACCTCATCTGTCAAAAAGACATTATAGTGAATGGGACCATTTAACCCTTCCTCTTCTATATAATAATTAATAAGGTCGTTCAAATCCTCTTTACGGGTTTCTATAGTAAATTCAGAGTAAGTGCTTGTGTCAGTTGTATTTTGGGGAATTTCTGTTTGATCCGAAGACAAAAACAGAAATAACCCTATTCCGCAAATGAATATCAAGTTCACGGTAGCCAAGATTAAAAAGCCGATTTTCCAATAGTTTTTATCACCCATTATTTTTCCCCCGTACTGCAATCTTCCAACTTAAAATCTTCTTTCGGCATTCAGGTAATCATAAATCCGCTCTGCAATCAACTCATACCCTCGAGTGTTGGGATGAAAATAATCCGTATAAAGCAGGCTCTCCTCATTATTTTCAAATATGTCTGCGACAGGTACAAAGAGCGCATGATCATACTCTGCGATTGTTTCAGAGCTCACCTTGTTCCAGTTGTCGACAATTTGATCCATTTCTTTTATATCTGAAAACCATTTTATAAAGGGATTATAAATTCCGACGAGAATAATATCAGCATCGCTGTTATAACTCCTGATCAAAGTTAATATGTTATCAAGCCTGCCTTTATATTCATCTTCTGCCTTTATGAATTTATTCAGTTTAAGACCTAGGAGGTTTTCTCTAAAAACCTGCATGACATCATTGCCGCCAATTGTGATGATGACCAAATCCGCATCCATGATGTCTGACATCACCTCCGGCTGCTTTAGGCGCTTCACTAATTGGTCTGTTCTATTTCCTTTTTTGCCATGATTGGCAAATTCTGCTTTGTTGATGCCTTTCAATTCTTCAAGGTTTGCTTTTAGGAAGGGAATATATCCTCCAAGATTGTCATCAGATCCTACTCCCTGAGTCAAAGAATCCCCTACAGAAACCACTTTAATGTCATGCGGTATGAAATCTGCGGGGGGCATCTGTTTTTCTTCTATTGCCGTTTCTTTCTTAGTCAGTTCCCTTATTTGATTTGCGCACCCGGAAAGAAATAATATGAAGCAAATTAATGCAAATACAATTTTTTTCATTTGGCTTGCCCACTCACTTTATTTAAATGCTTTCATTATAACATCATATGCAGTTTAGGATTAAAAGATATATAAACCATTAAAGAAAATCAAGTCATTGCTTGAGTCTGTCACAATCTTAATCACTGTATACTACACATCCTCAGAGCTAATACTTTTATTTGCGGGCTAACATAAGAAAAAGCGAACACACTGATTCGCTTTTTTAATCCCGTTCGTATATTTCGAACTCATAATCATATGGATTTCTTTCATCTTTCGGGCCTTTTATGGCCGATACTAACCGCCACTTCTTCCAATCAAGGTCAGGAAAATATGTATTGCCCTCAAACGTAGCTCCAATCTTTGTAACATACAATCGATCAGCATCTTCCAGAAAAAGCTTAAATATTTCAGAACCGCCGGTGATGAATACTTCCGATCCATTTTCCTTAATCCATTCAAGGAGGTCTTCTTTGGCATGAAAAACGAGACAGCCATCAGCCTGATAATCTTGATCTCTTGTCAAGATGATATTTGTGCGTCCAGGCAATGGCCTGCCAATAGACTCATACGTTTTTCTTCCCATTACAATCGGATGGCCCATTGTCGTTTCTTTAAAATACTTTAAATCAGCTGGCAAGCGCCAAGGAAGGTCATTATTATTTCCGATCAGCCCATTTTCATCTTGGGCCCACAAAAAAGAAATCATACGCTCACGGCTCCTTTAATATGTGGTTGAGCATTATAATCTTCCAATGAAAAATCTTCAAAGGTGAATGCGAACAAATCCTTTATATCCGGATTGATCATCATTTTTGGAAGTGGGCCTGGCTCTCTTGTTAACTGCAGTTCCACCTGCTCGATATGGTTCTTATATATATGCGCATCACCTAATGTATGGACAAATTCTCCAGGCTCTAGACCCGTAACCTGCGCCATCATCATGGTCAATAGAGCATAGGAAGCTATGTTAAATGGCACGCCTAAAAAAATATCGGCAGAACGCTGATATAGCTGGCAGGAGAGCTTTCCATCTGAAACATAAAATTGAAATAGACAATGACAAGGTGGCAACGCCATCTTATCAAGCTCGCCCACGTTCCAGGCATTCACAATCATTCTTCGAGAGTCTGGTTTTGTCCTAAGCTGATGGAGTACATCTTTCATCTGATCTACTGTTTCTCCGTTAGCTCCCTGCCATGAACGCCATTGCTTTCCATAAACAGGACCAAGATCACCTGCTTCATCCGCCCATTCATTCCAAATCCTGACTCCATGATCCTGCAAATATTTCACATTGGTATCTCCAGCTAAAAACCAAAGAAGCTCATGAATAATTGATTTCACGTGAAGTTTTTTTGTGGTCAAAAGCGGAAAGCCTTCCTGTAGGTCAAATCTCATTTGATATCCGAAAGTACTGATTGTTCCAGTCCCTGTCCGGTCTTCCTTCATTGTTCCATTTTTAAGTACATGATTGCATAATTCCAAATACTGCCTCATAAAAAAACACCCTCGCTTTATTATAAACTATTTAAGAAAGTATACATCTTCGGGGCTTTCATTTTCAATTGTTCCCGAGTCTCTTTCGAATAAAAGTAATAAGCGAAACATTCAGCAAAATACTCTTCTTTGTAATCAAGAAAATAATCCCGCTTTGGAAATAGGACTCCAGCTTCCTCCTTCCACGTTTGCGTTATGATTTTGTCAGCTTGTTCATGACTATAAGAAAATCTCTGGAGGGAATGCGCAAGCTCATGATATTCCAAATTCACAGAGCTGTGGCCTTTTCCTTTTTCACTTGCGCCAATTTTGACAAAAACATACCGTGATCCGCCAGCCCCTGGCAAATCATCCCATAAGGTAGTTTCGGGATAACCCCTTGGCACCTTTCCTTTTAAATTCTCTGTAAAAGGCTGATCCGTCAATTTTCCATCAAAAAGAATGATTTTAATGCCATTTTCTTTCATATTCGATAAAATAGAAGTCGGCAAGTAATCCAACCTCTTGATGATTTTAGCCGCTTCATCTTTATCAAATTCTTTTTCAGGCAGTATGACGGTATCTTTAAGCAGTTTACCTGACTGCAAAGCTAGCAAACTATAAAGCTCACTCTCGCCAAGCGGCTTCCCAATATGAATGGCTTTGGCAAAGTCGGAATTAAGAAATAAGATAGGTATAATAAGAAGGATGAATAAAGTTTTGCGCATTCTAGGCTGCCTCTTCTCTTCTTTATGTTGAGGATAGTCTAAATTATACCATACTTAACATGAGATATAGAGAGTGCTAGAAGAATTGTTTCATTGTGTTCACTGCCTAATGAAATGCGAATAAATTGCCCTATAAGAAAGATTTTTAAGTTATGAATGGTAAAAATTTTACGTTGAGGTATAATATGAGTATTGTTTTGTAGATAGGAGGGGCATAGATGACTGCATTAATTTCAATTGGACTAATTGCTTTACTCGGATTTTTTGTTTATTTAACAATTGCGGATTAAGAGCTTTGGGCTACTCATGTGCCCAAGCTCTTAATCCTTTTATTTACAGTTTTGTTCAAAAGCGCTTTTTAAGCTGTCTATGATATGTTCCACTTCATTCCCCTCGATATCTTCCCTTGGGATAAAATGAACAACTTCTTTTCCATTCAGGAGCGCAATTGAAGGTGACGATGGTTCATATCCTGTGAAATACTCACGCATTTTTGCGGTTGCCTCCCTTTCCTGTCCAGCAAAAACCGTTACAAGCTGATTAGGCTTTACGGAGCTTTCCTCAATTGCCTTGATAGCCGCCGGCCTTGCAAGCCCAGCAGCACAGCCGCAAACTGAGTTAACTACAACAAGGGTGGTCCCTGTTGCATGATTCATGAACTCTTCCACTTCTTCAGGAGTTAAAAGCTCCTTGAAATTCGAACGGACAAGCACTTCTCTCATCGGCTTGACCACTTGCTTCATATATTCCTCATATGCCATTGACATGGTGATTCCTCCATTTCATTACTTCGATATTTGTTTCCTTGCTTCTGTCATTTGTTTCCAGACTGATCCTTTGGCCTCTTCCCCGCCCTCAATGCGCTCGATAGCCATTCTTACTTGCAGTTGAACTTCAAATTCCGGATCATTTTCCGCTTCTTTAAGGGCAGGCAACACTCGCTCGTCTCCCACTTCGTACAGGAACATCGCAGCGCGCCAACGGACAATTTTACTTTTATCTTTCAATGCTTGACTCATTTCCTCCATGGCTTCGGCAAAGCCAAGATCCGAAAGACAATCACCTGCTGTTCTTCTTACTGTGACCGTCTGATCGTGCAATCCTTCATATAAAAGGGGGAGGACGCTCTTATCCTCTATCATGCCAAGATAAACAACAGCCAGTCTCCGTATAGATGATTTTTCATCATGCAGCGCTTTTTCAAGCACGGGAATATCCTCCATCACTGGTGTATCCATCTGCTCTAACAGTTGATACCTTTTCCTCCAATCAGACTCGTCAAGCATTTCTGGCGTGAGCTTGATCAATCTTCTTGTTTGAACCGTGTTTTGGCCATCAGGCCTATTGGCATCTGTAATAATCTGTTTTAATCTTTCGTCAGGATATGCAGCGCCCAATTCTTCTGTGACCTGTTGTCCAATCTCATCAAGATCACCGTATCTGACTCCCATGTCTTTCCATTTTCTCAACAGGACATAATTATCCCCTTCCGCTTGTACCGATGACATGGCATCTGCAAAACGTTTCGGCAATCCGAATCTTTTTTCTTCCGTTCCTGTTGATAGCTTAACCTGGAGCGGAATACCCTTAAACATTTGCACTTGGACCTCTACCTCACCGTAATGTTCATCTGCCTTTATTTGTCCGTCATTTGAAGTATCGGCCTCTTCTCCAAACACTTCTCTGACTTTTGGTAAAATTTCTTCCCAATGAAATTTTCCATTTCTCTCTATAGCCAAAAAATCAACGACATGATAAACGCCCTTGACTCCATCTATTTGAAGAATCTGCTTAATATACGGCGGCGCCGAATCCATATGCTCTTTTTTATAATTATTGCTGACACCCGCTTCAAGTTCTTCATTTAAAATTACCTTCATCGTGTTTGGACTCGGTGTTGGTTCAATTGTTTTTATTTTCATGCAATCCACCTTTCCCGAAAGTAATCGTTTTAATGTCCACACGCCCATTGTACCATAGCTATCACCTATCAACTAATACTGGGATTGTTCCAAGAAATCCTTCGTCTTTAGACGGTTGGAGATTTTATAAGAGAGTTGGAGCGCGCCATCGCCCAAAAGGGCTCGGCGCGCTCCAACCAAATTATTCCAGGCGCAATTTGTTTCCAGGGTCAAATCCCGAAATTTATCTTCACCACTTACAGAAATGGGAGGTTTACGCTAAATGGAGTTAAAATAATCCGATAGCTCTCCCTTTTTCGTCGACATCCATATGGTTCGCAGCCGGCTCTTTTGGAAGACCTGGCATTGTCATCATTTCTCCAGTTAGCGCTACAATAAAGCCAGCTCCGAGCTTCGGCTTCAGTTCACGAACATGGATGATGAAATCCTTAGGACGCCCAAGCTTGGAAGGATCATCAGAAAGAGAGTATTGAGTCTTTGCCATACAGACAGGGAGATTTCCCCATCCAAGCTCTTCGAATTCTTTTAATTGCTTTGATGCCACAACCGAAAACTCTACACCCTTTCCTCCATAAACTTGTTGAATGATCGTCTTGATTTTTTCTTCAAGGGAATCCGATAGATCGTATAAATAGTTAAATCGTTGCTTATCGGATTCTATTTCATGTAATACCTTTTCAGCAAGACGGATTCCGCCTGCTCCGCCTTTTTCCCAAACCTCCGTCAGAGCTACAGGAATGTCATGTTTATCACACCATTTTTCGAGGAGTGATACCTCAGAGTCCGTATCGGCAACAAATTTATTAATCGCCACGACAAATGGTAGTCCGAATTTAGCAATTGTTTCCGTGTGCTTCTTTAAATTTTCCAGGCCTTTCTCAAGGGCCATAACATTTTCATGGCTTAGCTCGTTCTTTGGAACCCCTCCGTGCATCTTTAAGGCTCTAATGGTGGCCACAATCACAACGGCATTTGGCTGTAGTCCTGCATTTCTAGATTTGATGTGGAGGAATTTTTCCGCTCCCAGATCTGCTCCAAAACCAGCCTCGGTAACCACATAATCAGCCATTTTTGCAGCCGTTTTCGTAGCCATGATACTATTACATCCATGAGCAATATTAGCAAATGGGCCTCCATGAATGATCGCCGGCGTATGCTCAATTGTTTGGACCAGATTCGGTTTGAGCGCGTCTTTTAATAAAAGAGCAAGAGCCCCTTGAACGTCGAGATCCTTTACAGTAACAGGTTTCTTATCGATAGTATAAGCTATGACCATCCGGGAAAGTCTGCTTTTTAAGTCTGCTAAATCTGTAGATAGACATAAGACGGCCATAATTTCGGAAGCAACCGTTATATCAAAACCGTCCTCTCGAGGAACACCCTGAGCTGGCCCGCCAAGGCCAACAATAACTTTACGCAAAGCTCGGTCATTTAAATCAACAGCCCGTTTCCAAACAACTCTCCTCTGATCAATTCTTAGTTTGTTCCCTTGTTGGATATGATTATCGAGTAATGCAGCAAGAGCATTATTAGCAGTAGTGATGGCATGCAAATCACCTGTAAAATGCAAGTTGATTTCTTCCATAGGCAGAACCTGCGCATGGCCGCCTCCTGTTGCCCCGCCTTTGATTCCCATAGTAGGGCCAAGAGATGGCTCACGTAGAGCAATCACCGTCTTCTTTCCAAGCTTCGATAAAGCGTCACCGAGCCCGACTGTCACCGTAGATTTACCCTCGCCTGCCGGTGTCGGGTTGATGGATGTAACGAGTATAATTTTCCCATCTTTGTTTTTTTGAAGTTCCTTCATCTTATCAAAAGAAATTTTCGCTTTGTACTTACCATAATATTCAATGTCTTCTTCATGCAATCCTATCTTTTCTGCAACTTGCTGGATAGGCTTTAACTCGGCGTTTTGTGCAATTTCAATATCACTTGGCTGTTTTCCGCTCACTTGCATACCTCCCGATTTTTTTACATTAATTGTACCATATAGTCCTATCTTTTCCTTTTATTGACCTAATTCATTATTATAAAAAAACGCCTTGAAATTATATCAAAGCGTTCGTTAGAGATAACTTTTATTGATTCGCCGTTTCTTCCTCATTCTTTTCTTGAATGAGTTTCAAATCCGCAATTCTTTCTGTGCTTTCCTCGAAATATTGTACGAGATCACCGATTCGGTCGATGGAATTCCAACTTAAATGATGTTCAATGCCTTCTACATCATCGTAGATATTTTCTTTATCTACTCCAATGATCATTAAAAATCTTTCAAGCAAGTCATGCCGGTCAACCAGCCGTTTACCAATTTTTTTTCCCTTAGATGTTAACACAAGACCTCTGTATCGTTCATAATGAAGGTAGCTTTCCCGATCAAGTTTTTGAACCATTTTCGTAACTGAGGAGGGATGGACATCTAGAGCTTCTGCAATATCCGAAACTCTGGCATATCCTTTGTTGGTGATCAGCAAATATATCTGTTCAATATAATCCTCCATGCTTGGGGTTGGCATCTTTATCCCTCCTCTTTTCCTGTAATAGCATTAAAAGTGTACTATAAGTAGGG
>JAABNQ010000175.1 GCA_009928435.1 Bacillus sp. HF117_J1_D
GAAAGCATCTAAGCGTGAAGCCCCCCTCAAGATGAGATTTCCCAGTATGTAAGACCCCTTGAAGACGACGAGGTAGATAGGTTGGAGGTGGAAGTGCAGCAATGCATGGAGCTGACCAATACTAATCGGTCGAGGGCTTATCCTAAAAGTTTTCCAAAGGAAAACTCACTTCGGAAGCGTTACGCTTTGCATCGGAGGAGTACTTTGGGACAATGCTACGGATTCTAATCAACGCAAAGACGTTTCGTATCTAGTTTTCAAGGTTCAAAAGATCTTGAAACGATTTTGAAGCTGCATGCCTTTTCTAAGGCTTGATATTTTGCTGGTGAGCAATCATTGAAGCAAAGCGCAGCGCAAAGATCACGTTTGGTGGCGATGGCGGAAGGGTTCCACGCGTTCCCATACCGAACACGACCGTTAAGCCTTCCAGCGCCGATGGTACTTGGACCGAAGGGTCCCGGGAGAGTAGGACG
>JAABNQ010000044.1 GCA_009928435.1 Bacillus sp. HF117_J1_D
CACGTACGGATCTGTGAGAGGCGCATGAGTAATTCATGCGCCTACTCTATTTACGTTGGAGGAAAGGCTCCGTTCTGACTTACGATGGATCAGTGAAGGCATGATCGAATGAAAGATTTAGCGGAATGGATTGAAGGTGGCAGGAAATATGACTGGTTATGATTCGTGATAGAACGAATAGATTTGTTCTATCAGATTTACAGGAAAATATGAAATTTGCACGAATACGATTGTGAAAATGCGCCAAAACCCCCTGTAGTACGGCTTCAACGCCACCTTTACATAATCTTTACAATGCGTTCATCGAAAATTGATATAGGGAGAGTAACATGTTCATTGAAATCGAACAAAGAATATTAGGGGGAAAATGACGAATGAAATTGAAAGCCGCGTTTGCGACAGTCACCTTATCTTCAGCACTCTTATTTGCAGGGTGTGGAAATGGTGATGGCAGTACAAGCAGCAATGCAGAAGGAAATGAAAATAATACTTCGAAGGTAGAAGAAACATCAAATGACAAGTTGACAGGTTCTGTCGGCATTGATGGATCTTCAACTGTTTTCCCAATTATGGAAGCCGTATCCGAGGAATTTGCTGCGGATCAGCCGGATGTCAAGGCGCCGGTGGGTGTTTCTGGAACCGGGGGCGGATTTAAAAAATTTATCGCAGGGGAAACGGACATCAGCAATGCTTCGCGCCCGATAAAGGATGAAGAGGCGAAACTTCTGGAAGAAGTAGGCATTGACTATACAGAATTCGAAATCGCTTATGACGGTATATCTGTCGTAGTAAATAAAGATAACGACTTCGTCGATCAGCTGACTATTGATGAATTGAGAAAAATGTGGCTGGAAGATGGGAAAGTGAAGACGTGGGCGGATGTCCGTGATGGCTGGCCAAAAGATCCGATTACCTTCTTCAGCCCGGGTACAGACTCCGGTACTTATGACTACTGGAATGAAGTAATTCTTGAAGAAGAACAAATGAGAAAAGATGCGACATTATCTGAAGATGATAATGTACTTGTGCAAGGTGTAATGGGAGACAAAGGCGGAATCGGATTTTTCGGGTTCTCATACTATGCTGAGAATAAGGACAATCTCAAGGTTGTGCCGATTGTTAATAGTAAAGGAGAGGCAGTTACTCCAGACCATGACACAATCATGAATGGTGTATATGAGCCGCTTTCCCGTCCATTGTACTTCTATGCGAGCAATAAAGCATTGAAAGAGAAACCTGAAGTTTACGAGTATGTTAAATTTGCTCTTGAAAATGCTGGTACTTTAGCTGAAGAAGTTGGTTATATCAGTCTTAAAGACGATGAATATAAAACAGCGCTTGAAAAACTGGAAGAAGCTTCAAAGTAATATGATCAGGTGAGAGGGGAGCCCCCCTCTCCCTTTACTATGAAAATAGTGAGGAGTTTTCCTTATGGAGTTAAAAGCGGAAAGAAAATCAGTTGCCGCACTCATTGAAGAAAATAAGAAAAAGTCTAAGTTTAAACAGGGGATGATTGAAAGATGTGTCCCTATTTTTCTTTTTACAATGGCAGTTATTTCTATCTTAACGACGATTGGGATCGTCATTACATTACTAGTGGAAACAATTACGTTTTTTGAACGTGTTAACATAATAGAATTTATTACAAGCAAAGAGTGGTTCCCGTTTTTCGAAGCCAATCCTCAATATGGTATAGCTCCTTTGGTTTCGGGGACATTGCTGGTAGCTGTGATTGCTATGATTGTTGCGATTCCGATTGGTCTTGCGACAGCCATTTATTTAAGTGAATATGCGAGTGATCGGGTCAGGAAAATTGTGAAGCCCATTTTGGAAGTCCTCGCAGGGATTCCGACGATCGTTTACGGTTTTTTTGCCCTAACTTTTGTAACGCCACTTTTGCAAAAAATTGTGCCGAACCTACAATTTTTTAATGCATTAAGTCCAGGAATTGTTATTGGCATTATGATCATTCCGATGATTGCATCCCTTTCTGAAGATGCGATGAGTTCAGTCCCGCAGTCAATGAGGGAAGGTGCATTGGCACTGGGGTCAACGAAATTGGAAGTGTCTTTAAAAGTAGTTTTGCCTGCTGCACTATCCGGTATTGTCGCTTCATGTGTTCTGGGGATCTCTCGTGCAATCGGTGAAACGATGATCGTCACAATCGCAGGTGGTTCAAAACCGAATCTCACCTTTGATCCGACGGAAACCATCCAGACGATGACCGCTTATATTGTGCAGGTGAGCCTTGGAGATGCTTCGTATGGCTCCACCATTTACTACAGCATTTATGCGGTTGGAATGGCGCTGTTCATTTTTACTCTCTTCATGAACATCATTGCCCAATGGATCTCCAAGCGCTTTAGGGAGGAGTATTAATGGAATTGATAAATGATGAGAAAGTAGTGAAAAGGACTGGTTTTCGTCTTTTAAAAAACAGATTGTCGAAGTGGCTGTTTATGCTTGCTACATCAGTAGGGTTACTTGTATTAGGGATTTTGATTTACCGGATATTTTCCCAAGGGTACAGCTATTTGGATGTTGATTTCTTTACAAGCTTTGCTTCACGCAGGCCGGAAGAGGCAGGTATCAAAGCTGCTATATTCGGCACGATTTGGCTGGTGGCCATCACTGGTCCAGTGTCCATTGTACTGGGCGTTGGTTGTGCCATCTACCTTGAGTTGTATGCGAAGAAAAACAGGTTCACTCGCTTTATTCAAATGAATATCTCTAATTTGGCAGGTGTTCCGTCCATCGTTTTCGGGTTATTGGGATTAACTGTTTTTGTACGGATGATGGAGATGGGGAGGAGCGTTCTCGCCGGTGGATTGACTATGAGCCTTTTGATTCTCCCGATTATTGTCGTAGCTTCGCAGGAAGCGATTCGCGCAGTCCCGAAGGAGCTACAGGAAGCATCATACGGAATGGGGGCTACAAAATGGCAAACGATCCGTCGTGTTATTTTGCCAGCGGCGATTCCAGGCATCTTAACAGGTGGAATACTGGCATTATCACGTGCGGTCGGGGAGACAGCTCCGCTCATTATGATCGGAGCACTGACGTTTGTTGCTTTTGTGCCAGAAAGTATTTGGTCTGGATTTACCGTCATGCCTATTCAAATTTTCAACTGGACTAGCAGACCGCAGGTTGCATTTCATGACGTAGCGGCAGCAGGAATTATTGTTCTGCTTTTTATGCTGCTTTTGATGAATTCCATTGCCATTATTATTAGAAATAAATTTTCCAAGCGCTATTAATGGGAGGGATCAATTTGATTACAACATTGGTTAGGGAGGAACAAACAGTCAAACTGGATATTCAGGTACAGAAAGAGGAAGTCTTTCAAGCGAAAAGCTTTAATCTCTGGTATGGGGAAAAGCATGCCCTGAAGGAGATAGATTTTAAAATAGCGGAGAATGAGGTCACAGCGATTATTGGACCATCTGGATGTGGAAAATCAACATTCATCAAGTCTCTGAATCGGATGGTAGAGCTCGTTCCTTCAGTGAAAATGACTGGCGAATTGCTATATAGAGGGAAGAATATTTTGGATCATAAATTTGGCGTTGAAGAATTAAGGACCAAAGTGGGGATGGTCTTTCAAAAACCCAATCCGTTCCCAAAATCAATCTATGAAAACGTCGTTTATGGCCCGCGGATTCATGGTATCCGGGACAAAAAAATATTGAATGAGATTGTGGAAAGAAGCTTGCAGGGAGCTGCGCTTTGGGATGAAGTGAAAGACAGGCTGAATGAAAATGCCTTCGGACTTTCGGGAGGCCAGCAGCAGCGGCTTTGTATCGCAAGATGTCTTGCGATTGAGCCGGATGTCATTTTGATGGACGAACCGACTTCTGCCCTTGACCCTATTTCTACTTTAAAAGTGGAAGAGTTGGTTCAGGAATTGAAGGAAAACTTCAGCATCATTATTGTGACGCACAATATGCAGCAGGCGGCGCGCATTTCAGATAAGACAGCTTTTTTCTTAAATGGAGAATTGATCGAGTTCAACAAGACGTCAGCTATGTTCTCCAATCCGCATGATAAGCGGACAGAAGACTATATAACAGGACGATTTGGATAAATGATAAAAAGGAGGCTGGCAGATGGCAGTCAGAAACCAATTTGATGAGCAACTGCAAAGCTTGCATCATCGGCTGCTCACGATGGGGATGCTGGTGGAAGAAGCGCTTTATCAAGCAGTAAAAGCACTGGTCGATAAAGATGTAAAGCTTGCTCAAGAGGTCATTGACGGCGACAGGGAAATCAATGATGCGGAAATGGAAATCGAAAGAAAATGCTTAACATTGATTGCCTTGCAACAACCGGTGGGAAGTGATCTCCGAATGATTGCGACTACACTTAAGGTTTCGACAGACCTTGAACGTATAGCCGATCATGCAGTGAGTATCGCCAAAACGACGGTGAGGCTGCAAGGCGAGATTTATGCAAAACCGCTCATCGATATTCCTAAAATGGGTAAACTGGTTCAGGATATGGTTCGAGATGCATTGGACGCGTACATCCATATGGATATGGAGAAAGCGAAGGTCATAGCGAACCGCGATGATGAAGTGGATGCTTTGTATAAAGAAATTTTTACTGACCTCATTGGGTTAATGATGAAGGATCAATCACTGATCAATCAGTCGACCCACCTTCTGCTTACAGCACAATATTTGGAACGAATTGGCGATTATGTCACCAATATTTGTGAGTGGATTGTGTATATGGACTCAGGTAAGAAAGTAGAGTTGAATCAATAAACAGTCAGGGACTTTTTCCGATGGAAAAGTCCTTTTGATTTTAACTTCATTCAGCAGAAGTCTCCCACTTCTGTAAGTGTGAGATGAAAGCATTTTGGCACCATTCAGTGAGGGTTCGCACCCCGGCTGAATAAAGTTAAAGCCTCCGGCGGATGCCTCAGATTTTCAGAGGAATTTATCAAGCAGAGCTTGATAAAATCTGGGCGCAAATACGCCAAGGCGTATTTGATAATAGGCAGTCTTCGTGGTACAATCTTTCGAAATAAGAAAGCAGCAGGTGATTCAAGTGGGGATCCATCATTATTTTAAAAGTTTGTCTGATTTAGAAAAAATAAACCGCTGCCCGGGAAAATTTAAATTTCAAGAACACTCTGTGGCCAGTCATTCGTTCAAAGTGACGAAAATTGCGCAGTTTCTGGGAACTGTCGAAGAAATGGACGGGCAAAAGGTCGATTGGCGATTGTTGTATGAAAAAGCCTTGAACCATGACTATGCCGAGCTTTTTACCGGAGACATCAAGACGCCGGTTAAATATGCATCTAAAGAATTAAAACGTCTTTTCAATGAAGTGGAGGAAGAGATGACAAGGAAATTCGTGGAAAAGGAATTTCCACCGGAATTTCAAAAAGTTTATTTGGGGCGGTTTAAAGAGGGAAAGGACGATACACTAGAAGGACAGATTTTGTCGGTGGCGGATAAAATCGATCTATTGTATGAATCTTTCGGAGAGATCCAGAAGGAAAATCCGGAGCCATTGTTTATGGAAATATATGAGGAGGCTTTGAGCACAATACTCTTGTTCAAAAATATGACGTGCGTCCAATATTTTCTTGATCAAATCTTGCCGGAAATGCTCCGTGAGCGTTTTATTGAACAAAGTGAATTGACAGCTATCACTGAGAGAATGATTGAAGAAAGCAGAAGCCGGTGAAAAAAGAGACTTGCACTTTTTCGCATTTTCGGAAAAACTATATAGATAAGGCTTTTAGTATGTGCATGGGGGAGCGTCATGATAGATAAAATCTTATCCGCTATTTTTTTACCGGCTTTAATGATGATTTTCTTCGTACGGATAACGTACAATCGCTTGGTTTCTTTTCTTTTGGTTGTTGCTTTGATTATTGTTTCAGCATACAACGGATATTTGCATAAATGGTGGTTGATCATTATTGAAGCGGCGTCTCTTACGTTAGGATTATTTATCGTCAACCTAATGAAAGATAAAAGGAAAAAGAAGAACACTTCATGACTGGGCTTGCAGCTGGGACAGGAAGTGTTTTTGTTTGTTTAGAAATGATAAAAATCTATGCTAGTGTATAACTTGTTTATCAGATTATGCTGCGTCCAGCTCCAGCGCCTATCGACTAGCAGACTTCGCGCCTCCTGCTTCTTTGATCGGTATGCTGCTTGTTGTAGCGGGCGTAGTACTACACAGTTACGTTTCTCGTACAAAAGAGGTGGAAAGCACCATCCAGTAAAGTCGTGAAAAATGAGGAGATTAAGAGATGGAAGCAGTTATTTTCGATTTTGATGGTTTAATGGTAGACACCGAGTCTGTCTGGTTTGAAGCATTTCACCAGGTTTTCTGTCGTTTGAATTATGATTTGACAATAGAAGAATTTGCCCTTTGTATTGGTACGTCAGATGATGTGTTATTTGAGCACTTGAAAAACAAGGTTTCTTTTACAAAAGAAGCTGTCATCCAAGAAGCAGAGGCAATTTATACGAATCAATTACAAAATTTAGAGCTGCGGGGTGGAGTTTTGGACTATCTTAGCTCTGCTAAAAAGCTTGGCCTGAAAATCGGTCTGGCTTCAAGCTCCAACAGAAGCTGGGTAGAGAGTTTTTTGAAACGCTTTGAAATAAAGGACTATTTTGATGTTATTAAAACAGCGGATGATGTGGTCAATATCAAGCCTGGTCCCGAGTTATATGTAGCGGCCGTTAAAGATTTGGAGGTGGATCCTGAGAGAGCACTAGCCTTTGAGGATTCAAAAAATGGTCTAACAGCAGCACTGGCTGCGGGTCTGAATGTTGTTGTTGTCCCGAACAGAGTGACAGCTCACTTGGCGTTTGAGGGTCATCGATTACGTTTGAATTCAATGTCAGATATGGCGCTGGAGGAATTAGTTCAGAGCATTTCTGTCTCCCGACAAAAAATATTTGATTGAAAATGAACCTTTTTGTCTCGCTGCTAGTAATAGTTTACAAGAGACAAGAAGGGAAGTGTTCTATATGCCAGTGACAGGCTGGGTGATCAGCAGTATCGTGGTAGCGGTGCTTGGCTCAGTTTTTGTAGGGGTCATTGCTCCAATGGAAAAGAAGGTTGTTCGGGACAAATGGGGGAAAATTGATTTTAAATTTGTAGCAGCAGATATTCCTTCGGCCATTTCAATGGAAGAAAGGCTGTCTGTCCAGAAAGCAGTGCAACAACTGCCTGAGCTTCAAAGGGCGGTTATATTGCTGACTTACTATCATGACCTGACACAAAAAGAAACGGCAGACATTTTGGGAATCCCGGTCGGAACGGTTAAATCATGGTTGCATCATGCGATGAAAAAGTTGAAAGAAGATTTGGAGGTGGATGGAGATGAGAGATAAAAGTGATGAAAGACTGTTTCAAAAGCTGGATGAATTTGATGTGGAAGTGCCTGATTTTCCCATGCGAAAATCGAGGGTTGAAAGAGCGGGAAACTGGCTCTTTGATTCGGCTCGTCTCCCGGAATTCGAATTCACTGAAAGAGGAATGGTTCTTGTGTTATTATTGCCTGTGTTTATTTCGGTCATCTCCGCCATTCCGCTCATATTTTTATAAAAGAAGGGATCACAAAGTGCTCATGCCCAAGCTCTCATTAGAGAAGAAAAGACAAATGATTCAGGAGATCCAAGAATTCTTTCTGAAAGAACGCGGCGAGGAAATCGGTGAATTTTCTGCGGAAATCTGTTTTGAATTTATTAAAGAAAGGCTTGGACCCATTTTTTACAATGAAGGCATCCGTGACGCCAGGGAAGTGGCGGAACAAAGAATGCAAATGCTAGAAGAAGATCTATATGCTTTGGAAAAGAGGCTTACAGACTAAAGACCACCAGTATTCATTTAGCTGAAATGAATACTGGTGGTCTTATTTTTTGAAAAGGGGTGGAGGGGTTAGCCCTCCTTTAGCGCGTTAACGCACTGGGGGTCAGACCCCTCTTTTGACCCCTCTTTTGGCGAGGAATCCTCGACAGGCTTTATAATTTATAGTAATATAGTACCAGTAAATACCAATTGGGAATAAAAAGCAGCAAAAAATTGACTAAATGAAAAGAAAAGATTTGAAGTGAAATTGTACTTTACCCCTACTTACGCTGTTTTTATGGTAGATTAACAAAAAAGGAGGCTAAGGAAAAAAGTATAATTTAAAGGTTTTTTAGGTTTGATTAAAGGAAGAAAAATGAATAAAAATTTTGTTGATATAATGTAATCGCTTCCTAAAAAGAGGGGGAGTATGAAATGGTTATGTTTAGGTGAAACAATTTCACAAATCCTAAATAGTTAGAGAGGTCATTGACATGCAAGAAAATCTAGCAAGAGGTTTAAAGAACAGGCACGTACAATTAATTGCCATAGGTGGGGCAATTGGAACAGGTTTGTTTCTTGGAGCGGGGAAATCGATTCATTTGGCTGGGCCGTCCATTTTATTTGCTTATCTCATTACAGGCACCATTTGCTTTTTAATTATGCGTTCACTAGGAGAGATTCTTTTAAGCAATTTAAACTATCATTCTTTTGTGGACTTCGTTCAAGACTATTTTGGTGATACGGCAGCCTTTATCACTGGTTGGACATACTGGTTCAGCTGGGTCACAATTGCAATGGCTGATTTGACAGCGGTTGGGATTTATATACAATATTGGTTTCCGAGTGTGCCCCAGTGGATACCGGGTCTCATAGCATTGGTTTTGTTGTTATTGATGAATCTAGCCACTGTAAAGCTTTTTGGGGAATTGGAATTTTGGTTTGCATTAATTAAAGTCATTGCCATTTTATTATTAATCGTTGTTGGTATTTTTATGATTTTGAAGGGCTTTTCCACAGACGCAGGTCCATCAAGTTTCACCAATCTATGGAATCATGGCGGCATGTTTCCGAATGGCATGACCGGTTTTATCCTTTCATTCCAAATGGTTATGTTTGCGTTTGCAGGTATCGAACTTGTAGGACTCACTGCTGGTGAAACAGAAGACCCAGAAAAGGTTATCCCGAGAGCGATCAATAATATTCCGATACGGATCATCATTTTCTACATCGGTGCATTGCTGGTAATTATGAGCATATATCCGTGGACAGCCGTTAAACCGGATGAAAGTCCATTTGTCCAAGTATTCGCAGCGGTTGGTATTGTAGCGGCTGCAGGCATTGTCAACTTTGTTGTTCTGACATCAGCTGCATCGGCTTGCAATAGTGCCATTTTTAGCACAAGCCGGATGGTCTATTCACTGGCAAAAAACCAACAGGCCCCTCGAAAATTCAAAAAACTGACAGCCCATAAAATACCTTCTAATGCATTGTTCTTTTCAACTGGTGCTGTACTGGTAGTTGTCGCTTTGAACTATGTCATGCCGGAAGGAGTATTTACGCTTATCACGAGCGTTTCCACTTTTTGCTTTATCTTTATTTGGGGAATTACCGTCCTTGCTCACTTAAAATATCGCAAAACAAGGCCTGATTTAGCCAAAATGAGTAAGTTTAAAATGCCACTGTTCCCATTTGCCAATTACTTAATCCTTGCTTTCTTCGGATTTATTTTGGTAGTGCTTGCACTTGGAGAAGACACCCGAGTTGCCTTGTTTGTGACCCCAGTTTGGTTTATTCTTTTGTTCGTCATAAATAAAATCCGGGTTATGAGAATAAAGGGTGCGGAACAGGCGTGACGGAAAAAGGCAATACAAATAAAAAAGAAAGTGAAATTGTAGATTCTATTATTGACCAAAGTAAATGGGCAGGAGCCTGCGAGGATATATATATATACCTGCTTTTTCTACAAGTCGACCGGTTGGATTAAAGTCCGACCGGTCTATTTCACTTTTTTACTTAAGACTCGAATTTTGGAACGTTTTCTATAGTGAAAGGGTGAATGGTAAGAAGCTGGATTTGTTGTAATCACAATTGGGATTAGGCGAAGGAGCATTAAATCAGGGCGCCAATCACTGATAGAAATCAAGGTGAGTAACTTGATGACTTTACACGTTCTCGAAAGTACGTTCGCATATTTCTGGTTATGAAAGGCCCGTTTGTGGTAAAATGACTATATTGATAATTTTGAGTGAAAATACTGCAGAGTTTATAGATATAGAAAGAAAAACGGGAGGGTGCTAGCGTGAAAAACCAGTTTGAAGTAGTATCGAAATACAAGCCTGCTGGTGACCAACCAAGGGCGATTGAACGTCTGGTCGAAGGATTCAGTTCAGGAAAAAAATATCAGACACTTTTGGGAGCGACGGGCACGGGAAAGACGTTCACTGTCTCAAATATGATAAGGGAAGTGAACAAGCCGACGCTTGTTATTGCCCATAACAAAACGCTAGCAGGGCAATTGTACAGCGAATTCAAGGAGTTTTTTCCGAATAATGCAGTTGAGTACTTTGTCAGTTTCTATGATTACTATCAACCTGAAGCATATGTTCCACAGACAGACACGTTCATTGAAAAAGATTCCAGCGTAAACGATGAAATTAACCGGCTCAGGCACTCGGCAACTTCCGCTTTGTTTGAACGGAATGATGTCATTATCATTGCCAGTGTATCCTGTATTTATGGCCTCGGTTCCCCGGAGGAATATCGGGATCATGTCCTGTCACTTCGAACAGGGATGGAAATTGAGAGGAACCAGCTTTTACGCCGGCTCGTTGATCTTCAATATGCTCGAAATGACATCGAATTTACAAATGGAACGTTCCGTGTGCGCGGGGATGTCGTAGAGATTTTCCCAATTGCTCGCGAGGAACAGTGTATCCGCGTTGAATTTTTTGGTGATGAAATTGAACGAATTCGTGTAGTGGATGCTTTAACCGGGGAAATTGTTGGCGACCGAGAACACGCGGCCATTTTCCCTGCTTCCCACTATGTAACTGGTGAGGAAAAGCTAAGAGTTGCCATTCAGAATATTGAACTTGAACTGGAAGAACGGCTAGCTCAACTTCGGGCAGAGGAAAAATTACTTGAAGCCCAACGGCTCGAACAGCGAACAAGATACGATTTGGAAATGATGCGGGAAATGGGATTTTGTTCAGGGATTGAAAACTATTCCCGTCATTTGACTTTAAGGCCGGCAGGAGCCACCCCTTTCACGCTGCTAGACTATTTTCCAAACGATTTTCAAATTGTTGTTGATGAGTCACACGTCACGCTTCCACAAATTCGAGGAATGTACAATGGCGACCAAGCGCGGAAGCAGGTACTAGTCGATCATGGCTTCCGTCTGCCGTCTGCACTTGATAACCGCCCCCTCATGTTTGAAGAATTTGAGCAGCACATAAACCAGATCGTCTTTGTATCTGCGACACCCGGACCATATGAATTGGAAAAAACTCCAGAAATGGTTGAGCAGATTATCCGCCCGACGGGACTGCTTGATCCAACAATCGATATTCGTCCTATCGAAGGGCAAATCGATGACTTGCTTGGGGAAATTAATGAACGGGTTGAAAGAAACGAACGGGTCCTGGTGACGACACTTACGAAAAAAATGTCGGAAGATTTAACGGACTATTTAAAGGACGTTGGGATAAAAGTGCAGTATCTGCACTCTGAAGTCAAGACATTGGAACGGATAGAAATTATCCGTGATTTAAGACTCGGAAAATATGACGTTCTGATAGGAATTAACCTTCTGCGTGAAGGGCTTGATATACCGGAAGTCTCTTTAGTGGCTATTCTCGATGCGGATAAAGAAGGTTTCCTTCGTTCCGAGCGTTCGCTTATCCAGACAATAGGCCGGGCAGCACGAAACGCAAACGGGCATGTGATTATGTACGCAGATAAGATCACTGATTCTATGGATCAAGCGATTAAAGAAACGAAGCGGAGACGTGCTATACAGGAAGAATACAATCAAAAGCATGGTATTACGCCAACCACGATCCAAAAAGATGTCCGCGATGTGATTCGAGCAACAACCGCCGCAGAAGAGACTGAAGAATACACATATGAAAATACAAAGAAATTAACCAAAAAGGAAAAAGACAACCTAATCACTTCAATGGAGAAAGAAATGAAAGAAGCGGCAAAGTCGCTTGATTTTGAACGAGCGGCTCAGCTGCGCGATGCCATTTTGGAGTTGAAGGCGGAAGGATGAAACAGCGATGGCACTAGAAAAGATTATTGTTAAAGGTGCACGTGCCCATAACTTAAAAGATATCGATGTCACGATCCCAAGGGACCAGCTCGTCGTGGTCACGGGGCTTTCTGGTTCCGGAAAATCCTCGTTAGCGTTTGATACTATTTATGCGGAAGGACAGCGGCGCTATGTTGAGTCATTGTCCGCTTACGCAAGACAATTCTTGGGACAGATGGACAAACCAGACGTTGATGCTATTGAAGGGTTGTCACCGGCTATTTCAATCGACCAAAAGACAACAAGCAGGAATCCACGTTCAACTGTTGGAACAGTGACGGAAATTTATGACTATCTTCGCTTACTGTTTGCTCGAGTGGGCCGGCCAATTTGTCCTGTCCATGGAATTGAAATCACATCTCAGACAATTGAGCAAATGGTTGATCGGATTATGGACTATCCTGAAAAGACAAGAATTCAGGTGCTTGCTCCTATTATTTCCGGAAGAAAAGGTGCCCATGTCAAGGTGATTGAGGACATAAAAAAGCAGGGCTTTGTTCGTGTGCGAGTAGATGGTGAAATTCTAGATATTACTGAAGACATTCAGCTTGAAAAAAATAAGAAACATTCGATTGAGGTTGTGGTTGACCGGATTGTGATTAAGGAAGAGATCAAAGCACGTTTGGCAGACTCTCTTGAAACCGCGCTCGGTCTAGGCGACGGAAAAGTCATGATTGATGTGATCGGAAAAGAGGAGCTACTATTCAGTGAGCACCACGCATGTCCGAAATGCGGCTTTTCCATTGATAAATTAGAGCCGCGTATGTTTTCATTTAACAGCCCATTTGGAGCATGTCCGGAATGTGATGGTCTCGGATCGAAGCTTGAAGTCGATAAGGATCTTGTCATTCCAGATGATTCTTTGACATTGAACGAAGGGGCGATCGCTCCCTGGATTCCTGTCAGCTCACAGTATTATCCGCAGCTTTTAAAAACAGTGTGCAAGCATTATGGAATTGACATGGACGTTCCTGTGAAGGATTTGCCGAAAGATCAGTTAAATAAAGTTTTATATGGTTCTGGGACCGACTTGATTCGCTTTCGTTATAAAAATGATTTTGGTCAGGTTCGGGAAAGCAACATCAGATTTGAAGGTGTATTAAAGAATGTGGAGCGCCGTTATCATGAAACAAGCTCTGATTATATAAGAGAACAGATGGAAAAATATATGGCAAATCAGTCTTGTCCACGTTGTAAGGGTTACAGGCTGAAAGAAGAAAGTCTCGCGGTTAAAATCGAAGACAAGCATATCGGACAGGTGACAGAGCTCTCTATTCAGGATGCCTCGGAATTTTTCCAGACCATTCATTTATCCGAAAAAGAGATGCAGATTGCGCATATGATTTTAAAAGAGATCGACGAGCGGTTGAGCTTTCTAGTTAATGTTGGCCTTGATTATCTAACATTGAGCAGGGCAGCAGGTACGCTTTCCGGAGGGGAAGCACAGCGGATCAGGCTGGCCACGCAGATTGGTTCCCGCCTAACCGGCGTATTGTATGTACTCGATGAACCCTCCATCGGGCTTCACCAGCGAGATAACGACCGCCTGATTGATACGCTGAAAAATATGCGCGATATCGGTAATACGTTGATTGTTGTGGAACATGATGAGGATACGATACTGGCTGCAGACTATTTGATCGACATCGGTCCTGGGGCAGGTGTTCATGGCGGGGAAGTGGTGGCCTGCGGTACGCCAAAAGAAGTGATGAAGCAGCCGGACTCATTGACAGGGCAATACTTATCTGGGGAAAAATTCATTTCGCTTCCGCTCGAGCGCCGTACTTCTGACGGTCGATTCATTGAAATAAAAGGTGCGAAGGAAAACAATTTAAAAAATGTGAATGTGAAAATTCCACTCGGTGTATTCGTTGCTGTTACGGGTGTTTCTGGTTCTGGGAAGAGTACACTGATCAATGAAATACTACACAAATCTCTTGCGATGAAGCTTCATAAAGCAAAAGCCAAACCCGGAGCTCATAAAGAAATTAAGGGAATGGATCACTTGGAAAAAGTGATTGATATCGACCAGTCACCGATTGGACGGACTCCGCGTTCCAACCCAGCTACGTATACGGGTGTTTTTGACGATGTCCGTGATGTGTTCGCTTCTACAAACGAAGCAAAAGTACGAGGCTATAAAAAAGGCCGCTTCAGCTTTAACGTCAAAGGTGGAAGATGCGAGGCATGTCGTGGGGACGGGATCATCAAGATCGAGATGCACTTTTTGCCTGACGTGTATGTCCCATGCGAAGTATGCCATGGTAAAAGGTATAATCGAGAAACACTAGAAGTAAAATATAAGGGGAAAAATATTGCAGATGTTCTAGATATGACGATTGAGAACGGATTGGAGTTTTTCGAAAACATTCCGAAAATCAAACGGAAACTGCAGACAATTGCTGATGTAGGGCTCGGCTATATGAAGCTGGGACAACCAGCAACGACACTCTCCGGTGGAGAGGCGCAGAGAGTGAAGCTAGCATCCGAGCTTCACAGGCGTTCAAATGGACGCTCCATTTACATTTTGGATGAACCGACAACAGGACTTCATGCTGATGATATAGCAAGGCTATTAAACGTTCTACAGCGGCTTGTTGATAATGGTAACACGGTTCTCGTTATTGAGCATAATCTGGATGTGATTAAGACAACCGATTATATCATTGATCTCGGGCCGGAAGGCGGTGATAAGGGTGGAACCATTGTTGCTACAGGAACGCCTGAAAAAATTGCAAGTTCCCCTGAATCCCACACAGGCCAATATTTGCAGCCGATTTTAGAAAGGGATAGGGCACGCATGAAACGTCTAATCGCCTCTCAAGAAATGAAAGAAAAAGCCATTGCCAAGTAATTTTTGCTGAAAATGAAACATTTTTCTATTCATCTCGTATTACATGGAAGATGAAAAAATAGGAGGATTGACCATGAATCAGGATCGAAAACGAATACTTGAAATGGTACAAGAGGGAAAGCTGTCGGCTCAGGAAGCAATCGTTTTGCTCGATGCATTAGAAAACGGGAATGCTGAAGGCGCAAAGGAAGAGCCTTCAAACCTTGAAGAGCAATGGACGGGAACACCTCCACAGGCCGAGTCGAAAGCGGAATCCAATTCAGGCTCGGCTCATGGGTCAACACAAAATGAACAGAGTAAATCGAAGGAATCGGGTTCGGGCGATGACACTTTCTATTCGCAAATTGAGCAAGCTGGTGAGAGAATTTTCGATTTTGTCAATACAGCTCTTCGTAAAATCAAGGATATAGATTGGCAGATCACTCAATCAGTGGAAGTGCCTCATGTTTTCCAGCAGGCGGATGAGCAAATTGAACGAGTCGATATTGATATAGCCAATGGTCCAGTTCGTGTCATCGCATGGGAGCAGCAGGAAGTCCGTGTAGAATGCCAAGCGAAGGTATATCGTGTGGAAGATCGCGATGAGGGGCGTAGTTACTTCCTTGATAACACTATTTTCTCTCAGGATAATGGAATGTTGTGTTTTGCGACGAAATCTAAGTGGATGCGTGTAGAAACAACCGTGTATATTCCAAAAAAACTCTTTAAAAAAATAGCGGTTCGTGTGTTCAATGGCGAAATGACAGGTGAACTGCTGGAAACCGAGCATCTGATTGTAAAAACAACGAACGGAAAAGTTGATTTGACTGGTATTTCAGGGAAGAAGCTTGATGTGGATACAGTAAATGGTCAAATAAAAGTGGTTGATTTAAATGCAGACCGGGTTGAGGCTGAAACAGTGAACGGTGCAATTGACCTGTCAGGGTGCTACAAAAAAGCTGAATTGAAATCTTTTAATGGGAACATTCAGTGTACATTGGAGAAGTCCGGAGCTGAACTGATAGAAGCTAAAGCAGTGACGGGAAATATTCATGTAAATCTTCCGGATACTGCGACGATTGACGGGGAAGTCCGATCCAATCTCGGAAGCTACAAGTTAGATTTGGAGGGCATTAACGTTCTTCATGAGAAGAAGGAAGTTATCCAAAAACAAATGAAATTCAAACGCAATGGCTTGGATGACCATACGCTATATCTTGAAGCAGATACAAAAACCGGCTCCGTCTTCATTCGAAAAGCGAACCCAAAAGGTGTATAAAGCATGAGATGGTTAATTGGAATTCTCATCAACGCAGTTCTTTTCATCGCTTTTGCCGGTTACTTTGAAGGATTCCATGTCTCAAGCTTTGGAGCGGCTGTTGCGGCAAGCCTTGTGCTGTCAGTATTGAACGTATTGGTGAGGCCGCTCCTCATCCTTTTGACCTTGCCCATCACCTTGCTGACACTTGGATTCTTCTTATTAGTGATTAACGCCGTCACATTGTCAATGACTGACGCCATCATGGGCAGTAAATTAGAAATCGACGGATTTGGACTTACCTTCTTGATTGCAGTGATCATGGTATTGGTCAATTTAATCATTCAAAAGACAATACTAAATCCTGATCGCAATAAATAACCCGGACAGCCTTGGCTGGACCGGGTTTGTTTATTGGCTCCCCGCAATTCCGTAATAACGGCCCTCTCCTTGCTCTTCAAAGACAAAATTTCTTGAAAAGTGGAGTTTATTGAGCAGAAAATGCTAAAATAGACAAGGTGAAGTTTTTTGTGTAAAATCCAAATTTCATAGAAAGAGGTTTGGATAAGGAGGGATTCCGATGGCGAAAGTTCGTACGGAAGATATCATCAAAGAATTCGATTTGGAGTTGGTCAGTGGTGAGGAAGGGATTCACAGACCGATAACGACTAGTGATATTTCCCGGCCCGGGTTGGAGATTGCTGGTTTTTTTCATTATTATCCAGCCGAGCGTGTGCAGCTTTTGGGGCGTACGGAAGTAAAATTTACGGAAATGCTCATGGCAGGCGAAAGAAGATACCGCATGGAGCAGCTTTGCACTGATTCGACTCCATGCATTATTATAACGGGTGGAATGGACATACCCGAAGAATTGATTGAAGTATCTGAACGACATTCGGTTCCGGTTTTGAGGACAGAGATGAAGACAACCGGTTTTTTAAGCCGGCTTACTTATTATCTGGAAAACAAGCTGGCCCCGACAACGGCTGTTCATGGGGTGCTTGTCGAGATATATGGAGTTGGTGTTCTGATCACCGGACAAAGTGGCGTGGGGAAAAGTGAAACAGCGCTTGCGCTTATTGAAAGGGGTCACAGGCTTGTTGCGGATGACTGTGTAGAAATTCGCCAAGTCGATATGGACAGACTTGTCGGGACTTCACCGGAGCTACTCGAGCATTTGCTGGAGATACGCGGATTGGGTATCATCAATGTGATGACACTGTTTGGAGCGGGTGCTGTTCGTCCATATAAAAGAATTACATTGACGATCCATTTAGAATTCTGGGATGGTGAAAAGCAGTATGACCGTCTCGGACTTGATGAAGAAACAATCAAAATCTTTGATACGGAAATTACAAAATTGACAATACCTGTAAGACCAGGGCGGAATCTCGCAGTCATTATCGAAGTGGCAGCGATGAATTTCCGATTGAAAAGAATGGGAATGAATGCAGCTGAGGAGTTTGCTGGCAGGCTTTCTGACGTAATTACAGAAGAAGAGAGTCAATTTGATTAACTTCATGAACAGAAGTCTCCCCATTCTGTATGGGGTTAGATGAAATCTCTTATTTAGGAAAGTCTAAAACCCAGCAGAATCAAGTTAAAGCTTCCGGCAGATGCCACAGATTGTCAGAGGGAATTGATCGAGCGGTGCTCGATAAAATCTGGGCGCAAATACGTCCAGGTGAATTTGATAAATTTATTCATGGAGTTGAAATTATGGAGCAGGATATTCAACCGCTGAACCCAATTGCTATAGAATTTGGCCCGTTTTCCGTCCATTGGTATGGGATTATCATTGGGCTGGGCATTGCATTGGCATTATATATTGCGATGCGTGAGGGAAACAAACATCGCCTTGATAAAGAGACTTTCCCTGATCTGCTCATATGGGCGATCCCTATTTCAATCATTTGCGCCCGCATCTATTACGTGATTTTTCAATGGGATTATTATTCTCAAAACCTTGGTGACATCATTAAAGTATGGGAGGGCGGTATTGCCATTCATGGCGCTCTGATTGGAGCAGTTGCCACAGCTATCGTCTTCTCCAAATTCAAAGGAATTTCGTTTTGGAAAATTGCGGACATTGCAGCCCCGAGCCTTATTCTCGGACAGGCGATCGGTCGTTGGGGAAATTTTATGAATCAGGAAGCATATGGTGGTGAAGTAAGTCGCGCTTTCCTCGAAAACATGCATCTTCCAGAATTTATTATCAATCAGATGTACATAAAAGGCACTTACTATCATCCAACGTTCCTCTATGAATCCGTTTGGAACATTGTCGGATTTATCCTGCTGATTTTATTAAGAAAAGTGAATTTACACCGTGGTGAGCTTTTTCTATCCTATGTGATTTTCTATTCAATCGGCCGTTTCTTTGTTGAGGGGATGAGGATGGATAGCCTGATGCTGACGAGTAGTTTAAAAATGGCACAGGTCATTTCGCTTGCATTGATAGTCGGTGCTGTGGTTCTTTGGGTATACCGTAGAAAAGCAGGTTTTGCAAAGGCTCGCTATAATGAATGAAGATAACTGCTTAATAGGAGAGAATGTTGATTGTATAAAACCTCGTTGAAGCAAGGGGCTATGAATGGATTCAAGACAATCTGGACATTAGGTAAGATCATTTTTCCAGTAACCTTGTTTGTTGTCGTGTTGCAGCACACCCCCATATTGGCATGGGTAATTCGGTTGATAGAGCCCATTATGGGAATATTTGGATTGTCCGGAGATGCAGCGATCCCGCTTGTTCTCGGAAATTTCCTGAATTTGTATGCAGGGATTGCGGGGATTATGTCGTTGGATCTGACAGTTAAAGAGGTTTTTATCATTGCTGTCATGATGTCCTTTTCTCATAATCTGTTTATTGAATCATCGGTTGCTATGAAGGTTGGAGTACCGTTTTGGTTAATACTTACAGTAAGAATCGGGTTAGCAGTGATTTCTGCTATAACCATTCATCTATTTTGGAACGGCGGCCAGGAAATGGCGCAATATGGTATGATTCCTGTGCAAGAAGAGCAGGTGGTAGGCGTTACTGCTATCATCACGCTTGCATTGAAAAAAGCATTTCTCGGTGTTTTTCAACTCATAGTAATCGTCATGCCACTTATGATCGGAATTCAGCTTTTAAAAGATTATAAATGGCTGGAAGTCTTTTCCCGCTGGGTAGCTCCATTTACTAGGATGCTCGGGATGAAAGAGAATACATCGACAACGATGGCTTCAGGACTCGTTTTCGGACTTGCTTATGGAGCAGGTGTCATGATTCAAACGGTAAAAGAGGACGGTGTAAGCAAAAGAGATGTGACACTCGCGTTTATTTTCCTTGTCGCCTGCCATGCAGTTGTTGAAGACACACTGATCTTTGTTCCGCTGGGAATTCCGGTGCTGCCGCTGTTGATCATCAGGCTTCTCACAGCTATTGCCTTGACATGGCTCGTGGCGTCTGTGTGGAGACAAGACGATATTGCAGGAGAAGGGAACGTTGCATAATGACTAAAATTAACACATTGTTATTTGATCTGGATGGAACTCTTCTTGATACGAATGAATTGATTATTACCTCCTACTTGCATGTTTTTGAGCAATTTTATCCCGGAAGGTTTTCTCGCGAGGACGTTCTCCCGTTTCTGGGGCCGCCGCTGACGGATGCCTTTGCAAGTGTGGATCCTGAAAAGGCGGATGAAATGGTTGATATTTATCGCAAGTTTAATATGGAAAAGCATGACATGCTTGTACATGAGTTTGAAGGCGTCTATGAGACGATACGGACGCTGCATGAAAATGACTTTAAAATGGCAATCGTGTCAACGAAGATTAGAAAAACTGTTTTAAAGGGGCTTGCACTTACGAATTTGGATGAGTTTTTTGATGTCATCGTTACACTTGATGAGGTAGAAAAAGCGAAGCCGGATCCGGAGCCGCTTGAAAAAGCACTTGCTGCACTTGGATCAAAGCCTGGAGAAGCAATGATGATCGGTGACA
Source organism: Bacillus sp. HF117_J1_D (assembly GCA_009928435.1). GTDB lineage: Bacteria > Bacillota > Bacilli > Bacillales > Bacillaceae_C > Siminovitchia. The sequence goes on from JAABNQ010000044.1 coordinate 20,224, forward strand.
ATTATCATGATATTTTAGGCGGGAAAAATGCTGGCACTTATACATGTGGAGTGGCTTGGTCTGTGAAAGGGGAGGACTTTTTAAAGGGGTACAACCCGGATTTTATGCTTAAGAAGATGTCCGATCTTCTCGATATTGTCGGAGTGGGGAGCAAATGAGAAGGACGGAACGGTTTTCCGTTGAGGGAGCCAATTCTTTATGGCATATATATAAAACTGTCTCTTTCTGGAAAGTCATGCGGAATTTCATTATCATCCAGGCAGCAAGATACACCCCTTTTTTAACTGTGAAAAATTGGATGTATCGTGTGTTCCTGAACATGTCAGTTGGGAAGAAAACCTCCTTTGCTCTGATGGTTATGCCGGATATTATGTTTCCTGAAAAAATCTCTGTCGGAGCTAACACAGTCATTGGCTATAATACGACGATCCTTGCGCATGAGTACTTGATCAAGGAATACAGACTGGGACCTGTCGTCATAGGGGATAACGTTCTGATCGGTGCGAATACGACGATTCTCCCAGGAGTTGAGATTGGTGATGAGGCGGTGGTTTCCGCTGGCACCCTCGTACATAAGGATGTTCCGGCAGGGGCATTTGTCGGCGGAAATCCAATGAAAATCATTTATACAAAAGAGGAAATGGATGAACGGCGTAAGGCCGATTCTTTTTATCCGAATGAATGACCCTTTTTTAAGGGTCATTTTTTGATTGAAAAATTGATTTTACAATTAAATGATTAGTTGTACGTTCTATGAGGTCTGCATTTGACGTGCGAATTTGAGCGTTTCCCTTTTTGGCGATTTAAACAGACAAACTTGTATGGTATACTACAAAAAGCGACAAAGGACGATAGCAACGGAGGAAACACGATGTCCAGATACTCGAAAAAGAGACAAAATCAGGCGAAAATCTATACTTTTTTGCCGACAGGAGATTACTATTTTCATAAAGGGCTCCAGTCATACGATCGCTTTGATTTTACTAATGCTAAAAAGTACTTACAGAGAGCTTTAGAGCTGGAACCGTTGGAGCCGATGATTGCTTGCCAGCTAGCTCTTGTCCACACCGAGACAGGAGACTATGAAAAATCCAATCAGCTCTTGCTTATGACTTTAAATGAACTAGATGAACGGATGACAGAGTGCTACTATTTTTTGGCAAATAACTATGCTCATCTCGGCCTATTAACAGAGGCCTACCGTTATGCCAAGCTTTATTTGGAAAAAGATGAGGTAGGAGAATTTTCAGATGAAGCAGAAGAGCTGCTCGATTGGATTGGGTTTAGTGACGAGGATAATCTTTCATTAATGAAAGAGCAGGAGGACCTTCTTCAAATGCAAGAAGAGTCAAAATCTCTGCTGGAAGATGGGAAGTATACTGAAGCCGTACAATTGCTCGAGGATATTGTAGAAGCATATCCTGAATTTTGGCCTGCCTATAACAATTTAGCGTTGGCTTATTTTTATGAGGGTGAAACGGGCAATGCTTTTTCAATGACGGAAAAAGTCATTGCTCATAACCCGGGCAATCTGCATGCATTATGCAACTTGGCTGTATTTTACTTTTATGAAGATCAAACAGATGATTTGGACCGTTTGTTGAAAGCGTTGGAGAAAATCAAACCAATCATTCCGGAGCACCGTTATAAATTAGGGGCGACGTTTGCGTTAGCGAAACAATATGATTTGGCTTACTTTTGGTTGCGCCATCTCCAAAAGACAGGTTACCAGGGGAACGCCGGTTTTTATTACTGGCTGGCCAAGGCGGCTTATTTTACCGGAAATGAGAAAGCGGCAAAAGCGGCTTGGGATCATCTTGTTTTGCTTGAACCCGAGAAGGCTGGCTCTGAACCGTGGAATGAAACTATTGAAGAAGTGGATAAAAGAAGTCAAGGAGATCGGGCCTTATTAAGCTTGCTTAGAAGCGACAGTATCCCGGAACGGTTGTGTGCGATTTTCTTTATTGCGATTTCTGATAGACAGCCAGCGCTGTTGACTCATCCTTCTTTCAAATCGATTGATGAATTTAGTTATCCGGAGAAGCTATATTTAGCAACTGTTCTTCAAGTGGAAAAAAGGCAAAAGCTTGGGACGGGAATGAGAATCGATAAGGGACATGAAACGGCTTTTGAACTCTACGAAAAGCATAAGGAACATCCAGCTGATGTCTTCGAGCTGCTCAAAATTTGGTTTGAAATTTTTCAAAACATCATAGAGAGTGATGGGAAATTCGCTAACCCTTCAGCTTATGCAGCCGCTGCGGAGTATGTTTGGAGCATGCAAAGAAACGATGCAAAGACGCAAAGAGAAATGGCAAAGAAATACGGAATTTCTCCTGCTACATTGCGAAAATATATCACAAAAATAGAACTTTATCTTTAATTGAGCATATGTTTGGACGTACGGTAAATACTTTAATACGATATGAGTGAAGAACTAATTAAAAACATTATAAAGTTAAAATTGTTCTATTGTCGGAAATCGATAAGGACAAATACTCTTAATTATTTGAAGGAGTGTAAGAATAATGTCAGAAGATAAAATTTATGATGTGATTATCGCTGGGGCAGGGCCAGCTGGAATGACTGCTGCTGTCTATGCATCACGTGCCAATATGTCCACTCTCATGATTGAACGCGGCGTCCCGGGCGGCCAAATGGCGGATACAGCAGATGTTGAGAACTATCCTGGTTTCGAAACGATTTTGGGACCGGATCTTTCTACAAAAATGTTCGAACATGCGAAAAAATTTGGAGCTGAATATGCTTATGGTGATATCAAGGAAATTGTTGATGGTCACCCTTATAAAATGGTTAAAGCTGGGGACAAAGAATATAAGGCGTATGCTGTGATTATTGCCACTGGCGCTGAGTACCGGACGCTTGGGATTCCAGGGGAATCTGAATTGAAAGGGCGCGGAGTTTCCTATTGTGCTGTATGTGATGGTGCATTTTTTAAAGACAAAGAGCTTGTCGTTGTCGGAGGCGGGGATTCTGCTGTTGAAGAAGGCGCCTATTTGACCCGCTTTGCTTCGAAAGTGACCATTATTCACCGTCGTGATAAGCTGCGGGCTCAGAAAATTCTTCAAGAGCGTGCGTTTGCTAATGATAAAATTGACTTTATTTGGAACCACACTGTCAAGCAAGTAAACGAAAAGGACGGGAAAGTAGGTTCAGTTACTCTTGTTTCGACCGAAGATGGCTCCGAAACAGAGTTCAAGACAGATGGAGTGTTCATTTATGTAGGTATGAACCCGTTGACACAATCTGTTGCAAAACTTGGTATCACAAATGAAACTGGATATATTGAGACCAATGAAAATATGGTGACAAGCGTTCCCGGCATATTTGCTGCTGGGGATGTACGAGATAAACTATTGAGGCAGATCGTTACAGCTACGGGTGACGGAAGCATTGCTGCACAAAGTGCGCAAGCTTACATTGAACGTTTGAAAGAAGAACAACTTGCCAAATAGTAATTGAGAAGCGTAATCACCATTTAATCTGTTTGTAACAGTGTTGCAATGAAATTTGTGTATATTTATTTATGAGATATTGACCCCCTTTTTATACAATATCCCTTTTTGATGCACAGGATGATTCCTGTGCTTTTTTTTATGGTATAGGAAATGATAAAGATCTATGCTTGCGTATAACTTGTTTATCAGATTATGCTGCGTCCAGCTCCAGCTGCATCGCCTATCGACTAGCAGACTTCACGCAGTTTACTAGTGTTTGCCTATTAAAGCTGTGAACTTCAGCTTTTCTTACGGGATGACTGAGACGGTATTTTATGTTATTTTAGCATGGAAACTTTGCCATGGCGCTGTCCTTCTTCAAAGGAAAATAGTATAATGTGTAAAACATCATCTTTTTTTACAAGTATATTTTAAAACTACGCATAATAGTGAGGAGCGTACAAGCTGCTTTTACATATCATATACATATGTAAAACCCTTGGTTTCAGATTAGAGAGGATGAATTTCCATGAATAACGGGTCCATGGAGGATATTCAGTTAGTTATCATTACGGGCATGTCTGGTGCAGGGAAAACGGTAGCTATTCACAGCTTTGAAGATTTAGGTTTTTTTTGTGTGGATAATTTACCCCCCGCATTAATGCCGAAGTTTCTGGAATTGATGAAGGAATCGGGAAATAAAATGAACAAAGTTGCCCTTGTGATGGATTTAAGGGGTCGGGAGTTCTTCGATACTCTGCTTAGAGTGATTGATGAACTATCCAATTCCAACTGGGTGACACCGCAAATTTTGTTCCTTGATGCAGATGATGCAGCGCTTGTTCGCAGATATAAGGAAACGCGCCGTTCGCATCCGCTTGCTCCCCTTGGTCTTCCGCTGGAGGGTATCAAGCAGGAACGGGACTTGTTGGAAGAGCTGAAAGGCCGGGCACAGCATATTTACAATACATCTCAGATGAAGCCGAAAGAATTGCGGGAAAAGATCCTTACCGAGTTTTCCGCAAATAAACAGGCGACCTTTATTGTGAATGTCATGTCATTCGGGTTTAAGCATGGGATTCCCATTGATGCTGATCTCGTCTTTGATGTAAGATTCTTGCCTAATCCCCACTACATTGATCATATGAGACCGAAAACAGGGTTGGAGAATGAAGTGGCAAATTACGTTCTTAAGTGGAGCGATACACAAAAATTTCTTGAAAAAGTCACTGACTTGCTTGTATTCATGCTGCCGCATTATAAACGGGAAGGCAAAAGCCAACTCGTAATAGCTATCGGCTGTACAGGCGGACAGCATCGATCCGTTGCATTGGCGGAATATATTGGGCACACTTTTGAAAATGACTATCATATCCGAATCACACACCGTGATATCAAAAAGAGAAAGGAAATAGCCAGATGACGGCACTGTCGAAACCTAAAATTGTTGTCATTGGCGGAGGCACCGGCCTTTCTGTTTTATTGAGGGGGCTGAAAAAGTATCCTATTGATATCACGGCTATTGTGACGGTTGCAGATGATGGAGGCAGCTCGGGTAGACTTAGAACAGAGTTTGAAATTCCGCCGCCTGGAGACATTCGGAATGTTATTGCCGCATTATCCGATGCTGAGCCGCTCATCATTGATATGTTCCAACACCGCTTCAATACTTCAAATGAGCTTTCGGGCCATTCATTGGGGAATCTGATTATAGCCGCTCTGACATCTGTTACTGGCGATTTTGTTCAGGCTGTGAGAGAAATGAGTCGAGTGCTGAATGTTCATGGGAAAGTCCTTCCCGCCGCCAATCAGAGCGTTGTACTGCATGCGGAAATGGCGGATGGTTCTTTTGTTTCGGGAGAATCTAAAATTCCGGCTGTGGGAAAAGAAATTAAGAAGGTATTTTTGACTCCAGAAGTGATTAAGCCTCTTCCTGAAACGATTCAGTCGATCTATGAAGCGGATTTGATCGTAATCGGACCGGGGAGCTTATATACGAGCATCCTTCCGAATCTTCTTGTTCCGGGTCTGGGAGAAGCAGTATGCAATGCAAAGGCATGCAAGGTTTATATTTGTAACCTGATGACCCAGCCAGGTGAAACAACAGGCTTTACAGCAAGCAGGCATGTGAATGCTCTGTATGATCATATGGACTGCTCTTTTATCGATACGATTCTTGTGAATAATAAAGAGATTCCTCCTGATCTTCAACATCGTTATGAGAGAGAAATGGCTATTCCCGTCTATTTCGATGTTGATCGGCTAATTTCTCTTGGGATGGAGGTTGTTCAGGGAGAAATTGCCACCATCGACAAAGGTTTTATCCGCCATGATACAGAAGCGGTGGCAAACATACTGTACTCATTATTGGGCAGGGATATGAGCCGGATTGCCAGCACTTAGACGTTGGTAAAGGAGGAAGCGACAATGTCTTTTGCCTCGGAAACGAAAAAGGAACTGACAAATATTCCTTTAAAGGATTGCTGCTTAAAGGCGGAGCTTTCAGCGCTGATCAGGATGAACGGTTCCTTATCTTTTTCCAACCGTGAATTGATTGTGAATGTTCAAACTGAGAATGCAGCGATCGCGAGGAGGATTTATGTTTTAATCAAAAGGAAATATGATGTAGCAGTTGAATTGCTTGTGCGGAAGAAAATGCGTTTAAAGAAAAATAATGTATATATTGTCCGCTTAAAAGAGAATGCTGAGGTCATATTGAAAGATTTGATGATTCTTGATGACAATTTCATGTCTATACGTGAAATTTCTTCCGCATTGATCAATAAGGAGTGTTGCAAAAGGTCTTATATGCGAGGGGCTTTCCTTGCAGGAGGGTCAGTCAATAATCCAGAGAGATCATCCTATCATCTTGAGATTTTCTCACTTTATAAAGAGCATAACGAATCGTTATGTGAACTCATGAACGAGTATGGGTTGAACAGCAAGACCCTTGAAAGAAAAAACGGTTATATTACCTATTTGAAAGAGGCTGAGAAGATAACCGAATTCTTGAATATTATCGGAGCTCACAATGCACTGCTCCGCTTTGAGGATGTTCGGATAGTCCGGGATATGCGTAATTCAGTCAATAGGCTGGTCAACTGTGAAACTGCCAACTTGAATAAGACAATCGGCGCGGCTCTGAGACAAGTTGAAAATATCCGTTTCATCCAGGAGACTGTCGGGCTTGAGTATTTGCCGGAGAGACTCCGGGAAATCGCAGAGCTTAGGATGACCCATCAAGATGTTACTCTCAAGGAGTTGGGTGAAATGGTGTCAAGTGGACAAATCAGCAAATCAGGCATCAATCATCGCCTGCGAAAAATTGATGAAATAGCAGATAAGCTTCGCTCAGGCGATCCATCTCTTTTGATTAATAAAAAATAAGTTTGAGAAAAATGAAGGAGGAAGCAAATTGGCAGAAAAAGAAGTAACAGTAGGATTGAAATCAGGATTGCAAGCAAGACCAGCAGCGCAATTTGTACAGGAGGCTAACCGTTTTTCATCAGATGTCTTTATTGAAAAAGACGGTAAAAAGGTTAATGCAAAAAGCATTATGGGCTTGATGAGCCTTGCAGCCGGAACTGGAGCATCGATTAAATTGATTGCTGAAGGACCGGATGAAGAAGAGGCGATTCATACACTAGCGGATTTCGTTGAAAATGACCGCTAATGCAACAACAAAAGGGCTATCCTTTGAGTCTTTTGACAGACTTTCAGGATAGCCCTTTTGGTGGTCATTTTACTTTTCTTTAGTAAGGCCTTCATTTCGGTCGATGATGTGATCAATCAAACCATATTCTTTCGCTTTTTCCGCAGTCATGAAGTTATCGCGGTCAGTATCTCGCTCAATCACTTCAAGCGGTTGTCCAGTACGTTCAGCTAAGATTTTGTTGAGCTTTTCACGCATGAACAAAATACGTCTTGCTGCAATCTCAATTTCAGTTGCCTGTCCTTGAGCGCCTCCAAGTGGCTGGTGAATCATTACTTCACTATTTGGCAATGCGTAACGTTTGCCCTTTGTTCCAGCTGCAAGCAGGAAAGCTCCCATAGAAGCTGCCATGCCGATGCAAATGGTTTGAACATCTGGTTTGATGAACTGCATTGTATCGTAGATTGCCATGCCCGCTGTGATGCTGCCGCCTGGGCTGTTAATATAAATGGATATATCTTTTTCAGGGTTTTCTGCTTCAAGGAATAAAAGCTGTGCGACAATTGAGTTTGCCACATTATCGTCTATCCCACTGCCAAGCATGATGATCCGGTCCTTAAGTAACCTTGAATAAATGTCGTATGCTCGTTCCCCGCGATTTGTTTGCTCAATAACTGTTGGAATTAAATTCATTTTTCTCCTCCTCTTTAAACTGGCTAATCAATCGGTCAGTTTCATTGTAGTAACCTCATGTGTAATGTTATCATACATTGATGGTCAAGAAAGGTCAAACGATACGCTTTTTCCTGACAAAAGAAGAATGTCCTACAACCATATTAACCAACTCGCCATATTTTAAACGATATTAAGGGTTGCAAGCTTCACATTTATCAATTATAATCATATATCGTACGGTAAAAAATTGCCCTCGTAGTGTAACGGATAACACGCAAGATTCCGGTTCTTGAAATATGGGTTCGATTCCTGTCGAGGGCGCTTGGAACTTGAAGCATCAACGTTTGTTGATGATTCATTTTTATTTTGACCGACTTTTGACCGACTGCCTTTAAAAATATCAATTTACACCTTTTAAGTTCTTGGACCAGACTTTCATAAAATCATTAATTTTATCGTTGTTTATTTGAGCTGATTGGTTAGACATATGTTTCCTTGCTCCATTTATAAAATCTGTTAAATTCATGTTGTATATAGCGAATAGCTATAGTGATGTTTCATTTTTCAGCTAAATAACTTCTGCATTAAACGGTTTATTTCCCTACGAATCCTTGGCATAAAATCTACGCCTTATTTTTTTATTTTAAAAATCTCCCGATCGTGTTGAGTAATCCTTTTATCAAAATAATCAAGGTCATCCTTTGTAGCGAGTTGTTCGAACTGAGACATGGTTTCAGTATGATATTCTGTCAGCTTTCGATTTTGTTCACTAATAATTTGCTGCTTAGACTCTAGATTGGTCAAACGTTCATTTTCTTCTTTGATCCCTTTCAACTCATCCAAGATTTGTTTCAACAACTGCTCACTCATCTTTATTCTCCTTTCTATATTTTTTTGGAGTGTACTTCTTATTTATCTTTTTAGTAGTTCTTACAAGGAGTGATGAAAAATTGAGGTTATCATTGGCGGAATTATTACCCTTAAAAGTAACAATGTCTAAGCTGATTCAAGATAAGATCCAGGAAAGAGATAGTGTGGCATATGTTGAGTTTGGCAAAGGTGATGACGAGGTTCTACCTGATATGACTTTTGATCAAGTAACGGAAGGATTGAAAGAGATTCGAGAGGACTATCGGAAGATTGATTTCCTCATTGCGAAAGCAAATGTTGATCACATGGTCGATTGGGAAGATGGTAAACTTTCCATTGCCGAAGCAATCGAACTGGCGAAACAATTACGTGGTGAAGCAAGCCTGCTGAAAAGGTTTGGTAGAAGTAAACCAATGGAACGTGTTGAAACGTATCATATGCAGGATACAATGTTTCGCAAGGCTTTATTCGAGCCAAGTAAATTAAAAGCACGAGCTGAGAAACTAGAGAAGAAAGCAAACAGGCTATCAATGGCAATAGAAAAGCAGAATCATAAGATTGAGGTTGAATTCAAGGAAGCAGATAAATATTTATAAGCAAGGATTGTTGTACCTTGCTTGGAGCATAGGATAATCCTTTGTTGCAAGCTGGGTATAACCCAGAACAGGTAGGGAGATCAAGAAAAAAATGCTTTTAAACGTTTTGTGCAAAACAAAAGGTATTCATTTACTACAATCATATTTTTGAAAAATAGGCGATAAGAAAAACGGGTCAACAGATAACGGTTTTACGTATTCACGTTTTACGGTTAAACGTACGCAAAGATTTTGATAAATTTACTACTCTACTTCGATAGAATTAACTTTCTGACTCCTTATCTTTAGAGAGGAACACAATAATGTGTTCCTCTCTTTTAATTTTTATTTCAAAAATAGGGAGAGGTGAATTATGTGCTAAGAGTACCATTTGATAGCAATAGGTAAGACTTTGATTTGACATCCTCCCCGCCCATTCATGATTATTCATGAACGAGGATTCCTAAAAGGAACTTACGAGGTTGCTATCTGATGAAAAAGCAGTCCATTTCTGGTAGCTTAGTATGACGATAGCTTTAGGCAGTGTCATCTGCCCTCTTGAAGATAGATTAAACTATTACCATCTAGGCAGATTAAACACAAAAAGTTTCTAATAGTTGTCGACAGAAACAAAACGTTTCTAAAAATGCGAGGCGAAACCATATGGAATAACATTTTGATAGAATGCTGGGGAGACAGATTAAAATGTGAAGCTGCGGGAGAACTTGATATTTCTCCACAAATGTTAGGCATGATTAAAAGAGGTGATAGAGGCCTCTCCATGAAGTTGGCAAGAAAAACCTCTGAGTATTACAAGATGTCAATCGAAGAGATTTTTTTGGTCAAATCAGAAACGATTCGACTCTGAAAAAGATAAGAAGTCAGCTAGGAGGTGATGAAGTGGATAACCCAATACAGAAAACCATTGTTGAGCTGTCATCATATATTCAAAATATATTGAAGATGGCTCCAGCGAAGAGCTACAACTCTTGCCGGAGCTGATTAATTCGCTTTCTCAACTAGTAATTGATATGTGGGATGAGTTCACGTGTCGCACTTCGAATGCCTTATGATTCCCGCGGAAGATATCTATTGTATTATTCATGTCTTTTCCCTTAATTCTTCATCACCAACCTCCTTTTGTATTTTCTCAGATCTATGTTTCTTTTCTTTAGTAAACTTCAAATTTGATAAACTAACACCAATTAAAGTGAAAGCTCCTCCTATTAACGATACAAGTGTTGGGATCTCTCCTAATAATAACCATGAAATGATAAGTGCCACAGCAGGTGTCAAATAAAGTGAACTTGTAGCTTCAGACGCCCCTACTTCAGAAGTAATATATGCAAGTGCAAAGTACGGGATCACTGTTGGGAAAAGCCCCAAATAAATCACAGCATATGTTGATTGCGCAGAAGCATTTGCGATTTCTGAACTTATTCCTGGAAGAAAAAACAACATAAATAGGGATCCAGCCACGATAGTATAAACAGTAAATGGAAGAGAACCATATTTTTTTAAATAATTGGTTTGAAATACAAAGTAAAAGCTTTCACCTAAGGCAGCTATCAAAATGAATAATGATCCTAATGCAAAAGCTGATACAGAACCTCCCATCCCAAAAGAAATCAAAGCCACTCCTATAAAGGCAATAATGGATCCTATCCATCCAAGTTTAGTTAATCTTTCCTTTAAAAAAACTACTGATAATATGGCCGAGAAAATCGGAGTTGTTGAAACTAGTAAACTAGCAACTCCAGCGCTGACATCTTTTTCCCCAAAATTTAATGCAGTGTGATAAACGGTAAAGCCTAAAAAACCTAATAGTAAAATGATAGGCACGTCTTTTTTATCGGGTAGTCTTATTCCTCTCATTACTGCAAAGATAATCAAACCTACTGCACCAATAAGTAAACGTAAGACCGCCAGATGTTGTGGACTGTAAGATTGAAGGCCGACTTTGATAGCTGGAAAAGCCGAGCCCCATAATAGGATTGTTAGACTATATGCTAATAAAACTCTCTTTTTCATTATTTAAACCATTTTCCATTTTTTACTTACAGCAATATACTTTCGGAAAAACTTTAATCCTTTCGTTTCATCCGATATAATATCAGCAAACCGATACTGGTCAAAACCTACTTTTTGCAACGTACTCATAACATCTTGATTCTCCCTTAATATTGTGTTTATTAGTAATCATTGTAAAGCTATTATAAAATAATAATAAATAGAAGAATCCAACTAATTACAAACAATAAAAACCAACAAAAATATATTGATTGAGACAGGAGAATTTCATGAGCAAAACACCTCGTTACCTCCAAATCGTTCACTCGATTAGGGGGAAAATAACACAGGGGGAATGGGCAGTTGGAAGTAAACTGCCTACTCAAAAAGAGTTGTCTGAAAAGTATCAGGTAAATAGAAGTACTGTTATTACGGCTATTGAAATTTTAAAAGCAGAAGGCATACTTGAAGGAAAAAAGGGAAGTGGGGTTTACGTCGTAAACAACAAGTGGTCATTATTGACTGCTGCTTCACCTCCGAACTGGAATGATTTATCAAAATGGGCAGCGCACCCTCCAAGTGATAGTACGGTACAAGTTATTAATGAATCAGAAACAAAAAAAGAAATGATTCAATTAAGTAAAGGTGAGTTGGGATGTGACCTATTTCCACAATCAGAAATAGCGAAATCTATGGAGAAGGTCTCCTATCAATTGCATAATGTTGGTTACGGAGATGGGCTTGGAGATATAGATTTAAGAAAGGAAATTAGCAAACACCTTGAAAAACAAGGTGTTTATGCTTCTCCTTCAAACATTTTAATTGTTTCAGGAGCCCTTCAAGCTCTTAAACTTATTTCTTTTGGGGTATTACTGTAAATCAGCACATTATTTCCGACACCTAATTTCAAATTAATCCAGGTCAATAACCTGAAATAGTGTGCTGTTTTGATCACTTTATTTCAGACACGGAAATAATTTTGTGCATTATTCCAGCAGTTTTACTTAAAAGAAACTCCCTTAAAAAGGGAGTTCCAATGCCGGAATCAATTTTTTTGATATTATCCTCACTTTGTATACCTCGACCAATCTCAGGGTGAACGTCACATCGTCCTCCAACGTCACGAACCACTCATTGTAATCTTTTTCAAAACACGCTTTATAATAACGATGTTGAATCCGTATTTCGAAGGTCATTCCTGTAAATGTTTCATACTCTTGCTGGC
>JAABNQ010000045.1 GCA_009928435.1 Bacillus sp. HF117_J1_D
AATTCAACAAAGGCAAGCATTCATCCCCCACCTACGCTTTGCGGAGGAAGGGGATGAATGCCCTAAGTTGTTAAAGAAAACATCGTGTTACAAATGATAGCGCTTGCGTTTTTCTCGTAATATGAAAGATTCTAAAAAATTTATATAATTAAAGAAGGAGAATTCCAAAGTTTGTTGAATACATAGATATAGTATTTATTTAGAGCGAGAAGGTGGTGAACACAATGGAAGTAACTGATGTAAGACTGCGCCGTGTCAATACGGAAGGCAGAATGAGAGCGATTGCCTCAATTACCCTCGATGATGAATTTGTTGTTCACGATATTCGTGTGATTGACGGAAACAACGGGCTCTTTGTAGCAATGCCAAGTAAGCGTACTCCTGATGGAGAATTCAGGGATATTGCCCATCCGATCAATTCGAACACCAGAAATAAAATTCAGGATGTCGTTTTAGCAGAATACCAGCGCTTGGGTGAAATAGAAGAACCGGAATTAGAAGAAGCCGGCGCTTCCTAATTATATAAAAAAACATCGGGAGCCTACCTTTGGAGTATGGCTCTTTTTCATTGTGCCAATTTACAGCAGTTATGGAAAATGTTAAATGGTTAAAAATATGGTGACTTGCAATCATAGCCAGCTCATTCAAGATGTTCCACTATCTTTGATCCGCAGAATAATGATTTTTTGGCGGCTGAGGCTTTTCATCTTTTCTTGAAAAAAACCAAATTTTAAGCTATATTCATAATGGAAAAAAATTATTGGGGGATCTTTTATGATAAATAGATTCGCTGTAATATTGGCAGCGGGGCAAGGCACCAGAATGAAGTCCAAGCTATATAAAGTTCTCCACCCGGTTTGCGGTAAACCGATGGTAGAACATGTGGTGGATCATATTTCACAGCTCGATGCGAACCAAGTCGTAACAGTTGTGGGATACGGTGCGGAAATGGTCAAAGAGCGTCTACAGGGAAAAAGTGATTTTGTGATTCAGGAGGAGCAACTGGGAACAGCCCACGCGGTAATGCAAGCGAAGGATGCACTAGGCGGCAAAAGAGGTACAACGCTGGTCATTTGTGGAGACACACCGCTCATTACGGTAGAGACGATGTCCGCTTTGATAAAGCAGCATGAAGAAACTGGAGCAAAAGCAAGTGTTTTGACAGCTTATGCCGAAGATCCAACAGGGTATGGAAGAATCATTCGTAATGCGGATGGCGCTGTTGCAAAAATTGTCGAGCATAAGGATGCAAATGAGGAAGAATTGAAGGTCAAAGAAATTAATACAGGTACATACTGCTTCGATAATGAAGCACTGTTTGAGGCTCTCGACAATGTATCCAATGAAAATGCTCAAGGCGAATACTATCTTCCTGACGTGATAGAAATACTAAAAGCGAAAAATGAGCTTGTGACAGCCTATAGTACGGACGACTTTGAGGAGACTCTTGGAGTAAACGACCGAATTGCGCTTGCTGAAGCTGAAAGTATCATGAGAGCCCGCATTAACAGAAAACATATGAAAAATGGTGTAACCATTACCGACCCGTCCAATACTTACATTGATACAGATGTCATCATTGGAAGTGATACTGTTATTTTACCTGGAACAGTCATCCAGGGAGCGACGAAAATTGGTGAAGGCTGCAAAATAGGTCCGAATTCCGAGATAAACAATTGTGAAATTTATCACAATACAATTGTTCAGCAGTCGGTCCTTTCTGACAGTTCTGTTGGAAGCAATGTCAAAATTGGTCCGTTTGCCCACATTCGCCCAGAATCGGACATACAGGATGAAGCAAAAATAGGAAACTTTGTTGAAGTTAAAAAGACTTATTTCGGAAAAGGAAGCAAAGCTTCGCATCTAAGTTATATCGGAGATGCAGAGGTAGGCAGAAATGTGAACATTGGCTGTGGCTCGATTACAGTTAATTATGATGGAAAAAATAAGTTTTTAACTAAAATAGATGATGATGTATTCGTTGGCTGTAACTCAAATCTCGTGGCGCCGGTCACCGTAAAAGAAGGAGCCTATATTGCTGCTGGCTCTACGATTACTGACGATGTTCCGGAATCAGCACTTGCAATCGCACGTGCGCGTCAAGTCAATAAAGAAAATTATGTAGAAAAGCTAAAATCTAATAAATAAAATGGAGGCTCCTCATGTCGAACCAATATCTTGACCCCACATTGAAAGTTTTTTCTTTAAATTCCAATCGTACTCTATCAGAGGAAATTGCAAGGGAAATTGGATTAGAGCTTGGTAAATGTACGGTCAGCCAATTTAGTGATGGAGAAATTCAAATCAATATTGAAGAAAGCATCCGGGGTTGTGATGTCTATGTCATCCAATCAACAAGTAAACCAGTAAACAAAAACCTGATGGAGCTTCTCATCATGATTGACGCTTTGAAACGTGCGTCCGCAAAAACCATTAATATTGTGATGCCTTATTATGGTTATGCACGCCAAGACCGGAAAGCACGTGCAAGGGAGCCGATCACTTCTAAACTTGTAGCCAATTTAATAGAAACCGCTGGTGCAACCCGTGTTATCACGCTTGATTTGCATGCACCACAAATTCAAGGCTTCTTCGATGTTCCGATCGACCACTTGATGGGTGTTCCGATTTTGGCTGATTATTTCAAAGAGAGAGAAATGGTGAATGGGGATCTTGTCATCGTATCTCCTGACCACGGAGGCGTTACGCGTGCGAGAAGACTTGCAGACCGCCTGAAAGCTC
The DNA here is from genome assembly GCA_009928435.1 of Bacillus sp. HF117_J1_D. Lineage (GTDB taxonomy): Bacteria > Bacillota > Bacilli > Bacillales > Bacillaceae_C > Siminovitchia. Next base: position 2,743 of record JAABNQ010000045.1, read on the forward strand.
CAATTGCTATTATTGATAAGCGTCGTCCACGTCCAAATGTTGCAGAAGTCATGAATATCATAGGTACTGTAGAAGGAAAAACAGCCATTTTGATTGATGATATCATTGACACAGCTGGAACAATTACGTTGGCGGTCAATGCACTGAAAAAAGCAGGGGCAAAAGAAGTATATGCTTGTTGTACACACCCTGTTCTCTCTGGCCCGGCCATTGAGCGTATCCAAAATTCAGACTTGAAGGAACTGGTTGTTACCAACTCTATTCCGTTGCCTGAAGAAAAGAAAATCGACAAGATCAAAGAACTTTCAGTAGCTACGCTAATTGCTGAAGCTATCATTCGAGTTCATGAGAATAAATCTGTAAGTACTTTGTTTGATTAAAAAAAGTAACATAACAAGCCAATTGCTTTTGTCACCTTAAAGCGATTGGCTTTGCGCCTTGCGCTTTTCTTATCCACTCGTTGCAAACAATTTGTATGCCTGTTTCTTCGTAAGAATTTAGAAAATTGATTTTCTTCTCGCCTAGAGGTTTAACTTAATGTATGTTAAGCTATATATAGATGGTGTACTTTTGACAACATTATGTTAGGAGAAGGTGCTAAATGGTTACTGTATTGAAAGCGAAAGAAAGGACAAGCGATCGACGTTCCCAGACTAGGGAGTTGAGGGAGCGGGGAGGTATTCCGGCTATTCTTTATGGCTATAAAACGGAAAATACCCCTATTTCCATCGACAATATAGAATTTACGAAAACGATGCGTGAGGTGGGCCGGAACGGCGTCATTAGCCTCGATGTTGAAGGTAAAAAGCTAAATGTCGTCTTGCATGAATACCAGGAAGACCCTATCAAAAGAGAAGTAATCCATGCCGACTTTTTAGCCGTTGATCTGTCACAGGAGATCGAAGCGAATGTTCGCGTCGAATTATCTGAAGATGCAGAAGGGATAAGAAACGGAGGGGTACTTCAACAAATCCTCCATGAAGTTGTTGTTACAGCAAAGCCAGATGAAATTCCAGAAGTCATCAGTGTTGATATTTCCGAGCTCGGAATCGGTGAAACAGTTTCTATTGCTGAAATCCGTGGAAATTATTCAATCACGATCAACCACGAGGACGATGAATCGATTGCTACGATTTTGGCTCCAAGGGTGGAAGAGGAAGAAACGGCGGAAGAAGGTGCTGAGCCGGCAGGAGAAGCAGCCGATTCAGAAACGAACGAAGCCTAAATGAATACTCATACGAAATACAGGCGCAACCAAAGCGGTTGCGCTTTTCCCCGCTTGTGTAAAACACAAGTACTTTATAAAGGCAGGGGACCTGTTTACATTCATTCCGATTCGTTGCTGTATAAGTTTGTCAATTTAGTATAAAAAGCGTCTGCTGAAAATGTTTGGGGTGTATGGAATGAAGTTGATAGTTGGACTGGGCAATCCTGGTTCTCGTTATGAAAAAACAAGGCATAATATTGGATTCGAAGTGATTGATGAGCTGGCGTTACGTAATGGAGTTAAATTAAATGAATCAAAATTTAACGGTTTGTACGCTAATATTCACAAAAACGGTGAAAAAGCCATATTATTAAAACCACTAACATATATGAATTTATCAGGGGAAAGTATCCGTCCGATGGCGGACTATTATAAGATTCCTGTTGAAAATATACTGATCATCTATGATGATCTTGACTTGCCGGTTGGTAAAATCAGGCTGAGGCAAAAGGGGAGTGCTGGTGGCCACAATGGTATTAAATCAACCATTCAGCATTTGGGTACACCGGAATTCAACCGGATCAGGATTGGAATTAACCGGCCTCCGGAAGGGATGAAAGTTCCCGATTATGTATTGGGAAGGTTTTCTGGTGATGAATGGGATCATATGCAATCTGTCATTCAAATAAGTGCAGATGCATGTGAAGATTGGATGGAAAAATCATTTCCTGAGGTAATGAACAGATTTAACTCCAATGGATGAATAACTTCTGGCACTGGCGTTTATACTAAAAAGTGAAATTTGCCTTGCCAGGGAGTGATTGGTATGACGGTCCATTACTTTTGCCGCCACTGTTCAGCAAAGTTAGGTTCTATTGAAAATCATATACTGCAATCCCAACAATTGGGTTTACACAAACTAACGGAAGAAGAGAGGCAGGAAATGGTCACTTATCAAACGGACGGAGACCTCCATATTCAAGCAATATGTGAGGATTGCTACGAAGCCTTTTCACGCAATCCCGACTTGCACCAATATGATCATCTGATCCATTAAAAGCTTTGGCCTTGCCCAAAGCATTTTTCCATTTAGATATTTGGTCTATTTTCTGGAAAGAGGAGAAAGTCATGCATGGTTTACGAGATTTGATTGTACAGCAAAATGAACTGCAATCAGTGATTGCCGGAGTCAAGGAAGGCATACGCGAACAGCTTGTAGCGGGTCTTTCAGGGTCGGCGCGAGCTTTGTTAATAGCGGCGGCTGCAAAAGAAACAGACAAATCACTCATTGTTGTTACACATAATTTGCTTCAAGCACAAAAACTTTATGAAGACCTTACACAATTGATTGATGAAAATCAATTGTTTTTATACCCTACAAATGAGCTGATTGCGTCCGAACTTGGTGTAGCGAGTCCGGAGCTCAGATCACAGCGGATTGAGACACTGAATCATATGGTTTCTGGCCGCCAGGGTGTTTTTGTCGTTCCGATGGCTGGACTTAGAAAAAAATTGCCACCTACAGAGGTTTGGAAGAAACTGCAGCTTCAGATTGAAGTCGGTTCGGAGTTGGACTTAGAAAAGGAATTGCCATTGCTCATCCAAATGGGTTATAACCGGGCGGAAATGGTCAGTGCCCCAGGGGAATTCAGCATCAGGGGCGGGATTCTGGATATTTATCCGCTGACTGAGGATGACCCTGTTAGAATAGAGCTTTTTGATGTAGAAATCGACTCGATCCGAACGTTTTCTATTGAGGATCAGCGCTCAAAGGAGAAACTGTCACACATAGTAATTGGGCCAGCTATCGAGTCGCCTGTTGATGCGGGTACGCTCGTTCACGCAGCGGATAAGCTTGAACAAAGTTTGGCTCATTCATTAAAAAAGGCAAAAAAAGATACAACAAAAGAACTGTTGATGCAAAACATCAAAGCTGACATTGAACAAATGAGAAATGGGCAAAAACCTGAACAATTTTTCAAATATATGCAATTGGCCTATGATCCGGCTGCAAGTTTGCTAGACTATGTTTCTCGTGACGCCCTTTTGATATTGGATGAGTTGAGCCGAATCCAGGAAATGGATGAACGCCTTGAAAAAGAAGAAGCAGAATGGTTCCTGTCTGTTCTGGAACATGGGGAGATTACCCATGACATGGAGATTGCTCACTCCTTGAACGAACTATTAGCTAATTCTCCATTGCCAAGGATTTATTTATCATTATTTTTGCGGCATATTCCGAATACGAGTCCGCAAAATATTGCAAATGTGCCATGCAAGCTTATGCAAAATTTTCATGGACAAATGCATTTGCTTGCATCAGAGGTTGAGCGTTGGAGGAAGAATGACATGTCTGTCGTTTTCCTTGCTCCTGATGAAGAACGGAGCCAAAAAATGCAGTCTGTTTTGCGGGATTATGGCATGGAAGCCGCTATTGTGGAGGAACCCGGAAAATTTGCCGGCATCCAAATTGTCAAAGGGACTTTGAATACGGGCTTTGAGCTTCCGTTGTTAAAATTGGCTGTGGTAACTGAGGAAGAGGTTTTCAATAAGAAAACGCGGAAAATGAAGCGTCGGCAAAAGCTGTCTAATGCCGAACGAATCAAGAGCTATTCCGAGTTGAACGTCGGCGATTATGTGGTTCATGTCAATCATGGTATAGGGAAGTATTTAGGTATAGAAACCCTGGAATTAAAAGGCGTCCATAAAGATTATCTGCATATTTCCTATCAGGGAAACGATACGTTGTACGTGCCAGTTGACCAGATTGAACTTGTCCAAAAATATGTCGGTTCAGAGGGAAAAGAACCGAAAATGTACAAATTGGGTGGTAACGATTGGAAAAGAGTGAAGAAAAGAGTCGAGTCGTCGGTCAAAGATATTGCCGATGAACTGATCAAGCTATATGCCGAACGGGAAGCGACAAAAGGGTATGCATTTTCTCCTGACAGTGATATGCAGCGGGAGTTTGAATTGTCTTTCCCTTATCAAGAAACAGATGACCAGTTAAGGTCTATTGTAGAGATCAAGCGGGATATGGAAAAGGAACGACCGATGGATCGTCTGCTTTGCGGAGACGTTGGCTATGGAAAAACCGAAGTCGCTATCCGAGCAGCTTTCAAAGCCATTATGGATGGAAAGCAAGTAGCTATTCTTGTTCCGACGACGATCTTGGCTCAACAGCATTTTGAAACAATCAAAGAAAGATTTAACGATCACCCAATCAATATTAGCCTACTGAGCCGTTTCAGGACGAAAAAACAGCAGACGGAAACCTCCAAAGGGTTGAAAAACGGGACGATTGATCTTGTCATTGGCACCCATCGACTTTTATCAAAAGATATTCAGTTTGCAGATTTGGGCCTTCTCATTGTGGATGAAGAACAGCGCTTTGGTGTGACTCACAAGGAAAAAATTAAACAGTTGAAAACAAATGTGGATGTACTGACTTTGACGGCGACACCTATTCCGCGGACGCTTCATATGTCCATGCTCGGAGTACGGGATTTGTCTGTCATTGAGACACCACCGGAAAACCGTTTTCCTGTCCAGACATATGTGATGGAGTACAATGGGATGTTTGTAAAAGAAGCGATTGAACGTGAGCTTGCCCGTGATGGACAGGTATATTTCCTTTATAACCGTGTGGAGGATATTGAAAGGAAAGCGGAGGAAATCTCTATGCTTGTCCCTGATGCACGCGTCGCCTATGCTCATGGACAAATGGGAGAGTCAGAGCTTGAATCTGTCATTCTAAGCTTTTTGGACGGTGAGTTTGATGTGCTTGTCACGACGACGATTATTGAAACAGGTGTGGATATACCGAATGTTAACACATTAATTGTTCATGATGCGGATCGCATGGGACTCTCACAGTTGTATCAGCTTAGAGGTCGGGTCGGTCGTTCCAACCGGGTGGCCTATGCTTATTTCACGTATCGCAAAGATAAAGTTTTGACTGAGATTGCAGAAAAAAGACTCCAGGCCATTAAGGAATTCACTGAACTTGGGTCAGGTTTTAAAATTGCCATGCGAGATTTATCCATCCGAGGCGCTGGTAATCTTCTTGGAGCTCAGCAGCATGGATATATTGATTCAGTTGGATTTGATTTATACTCCCAAATGCTGAAAGAGGCGATCGAACAGCGGAAGGGAGACGCTTCTTTTGATATGGCTCCATCCTTTGAAGTGGAATTGGATTTGGATGCTTATATTCCAGATGCCTATATTTCTGATAGTCAGCAAAAAATTGAAATGTATAAGCGATTCCGCAATATAGAATCAATGGAAGAAGTAGATGAGCTTAAGGAAGAAATGATCGATCGTTTTGGTGATTATCCGGAGCAAGTAGGGTATTTGTTTTTAGTCGCCGAAATGAAAGTACATGCTCGTTTCAGCAAGCTTGAGTCAATCAAGCAGTCCAAAGGTGAGATTGTGATTTATTTCTCGGAGGAAGGTACAAATGAGATTGATGGACGAAAAGTAACCCAGGTAACGAGCGCACATGGCCGGATGGTGGGTCTTGGCATGGAGGGCAGCCGATTGAAAATCACCTTGCAAATCAGCCGTCTGGCGACAGATGAATGGTTGTCCATTGTCATGGATATCGTTAAAGAATTGACTACTGCCAAAAAAACGGAAGCGACTGTTTAATTGATTAGGTAGTGTACCGACATTATGAAGGATTTATGATGATATGCCGGCAGAAGCCATGATAAAAAACGGTCTTCCTAATAGGACTTCCATTACGAGCTGCCAAAATGAGGCACTCTCTTCATCAAAAAAAGCTAAAAAAAGAAATTTGACCCAAAAATGAGCAGTTTATGAATAGAACCTATTTTTTTGAAAGATACTATTTCCAACAACGCAAGGCAATGGTTGAAAAAAAGTATTTGCAGGAATAGTGAAAAGGGATTTCCTTAAAATAGGCTCCCTTCTGTTCAATTTTGGATATTCCGGAAATCATCTGATGAAAGAGAGGCAACTTTGTGATGAAGGCAACAGGAATAGTTCGTCGTATTGATGATCTGGGAAGAGTAGTGATACCGAAAGAAATTCGAAGGACACTTAGGATTCGGGAAGGAGATCCGCTTGAAATCTTTGTCGATCGCGAAGGAGAAGTCATACTTAAAAAATATTCCCCGATTAATGAATTGGGTGATTTTGCAAAGGAATATGGTGAAGCATTGTTTGACAGTCTCGGCAGCTCTGTCTTAATTTGTGACAGAGATACAGTAATAGCTGTGGCCGGCAGCTCAAAAAAGGATTACATGAATAAAAATAACAGTGAAATGATTGAGCAGGCCATGGCTAACAGAGCATCTAAGCTGGAAACGACCACTGGCACCTTGGCTCTTGTAGAAGGCGTAGAGGAAGAGATTGCTTCTTATGCGATTGCACCTATCATTGCCAGCGGTGATCCTATCGGCGCGGTTGTCATATTCTCCAAAGATAAGACCATTGGGGAGGTTGAACAAAAATCGGCCGAAACCGCGGCAAGCTTTTTGGCCAGGCAAATGGAATCTTGAACTCATATTTTTAAAAAAGGAACGGGCTTGGCTTTTTGCTAGGCCCGATTTCATTTTATAAAGTCTTCGTGCACTTCGCCATTGACGATATTTTGGGAATATATCAAATCATCAAGCGAAGTTCGATATTAGCGCGTGGATTCTGTTTTAGCAGCCTCTCGCCCACTAATCCATATATGGTATAATGGCTTCCGGATGAAATTATGTAGAAAGGCGAGGGAGAGCTTGCCGAATGATTCACGACAATTGATGAAAGGCGCTGTTATTTTGACGTTAGCAGCTTTCATCATTAAGATTTTAAGCGCGGTATACCGCGTCCCTTTTCAAAATATTGTTGGCGACACGGGCTTTTACATATATCAGCAGGTCTATCCGTTGTACGGCATTGCTTCTGTTTTGGCCGCTTCCGGTTTTCCGGTGATTATTTCGAGAATTGTAGCGAAAAAAACTGCTGAAAATGAAGCGGATTTGCAGCGGACACTACAAACAATATTGATTGTTTTGTGCATTGTTGGAATCACTCTCTTCCTGTTTGTATTTTTCGGTGCCAAAGCAATCTCCGGCTGGATGGGGGACCCATTACTTGCACCTGTTGTCCAAGTCATTGCTTTTCCATTTTTGCTATTACCATTTCTTTCGGTATGGAGAGGGGTTTTTCAGGGAAGTGGAAATATGACCCCGACCGCGGTTAGTCAGGTCATAGAGCAGTTCATCAGGGTGGCTGCCATTTTGATCATTTCCTACTTTCTCGTGAACGGGGGCTTCTCTCTGTATGAAACAGGGCGTGGAGCTTGGACAGGAGCAGTGATTGGCGGGGTTGCCGGTCTTATTGTCATGAGTAGATATGTTCGAAAAACAGGGGTAAATATATTTTCTTTTCAGCGTGTTTCAATACGGGAATTACTGTCTGTGGGAAAAGAAGTAGTTTACTATGGTACGGCTATTTGCTTCAGTGGCCTTCTTTTAATTTTGTTCCAATTGGTCGATTCGTTGAACTTATACACGCTTCTTGTACAATCAGGCTGGCAAATGGAAGAGGCGAAGTCATTGAAAGGCGTTTTTGATCGCGGACAGCCGCTTATTCAGCTCGGTACCGTTGCGGCGACTTCGATGTCGTTGGCGCTTATTCCAGCAGTAACAACAGCCTGGACGCAAGGGAATACAGAAATGCTTCAGAAGACGGTGATGACAACCGTGAAGGTAAGCCTGGCTGTCGGATTGGGGGCGGCTGTTGGGCTAATGAATATCATCGAGCCGACTAATATCATGCTTTTTAAAAATGCAGATGGTTCAGGCGCACTGGCTGTTTTAGCTGCGGCTATTTTGTTGGCGTCAATGATTATCACTTTATCTGGGGTTCTACAAGGAGTTGGCCAAATGATGGCACCGGCCAAATATATATTGTTAGGAACCGTGTGCAAGTATTTCGGAAATCTTGTCCTTGTCCCTATCTATGGGTTGGCAGGAGCGGCTTGGGCGACAGTCTTTGGCTTGTTAGTAGTCTGTCTGCTCATTATGTTGAAATTGAAAAATTTTTTCTCTATTCAATCCGTTCTTTGGCATTCAGTTTCCCGCCTTATATTGGCAGCAGCTGCGATGACCATAGTTTTGCAGATGTGGCTGTTTGTTCTTCAACAGATGGACATGCAGGGGCGTCTTTTCAATGCGATGGTTGCTTTGACAGGTGTGGCCATTGGAGGACTTGCCTATCTTGTGGTCATGATGCAAATGAACTTGTTTACGGAAGAGGAAGTCCATCACATTCCGTATTATTCCAAGCTTAAAAGATTCATTCGGATTGGAAAACAAGAAAGGAGGAAAAAGTGATGAATCGTATTCGAGTAGCGGGGCTGGGTGCAGGAGATCTGGACCAGCTTCCTCTTGGTATCTATAAACGATTGAAAGAGACAGATCATTTATTTTTAAGAACAAAGGAGCATCCAGTTATTAAACAACTGGAAGAAGAAGGGGTTTCCTACTTTTCTTTTGATCATATATATGAAAAACACGATCAATTCGAGGCGGTCTATGAAGAAATTACGGAGTTGCTTCTTGAAAAAGCAGCGAAAAGAGATATTGTTTATGCGGTGCCTGGTCATCCTTTGATTGCTGAAAAAACGGTCCAACTTTTATTGGAAAGGAGCGCTGCACGCGGAATTAATGTAACGGTCGAAGGAGGACAAAGCTTTTTGGATGCTTTGTTCACTGCCGTTCGTGTAGATCCTATTGATGGTTTCCAACTATTGGATGGGACAATGATGAAGCGGGAGGATGTACAAATCTCCCAGCACATTATCGTCGCACAGGTATATGATCAAATGGTTGCTTCAGATGTCAAGCTCGTATTGATGGAAAAATACCCAGACGATTATGAAATCACCGTTGTGACAGCAGCAGGAAGTTCCAACGAGAAGACGAGGACTATTCCATTGTATGAATTGGATAGACAGCCTTTCTTGGATAATTTAACGAGTGTATATGTTCCCCCGATTAAATCAAGGGAGCTTTCTTTAAAAGAGTTTTCCACATTGAGGGAGGTCATCGCTGATCTGCGTGGACCAGAAGGGTGCCCTTGGGACAAGAAGCAGACGCATCTATCTTTGAAAAAATACTTGATAGAAGAATCATATGAGTTGCTTGATGCCATTGATCGCGATGATATTGATAACATGATCGAAGAGCTCGGAGATGTGTTGCTGCAGGTGATGCTACATGCGCAAATCGGCGAGGATGAGGGGATGTTTTCCATTGAAGATGTGCTTGAGGGCATCTCAAGAAAAATGATTCGCAGGCATCCTCATGTATTTGGAGAAATAAAAGTAGACAATGCAGATGAAGTCATGAAGAACTGGGAACAAATTAAAGCGGAAGAAAAAGGGGAGCAAAATAACAGTGACTCCCTTCTTGACCACATCGAGAAAGGACTTCCGGCTTTACTTCGTGCTTATGAAGTTCAAAAGTCTGCAGCAAAGGTTGGCTTTGACTGGGATCATGCGAGAGAAGCTATGGAAAAAGTTAAAGAGGAAACAAAGGAATTTGAGGAAGTACTGGCGAAACAAGAAAAGAAGCGCCAATTAGAGGAAATGGGAGATCTACTTTTTGCCGTCGTTAATGTGGCCCGTCTTGCCAAAATCCATCCTGAGGAGGCATTACAGGCAGCCAATGAGAAATTTTACAGACGTTTCGCTTTCATCGAAGAGGAAGTAAGGAAAAGCGGGCGGCCATTTGATGATTTTTCACTGGAGGAATTAGATTTATACTGGGATGAAGCAAAAAAACAAGGGAAATAGAGGGGGAGTAAAGTGGCAACGATGCGGCTGGATAAATTTTTAAAAGTGTCACGGTTAATTAAAAGACGTCCTCTTGCCAAGGAAGTGGCGGATAAGGGAAGAATTTCGATCAATGGACAGCAGGCGAAGGCCAGCTCCAATGTGAAAGTGGGAGATGAGCTCTCCATTCGCTTTGGTCAAAAAATGGTAACAGTCAAGGTGGAAGAACTTCAGGATTCCACGAAGAAAGAAGATGCGGCAAGTATGTACCGTCTGTTAAAGGAAGAGAGATTAGAGGAAGAATGACGACAAAAAATCGGGTGCCGATAGAATGCACTCGATTTTTTTATTTACATGAAAAGGGACTGATTTGGATGTTACACTTACACGCAATTGCTTGATCGGTGTGGTCGTGATTCTTTTAGGTCCGCGGAATTAGAATGTGCAAGGGCTTGTTCTATTCGCTTCCCTCGAGACATAAATATGTATAAAATCCGTGCGAAAAAGAGGGATGAAGATGAGCCAATATTACGATCCAAATCAAGCTGGAAAAGGGACTGTGCCTGATCATGATCTGGTGATGCGGGGTCGCAGATTAATTGATATTACGGGTGTAAAGCAGGTAGAGAGCTTTGATAATGAGGAATTTCTACTTGAAACGGTTATGGGATTTCTGGCAATCCGGGGCCACAGCTTGCAAATGAAAAATCTGGATGTTGATAAAGGCATCGTTTCTATCAAAGGGAAAGTCTATGATATTGTTTACCTTGATGATCACGATGGGGGCAAAGCTAAAGGATTCTTTGGCAAGTTGTTCAAATGAGTCTTCCTGTTCAATTTTATACGCTGCTTGCCATGATCGGAATGGGAAGCCTCTTTGGTGCTACACTTGATACGTACCAGCGCTTTTTAAAGCGGGGGAAAAGAAAAAGATGGATTGTCTTTTTGAATGATCTCCTGTTCTGGTTCATACAAGGGGCCCTTATCTTTTATGTTCTTTTTTTGGTCAATTACGGGGAGGTGCGATTTTATCTTTTATTGGCACTCCTATGCGGTTTTTCAGCTTATCAGGCCCTTTTTAAAATAATTTATCTGAAGCTACTGGAATCACTGATCCAATGGATCAAATCCATTGCCAGATTGATATACAGGACGGCTTATTTATTGGTGTACAAGCCCTTTAGAGGATTGTACCTTCTGATCATTGCTATTATTCTTTATGTATTCAGCCTTTTATTGTCTCTTGTAAAAATAGTCTGGATAATGGTAAAATGGGTGGTAAAGACTGTTTTTAAGCCATTTATATGGATGTTGAATAAGGTCATACCTGAATCAGTGAAAATATTTTTCGCCCAATTGCGAAAAACAGTAGCAGGATATTTAGAAAGTATCAAGAATATAATCATCAAAGCGATACATTTTTTTCGAAAAAAGGGATAGGAGGCTTATGGATGGGTGTTAGGCCAAAAAAAACTGTTACACTTGAAAATAAATATTTGATGGAACAAGAGGCTTCTGCGCGTTCGACAGTCAGAAGACGGAAACTATTGGTCCGACGCTTGTCCGTTTTCCTCGTATTCACCATTGTAATTTGCGTTTTGTTGATTTCAACCTTGGTTTCACGGGAGTCTGCCTTGAAAGCAAAGAAGGAAGAGAAAGCTCTGGCGGAAGCAAAATTGGCTAAACTTGAGAAGAGGCAATTGATGCTTGAAAACGAGATTTTGAAACTAAATGATGATGAATATATTGCGAAGCTTGCCAGAAGTGAATATTTCCTTTCTGATAAAGGTGAAATCATTTTTAACATTCCAAAAGAGAAAGACAAAGAAAAGGATTAACTTTATTTCGCAGATTTTCAGGGGGAATTTATCGAGCGAAAGTCCGATAAAAAAATATGGGCGCAAATACGCCAAGGCGCATTTGATAAGGGCTCATATTGACACTTTTTTTAGAACTTCGCTATAATATAAAGTAAGGTTTATTTTTGTAAACACTTTAAGGAGGATAAATTTTTTTATGTCGATTGAAGTAGGCAGCAAGGTACAAGGTAAGGTTACAGGCATCACTCATTTTGGGGCGTTTGTTGAGTTGCCCGGGGGCTCGACAGGACTTGTTCACATTAGTGAAGTAGCCGACAATTATGTTAAAGATATCAATGAGCACTTAAAAGTTGGCGAAGAAGTGCTTGTAAAGGTCTTAAATGTTGAGAAGGATGGAAAAATTGGACTTTCAATCCGCAAAGCCAAAGATCAGCCTCCTTCCCGTGCAAGACAAGGAAGAGCGAATGATTTTCGTCCAAAGGAAAGTTTTGAGCAAAAGATGAATCGCTTCTTGAAAGAAAGCGAAGATCGGTTGTCATCTTTAAAACGCCATACTGAGTCTAAACGAGGTGGACGTGGCTCCAGGAAAGGTTAACTTGCTGTCTCTTTAACGTATAGACCTGACGGTCCTGACGAGGTAAAGAAAAGCATACCACCGGACTTATTCCATATGAAGAGCAAGAAGCGAAAGAACGATGAAAAGTTCTTTCGTTTTTTTGAGTTTTGAAAAAAAGTATTTTGTTTGTCTGACAGTGAGAGTCATAGACGTAAGGATTAAGCCATACTACGCTTTCCTCAGGTTCTGCGCCGATAAATAGTTTTTCTGCGTTTTTCTTTTTCCTTTATCTCATCGGAAGGAGTCCAGTCTGTACATCGATGAGCAAAGCGCTATAACTGTTATATTACCTATCAACATCTTTCTTCTAATAAATACTTCCCTTTTGAGTCCTTTCGACTCTCCTTTCCTCTGCTCGACTTTCCCAGTTTATTGCTTCTCTTATTGCCCGAATTAGTCGAACGAAACTTGGACATATATCCTTTAAAGTGACAAAGTTTTAGGATCGGCCCCCTTATAATGGTAAACAATTATTTATTTGCGGGGAGAGATGAAAAATGGAAAAGGGAGATCAAAGTATCGTCGAATCCGTCGGGACTGCAAATTTGCAAGGGACAGACCTTGATTTTTCTACAGGATTAAAGAGGCTCCAGCAGAAGGTGGAGTATCTGTTTCTTCAAAAAGGGCTTGCACTGCTAATTGTCAGCGTCTTGCTTGGACGAGCGTTGATCTTGTCGCAGTTGACTCCGTTCGCTTTGCCATTTTTTGCAGCTATATTTATGACAAGAAGGAAAAGCGCCCCTCTTGTGTTATTTGGCCTGTTGGCTGGTTCTCTGACCATATCCATAGGAAATACTCTATTTATTTTTTCTGCCTGCGCTATTTTCCTTGTAAGCTTTCGTTTGCTGGAAAGACTGCACACTATGCCAATTAAAGCGATGCCTTTTTATGTATTCTTTATTTCACTCTTTACCAAATGCCTTTTCATTTATGCTGGAAATGGGCAGGTTTTTACAAACTACGATGCTCTCATGGCAGCTGTGGAAGCTGGCTTATCGTTGGTTCTTGTCTTTATCTTCATTCAGAGCATTCCTTTTCTGACAGCAGGAAAAAGAGCGAAGGCGTTAAAGACGGAGGAAGTCATCAGCTTCATTATTATGTTGGCATCTGTCATGACGGGAACAATTGGTTGGGCCATATACGGCTTGTCCATTGAACATATTTTATCCAGGTATCTCGTTATCCTATTTGCCTTTACAGCGGGTGCCACTGTCGGTTCTACCGTTGGTGTTGTGACAGGGCTCATTTTTAGCCTTGCAAGCATGGCCAGCTTTTTTCAAATGAGTTTGCTTGCATTTGCTGGCTTGCTGGGGGGACTGCTTAAGGAAGGTAAACGGGCTGGAACAGCGATAGGGCTTCTTGTGGCTACTTTGCTAGTTGGCATATATGGAGAGGAAAACGGAGTCCTAGCCATAACGATGTATGAATCATCTATCGCAATTATCCTCTTATTCCTTACCCCGTATTCTTTGATAGAAAAGCTAGCCCGACATATTCCAGGCACAGCTGAATATGCACAGGATCAGCAACAATATGCGAGAAAAGTCCGTGACATCACCGTTCGGAGAGTGGAACAGTTTTCCTCTGTTTTTGAAGCGCTTTCAGACAGCTTTTCTGAGCCGGAAAAATGGAAGGATTCCGTTGATGACGAACAAGAATTTGACTTATTTTTGAGCCATGTTACTGAGAAAACCTGTCAGATGTGTTTCAGGAAAGATAAATGCTGGGGGGAGCACTTTGATAAAACATATGACCTGATGAAAAATATTATGCATGAAATAGATGAAGAATCGGGGTTGCTGCCAAGGCCGGTTCATCGCCAGTTGGAAAAGCATTGTAACAAAGCAGGAGCTGTAAAGAACGCCATCCATCAGGAATTGGCGGTTTATCAAGCGAACCAAAAGTTGAAACGCCAGGTCCAGGAAAGCAGGAAGCTTGTGGCGGAACAGCTTTTAGGTGTTTCTGAAGTAATGGGAGACTTTGCAAGAGAAATCAAGCGTGAACAGAATAACCATCATAAGCAGGAAGAAATGCTTTTGAACGTCCTGCAGGATTTTGGCGTTGATATTGAATATGTAGAAATTTACAACCTGGAAGCCGGCAGCATTGATATTGATGTGATGATTCCAGATTGGTATGGAAATGGGGAATGTGAAAAACTAATTGCCCCACTCATTTCGGATATCATGGGCGAAACGGTCGTTGTTCAGAATAAGGAAGATGCCGAATTTGCAGATGGGTATCATTATGTGACTATGCGATCCGCCAAGGCCTATGTGGTTGAGACAGGGGTAGCCCACGCAGCCAAAGGAGGGGGTTTTCTTTCAGGTGATAGCTATTCAACGATTGAACTGAGTGGAGGGAAATTTGCACTTGCCATAAGTGACGGTATGGGCAACGGAGAGAGGGCTCATAAAGAGAGCAATGAAACATTGAAGCTGTTACAAAAGATTCTTCAGTCGGGCATTGAGGAAAAGGTAGCAATAAAATCAATCAATTCTGTCTTATCTTTAAGAACGGATGATGAAATTTTTTCAACCCTGGATTTGGCTATGATTGATTTGCAGACAATTGAAGCCAAGTTTCTGAAAATAGGATCAACACCGAGCTTTATCAAAAGGGGGAATAAAATTAAAAAAATCGAAACGAGTAATTTGCCAATCGGAATATTGGAGGAATTTGACTTTGACGTCGTTACGGAACAGCTTCGAGATGGAGATTTGATTATTATGATGAGCGATGGCGTCTTCGAAGGGCCAAAGCATGTGGAGAATTACGAATTATGGATGAAAAGAAAGCTGAAAGAGCTACAGACAAGTGATCCACAGGCTATTTCCGACCTCATCATGGAGGAGGTGATTCGGACTCGTTCAGGGGTCATACAAGATGATATGACGATCGTCACGGCAGAAATAAAGCGGAACACTCCCAAATGGGCAGCAATCCCCGTTCGAAACAAAGCATCTAAATTATCAGGTGCAAGCTAGTTCAAGATAGGGGTCTGACCCCGGTATAAAAACCTCCTGATCCGGCGAGGATGATAGCAGATCAAACGGCTGGTAGCCGCGAACGGAAATGGAGGAAATGAATGTGAAGAAAGGTACGTTAAAACAAATATTACTTATTACAGATGGATGCTCCAATCAGGGGGAAGATCCGGTAGCTATGGCATCATTGGCACAGGAAAATGGCATTACCGTAAATGTGATTGGCGTGTTGGAAAATGATGCAATAGATGAAAAAGGAATGGCAGAAATCGAAGGAATCGCGATGGCCGGTGGCGGAATCAGTCAAATTGTTTATGCGAAAGTTTTATCTGAAACTGTTCAAATGGTTACAAGAAAAGCAATGGCACAGACCATACAAGGAGTTGTGAATCGGGAGCTACGGCAAATCTTGGGGAGTGATACATCTCTTGAAGAGCTTCCTCCTAACCAGAGGGGAGAAGTGATGGAGGTAGTGGATGAACTAGGCGAAACATCTGACTTGGAGGTTCTGGTTCTGATTGATACTAGTGCCAGCATGAAATTCAAGCTGCCGACTGTTCAGGAGGCGCTACTCGATCTGTCTTTGAGTTTGAATGCACGTTCAGGGAAAAATTCTTATTCTGTTTATGTTTTCCCTGGAAAACGAGAGGAAGTTAGCAGGCTGTTGGATTGGACACCTCAGCTTGATAAGTTGACCAATGTGTTTCCAAAATTGGCTGCAGGTGGGGTTACACCTACAGGACCAGCACTTCGTGAGGCTGTCGCTTCTTTTGAAAAAAACCGCTCACTAAGGGGGCTTTTCTTAAGGGATGAAGAACAATTCCTGGATGAAACAATGTAACTTTTCGCTGGGGACTGTTGTAGGGGGCAAATGGCATGGCCAGCATTACACCATCATCAAGAAACTGGGTAGCGGAGCCAACGGTGTTGTCTATCTTGCAAAAGGAAAAGATGGTGATGTTGCATTGAAAATGAGCGATGACAGCATGTCCATCATATCGGAAGTAAATGTGCTCAAAGCTTTTTCGAAGGTCCGGGGACCAGTCCTTGGGCCTTCTTTATTGGATGTGGATGATTGGGAAAAAAGAAATCGAAAGCCGATCCCCTTTTATGTAATGGAGTATATTGAAGGGGATGATCTGCTCACCTTCATTCGTCGCAAAGGTCGACATTGGGCAGGGGTACTGATTGTGCAACTGTTGGATATTTTGGAGCAGATGCATAAGCAAGGCTGGGTTTTTGGTGATCTGAAGCCTGAAAATCTCATTGTATCTCCTCCGAGGACAAGGATTCGCTGTATAGATGTTGGAGGAACAACAAAAGAAGGGCGTTCAATTAAAGAGTTCACGGAGTTTTTCGACAGAGGCTACTGGGGATTGGGATCCAGAAAGGCAGAGCCTTCCTACGATATTTTTTCAACAGCGATGCTCATGATCAATGTATATTATCCGGGCAGGTTTACACGAAAGGGAAACGGGCTGGCTCAATTAAAGGAAATGATTAAAAGGGACCCAGAGCTTCATAGTTTTGAGCCAGTGTTGCTTAAAGCGCTTGAAGGGAAATACCAAAATGCTGGAGAGATGAAAAACGAATGGCTTAGAAAGCTCTCCATCCGGAATTCCAGATCCCAATTACACTCAAGAAAAAAGCAGAAAAGCCAGAGAAAAAGGAGTTCTATGAATGAGACTGCTGGTGTTTTGCTGATTACGTCATTTTTGTATGGCTTATACATATATTTATTTCTATTATAGAGGGGAAGTTTCGTGAGGTTCCTTCGTGAAAATGGTAAACTAATGGAGGAAAGGCGAGTTTCCGCTATTTCTGCGTTGCCTTCTGAATTTGACCATTTTTTGAACACGTACTATACAAGTAGGGGAATAGATGACCTGATGTTAGACTTTGAGAAAAAGACATTGAACTTTATTAAAAGACACCGGCTATTAGACAGTGGAGACCTTGTCCTGGCTGCTGTATCTGGAGGACCCGATTCAATGGCCATGCTTGATTTTTTTGTAAAAAGACAGGGGCTTTTCGATATTAGTTTGGCGGTCGTCCATGTAGACCATATGCTCCGAGGGAAGGAATCTGCTCAGGACCTGGAATACGTAAAAGCCTACTGCGAGCAGAATGGACTAGAATTGAAGGCAGCCTCCATCGATATCAAAAAGAAAATGGAGACGGAGAATAAAGGGATGCAGGAGACTGCGAGGGCGTATCGTTACCGTTTTTTTGAAACTGTTATGAAGGAGCTTGGTGCAAATAAGCTTGCTGTTGCGCAGCATGCAGATGACCAAGTCGAAACAATCCTCATGCGCTTAACGAGGGGGAGCAGCGGTAAGTCTCGTGCCGGAATCCAGTCAACAAGGCGATTTGGCAACGGAGAGTTGATCCGCCCGCTTCTTGGAGTGAATAGAAAGGAAATCGAGGAATATTGCGCTTCTCACCATTTGAAGCCCAGAATTGATCCCAGCAATGAAAAGCCAGCCTACACAAGGAATCGTTTTCGAATGGATGTGCTGCCGACCCTCAAGCGGGAAAATCAACAAGTTCATGAACATTTTCAGAGATTCAGCGAAGAGTTACTGGAAGATGAAGCTTATTTGGAAATGCTGGCTGAACGTGAAATCAGGGCGGGAAGTGCTTTTGAAAATGGAAAGATCCGGTTAGATATTCGCTCTTTTTTACAAATGCCTTTGCCTTTACAAAGAAGGGGGATTCATCTAATATTAAGCTATCTTTATAAGAAAAATATAACCCACGTAACCGCCTGGCATGTTGAATTGATTGGGAAGCTTTTGCAAGGGGAAAACCCTTCGGGAAAGCTGAACCTCCCTCTTGGATTAAACGTCATCCGATCCTATGGTCATTGTGTTTTTACGTTTGAGGAAATGAAACCGGCACAAGATTACGAATATGAAATCAGTGTTGGACAGGAAATCCTCCTTCCGGATGGAGGGATGGTTCGTTTGGAAAATGCATCAGGTGCCTTTGCAGGTGAGGATGAAGATTTTATCTATTTGAAGGAGAATGATTTAAAGCTCCCACTCATTATACGGACCCGAAGGCCAGGTGATCGGATCAAGGCCAAAGGATTGGAAGGAACGAAAAAATTAAAAAAATTATTCATTGATAAAAAAATCCCCAGATTCCAGCGGGACAGCTGGCCGGTCATAACCGACCAGCGAAATCAGATATTATGGGTTCCGGGATTGAAAAAATCCTTATATGATGTAGGACCTCAAGGACAAGGACATCAATATATATTGTACTACAGAACCTCTGGAGGGCAGCATAGCCAATGAAAAATGACATTGAAAGAGTATTGATTACGGAAGAAGAGATTGATGAGAAAATCCGAGAGTTTGGGGCTCAACTAACGGAGGAATACGACGGCCGTTTTCCACTTGTCATCGGTGTTTTAAAAGGGGCCATGCCATTCATGGCAGATCTATTGAAAAGGGTCGATACTTATTTGGAAATGGATTTCATGGATATTTCGAGTTACGGTATGTCCACAGCCTCTTCTGGAGAAGTGAAAATCTTAAAGGATTTGAATACGCCAGTTGAAGGCCGAGACATTTTGATTATTGAGGATATTATTGATAGTGGTGTTACTCTGAGTTACCTTGTGGAGTTATTCCGCTACAGGAAAGCAAAGTCGATCAAAATAGTGACATTGCTTGATAAACCTGAAGGAAGAAAAGCAGATGTGAAAGCCGACTATGTGGGCTTTGTTGTTCCAAACGCGTTTGTTGTAGGTTACGGGCTTGATTACGCGGAGAAGTACCGGAACCTTCCTTATATAGGGGTTTTGAAACCAGCGGTATATGGCAATAATGAAAATTAATGGATGAGAAACAAAATTACAGTGGAGATTTGTTGGAAAGTCCGAAATGACTATGATACTATTGAATATAGTTTTTTGACCGTGGGAGGAGGCTAGGGATGAACCGGATCTTTAGAAACACAATCTTTTATTTACTTATTTTTCTCGTTCTCATCGGGATTGTCAGTTGGTTTAACAATACCAATGAAACGACAAATAATATAACGTATAAAAAATTTATCACACACTTGGAAAATGGAGATATCAAGGAATTTTCCATACAGCCTGAAAGAGGCGTCTATGAAGTCGTTGGCCAATTGAAAAATGCCAAAGAAGGCGAGCGTTTCATAACATATGTGATGAATAACCCGGCAATGCTTGACAGGATCGATGCTGCCGCATCTGAGGTTGAAGTTATGCCGGCAAAAGAAACAAGTGGCTGGGTATCTTTCTTTACAACCATCATCCCGTTTATCATCATCTTTATTTTATTTTTCTTCTTGCTCAATCAGGCACAAGGTGGCGGAAGCCGTGTCATGAACTTTGGAAAAAGCAAGGCGAAGCTTTATAGTGAAGAGAAGAAGAAAGTCCGCTTTAAAGATGTAGCGGGTGCTGATGAAGAGAAGCAGGAATTGGTGGAAGTAGTAGACTTTTTGAAAGACCCGAGAAAGTTCTCTGATCTAGGGGCACGGATTCCGAAGGGGATTCTGCTAGTTGGACCACCAGGAACAGGTAAAACCTTGCTTGCACGGGCAGTTGCCGGGGAAGCGGGGGTTCCGTTCTTCTCAATCAGTGGTTCCGACTTTGTTGAGATGTTTGTAGGTGTCGGTGCGTCTAGGGTACGTGATTTGTTCGAAAATGCGAAAAAAAATGCACCGTGTATGATTTTTATTGATGAAATTGATGCTGTCGGTCGCCAACGTGGCGCTGGTCTTGGTGGGGGACATGACGAGCGGGAACAGACATTGAACCAGTTGCTCGTTGAAATGGATGGATTTGGCGAAAATGAAGGTATTATCATCATTGCTGCCACCAACCGCCCGGATATCCTTGACCCGGCCCTACTGCGCCCAGGCCGTTTTGACCGTCAAATTACGGTTGATCGCCCGGATGTTAACGGAAGGGAAGCAGTTCTAAGAGTTCATGCGAGAAACAAACCGCTTGATGGTTCAGTTGACCTTAAAGCAATCGCTATGAGGACACCAGGATTTTCAGGTGCTGATTTAGAAAATCTGTTGAACGAAGCTGCGTTGATTGCAGCCCGTCGAAATAAAAAGACAATTGATATGACGGATGTCGATGAAGCGACAGATAGGGTTATTGCAGGTCCAGCCAAAAAAAGCAGGGTTATTTCCGAAAAAGAAAGAAATATTGTTGCCTACCATGAAGGCGGACATACCGTTATTGGATTGGTTCTTGATGAAGCAGATGTTGTTCATAAGGTGACAATTGTTCCAAGGGGGCAGGCAGGCGGTTATGCCGTTATGCTTCCTAAAGAAGACCGTTACTTTATGACGAAGCCAGAGCTCCTTGATAAAATCACTGGTTTGCTTGGTGGTCGGGTAGCGGAAGAAATTATATTTGGAGAAGTGTCTACCGGAGCTCATAATGACTTCCAACGTGCAACGAATATTGCCCGTAAGATGGTGACTGAATACGGAATGAGTGATAAGCTTGGTCCACTGCAATTCGGTCAGGCCCAGGGCGGTCAAGTATTCCTTGGTAGAGATTTGCATAATGAGCAAAACTATTCAGATGCCATTGCTTTTGAAATAGACCAGGAAATCCAACGTATCATTAAAGAATGTTATGCACGTGCTAAAGAGATTTTAACGAAGCATCGTGACAAGCTGGAATTAATTGCCCAAACCTTGTTGGATGTAGAAACTTTGGATGCTGAACAAATTAGAAGCCTGTTCGATACCGGAAAGCTTCCAGATCGCTCTGTCGCATCTTTGAACTCAGGTAATGAAGGTCAGGACCATGAAGAGCCCAAAGTGACACTTCAACCTAAGGAAGAGGAAAGCGATCCATTAGCTATTGATGAACAGCGTCCGAAAGATCCGCTTGCTCCTCCTGAAAAAATGGGGCCAACAAAGCCTTCCGATCCTAAAGATTCGGACTCGGATCATAGAGCTTAGACTATATGAAGACACTGATATATATATCGGTGTCTTTTTTCTTCAGTAAAAAAGTATAAAATCAGACTGAGTTTTGGCGAACAGCGGACTTTGCGTCGTCTCGGATAAGTCTGCATCGGCTTTTTTTGTTAATGATCGGGCGTTTGTCTTTTGTTCTAGAGTAAGAAAGTATAAAATTAGAGGAATACTTTTATCAAATTTCGCTAAGGTAGCGCGCCTTTCATTTTTATTATTTAGGCCGAAGGACTTTAATGGTATGATGTGTGGAGAAAACAGTCTTGTAAAAAGTTGGTGAGAAGGTTGATTTTTGTTTTGGATGTAGGGAATACAAACACTGTCCTTGGTGTTTATGACAATGATTATTTAAAATATCATTGGCGGATCGAAACAAACAGGCATAAAACTGAAGATGAATATGGTATGGTGATTAAATCTCTTTTTGAGCATGTGGGGATTCGTTTTGACCATATTAACGGAATCATCATTTCTTCAGTTGTCCCCCCAATCATGTTTACACTAGAAAAAATGTGTAAAAAATATTTTAAAGTAAAACCTTTGGTTGTAGGGCCTGGGATTAAGACAGGATTGAATATAAAATATGAAAATCCCCGCGAAGTGGGGGCAGACAGGATCGTGAATGCAGTAGGGGGAATCCACGAGTATGGTAGTCCGCTGATCATTGTGGACTTTGGAACTGCGACCACTTTTTGTTATATCAATGAACAAGCCGAATATACGGGTGGTGTGATAGCTCCGGGCATCGGCATTTCGACAGAGGCACTGTACTCCACAGCCGCCAAGCTTCCACGGATTGAAATCACACATGTAGATGAAATCATCGGCAAAAATACAGTGGCGGCCATGCAGGCGGGAATTCTATTTGGATTTGTGGGACAAGTTGAGGGAATTGTTAACAGGATATTTGAGAAGAGTAAAAAGAAACCGACTGTTATTGCCACTGGCGGATTAGCTAACCTGATTTCATCAGAAACGGAAATGATTGATATTGTTGACCATGACCTAACGTTAAAAGGCCTGCATTTAATCTATAAAAGAAATATTTCAAATTAAGAGGTGTACTGTGATGAGTGATTACTTGGTTAAGGCTTTGGCCTTTGATAAACAAGTGCGTGCATATGCGGTTAATAGCACGGAAACTGTTGGGGAAGCTCAACGTAGACATCAAACTTGGGCGACAGCGTCGGCGGCTCTTGGAAGGGCGATGACAGCGAGCGTTATGATGGGCGCTATGTTAAAAGGAGAGGAAAAATTGACCGTAAAGGTGGAAGGCGGTGGACCAATCGGAGCGATTATTGTTGATTCTGATGCGAAAGGGCATGTGCGCGGTTATGTATCCAATCCACAGGTCTATTTTGCCTCGAATGAAAAAGGCAAGATGGACGTACAGCGCGCTGTAGGAACAAACGGTACAGTATCTGTCGTGAAAGATATTGGTCTCAGAGAAAATTTTTCGGGGCAAGTTCCGATTATCTCCGGAGAGTTGGGAGAAGATTTCACCTACTATTTTGCCGTATCGGAGCAAACGCCTTCTTCCGTAGGTGTAGGCGTTCTTGTAAATCCCGATAATACCATTCTTGTAGCTGGCGGCTTTATTATACAATTGATGCCGGGAACTGATGAAGAGACGATCAGCAAAATTGAGGAGAGCATCAATAAGACTCCGTCTGTTTCGAAAATGATCCAAGATGGGTTGTCACCGGAAGAGATCCTTTATCAACTGCTTGGTGAAGACAATGTCCAGGTTATTGAAAAGATGCCGGTGGAATTCCAATGCACTTGTTCCAAAGAACGCTTCAGCCGAGCAATAATTAGTCTGGGAGAATCTGAAATCCAAGAAATGATAACGGAAGATGGGAAAGCCGATACCCAATGCCATTTCTGTAATGCTGAATATTATTTTACAAAAGAAGAGCTGGAAGAAATTTTGGAAGAGGCCAAAATGGCGTAGGTTCTTTTTACTAAATATTTTATAGCAATCCCTATTTATAGGGATTTTTCCGTTGACAGCGCGGTTTTAACGTGGTAGGTTTAAATAAACCAATAAAATTACTCGGAATTAGAGGTGGAGGAAGAATGTCACGAATTGCAAACTCGATTACGGATTTAATTGGCAATACCCCGATTGTAAAACTAAACCGATTGGTTGATGAGGACAGTGCTGAAGTTTATTTAAAGCTTGAATACATGAACCCAGGAAGTAGCGTAAAGGATCGTATTGCTTTGGCGATGATAGAAGCCGCGGAAAAAGAAGGAAAATTGAAAGAAGGCGACACGCTCATTGAACCAACGAGCGGAAATACAGGAATCGGCCTTGCGATGGTGGCTGCCGCCAAGGGATACCGTGCGGTTCTTGTCATGCCTGATACGATGAGTCTTGAAAGACGTAACCTTTTGCGTGCCTACGGTGCGGAGTTGGTCTTGACTCCAGGTGCGGAAGGAATGAATGGTGCAATTAATAAAGCCAATGAATTGGCAAAAGAACACGGGTATTTCTTACCACAGCAATTTGAAAATAGTGCAAACCCGAAAATTCACAGCGAGACAACAGGTAAAGAGATTGTTGAGCAAATGGGTGATCAGCTAGATGCGTTTATATCCGGAATCGGTACAGGTGGAACGATTACAGGTGCTGGTGAAGTTCTAAGAGAGAAGTATCCTGATATTAAAATTTATGCTGTTGAGCCAAAGGATTCCCCTGTATTGTCTGGAGGAAAGCCAGGTCCTCACAAAATTCAAGGCATTGGAGCTGGATTTGTTCCAAAAGTATTAAATACAGAGATTTATGATGAAGTCATTACGGTAGCGAATGAAGATGCATTTGAAACAGCAAGAAAAGCAGCCAAAGCAGAAGGTGTGCTTGGTGGTATCTCTTCAGGTGCTGCTATTAGTGCAGCATTATCTGTTGCCAAAAAGCTCGGCAAGGGCAAAAAGGTTTTAGCTATCATTCCGAGTAACGGTGAGCGTTACCTCAGTACGCCACTCTACCAATTTGAAGACTAAAAGAAAAGCGTAAGGCGACGGTTAGCGACGTACAGACTGGAGCTCTGAGTGGAACCAAGCTCAGATATATTGTCACTAGTGAATTCTAAAGACAAGTCCAAATAAGGGCTTGTTTTTTATTTTTCAATTGGGCGGGAAAGAGTTAAACTAAAAAGATGATGAAATGAGAATGTAGGTGAATTAAATCATGATGATCCGTTGTGGCAAGTACACACTTGATTGTGGTCAAAAAACATTGATTATGGGAATTCTGAATGTCACTCCCGACTCCTTTTCCGATGGTGGGCGCTTTAATGCTTTGAGCCATGCTGTCGAACATGCGAAGGAAATGGTAAAAGAGGGCGCTGACATTATCGACATTGGTGGTGAGTCTACACGTCCTGGTCATGACCCAGTTTCGGCGGGTGAAGAGGTTGACAGGGTGCTTCCGGTGATTCGAGAGATTACGAAGGCTGTCCAGGCTCCGATTTCCATCGATACATATAAAGCGAAAACAGCTGAAGCCGCAGTGATAGCGGGTGCACATATTATCAATGATATATGGGGAGCAAAGAAAGATCCTGAGATAGCGGCTGTAGCGGCCGAGCGGGATGTTCCGATTGTTTTAATGCATAACAGGAATAACCGTGACTATACAAATTTTGTTCGTGATGTACTGAATGATTTATATGAAAGCATTTCTATTGCCAAAAAAGCGGGGGTTTCGGATGACAACATCATCCTTGATCCCGGAATTGGATTTGCCAAGGACTATCGTGAAAATCTTATCATGATGAGAAATTTGGATAAACTGGTTGGGCTTGGATATCCGGTACTGCTTGGAACCTCCCGCAAGCGAATGATTGGAACTGCACTTGATCTTTCTGTGGACGAACGAATGGAAGGAACGGGCGCTACCGTTTGTTATGGAATTCAGCAGGGATGTCAGATCATGCGTGTTCATGATGTTAAAGAAATAAGCCGTATGGCAACCATGATGGATGTTCTTTTAGAAAAGGGGGAGCAGAATGGATAAAATTTACCTGAATGAAATGGATTTTTACGGTAATCATGGCGTCTTTCCGGAGGAGGCTGCGCTTGGGCAGCGTTTTCGGGTGAATGTTGTGATGGAAACGGATTTGCGTGTAGCTGGGCGTTTGGATAATCTTGAAGAAACAATCAACTATGCGGATGTTTATACGCTCTGTAAAGAAATCGTTGAGGGAAAGAGATTCAATCTTATCGAAGCCGTTGCTGAAAACATTGCAGTTGATATTTTAGATCGGTTTGAGTCTGTTGAGCGTGCCCACGTGAAAGTGATCAAACCGAATCCACCAATTAATGGGATTTATGATTCTGTAGCTGTTGAGATTATAAGGGGGCGCCATGAATAATCTTGCTTTTTTATCGCTGGGCTCTAATATCGGTGACAGAGAAAAATGGCTGAAAGCTGCCATAAGGGAGCTGAAGCAGACGAAGGGAATTGAAATTGAGAAGGTGTCTTCCATTTATGAAACAGACCCAGTGGGCTATACTGACCAGGATCTTTTTCTAAATATCGCTGTGAAAATTACCACTTCATTATCTGCTTTTGAACTTTTAGCCCGTTGTCTTCAGATTGAAGAACGACTGGGGAGGGTAAGAGAATTCAGGAATGGCCCCAGAAAAATCGACCTTGACATTTTATTATATAATAACGAAAATATTGAGATGGAGGACTTGCAAATACCTCATCCTCGAATGACAGAACGTGCATTTGTCCTTGTTCCGTTATTGGAGATTGATGGAAAAGTGAAGCTTCCGGAACAAAATGTTTCTCTGGTTGATGTGTTAAACGAAATACCTGATAAAGAAGGTGTTCGATTATGGAAACAGATAAATGGGGAAGGCGGATTCGAGCTTTTCGAAAGCTAAAGGGCCGTACCCAAGAAGGTCTGGCAAGAGAAATCGGAATATCTGTCTCAGTTTTGGGAGAGATTGAACGTGGAAGTCGCCTCCCGTCAGAACTGATACTCAAACAAATTTCCGATGTGCTCAAAATTCCCGTTGAGGAATTGACCCCACCGGATGAGTTGGATAAATAAAACTCTTGGAAAGGGGGAAGAATCAATATGCTCAAAATTGGTGATATCGAAATGAAGAACCAAGTTGTTCTGGCCCCGATGGCTGGTATTTGCAACTCAGCGTTCCGTTTGACTGTAAAAGAATTCGGTGCTGGTCTTGTGTGTGCGGAGATGATCAGCGATAAAGGCATCGTTTATAAAAATGAAAAGACAATGAACCTGCTTTATATTGATGAGCGTGAAAAGCCACTGTCATTGCAAATTTTTGGTGGTGAACGAGAGACGTTGGTTGAAGCTGCTAAATTTGTCGATCAAAACACCAATGCGGATATCATCGACATTAATATGGGTTGTCCGGTGAATAAAATTATCCGTTGCGAAGCGGGCGCAAGATGGTTGCTGGAGCCGGAAAAAATCTATGATATGGTTTCTGCCGTAGTTGATGCTGTGAATAAGCCAGTTACAGTGAAAATGCGGATTGGTTGGGATGATGAACATATTTTTGCCGTGGAGAATGCGCAGGCGGTTGAGCGGGCAGGTGGTGCTGCTGTATCGATGCATGGTCGAACACGAGTTCAAATGTACGAAGGCCATGCTAACTGGGATATCATCCGTGAAGTAAAGCAGTCCCTGAATATTCCTTTGATCGGAAACGGTGATGTTGAGACTCCTCAAGACGCAAAACGGATGCTTGATCAAACAGGTGTTGATGGTGTCATGATTGGCCGGGCAGCGTTAGGAAATCCATGGATGATCTATCAAACAGTTAAATACTTGGAAACTGGTGAACTAACAGATGAACCAACTGTTAGAGAAAAAATGGATGTCTGTAAGCTGCATCTGGATCGTTTAATCGCTTTAAAGGGAGAACATATCGCGGTTCGCGAGATGCGTAAACACGCCGCATGGTATTTAAAAGGCATTCGTGGAAACGGAATGGTCAGGAATGCTATCAATGAATGTACGACAAGGAATGAAATAGTGGGATTACTTGACAGTCTCGTTGAAGAAACTGAACTGAGTGAAATAAAAGCGGGATAATAAAAAGATGTTTCGCTGCCATTAGCTGGCAGTTTTTTTATAGTGGGATGCCTAGTTCCTTAATTTTAGGTACAATATGAAGATAAGGAATGGCTTTATTATGAGATTGGAGTGGAAAAAATGAGTCAGGAAGAGTTGAATGATCAACTTCAGGTAAGACGCGACAAAATGGTATCTTTGCGGGAAAATGGGTTCGATCCGTTTGGAAAACGGTTTGAACGCACAGCTTTGACGAAGGATATTAAAGATAAATATGAGGAAAAAACAAAAGAAGAGTTAGAGGAACTGAACCAGTCTGTTACGATTGCCGGACGCATCATGACAAAGCGTGGAAAAGGAAAAGCAGGCTTTGCTCATATGCAGGATTTAACTGGTCAAATCCAAATATATGTCCGTCAGGACGCGGTGGGCGAGGAACAGTACGATATTTTTAAAATGGTTGATCTTGGTGATATAGTTGGTTTAACAGGAACTATTTTCAAAACCAAGGTGGGTGAACTGTCCATAAAGGCGAATGAATTTACTCTGCTTTCGAAGGCACTGCGCCCACTTCCAGAAAAGTTTCATGGATTGAAAGACGTTGAGCAGCGTTATCGTCAGCGTTATCTTGACTTAATTACCAATGAAGTCAGCAGGGAAACTTTTATCTCACGAAGCAAAATCATCCAATCCATGCGCCGCTATTTGGATGGACAAGGCTTCTTAGAAGTTGAAACGCCTATGCTTCATGCAATTGCAGGGGGAGCGGCTGCTCGTCCTTTCATTACACATCACAATGCGTTGGATACACAATTCTATATGAGAATAGCCATTGAGTTGCATTTAAAACGGCTGATTGTTGGAGGTCTTGAAAAAGTATACGAGATCGGCCGGGTTTTCAGAAATGAAGGGGTCTCAACAAGGCATAACCCTGAATTTACAATGATAGAATTGTATGAAGCTTACGCAGATTTCAATGATATTATGGAACTGACTGAAAATATGATTGCTTTTATCGCGAAGGAAGTGCTGGGCACAACTTCTGTTCAGTATGGAGAAGATGAAGTGAATCTTGAGCCGAAGTGGCGCCGTCTTCATATGGTGGACGCTGTAAAAGAATATACGGGTGTGGATTTTTGGAAAAAAATGTCCGATGAAGAAGCTATCCGGCTTGCAAAAGAACATAATATTGAAATCACAGAACATATGACATATGGGCATATTGTCAATGAATTCTTCGAACAAGTTGTTGAAGAAAAACTTATTCAGCCTACATTTATTTATGGACATCCTGTAGAAATTTCTCCACTTGCGAAGAAGAATGATGACGATCCAAGGTTTACAGATCGATTCGAACTATTTATTGTTGGCCGTGAGCATGCTAATGCATTTACAGAATTAAATGACCCAATTGATCAGAGGGAAAGATTCGAAGCTCAACTGGAAGAAAGAGAGCAAGGAAATGACGAAGCACATGAAATGGACGAGGATTTCATCGAAGCACTGGAATACGGAATGCCGCCAACAGGTGGATTGGGCATCGGGATCGATCGTCTAGTTATGTTATTGACAAATTCTCCTTCCATAAGAGACGTACTCCTATTCCCACTCATGAAACAAAAGGATTGATTTCTGGAACCCTGCCGTTTTGGCAAGGGTTCTTTTTGATTCTTTTCGAATGATGAGCTGTGCAGGAATTTTAATGCTCTATATGTAGAGAAGGAATGTCTAGTTGTTGATAATAGGCCCAAGCAGAGTACAAACTGAAGAAACTCCTCACAAATTTACTGGGCTTGAATTTATGGACGATTAGAAGACGCGGATGTTGTGATCTGTACTTCACCTTATATTTATGAAATAAAAACAAAAAACTATTGCACGTAAAATAAAAAGGTGTTATATTAAATATCGTTGCTCGTAAGAAGCAACAAAGCAACAAAGCAATAAAAAGTTTTTCAAAAAAGTGTTGACTTCAAAATGGTTAGCATGGTATATTAAGAAAGTCGCCTCAGACAAGATTGAAAAACAATTTAAAAAAGTTGTTGACAATCAAAAGTGAGTGCGGTAAAATAGAAGAGTCGCTCAAGAGAGCAACTTCAAGTTTGATCTTTGAAAACTGAACGAAACGAACGTCAATAATAATATTAAAGTCAGCTTTATGATGAGCTAACAAACTTCTTTTTATGAGAGTTTGATCCTGGCTCAGGACGAACGCTGGCGGCGTGCCTAATACA
>JAABNQ010000046.1:0-17490 GCA_009928435.1 Bacillus sp. HF117_J1_D
AAAATCAGCCTGCTTTTCAAGCTTTTAACAAACTACGTCACGGATTCAGGTTCACTGTTATAATAGACTTAAAGTTTCAACAAGATGAAAGGGGGAGTTGGCAACAAGCGGCCACCAACTCTAATGAAATTAAGATATATTTTTTTAATTCTGGGAATATTTCTAGTTTGTTTATCCGGCTTTCGCATTTTATGGACCGAAACCTTGACCAATCAAAAGCAAGTATCGATTAGAAACGGACATGTAGATTTACGCAACTGGGATGTTGATAAAGGTCAAATTCTCTTATTGGATGGAGAATGGGAGTTCTATCCCTCACAATTTTTAATAGAAGAGGAAACTCAACGCCAACTTGAAACTAAAGCACCGGGACTCATCGAAGTTCCTGGAAAATGGAATAGAGCTTTAAACGCTAAGGAGCCAACTCCCTTTGGATTTGCTTCCTACCGCTTACTTCTTTATGTAAATCCGAAGAAGGATGCGAACTATAGTATTCAAATTCCAAGTGTGCGAAGTTCTTCAGAAGTCTATGTCAACGGGCGACTTTTAGCAAAATCCGGGGAAGTCGCAAAAAGCAAACATGAATCCGTCGCAAAAAATCTGCCTTATTCAACTACTTTTACGGCGGATGAAAATGGAGTTATTGAAATCATTATTCAGGCAGCCAATTATAAAGATATTCGGGGAAGCGGGGTCGTCCGTTCAATTAAATTTGGTTCTGAAGAAGCCATTGCCAAGGAAGTAAAGTTTTCTTCATTTATGCAGATCTTGGCTGCCACTATTTTTCTAGTACATACTGTATATGCAATTATTTTATTTTTTCTGGGAAACAAGGACAAAAAACTGCTACATTTCTCAGTGCTTACTTTAGGGATAGCATTGATGAATTTAATGAGTAACAATGAAAAATTATTTCATCAAATGTTCTATGTAGGATATGAATGGGATTTTCGATTGGCAAATGTGCTGATACCCATTGTATGTTATGCCTTATTGGAATGTACGGATCATCGCCAGCTACCCTATTGGCGGAGAATTTTTCCGATTTATTCTATCCTCATTTGGTGTACGGCTGGAATTACATTATTTTTAAGCCCTGCCCAAATCATAGCGTTTTTTCCGGTTTATTCCCTGATGGGTGGCATTACTACAGTCATTATATTGATTGCGATTTTGAACAAACTTATTCGAGATATAGAAGGCAATCTCTTGCTGCTCCTTTCGCTAGCGGCTCTCTGTCATCACTTTATTTGGCTTGTCCTTTGGCGAGAAAGTGGGATTAGTGTTGCCTATTATCCATTTGATTTATTGATTTCAATTGGATGCTTTGCCTCTATTTGGTTCAAAGATTACTTTAAAATACATACTGAAACAAAGGAGCTGGCGTTAACATTACAGAGGATGAATGACCATAAGGATCAATTTTTGGCCACTACATCGCATGAGTTTAAAAATCCGCTCCATGGTATATTGAACATGTCACAATCTATTTTGGAAAGAGAACGGGATTCTCTACAAGACCGAAGTGTGAAAGAGCTCGAAACAATTCTATCAGTTGGACGTAGAATGACTCTGTTATTAAATGATTTACTTGAAGTTAGAAGCCTTCAGCAAGGAAAGCCTACCCTAGTGAAAAAACCGATTAAGGTCCAACACATCGTTGAAGGGGTTCTGGATATGCTCCGTTTTATAGTGGAGGCAAAGTCCCTAAAGATGATCAATCAAATTCCAGATGATTTCCCACCTGTCATGGCTGATGAAAACCGATTAATCCAAATCCTCTTCAATTTACTTCATAATGCTGTTAAATATACAAATGAAGGGAAAATTACAATACGGGCTTTTGAAAAAAATAAAAATGCCTTCATTGTTATCACAGATACCGGTATCGGAATGGATAACGACATGCGTAAACGCTTGTTTAAGCCCTATGAACAAGCGAATTCAAAAGAGACGATGATCGAAAGCGGATTTGGATTAGGGTTAAGTATCACTAAGCAATTGGTCGAACTTCATGGCGGAACTTTAGAAGTATCATCAGTTCCGGGAGAGGGATCAGAATTTACATTTTCCCTTCTTTTGGCAAATTCAAAAGATATGGGAGAGAACATCGATCCTACTCCATCACCAGCAATGTCGCCAGAGATTGTTCATGCTCAGCAAAAGAGTACACTCAGCTTGGAAGAAGTCCAAACTCTGTCAATGTTTGAGCGACAGGTTTCAGAGGAAGAGGATGTTTTCCGCTCGGCTATATTAGTTGTTGATGATGATCCGGTTAATCTTCAAGTGCTTGAGACGATATTGCCTCCTGAAAAATACGAAGTCACTACAGTCACAAGCGGCAAAGAAGCTTTGGCGTTACTAGATAAAAAGGAATGGGATTTGGTGATCTCGGACATTATGATGCCTCAGATGTCCGGGTATGAACTCACCCGACTGATTCGTGAGCGGTACTCACTTACTGAACTCCCCATTTTATTGCTTACAGCAAGAAGCGAACCACGAGATATCCAAAGTGGTTTCCTGGCAGGAGCAAACGATTACGTAAAAAAACCTGTCGAAGCATTAGAAATAAGATCTAGGATCGAAGGATTGACGACAATCAAAAAAGTCGTTCAAGAGCAACTGCAATTAGAAGCTGCATGGCTTCAAGCCCAGATTCAGCCTCATTTTCTCTTCAATACATTAAACGCGATCATTGCTCTAAGTGAGATTGACTTGGATAAAATGCGTAATTTGCTTGAAGAATTCAGTCATTTTTTGAGACATAAATTCAAATTTCAAAATATGGATGAGCTGATACCTATTGAAGAAGAACTTAGCGTCGTACGTTCTTATCTATATATAGAACAGGTAAGATACGAAAACCGTCTTCAAGTGATTTGGGAGATTGATGAATGTGAAGAGTTAAGAATTCCATTCCTTACCATTCAGCCCTTGGTCGAAAATGCAATTCGGCATGGTATTATGAAACGGATTCACGGAGGTCGGATTTTCATTCGAGTTTCAGTTCGCGATACGTACACGGAAATATCTGTAGAAGATGATGGCACTGGAATGGATGAGAACACAATATTGCGAATCAAGGAGGCAAAAACGGGTAGCCAGTCTGGTGTCGGGCTAATTAATACCAACTTGCGATTAAAACGACACTTTGGATCAGGTCTTGAAATCGAAAGTACACCTGGACATGGTACAAAAGTATCTTTTATTGTAAAAAATAGGGTTCGATTAGTAACTAATTGAATCATATGCTGTCCGTCAAAACTCATTCTCGTGAAAACGGCAAGGCAAAATAAAGGCTTTTTACAAAAAAATCATCAAGAAAGAACGATCCTCAGATGTGAATAATTCACTGAAGATCGTTCTTTTTTAGTTGGTTCGCTGGTGAATTGATCTGCATTTCTCTGAACTTATTCATCAAGCTTCACCTATTCAATACTTGATGGATTGAGATATGAAAATAAATTTTACCTATTATAAATGAACTGAATCAAAAAAAGATCATCTCTTTCAGATTTTGTATAGACGACACTGCTATGATTCCTTTATATCCAAAATAAGGAATTAGAGGTGGATTCTAGAATGGAAAGGCACCAAATAAACATACGAATTTCAAAAGAATTAAAAGAAGAGTTCTATACCTACTGCCAAAAGGAGAATCTCCAACCATCCGCTTTAATACGCAGCTGGATTGAAGAGGCTGTAGAGGTCGATAAGGTGAAAAATAATGGATTTAATTCAAACCTACTTTTCCCTAGAAATATTATCTGATGCTAGACACGCAAAATCCCTCTATCGCCGTTTTTCTTGGCAACAGAGGGATTTTTTAAGATTGATACGCATAGTCCTTGTTCTGATTATTCCTTTGACCGCTCACGATCTCCTGAACTTCGGAACCGTCGAGCGTTTCCTTATGCATTAACATCTCGACAAGGTTATCATACTCCGTTTGATATGACTTGATAATGTTCTTTGTTTTTTCCAAAGCCTCATCGAAGAGTTCTTGCATTTTCTCTTCTTTTTTCTGCTTCTGAAAAGTAAGTGTAAAACCGTCTTGAAGCATTCCCGTATCAACCATTTGCTCCAAAAGTTTCTTCGCCTGCTGTACGTCACCACTGACACCAATACTATGCTCGCCAAAGTAAAGACGTTCAGCGACACCTCCAGCAAGAATCATACTTACCTGGTCAAGCAGTTCGCTTGTTGTAGATAGATGTAGCTCCTTTTGAATAGGAGCCACGTAGCCAAGTGCCTGACCACGCGGAATAATTGTTGCTTTCCTTACCGTTCCCGGCTTGGTGACTGCCTGCACGAGAGCATGTCCTGCCTCATGAATGGCTACGCGCCTTTTCGTTTCTGGATCATTAAGAGATCGGGAAGTGCTGCCAAGAATCGTCCGGTCAATCGCATAGTCGAGATCTCTCTTACTGATCTGTTCTCTTCCCTCACGGACAGCCCTTCTGCTGGCTGACTCAAACAATGAGTTGATTTCCGCTCCGGAGAAACCAGATGTACTTTCCGCAAGAGTGCCCAGCGAAGCAACAACATCCTGTGCAAGATTTCTGCCTTTTGTATGGATATCGATAATTTCTCTCCGCCCTTTTGTGTCAGGAAGAGGAACATTGAATGTAAAGTCAATTCTGCCAGGGCGCAGAAACGCATCATCCAGCATATCTTTCCTGTTGGTAGCAGCAATAAATAGAATCCCCTCATTATCGTGCCCGCCATCAAGCTGGACAAGCAGCTCTGTTAAGGTTTTTTCTGTTTCTTCGCCACCATGAGCCTTGCGTTTGCCAGCAAGAGCGTCAACTTCATCAATAAAAATAACAGCTGGCTTCTGCTTCCGGGCATTTTCAAATAAGGAGCGGACACGTGAAGCTCCAACACCGACAAATAGCTCGTTGAAAGCGGAACCTGAAGCAGTGAAGAAAGAAGCCCCAATTTCACGTGCAATTGCCTGTGCAAGCAATGTTTTACCCGTTCCAGGAGGCCCGTACAATAAAATGCCTCTTGGAGCCTCGACCCCAACCTTGGCAGACTTGCCAGGGTCTTTAATAATCTCCAATGACTGAAGAATTTCCTCTTTCATTTCTTCAGGCAACCCTCCCACATCATCGAGAGTGATAGGAGGAAGCGGCGCTTCCTTTGAGGCGCTGTTTTTCATCGCTGTAACACCAATTTTTCCCTTCTTATGCAGAATAAACGCTGTGCCTGCCATAAGAATAATGAAGCCTCCAACGATCCAATTTCCTGCTTGGTTGCCATTCGAATATTTATAATCAATGTGGTAAGTCTCAACAAGTTTTTCCACCGTCTGGCTATTCGGCCTTACGTGCGAGACAAACTTACCATTTGAAGTTTTCAGATACAATGTCCCATCGGACGTTTCCTTTAGTGAAACCAATTCGCCACTTTGAGCTTTGATCGTGTCTTCCATCTTAGAAAATGGAATGACGGTTCCCTTATCCATTGTTTGAACCGCCCACACGATGTATGCTGCAACAATGACAATAAGACCAATGGCTAGAGGAACAATCTTCGTTGTGAATTTCGAATTAGATTTCACCGGTCCAGCTCCCTTAATTTATATAAATCTATTACATAGTATAATATCATTTAAACGTAAACACCAGTACGAAATCTACAAAAGTATTGATATATCAACGTTTGCCAGTTTTTTGTAATATTTTTGATTCAAGGATCATCCTCAAAAAGGCATATACTTTCGGCTACTGTTGGGGTCAATTTGGGATTAAGAAGGATAATCCGGATTGGATGTAGAAAAGATAAAAAAGACTCATGACAAGGTAGAATATTTTTCATCGTAGAGAATATATACAGGATAAGAATCTAAGTACGCATTTTTTATTGAAGGGAGAAATCTTATGAATAAACTTGTAGATGACAATTTACATGAAACGAGAAATAACCTAGTAAAGGAGATTATTAAATTAAGCAATGCTCAATTTAATGGTCGGCCTGATATGAATGAGTGGAGTATAGCACAAGTTTGCCATCACTTGGTTTTAGTGGAAGAGGCGTCAATAAAAGCTATTGCATGGGGATTAAAAGAGACTAGTAGCGCACCAAAAGAACGTAAGAATGTTGACACTATATTATTGAATAGAACAAAAAAGCTTAAAGCTCCAAAAATCGTTGAACCAGATATAAAACCATTTGAGATTCAACAAATGATTGACTTGTTAAACGAATCAAGAAAAAAGTTGATGACTTTTCTTAATACGATAGAAGATAAATCTGTATTGGCGGAAAAATCAGTGATGCATCCAGCTTTGGGTGAACTACCGCTTGATCAATGGATTGAACAAATATATTTGCATGAACAGCGACACATAGAACAAATAAACGAGTTAAAATTACTATTAAAGGCAACACCCTAAACTTTACTTAATTTGGTCACTTTAATGAGAAGCTCTTTAAACAAAACTGATCGAAATTTTAAAAAGCGCGAGAAATCAATTTTAAAACTTTGATTTCCCGCGCAATCTAATTTACGAAACTGCTTTAAGTCCCGTCACTCCGACAATGATCAAAAGTAAACTGGCAATTCGCGCCAGGCTCTTTGATTCGCCAAAAAAAAGCATGTTAACCAATACAGCACCTGCTGTTCCTATTCCAATCCAGACGGAATAAGCAACAGTCAACTGCAAATAATTTAGTGACTCATAAAGGAAAACGAAAGAAGCTGCAAATCCACCAAGATAAATAGCTCCATTTCTGATCGTTTTCTTTTCACTGAACATTTTCAAACCCATTACGCCTGTAATTTCACTAGCTGATGCTAAAAATACGAATAACCAACCCATTATTCTATAGCCTCTCTTTTTTGCTCATCTTTCAGATCAGCAATGTTTAAGCTGATAACTCCAACTACTACTATGAAAATAAATAATAGTTTTTCGCCATTAAGGCTTCCTCCAAAGAGGAAAACATCCATTAATGCTGTACCCACTGTACCAATTCCAGCAAAAACAGCATACACTGTTCCAGTCGGCAGACCCTCACAGGCTTTATATAAAAATTGGAAATCTACTATGATCAATCCAACAATAATCAGCCAATGCCACCATACTGAAGCATGATTAAAACCAAAAATCCAAAACAGCTCAAACAAGCTTGTTAATCCAACATACAACCATGACTTATTCACAAATAACACTCTCCATCTATCCCTTGACTGACTATCAGTCATTTTATACAAAAAGAAATGCGCTGGTAAATTAGTTTTGAATACCCAGTGCATGCTCCAAAAACATAATAAGTTCTGATTTTTGCATTCTCTCTTCTTCTTCATTCACTGCATCATACAAGTAGATCTGCTCAGCCGCAGCTTCTATAAAGGCAATCATTAACTTTGATGTACGTTCTGGATGAATAGAATTCCTGATTT
The DNA here is from genome assembly GCA_009928435.1 of Bacillus sp. HF117_J1_D. Classification (GTDB taxonomy): domain Bacteria; phylum Bacillota; class Bacilli; order Bacillales; family Bacillaceae_C; genus Siminovitchia. Next base: position 7,415 of record JAABNQ010000046.1, read on the forward strand.
TCCCATTTGATTTAGCCGTTGTTAAAAACTCACTCATCCAAAAGTAAAAAGCATCGTAAATTGTTTCCCAGTTTTTCAAATGATCAGCGGTCGACAGCCCAGCATAGATCAATGCCAATACTTCCCGATAATTTTTCGTAACTCTGAAAATGGCATTCACAATTTGGGAAAGCTGAGCGGAGATTGAGTCATTCTCATCCACTTCATTTTTGACTTCGACCATAAACTTTTTAACCATCACCTCAGCAATGGCAGGCATTACTGACAGCTTTGAAGGAAAGTATAAATAAAAAGTCCCCTGCGCGATTCCAGCCAATTTTACAATATCTGAAACCTTGGTTTTTTCAATTCCTTTCTCTTGAAAAACCTGAACCGCCGCATTAATGATTTTCTCTTTCTTACTTATATCGACCATCCTCCCTCCAATGACTGACTATCAGTCATTTTATCAGAAGCTTTTCAGTTTGTCTAGCAATGAAATTAAATAAACAGCACTTCAATCATTATCTAACAATTGGAGTGCTGCCTTTTTTTACCACCTAATGCAATTCACTATGAATGAGTGATCTCCATTCGAGATCTCCGCGTTCCAACCCCCGAATCAATAACTCGGCAGTCCCCATATTGGTGGCTAAGGGAACACCATACACGTCGCTCAGTCTCATCAGCGCCGATATATCCGGCTCATGTGGTTGAGCAGTCAAGGGATCGCGAAGGAAAATGATCATGTCAATTTGATTTTGGGCGACTAATGCTCCAATTTGCTGGTCGCCCCCAAGCGGCCCGGACTTGAACCGCTGAATGTCTAAGCTGGTTGCTTCTTGAATTCTAAATCCGGTTGTTCCTGTAGCATAAAGTTTATGATCCTTTAAAATATGGCGGTAAGCCATTGCAAATTGGACCATGTTATCCTTTTTCTTATCATGAGCAATCAAGGCTACGTTCAAAGCTTCCCCTCTTCTCTTTCTTCATCAAATGCGCCTTGGCCTACTTGCACTCAGATTTTAACGAGCTCCCTGAGGCATCCGCCGGAGGCTTTAACTTGATTCAGCCGGGGATTGAGCTCCCCGCTGAATGGAATATCTATGTTGCTTTCATCTCACCATTTATAGAAGTCAAAATTCAAAGCCCTGCGTGCTTGCTGCTTTTCTCCTGAAATTCAAGCCATTCCAACTGACGTAAGCGCACATCAAACAGTCTGATTGGATCACGGAAAGTCTCTGGATGAGATTTCATTTCAGTGAGCGTTGCCTTGTTTTGATCAACTTGCTTCTGATAAGAAGCAGCAGATTTTTTCAGAGCGGTAAAAGGTTCCTTGAAGAACAGGGAAATATCCCGCGGAATGGATTTTTCAAGGATTTCAAACTGGCGGAAAAACTTGTTAGCGATCGATTCCGCTGTTTCGCTGTAATTTTCGTTTTCAACAAAGCTTTTATATCTGTTATACATCATCGTGTTATTTGCTGGAATAACACCGAATATCTTCCCCGCGCTTTTCAGCAGCACTTGAGAAGGAGTTCTCTTTAACAAAATATTTTCCTCGTCAACTTGAATAGTTCCTGTCATCCTGTCAGCATCCCGCTGCCAATCTGCTAAAATTTGAAAATCACATTCCAAATGGACCCGCTCTTCCCCCATCAAATCATTGAAGCTGTCATTCCAACTAATCAATTGTTCCTGAGCTGCATTCAGTTCGCCTTCCGACAAGCTGATCCAGTTCTGCAGGGCGCTGATATATGCCGGATGCGCGGTATATTGCAAGTATTCGTCGATCCTTTTGTTCATTTCATCATTCAATTCATGATGAATGTTGCCAAAATCACTATCCTCTCGAATAATGTTTGCAGATTCTTTCATTAATTTCGGAATCGTATTTAAAATATCAGCTTGAATTTCATCTTTAAGTGACCGGTAGGCATTTTGGATCACTTTTGTCTTTTCCTCTTCCAAATCATAAAGCTGGTTAATGGCCCCCTGAAGTTTTGAAAGCAAGTCTTCATCAAACTGGATTGCTTTCTGCAGCTTTTCCTCTACTTTTACTTGCTGCTCCAGCATGTGCTTGATTATTCCACGGACAAAAAACAGCATGTTTCCACTTCGGAGCCGCTCATTCCGCTCTTGATTAAGATTCTGATCGATAAAACGAGATAATGCCTCCTGCTGCTGTTCACTGTCTTCCACTACAGAATATGTGATTAACTCTGCATCTGAAAAATAGTTTTTGATCCTTTTTTCAATAACGGAAATCTGATCCGGCGTCAGCTGTTCACTCTTCTTCAATACAAAATGAATAGGACACAATGGAACCCTTTCCGTCACATCCAATAAAAACTCACATTCTTGAGTAGAAAATGGTTCAATTGGATTCAGTACAAATAACAAGCTGTCGCTCATCCTCACATATTCCAAAAAATGCTGATTGTTTTTGTTTAGGCTATTTAAATCAGGATAGTCAATGATTGCAACATCTTGTTCTTGTAAAAAAGCATTGGGTTCTAAGTAGACAAGCATGGTATCCTGCCGACTTTCTGCCTCAATAATTTCCTTACTCGTTGTAACAGCTGATATCCCTTCATCAGCTATCAACTGAAATTCGGTTGCCCCTCCGTTCTTGTAGACAATAGGAAGAGAGGTATCAATTAAGCTGCTCTCAGGCTGCTTGAGCATTAAATGAACAAATGAGGATTTTCCGCTGTTTGATTTGCCTGCAATCATCCACCTTTTCAATTTTAAATCTGATAACTGATTTAAGCTATTTTCGAACCTTTTATGAAGGTTCAAATCTTTTTCATCTGCCCAGTTTTGGATGACTCTGACCAGTCCGGATATTTTTTCCATCAGTGTGCCCTGGTTCGCCGATTTCGCCAGACCTTCTTCAGCAGAATGGACAACTTCCTTATTCATTTGAGCAGGAAAAACATCGTTCCATGCTAACACACCTGCTGATGCCAATGGTGTCGTTTTAATATCCGCAATCTTCAACCACGCAGGTAAAAGATTCGGCATGATTTCTGTTATGTCTGCCAAATGATATCTGCCCGAAAGCAATTGGATAAAGGTGTTATTTATTAGCTCAGGCAATGACTCCCATTTATACGAATGCTGCAAATCTGAATCAAGTAAAATGATGGTGGCTTCCGTAATCCATGACAAATAATCTTCACGCTGTTCGTGGCTTTTCCAAAGAGCTGCCATCAATTTTTCAAATAAAGCAAGATCCACCTTTTGCGACAAATATAGGACCGGTACAAAATGAGAGGCCCCCTGCGCTCTTGTATGCCCATTTTCAATGAAAAAATGGATCTTTTGGAACCATACAGGCAACTTCGTCCGTGCCGCTTCGTTTATAGCAAGCTCGACCGCACTGTTCCAATCTTCCTGTTCTTCAAAAAAGGTGCATGCCAGCTCCGTCACATTCTCGTAATCCGGATGAATAGCGACAGCGTTTTTAATCATTTGGTCAGCCTCTGGATATTTCTGCTGTTCCAAGTAAAGTGTGAACAACTGCAGAGCAACTTCTGTATTCAAAATAAGAGAGTCTGTAGTGATTGAATTGTAAATATCCTCCGCTGTGCTCAAAAAGCCTAGTTCAAAGTACGCATCAGCGATATTCTTCTTTGCCCATGGCTCCAGTTCATTATGTATGTTCTCCCATTTAAAAATGGCTGCCTCGTAATCACAGTTATGAAAGTACACTTCACCTTGGGCAAACCGAATATAAGACAGATCGGCCATATCCTTTTTCTGTTCTTCTAAATAAAGCTCTCCCAACTGGCGAATGGGATGCTCCTCCAAGTCGCCTTGCAAGAACTTTTCTTCATAAAATGCCTTTTTTACCAAGCAGTCTTCCATTTTCATTCGTTTCACCCGCCCGTTTGTTTAGATTATCGCTTTTATCCATATTACTATATTTCTATGATAGATTCTCGTATGAATCACTTTTAACTTCATTCAGCAGAAGTCTCCCACTTCTGTAAGTGGTGAGATGAATGCCCTATTGGTATTCCATTCAGTGGGGTTCAAACCCCTACTGAATCAAGTTAAAGCCTCCGGCGGATGCCTCAGATTTTCAGCAGAAATTTATCGAGTGAAGCCCGATAAAATCTGGGCGCAAATACGCCAAGGCGCATTTGATTTGGCAACACCTCTTGTAAACGGATTCAGTATTTTGTTAACATTTTTATCTTAATTTCTTAGCTTTCCCCCTTTTTATTGACACTTTGTTGTGCTAAAATGTTTCATATAATTGAATCACCTCAATCTGTAATGATGGAGAAGGCTTGAAGTAAGATCTTGAGAGAGTCGGTGGTTGGTGAAAACCGATGATTTTACCTCAAATAGCCCAGCACTCCGGAACTGGCGCCTGCGCCCGGCCATATGCCGTTATCTTCTCGAGACTATTATAGAAATGTTATTTTCTAAGTAGTGAACGAGGGTGGCACCACGGATATTACGTCCCTCATAACAAGGCATCTATGCCTGTTATGAGGGGTTTTTCATTTAATTCATTTTGAAAGGATGAACAATCAGTGTTTTTAGACAAAGAGTATCTGTTTACACCTGGACCTACTCCGATCCCAGATCGGGTGAATGTGGCGATGAGCAAGCCGATGATCGGCCATCGCAGTGCAGCATTCCCTGTTTTGTTGGAAGATGTGTCCACAAGGCTTCAGCCGGTTTTTGGATCGGACAATCCAGTTTGCATTATTTCAGGTAGCGGAACAGGAGCTTTAGAAACTGCCGCTGTCAACACAATTGAGCCAGGCGACGATGTTGTCGTCATCGTTGGTGGAGCTTTTGGTGATCGCTTTGCAAAAATCTGTGAAGCTCATGGGGCCAATGTGCACAGACTTGAAGTAGAATGGGGCAAAGCCTGCCAGCCCGAACAGCTTGAAGATTTTATCAAGACAGCTAATAAAAGTTTCAAAGCAGTTTTTGCTACATACTGTGAAACTTCCACTGCTGTAATTCATCCAATCAAAGAACTCGGCGAGGTAACCAAACGAGTATCTGATGCGCTTTTCATCGTCGACGGTGTTAGCTGTATCGGAGGCGTACCTGCTGATATGGCAGGCTGGAATATCGATATTTTGGTTTCCGGTTCACAAAAAGCATTAATGCTGCCTCCAGGGCTTGCTTTTGTAGCAGTTAATGATCGCGCAAAAGATGTCATTAAAAACAATAAGTCCAACCGATTTTTCTTTGACTTGAACCGTTATTTCGATTCCTTTGATCAAAAAAGATCCACTCCGTTCACTCCGGCGGTCTCTCTTATTTACGGGGCCCAAGAAGTTTGCCAGATGATCGAAGAAGAAGGATTTGAAAATGTCATCAAACGTCATGAGCTCTTAAAAACAATGACCCGCGAAGGTATCAAAGCATTGGACATTCCACTTTTGACATCTGATGATGTTGCTTCTCCAACCGTTACAGCGGTAAGACCAGAAAATGGAAAAGCAAATGAAATGAAAAAAATGATGCTCGATCAATACAGAATTTCACTTGCTGGTGGTCAACAAAAATTATCAGGTGAAATTTTCCGAATTGGCCATATGGGTTACTGCACGCCATTTGATGTGTTAACCGTATTAAGCGCACTTGAAATGACCGTTAAGTCAATCGAAGGCAAAGACGCGCTTGGCGTTGCCACTAAGAGAGCACAGGAGGTTTGGGCTGAACATGTATAAAGTGTTAGTAACAGATTCAATCAGCGATACGGGATTACAGGCGCTGTATGATCATCCGAATTTTACCGTAGATAAGAAATCAGGGTTATCTCATGAAGAGATAAAAGCAATCTTCAAAGACTATGATGCACTAATTGTTCGAAGTCAGACACAAGTGACAGAAGATCTCCTTAACGCAGCTGAAAAACTTCGTGTTGTTGCCCGTGCTGGTGTCGGGGTCGACAATATCGATATCAATGCTGCAACGAAAAAAGGAGTTCTCGTCATCAACGCTCCTGGCGCCAACACAATTGCTGCTGCGGAACATACAATGGCCATGATGCTATCTTTGGCCCGCCGAATTCCACATGCACATATGTCTACTTCTGCAGGAAATTGGGATCGCAATGCTTTCAAAGGCGTTGAATTGTATGAAAAAACCCTCGGTATTATCGGAATGGGTAAAATTGGGGCAGAAGTTTCAAAAAGAGCGAAAAAATTCGGCATGAAGATCTTAGGCTACGACCCTTATTTGACTGAGGATCGTGCAAACCAAATGGGCATCACAAAAGCCACTTTGGATGAAATTGCCGAAGCTGCAGACTTCATCACTGTCCATACACCGCTTACGAAGGATACAAAAGGTCTAATCAACGATGATTATTTGGCGAAAACAAAGAAAGGTGTACGAATCATCAACTGTGCACGTGGCGGTATCATTGATGAGAACGCCCTTGTTCGCGGACTCAATTCCGGACAAGTGGCTGGTGCTGCCATTGATGTTTTCGAAACTGAGCCTGCTTCCAATCAGGAGCTGCTCAGCCATCCTAATGCAATTGTTACACCTCACCTTGGTGCTTCAACTGTAGAAGCACAAGAGAAAGTAGCGCAAGAAGTCAGTACAGAAATCATTGATATTTTCGAAACGGATTCCATTCGTCATGCGATAAACATGCCGCAGGTTTCTGGCGAAACTCAGAAAAAGCTTCAACCATTTATTGATCTTGGAGAACAAGTTGGAATTCTAGCAATCCAACTGCTGAAACAAGCTCCAGAGAAAATTGAAATTAATTATTATGGAAATCTGGCTAAAGAGGATAACGACTTCTTAACAAGAACGATGATTAAAGGAATCCTGTCACATCATTTAAGTGATTCCGTTAATATGATTAACGTTCTTCATTTATTGAATGACCAAGGAGTTTCTTTTAACGTTACAAACAATCCGACTTCCAAAGGATTCGCAAGCTATATGGAATTGACTTTGTATAATGGTAACGACAGCGCCAGCATCGGTGCAACCATCCTTAACGGTTATGGCGCACGTGTCGTGAAGATGAACGAATACAGCGTTGACGTTCGTCCGGAACGCTTCTTGCTATATATCGAACACCATGATCTTCCTGGAATGATCGGACGTGTCGGCTCTATCCTAGGCAGCCACCAGATTAACATTGGTACAATGCAAGTTGGAAGAGCTGAAGCTGGTGGAGAAGCCATTATGGTTCTTACTCTTGATAAAAAAGTCGACGATGAAGTTGCCAAAGAGTTGGTTGAAATGGATGGCCTCAGAGCTGTTCAGTTCCTTGAACTTCCAAGCGAAAACATACCAGCTTATCATGCTTAATCGACTTTTATTTACAAAAAAAAGATCCTGCTCTCAATTAAAGAGCAGGATCTTTTTTTCTATTATTTTACTAATGAAAGAACAAGATCCCTCACGTCTAGGACACCGTCTAAAATATAATCCGCATTATATTCTTCAAATTCAGCTCGTGCATCCTGTCCAGATAATCCGGTAAGGACCGCTGCAAACAAGCACCCCATCTTTCTTGCAGCTAATAAATCTGCAAGAGAATCGCCAACAATAAGCGTCTCATGGCCATTTTCAACAGGCAATTCTTCTGCAAGACACTCGTCATCTGTCTTCATCTTCCCTGATAAAGCCTTAATATAAGTAAATGGATGGGGCTTTGAAAGGGCAGGTCCTTCAGGGTGAGTCCGCTCCGCCCTTAATACATCGTCCGCTGTAACGATATAGCTAGTGTCAAAATGCTTTATCCAGCCCAACGCTTTAAATGGCTCGATCGTTTCGAGCTCTGGACGTCCGGTACCGATTCCAATTCTTACACCGCTATTTGTCAAGACTTCAAAAAGCTCAGCAATCTTTTCTTTATCGGCAAGCACTTTTTCATCTGACATGAATCCAGCTTTTCCTGTTTGGACAGATGGTCTTCCGGTGGATTCAAGTACGTGCTCATCCCCTACATACCATTCTTGGGAAACAAGCTCACATGTTGACCAGAGCTGATCCATCTTCCCGAACATGCTCGTTTCGACACCGACCTTTTCTTTAGCTAAATAATCCAAGTGATCCATCAACCCCTGCTGTGTCGGCTCAGCGCTTTGAAAATCATCAAGAAATTTTGGAAAATCGAATGTCAGATCTCTGCCAGTCAATGCTTCTCCTATTTCCAATAAAATTTTACGGTCAATCTCGTTTGTCAGCCATTCTTCAATTTTATTCTCGAGTTCATCTTTTACCTGCTCTAATAAGTGAAGGAGCTGATAAGCGGCTGTCAAATAAATCATATCCCAATTAGCGTTTAATCCACCTGCTTTTAAAAATTTCAATACGCTGTCATCAACAAAGATGTCTTTCCGTATATTGTTAATTTCCTCATCTGTGAGGTTAGTTTTAAATTTTTCAGGATTAATCCCCAAATAATTAGGGCTTACCAAAACCTCCCATACAGCAAGAGCTGACATATCAAAATAGCGCTCTTCACTTAATAACACACCATCTACATCAAATAAAACCGTCTTTACCATGAGTATCCCCTTTTCCTAGCTGCTTTTTCCCTTTAGTGTAACATAGGAGAGGCGTTATTTCTTCATGCAACATGAACTTTTGCATTATTTTGTTTTTTAATAACCAGGTCGCTCTTGGAATAATCATCCTGGACATTTAACACATAAATTCCTTTGTATTTCCAAAGATAAAAGAAAGGAGATGATTGTGATGCCAAGAAAAACCGAAAATGTCCATTCAAACGCTACGCCCCACTCCGACGGAAAATATGAAAATGTGATCAACGATCCTCTGACAACGCAAAGTCGGCACATAGGCGTATTCATTGATAATGAGAGTAGGGAACAAAATCCTTTCCAACTTTCCAATTCCAATGAAAAAAATAAAGACATGGAAGAATTTGAGCAGTTGATGCGCGGAGATGCACTCGATAAAATGTAAAGAAATTCCGAGAATTCCCTTCAAAAAAATATAATCAGGCGAAGGGAAACGGTTTCTCTCGCCTGATTATATTTACTGCACCTTTTTCCCCACCCAACGGATTGAACCCATCTGACTGTGCGGGTGGCTAGTTGATTTGATTCTGCGGTATTTATAGTCCAATTCTCTCAATGACAATTCAAAGAGATGCCTCTCCCCGTGTTTGTATACACCCATCATTACAAGTTTGTCAATCAATTCTTTCCGTCTCCGTTCAACAGCCTGTGTTAATTGGCTCATTCCACTATCCCCCTTCATCTATAAAGACGAACCGATTAATACCTTATACATACATTAAAACATATAATACCTATCTGTCAACTATGTTTTAATTGCAATAACATCAATTTTAATGGGATTTGATCCACTTTTATTAAAACGAGCACTCCAAAATATTTATATGAATGCAGTCATCCATAATGAAGCTCCCATTATGATTAAATAAGTAAATGGCTTTTTAGGATGCTCAGAAATTTTTTTGAGGAACACTGAATACAATTTTCTGCTTGTCTAAAACAAACATCCTTCATCCTCCAATATTTTGTGCAAAAGAGAATACATCATGATTTTTAGCACCTCATACATCTGGTTCGATTTTTCTACCAGGGCAGCACTGTATTTTTCAATCATCTTACGTTAGACGAAAATATGATTTGAGGCGGAGTAAGCAGCAATGCCGCCTAAATAATAAGAAAAGGAGCATCTCTTCATCAGAAATCGATGAATGAGATGACTCCCTATTCGTATTTTGGATTAATTAACTCTTCTTCTGAAAACCAAATAGATGCCTGCCCCTACTAATAGGAATACTCCTCCAATGATCATCAGGTTAAAGATAGATGTCGCGGTATTTGGAAGTTTTGTACCTGTCGAATCACTTTCAGTCGCTTTCTTAGCATTTGTACCTTTATTAGTACTATCTAAATCAGGTTTTTTGGTTGGGTCTTCGCCCGGTTTACCTGGGTCCTCCGGATTTTCACCCGGTTTACCTGGGTCTTCTGGATTTTCGCCTGGTTTATCCGGGTCTTCCGGATTTTCACCCGGTTTACCTGGGTCTTCCGGATTTTCACCTGGTTTATCCGGGTCTTCCGGCTTTTCACCCGGTTTACCTGGGTCTT
>JAABNQ010000046.1:17587-32303 GCA_009928435.1 Bacillus sp. HF117_J1_D
TATCCGGGTCTTCCGGCTTTTCACCCGGTTTACCTGGGTCTTCTGGATTTTCACCTGGTTTATCCGGGTCTTCCGGCTTTTCACCCGGTTTACCTGGGTCTTCCTTTACTTCTAACCCCTTATATAGCGCCTGTAATTGATTCACTAATTCATCAATTTTTTCTTGGCTATGTACTTCATTATCTAAAGCTACTTTCGCTGCTTCTAATGCTTCAACAAACGGCTTCCAAGATGTTTCAGTAAATTCTTCTGCGTTTAATTGCGCATCATTTATTTCATCTACTAATGATTGTAAAGCTGTTTTATCCACTGGTTGCGTTTTATCACGCTTTTTCAACACATAGCTGTCAACTAACTCATCTTCACTAGTATATGCTTCTATTTTTAATTCCTTGTCTTCCACTAGAAGAGAAGTGAATACCTGTTTTTCTTCTGCATAAATAACGTTAATATAATCTTCTTCACTGCCTGGATAAAATTTAGGTCCTGCAGATCCACCGATTAAATAAACAGTTCCTTCACCTTCTGGTTGAACAACGCCATTTTCAATCGGATGTGAGCGCATATATGCATGATCATGTCCTGTTAATACCAAGTCAACTTGTAACTCTTCTAAGAGAGGAGCGAAAATAGTTTGTGTTGCATCTTCTCCGCGTTTTGGATTACTTTTATATGGTGAACGATGAAACATTGCAATAATCCATTTATCACCAGCTGAGCGCACTTCTTCACGAATCCACTCTTCTTGTTCTTTCATATCTTGTATACCAAATTCAGAGTTTAACATTAAAAAGCGCGCTTTCCCGTAATCAAATGAATAGACAAAACCTTCTTTACCAGCTGGCCCATTTTGCGGATAACTGTATAAATTGTTAAAAATATTTGCTCCATCCCCATAAACATCATGGTTACCAAGGACCATCATTAAAGGCAATTTACTGCTTACACCTTTTGTTGCGTCTTTAAAATCTTCCCATTGCGGTAATTTATCTCCTTCTTCAACAATATCGCCTGCATGTACGACGAATTTCATATCAGGAAATTTATTTAATCCCAAATCTAATAGATCAGATGTTAATTTAAATCCTTCTTTATCATAAGCCTGTGAATCTGCTACAAACATAAAGCGAAAAGGGTCATTGTCAGCCGCTTCTGTCGTAAATGTGCTGTATTCACTCCAGCCGGTGTCAGAACCATCGCCAACACGGTATTCATAAGTTGTCCCTGGTTGCAATCCTGTTGCCTCGACTTTATGCAAATTCATTTCACCATTCTGATCGCCAAATAAGCTCGTTGTTCCTTTAAAGATAAGCTTTTCAGACTTATTATTTACTGGATTCACTTCGACAACTGAGCCTTCAGTGAAAGTATCTGTTTTCCATGTAAAATGCTGTGTTGTTTTTGAATCGTTTGTCCAAGTTAAGGTAATATGTTCAGGGCCATTTTTCCCTAATTGTGGTGAAATAGTAAAGGACTCTACTTGACTTACTAGATTACCTTTGACTGCTTGTAATTTTAATGGAATTCTAGATAGTGTTAACTTATCCGTTTTAATGATACCTTTGTCATTCGTTTTTCCAAAAATACTGCCCCAATCAACTTCTTCTACATCCTCCATAGGCACATGATAATATCGTTGTTCACCATTTGGCATAAATATCCGGTAAAAATCAAACCCATCGTAAGGTTTTTTCGCAACTGGAATTAAAGTACCAACTTCTAATGGTTCATATGGTTCCCCAGCAACACCACTTCCACCTTTATAAATCGATGTTGGTTTCATCACTTTAATTAGTTTTTGATCACCCAGTACAGAAATACTTGCTCCAGAAACAGGTTGATCATTTTTGTCAACAACTTTCATCGTTGTTGGTGTAGCTTGTGAAAGACCTGTTAATGTTAGTTTTAATGGTTGAGAAATATGACCTTTAAAAGCTGGTAAGAAAAATGGAACTGCTTCTGCTGGTTGATCAGCATAGAAATACTGTCCATCCGTTAAATTGAGTGTAAAATCACCACTTGCATCCAAGCCTAAACTATACGTCAGACCAATGACTGTTTCTTCTTCTTTTAAATCAATTTTATTCATTTGATCAAAAGCAATTTCAATAATACCTGCTTCTGGATCCACTTTATGATGTGAAACGGCAGGTTGTAATTTTTCTGGTATACTTACTTGAATGCCCTCTTTATCAGAATTCATGTCGACTAATGTTAATTTTTTTGCATCATATTGAATGTTAAAAGTCATTCCAGCAAATTGTTTAACATGCTTTACAGTCATGTTAGCAGTAAACTGACTTCCAGCATAAATATCTTCATCAACGTCCCAGTCAATCGCTGGTCCACCTGCTTCAACTGTAAATGTCCAAGTTGTAAAACTATGGTTACCTTCTTTATCAGCAATACTTACCCGGACCTTATGTAACCCTTCTGCAAGTGGTTTGACGGGAGTATATGATATGGTGCCTACTTCTTCATTAATTGTCGGTTCTACAGGTTTTCCATCTAAAGTCATTTCCGTTTTTGAAAAATCTATTCCTGACTGATCATCTGACACATGGACTGCAATTTCTGGTTGATTTGAATAAACTAATTGCTCGTCACTTGGTGAGAGATTGCTTATCGTAGGGTTTGTCGTATCTTCTTCCACCTCTTCATAGATTGCACGGATATTGTCAATATAGATTGTAGCTTTACCTTTAGCTTCTTCGCTTGTTGCCATATATCGAATCGCTTCATTTCCTAGTTTGAAAGGCGGCTTCCAATTGCTAGGAATTTCAGCCTCGACATACTTCCAACCTTCCCACGTTACACCATTAGGATAACTCGGTGTATAATCGATATTAAAATTTTCACCATTTGCATCATACAAAATCTGTCTTAACCAATGCTTTTCGCCATCCCCATAAACCCACATACTTATTTTTTTCGGATGGCCCGGGATTTCTATTGCTTCACCAATGTTTGCATACACACCTGATGTACCAGGCTGATTTGTAAAATCATAATCAATTTTTAAAGAGTGTTTACCGAAACGTGCTACTTCGTCTGAAATCGAAACATTTACTGAGTTCGCACGAGCTGAAGAAACTGTCCAAGAACCAAGCCCACTTTCAAAATCTCCAAGTAAATGATTCGGACCTGGTGCTTCTAATGGTTGATCTTTTTCTTCAGAAGCTGTTTTTATCTTTTTCTCTTCTTTTACTTGATCCGTTAGTGTAGGACTTTCATTAACTGGTTCACTATGTACTTTAGTTTCTTCTGTTTCAGTTACAGCCTGTTCTGATTTTTGAACTGATTTTTGTTCTGGTTTTTGTTCTGATTTTTGAACTGATTTTTGTTCTGGTTTTTGTTCTGGTTTTTGAACTGATTTTTGATCTACTTTTTGTTCTGCTTTTTGTTCTGTTTTTTGATCGATTATCTCTTGCTTACTTTCTTCTTCCTTTTGTTCCACCTGCTCTATGTCCGTGTTCATTTCCTTCTGTTGTTCAGCTACTTGCTCCGGTTCAATCGTCGTTTCCGGTAATTCAGTTGCTATGGCGATACTTGGAACAAATTGACTAAACAGTAACATAAAAACAAGAATATAGAACATACTCTTTCTCTTCATATATCTTTCTCCTCATCTTAGATTTGTATACTAGGCAAATCTTACCATTCTATTATTTATTTTTTGTAAAAATCTAAGTGTTATATATTAAGTTTTTGTAAAAATAATAACTGCTCATTTATCTTGCTTTGATCCGTCCCAGCTGCGTTCCCAGGCAATGCCTCTCGAATCATTTCTAAGAAGATTATTGCTACCAATGGCCTATTGATAGATTGTGCGTTCCGTCCATCTGTTTCCAGAGAATTCTGCCAAAATCATTTGACATTAGTTTCCAGTAAATTCAGTCAAAGGAAATGTAAGAGCATTCCTTGAAAAAACAAAAGAAGGCCGACATTTTTAATTAATCCTCAGAGAAGATAGAGGAATTCTTCGTAAACTTGAATAAAAGGTAGCGCAATAACAATCCTAAATAAAAGTATTGTATTGCATCACAACATTTTTAACAGGAGGAAGAAGGATGCCGCTGAATATGACAGAAAAGCTGATCAAGTCCCATCTTGTTGCAGGAGAGATGGTTCCAGGAGAAGAAATTGGATTAAAAATCGACCAAACTCTTACACAGGATGCAACCGGGACGATGGTTATGCTGGAATTGGAAGCTATGGGGGTGGAGCGAGCTCAAACAGAAGCTTCGGCGCAATACGTGGATCATAATATCATACAGGTAGACAATAAAAATGCGGATGACCACTTGTTCTTACAAAGCGCCACACGCAGATTTGGCCTGTATTACAGCCGTCCAGGAAATGGAGTAAGTCACCCTGTGCATATGCAGCGTTTGGCAAAGCCGGGGAAAACTCTCCTTGGTTCCGACAGTCATACCTGTGCAAACGGCTGTATGGGAATGCTCGCTATGGGCGCCGGAGGTATGGATGTGGCGTTAGCTATTGCAGGTGAGCCAATTTATATAAAAATGCCCAAAGTTTGGGGAATTAAGCTTACGGGGAAGCTCCCTGACTGGGTTAGTGCCAAGGATGTTATTTTAGAATTGCTTCGCAAACATGATGTCAAGGGTGGCGTCGGTAAAGTGATCGAATACTACGGTCCCGGATTGGATCAATTAAGCGCCATGGACCGTCATGTCATTGCGAACATGGGGGCTGAACTCGGGGCAACGGGAACAGTATTTCCTTCAGATAAAGAAATCAGGAGATTTTTAAAAGAGCAAGGGCGGGAGGAAGACTGGGTTGAGTTGACTGCAGATATTGATGCTTCATACGACATTGAGGAAGAGATCAATCTTTCTAAGTTGGAACCGCTAATTGCTAAACCGTCCAGTCCTGGAAATGTCGTACCTGTTTCTGAAGTCGCAGGCACCCCCATCTATCAATCCTATGTTGGCTCCTCGGCAAACCCCGGTTACAGGGATTTTGCAATGGCTGCAGAAATCGTCAAAGGAAAGACGGTCGCTAACGGCATTTCATTCGATGTCAACCCAACATCCAGACAGATGTTGACTGACCTTGTTAAGGAAAGCCATATCGCAAGTCTCCTTCAGGCAGGGGCAAGGCTTCATCAGGCGGGTTGCAACGGCTGTATCGGAATGGGACAGGCACCAGCTACTGGAAGGAACAGCCTAAGGACTACCCCTCGTAATTTTCCCGGACGATCCGGAACACAGGAAGATAGTGTGTACCTATGCAGTCCGGAAACTGCGGCCGCTTCAGCATTAAAAGGGAAAATCACCGATCCACGAACACTGGAAATGCCGTATCCAAAGAGCAAAGAACCGGAAAATCCAACAGTTGATACTTCTTTGCTGGACGAACCGCTACCGTATGAAGAAGCAAAGAAAGTCGAGCTGCATAAAGGCCCAAATATTGCTTCCATCCCGCCCATGGATGCATTGCCTGACGAATTAGATCTGCCGGTTTTATTAAAAATGGGCGATAATATTTCAACCGATGAAATACTGGCAGGTGGAGCACGGGTGCTCCCGTACCGAAGTAATCTCCCGGAAATAAGCAAATTTGCTTTTGAAATCATTGATAAGACGTATTATACAAGGGGGATGGAGAGTGTTGCCACAGGAGGACATGCCATCGTTGGAGGATTCAACTACGGTCAGGGATCCAGCCGGGAGCATGCGGCTTTGGCCCCAAGGTACCTTGGGCTGCGCGTTGCACTGGTTAAGGATTTTGCGCGCATCCATTGGCAAAACCTTGTGAATTTCGGCGTTCTCCCTTTAACGTTTGTAAATGAAGAAGATTATGATCAAATAGAACAGGGAGATATCCTTCAGCTTGATGATCTTCGGAATAAGGTGCAACAGAGTAATGAGTTTACAATTAATGTAAAAGGAAAGAATAAATCTATCCAAGTTTCTCATGCATTATCTCAGAGACAAATCGATGTGATGCTTCAGGGCGGATTGATCAACCTAGTGAAAGAGCGCCTGAAGAAAGTTTCGTCAATTAAAAAATAAGCATTGGGGGTCAGACCCTACTTTAGCACTTTAACGCGGTGGGGGTCAGACCCCTAAAGGAGGAGACTGTAATGGATATTCGGGATAGTCATTGCAAAGCTTGCCATGGAACAGGAATGCTGGCTGATGATGAAGGGTGGCAGTATAGATGCAGTGTTTGCAGGGGGGCAGGATTTATTAATGAAGAAACTTCAAACGCTAGAATCATGGAAGTGGATGAAAACAACCGGCTGCTAGATTAAAGAAAAAACAATCAATGTCTTTGAAGCGATGTAAAACACATGTTAAAACCATGTGCATTTACAAACCTATGCAAACACTGGTATTATAAGCTAGGTAAGACGTGGTTCGAAACCATCCCACGGAAAAAAACTAGGGAGAGATTAATCATGAAAATTAGGACACTTGCTGTCAACGGTATTTTAGCGGCATTGTATATTGCCGTTTCTTTTTTTGTGCAGCCATTTGGCTTCACAAATATCCAGTTCCGCATTTCGGAAATGTTCAACCATTTAGTTGTCTTCAACAAAAAGTACATGTTTGGAATTGTCATCGGGGTATTTTTGTCCAATTTATTATTTTCGCCGCTTGGAGTGTACGACCTTATTTTTGGCGTAAGTCAGTCGGTGATTGCCCTTTTGATCACCATCACCTCAACAAAATTTATCCAAAGCATTTGGCTTCGGATGGTTTTTAATACAGCCGTTTTCACATTTACCATGTTCATTATTGCCTACGAGCTAAACTTAGTGCTCAAATTTCCGTTTTTCTTTACATGGTTTACAGTGGCCGTCGGGGAGTTTGTTGTCATGGCAGTTGGCGCTCCTGTTGTCTATTATCTGAATAAACGAATTCGCTTTGACCAGCTTATGTCATAATAAAAAGAAGCTCAGGCATCACAAATAAGACCGCGTCAACTACCCACCACTTAAATGCTAATGCATTTTGAAGTGTGGGCTTGCGTCTATCATAATTCGACAGTGCTTCTACCCTCATAGATAGCAACTACGCTTGTTCCTATCCAGTAGTGTAAACGAGTCTTGCTCTCCTACCTTAGTGTGATGGAACATAAGGACGGCTGACTTCGCCCCTACCACAAAAGCTATACTCCCGTGGTAACTACACCAATATGTTCAATCCCTTTACGGTGTAGATTCATCGCACCAATACGGTCATCATTTGACTGATATTGGCAATTTTTGCATTTAAAAGTGTGTAGCTTTTTATGGCGATTCCCTTTTTCTGTATGACCGCATTTAGGACAGGTTTGAGACGTATACTTTGGGTCTACTGTAATTACCTTCTGTCCATTCAGTTCAGCTTTGTATTCAAGCATTTGACGGAACTGGTAGAAAGCCCAAGATACAGAAATATAGCGGTTTTTCACTCGTACTTTTTCAGTCGCAGAACGAACACCTGTTAAATCTTCTAAAACAAACATCGTACCTCTAGGGTATTTGTCAACGAGTGCCTTTGTAATCTGATGGTTTATATCAGTCACATAACGGTTTTCTCTTGAACCTATTTGTTTTAGTTTTCTACGACCAGACGGTGTTTGTCTCTTTTGTAATTGCTTGCGGGTAGCTTTAAACTTACCACGCTTATGCTTAACAATATTTCCATTGTAGAAAGTGGTTTTGCCGTGACTATCATAAGTGGTAGCGAGAAAGTTGATTCCTAAATCAACACCAACGATATTGTTCACCTTTGCGAAATCTAGTTCTTGATACTCTTTTGTCATCGGGATATGCAAGAACCACTTTTTGTACTTGTGCACTAATTTAGCAGTACCAAATTTCCAAGTACCATTGAAGTATTTCTTCATAGCCTTACGCTCATAATTTAGCTTTAGACGACCATCAAGTGTGTTCACACTAAATTGATTTTGGGTTAGTGAGTAATCACGATTCCACACGAGATCATATTCTAGACGTCTAAATTCAATCAAAGACCATCTCTGACCATTCGATTTTGCTGACTTGTAACGAGCGATTACGTTTTTCATCACAGATTGAGCCATTTGACTTTTTAATCCAAACTGATTTCGCAAATCAGAATAGTATAAGTTATTTAGATCTGCCTGATTTAGATTTTTTGTTTCAAAAACATGTTTTGATAACCAATTACAGGCCTTACGATAAGCGTTAGTGGTAATTTTAAGACTTTCAGCTTGATTATCAGAAGGATAAATTTGTATTTTTGCAGTAATTGTAGACATTGCCCCCACCACCTTTCACTAATTATATTATACCATATTTTTAGTGAGGGTAAGAAAAGATGAGGCGAGGCGAAAGTGTCAGATACTTGATATGGTACAAAATCTTACGATTTTAACGTACCATATCGTATCTGACGGCAATTCCTCCCCTACTTATCGTTGGGCTACGCCCTTCGCACGATTGAAGTAGGGGTATCCTTGCCGATTTAAGATGAAATCACGGATTTACATTTGATCTCATGCGGTTTACTTATTTTTATAAAATTTAGCTCAAAGTTTCTTTTTGGTCAAATCACTCTATTTTCAGGTTCTTCCCCTAAAAGTGCAGCCACCATGTTTGTTGCTGCCTTCATCGCCATCGCATCAGTAGTTTTTCTGCTGGCTGACCCAATATGCGGAGTTGTCACCACATTTGGCATTTTTAAAAGCGGATTGTCCTTGTTCACAGGCTCCTGCTCAAACACATCCAAAGCAGCCGCATGAATCTCTTTATTTTCAAGCGCAGCAGTTAAAGCTTCCTCATCAATTGTCTGACCGCGCGATACATTAATAAAAATAGCTGACTTTTTCATGAGCTTGAATTCTTTTTCACCGATCATTTTTTCAGTTTCAGGAGTTAGCGGTGTCATTAATAACACAAAATCGGATTGTTGTAAAAGCGAATCCAGATCGCTGTATTTAACTCCAAGCTTCTCCTCTGCGTCAGGCTTGCGATTCCGGTTATAGTAAAGAACATCCATATTAAACCCTAGCCTCGCTCTTCGGGCAATCGCTTCACCAATTCTGCCCATTCCGATAATGCCAAGCGTTGCACCATAGACGTCCACTCCAACGAAGCAATCATCGCCTGACGTCGGCTCCCATTTCCCGTCTTTTACAATCTTGTCCAACTCCGCTATTCGTCTCGCTGAAGCCAGGATTAGACCGAAAGCAAGATCTGCTACCGTTTCATCCAATACGCCAGGTGTATTGGTTCCAATTACATTCCGACTTTTCATCGCTTCTAAATCAAAGTTGTTGTATCCAACTGATATATTGCTGACGACCTTCAAATTAGGCGCATGATTCAGTAAGTTCTCCGTAATTCTTCTGCCAGATGTGATCAACCCATCTACATCACCAATTTCCTGTAAAAGGTCCTCCCTTTTGATTGGCACCTTCTGATCCCACACTTTAAAATCACAATATTGTGCTAAATAATCTTTGACTTCCTGTGAAACTGGCTGGGAAACAAACACTTTTGGTTTCACTGAGATCCCCCCTCTGTCCCTTTGTCTAGAGAATATTATAACAGAAAAATCTCGGAGTAACGCTTACGTGCCTTTTTGTGCAGATATTTCATTCTCTAAAAACAATCTTGCTTTTCCGGACAACAATAAGGAAGGGGTGATAGAAGAATCACCAGAATTTACATTTTGATCCTTACTAATGACGAACTTGGCCTTCCTTTTTTTTACTTGACTCCCTCACGAACACTTATTTCCTTTTACATCAATTTTTTCAGTCATTGGCTGCCTGATTGGACGGGTTGTAAAAATAACACCGCATATAACGACTAATGCTCCAACCATCTGTATCACTGAAATAGATTCCCCCAGCAAAAGATAAGCGCCAGCCATTGTGGCGACAGGAAGAAAATTTAAAAATACGGAAGCTCTGGACGGACCAAGTAGTTCCACTCCACGGTTATATAAAATCAATGCAATCACAGAAGGAAAGGCCCCTAAATATAATAGACCCACAACATTTGATCCGGTTAACGACGGAACTCCAATAAAATACCATTCTACTAATACCGCCGGGAACAAGACAAGCACTGAGATTCCCGTCATCACCAATACGGCCCCATATTGAGGAAAGAGATGCATATATTGTTTCACGACAATAGAATAGATGGCCCACGTTAAAATAGCGCCTGTCATAATGCCGTCACCCAGATTCCAACCGCTGCCCGCCAATTGCAACACCTTCCCATCCATGATGACCCAAACCGCTCCGATCAAGGATAGAAAAATACCTGCCCATTGGACACCGCCAAGCCTTTCTTTTAATAAAAATGCGCTCAACAGAACGGTTGCCACTGGAATGACTGCTTCAAGTACCGAAACCTTGGCAGTCGTCGTAAATTGCAAGGCGCCGTATAAAAACACATTAAAAAAACAAATACCAGTGAAGGTCATAACTAAAAAAGGCTTTTTATATTCTTTAAAAACGGAACGCTGCGTCCAAGCACTCCGAAATCCAATCGGCAGCAGAAGCAAGAATGCAATTAACAGCCGGAAGAACGACATCGTCAACGGCGGCAATTCATTGATTGCCTTACCAACAAGAATATTCCCAGCGTAAAAAATCACTACGAAAATCATGATTATATATGCATACATTATGAAACTCTCCTTTTAGACCGTCTCCCTCCTTACTTTATCATAGAAAAAAAGAGCCTTCTAATGAAGAAGCCCTTAGCTTTTCTGGTGGTAATGTGCTGCTGTACTTTTAAAGTTTTGAGACAGAAGTGCTCTGGCGATACCAATAAAATATTCGGATTCACGAATGATATGAACAAGGACTACCTTCGCGGTCTGATTCTCACTGACAACCTTGCTTTCATCTTTTATCTGTCTGCATAGCTCGATAAAGCGTTCACTTTCTTCAAGGCAAAAGGAGATAAGCTG
Organism: Bacillus sp. HF117_J1_D; assembly: GCA_009928435.1. Lineage (GTDB taxonomy): Bacteria > Bacillota > Bacilli > Bacillales > Bacillaceae_C > Siminovitchia. The sequence continues at coordinate 28,516 of JAABNQ010000046.1, forward strand.
CATCACTAGCTGATAAAGAGAGTAAGGAACATAATAATTGGATCGAATGACGGTTTCAATGAAACTAACCACCTGTTGGTGAGTCTTTGACAAGGCTTTCTCCCACTCATGCAAGGCATCAACAAATTCTTTTTCCAGTCCGGTGACCAATTCCCTGATGACAACTGTATGTTCCTCTTCTTGGTGTTTCCAGAATTCGGCCTCATCCAAAATCCGTAATGGCATTTGATGGCCATAATAAAATTGCATGTCCACCCTCCCCGTTTTCAATCTATTCCAATATATGGGGAAGAGGACAAGTTTATTCTAAAGAGATTTTCAAACTATTGCTGAACGTCAAATGCGCCTTGGCGTATTTGCGCCCAGAATTTATCGAGCTTTACATTTCGATAAATTCTTCTGAAAATCTGCTGTCTCCGCTGGAGGCTTTAACTTTGTTCAGCCAAGGTTTGAATCCCCACTGAAAGGAATACCAATAGGCTGGAGACTTCAGCAGGATTGTCTTCCAAATCTTTAATAAGGAGCCCCTCTTATGCCTTCCCCCTGTGATGAAAGATTGAATTTCATTTAATTTTTGCTTCGGTTGCGGAAGCAGCATAAATATTTACTTTGCCAAAATGGGCAGTTTGGATGGTGTAAACATCTTTTTGAGGATTACCAATAATGTCATATTCCAGTCCACCGAATTTTTTAGGATTCAAGAATCCGACTTCATTTCCTTTCACTGGTCTTTTGTTTGTTGGGTAAACCCGCCATGAAGAAGACGTTTTGGGTAAAATCAGTTTCCGCAATACGTTGCTCCTGTTTGTTTGATGGTAGGATTGTAAATATTGGATCGGTGCCAAAGTAGATTGCTCACGATTTGCAGTCCAGCCGTAGCTTGGGGATGATTTTTTTCGGATTTCATAATGTAAATGAGAACCCGTCGCCTTTCCAGTCGCTCCCTGATAACCGATAATCTGGTTCTTTTTTACAAATGTACCTATTACTGCTTTTGTTTTGGAGAGATGGGCATAGAGATGAGCACAACCATTTCGATCCTTGATTACTACCACCTTTCCGTATCCTCCTAAACCGGTGCCTGATCGTCCGATACCTGAAAACAAAACGGTCCCATCAACAAAAGCGAAAATAGGTGCACGATCCGCCTTTACAAGGTCAATCCCTGAATGGAATTCCCTTCCGCCCCCGATGGGATCTATCCTCCATCCATAGGAAGATGATACTCGATAGCCCTCAAAAACCATTTTTTCTACTCCTTTCTTTCCCTATAGAACTTACTCATTCATGTTATATATTTTTATTCTGTTAAAAGTTACCCTTTCAAACTTTGTGAGTGGTAGTTTCGAGACTTTGTGTTAAAATAATAGGAGGTTTACGTACCTCTCATTTTCAACATTTAAAATAGGAGTTTCCTGTTGCAAAATGTCTGGAAAAAATTTTTACATAAAGGAGTTTTGATCATGGCAGAAACATTTCAAGTAAAAAACCCGGCTACTGGTGAAGTCATCCAAGAAGTTACAATCGATACAGCCGAGGAAGTAAATACAAAGCTCGAAAAAGGCCACGAAGCTTTTAAAAAGTGGTCTCAAGTAAATGCTCACAAAAGATCTGAATTACTTTTTAAATGGGCAGATAAAATCAAGGAAAATAAAGAAAGTATTGCGGAAGTTATGACGAAAGAGAACGGAAAGCCTCTTCGCGAATCTTTGGGTGAAGTGGACTACGCAGTAAGCTATGTTCTTTGGTATGCAGAGGAAGCAAAACGTATTTATGGACGTACAGTCCCTGCTGCAGCCGAATCAAAAAGAATCATGGTTACAAGACAGCCAATCGGTCTTGTTGCGGCGATTACTCCATGGAACTTCCCTGCAGCGATGATGACAAGAAAAGCAGCTCCTGCGCTTGCAGCCGGCTGTACTTTTATCGTAAAGCCTGCAGTTGAAACACCATTGACCACAATCCGTTTGATTGAACTTGCACACGAAGCAGGAATCCCTGAAGATGCTGTTCAAGTAGTTAACGGAAGCGGACGTATGATGGGTGAATTATTCACAAGCAGCAAACATGTAAGAAAAATCACATTCACTGGTTCCACCCCAGTTGGAAAATCATTAATCAGAGACTCTGCAAACAACGTACAACACGTAACGATGGAACTTGGCGGACATGCTCCATTGATTGTTGCAGAAGATGCAGATCTTGATATAGCTGTTGAGCAAACCATGCTCACTAAATTCAGAAACGCCGGCCAAACTTGTGTATGTGCGAACCGTCTGCTTGTTCACGAGAGCATCGCTGATCAATTCGCTGAGAAATTTGCAGAGCGTGCAAAACAGCTTAAAGTCGGAAACGGCTTAGACGCAGATACTGATGTAGGTCCAGTCATCAACAAAAAAGGATACGAAAAAATTGCTTTCCAAATCAACGATGCAGTTGAAAAAGGTGCGGAAGTACTAGCTGGAAACCAATTTAATGTGGACGAAGACAAGGGGTCCTATTTCGTATACCCAACTGTTCTTAAGAATGTGACACACGACATGGACATCATGCAGGAAGAAACATTTGGACCTGTAGCTCCAATCGTTACATTCTCAACGTTGGAAGAAGCAGTAGAGATTGCAAACAACACTCCATACGGACTTGCAGCTTACTTCTTCACAAATGACTACAAAACAGGAACATACCTTCATGAAAACCTCAACTTTGGTATCATTGGCTGGAACGATGGCGCACCATCTGCAGCTCACGTACCATTCGGCGGCATGAAGGAGAGCGGACTCGGACGCGAAGGCGGCATTGAAGGTATCGAGCCATATTTGGAAACAAAATACGTCTCTATTGGCGGTCTATAAGAAAAAGCGGAACAGAAGAATAACGTTTATTCACATAAGAAAGGGTGTCTGGAAAAACCAGTGAAAACTGACTTCCATGACACCCTCTTCTTTTTGGCTATGATTGCTCCTCACAATATCAGGCATTAACTTTAAAAAAGCGAAATACTTGCCGGTTTGATCGGATTACTGTCCGAAAAAAGGATTTACTTGCCGCTTTGATCGGATTACTGTCCGAGATGAGCCGAATACTAGCCAGTTTGATCAAATACTAGCCGAAAAAAGGATTTACTTGCCAGTTTGATCGAAGTACTGTCCAAAAAAGCGAAATACTAGCCAGTTTGATCAGATTACTATCCGAAAAAAGGATTTACTTGCCGCTTTGATCGGATTACTGTCCAAAAAAAAGAATTACTAGCCAGTTTGATCAAATACTATCCGAAAAAAAGATTTATTAGCCAGTTTGATCGAAATACTGTCCGAAAAAAGGAAATACTAGCCGCATCGATCAAATACTGGCCGAAAAAAAGAAGTACTAGCCAGTTTGATCAAATTACTATCTGAAAAAAGGATTTACTTGCCAGTTTGATCGAAATACTGTCTGAAAAGAGGATTTACTTGCCAATTTGATCAAATACTATCCGAAAAAAGATTTACTTGCCAGTTTGATCAAATACTAGCCGAAAAAAGGATTTACTTGCCAATTTGATCGAAGTACTGTCCAAAAAAGCGGAATACTAGCCAGTTTGATCAAATTACTATCCGAAAAATGGATTTACTTGCCACATTGATCAAATACTATCCGAAAAAAAGATTTATTAGCCAGTTTGATCAAATACTATCCGAGAAAAGGAAGTACTAGCCAATTTGATCAAATACTATCCGAAAAAAAGAAATACTAGAGGATGTTCAATAAGTATCCCTCTCAATAAAATTTGAAGATAAAAATGTCTA
>JAABNQ010000176.1 GCA_009928435.1 Bacillus sp. HF117_J1_D
CATAATGTTCGGGTATCTATGGATGGCAAGGGACGAGCAACAGATAATAGTCGTACAGAAAGATTCTTTAGGTCTTTAAAGTATGAAAATATCTATCTTAATGATTATGAAAATCCCAGAGAGTTACGGAAAGGCATACGGCAGTATGTGGCATTCTACAATACCGATCGTCCACATCAATCGCTGGACTATAAAACACCGGGAAAGATTTATCAGGAGGCTCGTCTTGCCCGGGTATCTTAGATGTGATTTCGGACGTGACGCGAGGCTTTATATGGAGCAGCGGGCATGATAGCCTTGGTTGGCGATGCCGATGTTGTGACATCTGGCTTCTCGGCAGGAGAATCATGCCCGCAGAGGCTCCGTGTCAAGCCTTCATCGATCCCCCACTACCTTCAGAGCGAAAGGAGAGAAAAGACATAACTTAAATTTTATCTTCT